>NZ_JBITLH010000014.1:0-158823 GCF_044465125.1 Micromonospora sp. NPDC049836
CATGGCCACCGAGGGCTACCAGAGCAGCGGCAGCTCCAGCATCACGGTGAGCGAGGGATCCGGCCCCACCAACCCGACCACCCCGCCGCCGAACAGCCCGCCGCCGACCACCAGCAGCCCGCCCCCGACCCAGGGCGGCGGAGCCTGCCGGGTGAGCAACGCGCTGAACGCGTGGAACAACGGCCTGACCGACAACATCACCATCACGAACACCGGCTCGTCCGCCATCAACGGCTGGTCGCTGCGGTTCAACCTCGCGTCCGGGCAGAACATCACCTCCGGCTGGAACGCCAGTTACTCGCCGAGCAGCGGCCAGGTGACCGCGACCAACGTGAGCTACAACGGCAGCATCCCACCGGGCGGGTCGACCACGATCGGCTTCCAGGCCACCCACTCGGGCAACACCGCCGCACCGAGCGGATTCAGCCTCAACGGCGCCGCCTGCAGTAGCTAGCCGGCACCCGCGCTGTGCCGGGTCCCATCTCCTCCGGGCCCGGCACAGCACCGCCCCCTGGCCGACGGACACGCCGGCCGGGGGGCGGTGCTACGCGGTCACTCGGGCTGCGCGGGCTTCCCGAGCCCGAGCGCTCTCCCGATGATCCGGCCACCGACAAGCGCGAGCAGGGAGCCGAAGAGGAACGCGAACGCGTACGCGTTCGGGAATGGTGGGGCCAGCACAGCCGTGATGACCGCGGCCAGTCCGACGGCGATCAGTCCACCGCCGACAGCGATCCCAGCCCCGCGCCTGATCATCTGACGAGTCAAGCAGGCCCGCACCCGTCGAGCAAGCCTGAGAACGCCCCCTGACCGGCATCTGCGCTGGTCAGGGGGCGTTCTCGCGGCCTGTCGGGCGGAGGGTGTGGGATTCGAACCCACGAAGACATCGCTGCCTTACCGGTTTTCAAGACCAGCGCCATCGGCCACTAGGCGAACCCTCCCTGCCACGCCCCCACCGGGGGTACGTGACCGTGCCTAGTCTGCCACGGACGGCTAAATCCCAGTGCTGCCCTCCCACCCCTGGTGTCAGGATGGCGGCCGTGTGGGAGACCCCGTCGGTGGTGCTGATCAGCGGAATCATGGCGGCCGGCAAGTCCACAGTGGCCGAACTGCTGGCCCGGCGGCTGCCCCGCGCCGTGCACCTGCGCGGCGACGTGTTCCGCCGCATGATCGTCACCGGCCGGGCGGCGATGACCGCGCAGCCGGACGCCGAGGCGTGGCACCAGCTCCGGCTCCGCTACGACCTCGCGGCGACCACCGCCGACCGGTACGCGGCGGCCGGCTTCACCGTCGTCCTCCAGGACGTGGTGCTCGGCGCGGAGCTGCCGGCCATGGTCGACCGGATCCGGCACCGGCCGCTGGCCGTGGTGGTGCTCGCGCCCAGCGCCGGCGTGGTCGCCGCCCGCGAGCGGGACCGGCCCAAGCAGGGGTACGGCGACTGGCCGGTGGCCGACCTGGACGCCGCGTTCCGCGCCGACACCCCCCGGATGGGGTTATGGCTGGACAGTTCCGCGCAGACCCCGGCGGAGACGGTGGACGAGATCGTGGCCCGGGCGTGGACGGCCGGGCGGATCGGGTAAGACTGGGCTATGCACGCGATCACGATCCCGAAACCCGGTGGACCCGACGCTCTCGTCTGGGCGGCGGTGCCCGATCCGGAGCCCGGCCCGGGCGAGGTGGTGGTCGAGGTGCGGGCCAGCGGGGTCAACCGGGCCGACCTGCTGCAACGGCAGGGGCAGTACCCGCCGCCGCCGGGCGCGCCGGCGTACCCCGGGTTGGAGTGCTCGGGGGTGGTGGCGGCGATCGGCCCCGAGGTGACCGGCTGGGCCGTCGGCGACGAGGTCTGCGCGCTGCTGGCCGGTGGCGGGTACGCGGAACGGGTGGCCGTGCCGGCCGGGCAGCTGCTGCCGGTGCCGGCCGGGGTGGACCTGGTCGACGCCGCGGCGCTGCCGGAGGTGGCCTGCACGGTCTGGTCGAACGTGGTGCGGCTGGCCCGCCTCACCGGGGGCGAGACGCTGCTGGTCCATGGCGGCGGCAGCGGGATCGGCACCTTCGCCATCCAGCTCGGTGCGGCGCTCGGCGCGACCGTGGTGGTGACCGCCCGCGCCGGGAAGCACGAGCGGCTGCGCGAGCTGGGCGCCGCGCACACCGTCGACTACCAGGAGCAGGACTTCGTCGAGGAGGTCCGCCGGGTCACCGGGGGCCGGGGCGCGGACGTGGTCCTGGACATCATCGGCGGGGCGTACCTGCCGCGTAACGTGGCGGCGCTGGCCACCGGCGGGCGGCTCGTGGTGATCGGCATGCAGGGCGGCCGCAAGGGCGAACTGGACCTGGGCATGCTGCTGACGAAGCGCGCCTCCGTGCACGCGACCGCGCTGCGGTCCCGTCCGGTGGCGGAGAAGGCGGAGATCGTCCGGGGCGTCCGCGAGCAGGTGTGGCCGTTGGTCGAGGCGGGGAGGATCCGCCCGGTGGTGCACGCGCGGGCGAAGATGGCCGACGCCGCCGACGCGCACCGGCTGGTGGAGTCCAGCGACCACCTGGGCAAGGTGCTGCTGGTCCGGTGACCGGCCAGCCCGCCTCGCCCGCCGGCACGGCCGACCGGGGAGGCCGGGCCGCCGCGCCCGCCGGCACGGCCGGCCGGGGAGGTCAGGCCGGCTCGGCCGGCCGGGGAGGTCGGGCCGGCTCGGCCGGCCGGGGAGGTCAGGCCGCGTCGCCCGCCGGCTCGCCGGGCCGGGGCAGCATGAGCCGGGCGCCGGGGCCCTCGGCGGCCAGCGCGTCGCCGGGGTTGTAGAGGGTGCAGCGCTGCAACGACAGGCAGCCGCAGCCGATGCAGCCGTCCAGGTCGTCACGGAGCTTGCCGAGCAGCCGGATCCGCTCGTCGAGCCGGTCCCGCCAGGCCCTGGACAGCGCGGCCCAGTCGTCCGGGGTGGGCGTACGCGACGACGGCAGCGAGTCCAGCGCCTCGCGGATCTCCTCCAGCGAGACCCCGACCTGCTGGGAGATCCGGATGAACGCCACCCGGCGCAGCTCGGTGCGGGCGTACCGGCGCTGGTTGCCGCCGGTGCGCTGGGCCCGGATCAGCCCCAGCCGCTCGTAGTAGCGCAGGGCGGAGGGCGCCACCCCGCTGCGCGCGGAGAGCTGTCCGATGGTGAGTGCTTCGTACATCACATGGCCTTGAGTTGAAGTGAACTTCAAGTCCGAGGCTAGCCGCATGACGACGACCACTGCCACCGACCCGGCCGCGCTGGGCGCGCTGCTCGACCGGGTCCGCGCCGGACGCGAGTTCGGCGCGAACGTCTACTCGACGCTCGACGTCCTCCAGGTCCTCTACGACCGGGTGCTCCGGATCACCCCGGAGACCGTCGACGACCCGGACCGGGACCGGTTCCTGCTCTCCAAGGGCCACGCGGTCGCCGGCTACTACGCGCTGCTCGCGGCGAAGGGTTTCCTGCCGGTCGAGTGGCTGGACGACCAGGGCGGACCGGACAGCCGCCTCGGCGACCACCCGGACCGGACCCTGGTCACCGGCGTGGAGATCGGCTCCGGGTCGCTCGGCCACGGCCTCGGCCTGGCCGTGGGCACCGCGCTCGGCCTGCGCGCCCAGGGCCGGCCCGACCCCCGGGTGTACGTGCTGCTCGGCGACGCCGAACTCGACGAGGGATCCAACCACGAGGCGATCGCGTACGCCGGCGCCACCGGGCTCGGCAACCTCACCGCGATCGTGCTGGACAACCGGTCGGCGAGCCACGGTTGGCCGGGCGGCGCCGCCAGCCGGTTCACCGTCAACGGGTGGAGCGCCGCGACCGTCGACGGCCGCGACCACGACGCCCTGCACACCGCCCTCACCGGGCACGACCACCACCGGCCGCACGTCGTCGTCGCGGTCGTCACGGACGGGGAGTGACCATGCGCGAGACCTTCGTGACCACCGCCACCGGGTTCCTGGACGACCCGCGTACCGCGATCGTGCTGGCCGACATCTCCGCCGCCGCGTTCGCCCCGGCCGCCGCGCGGCACCCCGACCGGGTGCTCAACGTCGGCATCCGGGAGCAGCTCATGGCGGGCGTGGCGGGCGGGCTGGCGTTGACCGGGCTGCGCCCGATCGTGCACAGCTACGCGCCGTTCCTCGTCGAGCGGGCGTACGAGCAGATCAAGCTGGACCTCGACCATCAGGGGGTCGGTGCGGTGCTGGTCAGCGTCGGGGCGTCGTACGACCGGGCGGCGGCGGGACGCACCCACCTGGCGCCGGCCGACGTGGCGCTGATCGACACCCTGCACGACTGGACCGTGCACGTGCCCGGGCACCGGGACGAGGTGCCCGGCCTGCTGCGGGACGCCGTGTGCGGCGACGGCTCGGCGTACCTGCGCCTCTCCACGGAGAGCAACGGGCAGCCGCACCCGGACGCCGGCGACCTGCGGGTGGTGCGCGACGCCGGCCCCGGCGCGCCGCTGCTCGTGGTGGTCGGTCCGCTGCTGGACGAGGCGGTCGCCGCCGTCGCCGACCGGGCGGTCACCGTGGCGTACACCCACCGGCCGCGCCCGTTCGACACCGCCGGGCTGCGGGCCCTCGCGGGCGGCGAGGTGATCCTGGTCGAGCCGTACCTGGCCGGCACCTCGGCGCGGGTGGTCGGCGCCGCGCTGGCCGACCGGCCGCACCGGCTGCTCGCGCTCGGCGTGGGCCGCACCGAGCTGCGCCGCTACGGCACCGCGGCCGACCACACCCACTGGCACGGCCTGGACGCCGCCGGGCTGCGCCGCTCGATCGACGCGTTCCTGTCCGCGTGAGGAGGGAGGGCGGCGTCAGCGGGTGGGTGCCGGGCGGCGCCGGGTCCGCTCCCGGGCCAGGATCCAGATCGCCTCGACGCCGTCCTTCCAGGTGATCTTCTTGCCCTCCTCGCGGCCCCGGGCGCGGTAGCTGATCGGCACCTCGTACGGGCGGATCCGCCGGCGGAGCAGCTTGCCGGTGACCTCGGCCTCCATCCCGAAGCCGCGGGAGCGCACCTGGAGTGAGCGGTACAGCTCGAGCGGCATCAGCTTGAAGCAGGTCTCCAGGTCGCCGATGTAGGAGTTGTAGAGCACGTTCGCCACCGTGGTGACGCCCTTGTTGCCGATCACGTACCAGAAGCTGTAGGCGCTGTGGCTGCCGAAGGTGCGGTTGCCGTACACCACGCTGGCCCGCCCGTCGAGCACCGGCTCGAGCAGCTTCGGGATGTCCTGCGGGTCGTACTCGAGGTCGGCGTCGAGGATGACCATGTACTCGCCCTCGGCGTTGTCGACGGCGGTCCTGATCGCCGCGCCCTTGCCCGCGTTGCGGGGGTGGGTGATGACCCGCAGGCGCGCGTCGTCCACCCGGCCGAGCACCTCGGCGGTGCCGTCCCGGCTGCCGTCGTCGACCACAACGAGCTCGATCTCACACGGGTAGTCGACCGCCAACGCCTGCTTCAGGGCGTCGCCGATGCGTTCTTCCTCGTTGTAGACCGGCATGAGGATCGAGAGCTTCACACGGGTTCTCCAGGTGTAAGGACGGGCAAATCGGCCCTAGCGTAACCTGGCGGCTTTCCGCGGGGGCGCGAGCAGCGTCGCTGAGCTGTGTGAAGATGGCCGATCGGTGCCGGCCGCCAGGCGGCGGCCGCCCACCGGGACGGCCGCCGCGCGGCGTGGCTCAGCGTTGCTTGAGCGGGACCACGACCAGTCGGGCCACCCCGCCGTCGCCCTCCCGGGCGCCGGCCACGCCGACCGTGGTGCCCACCTTGATGTCGCTCGACCGCACCGTGGACCGCCGCTCGACCACCCGCAGCTTGTCACCGAAGGTCCAGGTCATCGTGAAACCGTCGGCGGACTTCACGGTCATCGACCGGTCGTCGACGGCGGTCACCTGGCCGCGCTGCACCGCCACGGTCTTCGTGCCGCCCTCCTTGGCCTGCACCACCACCTCGCCGTGCAGGGTGTTCTTGCGCAGCAGCACCCGGGCCCGGTGCCGCTTGCGCCACTCCTGCCCGCGCTCACCCTTGCGGTCCGGGCCGGCCTTCGCACCGGGCGAACCGGAGGGGGCCGGCGCGGCGACCGGGTCCACGTCCAGGTCGCCGGCATCGAGGCCCAGCGCGGCGAGGGCCTGACCGTCCGCGCCCAGGGCGGCGGCCACCTCGACCGCGCTCTCCTTCGCGGAGTCCTGGGCGAGCTGGGCCGGGCCGCAGCCGGTGAGGCCGAGCGCGGCCGCCGCGAGCAGGGCGGTGACGCCGGTGACGATTCGCTGACGTGCCATCGGTGGTCCTCTCGTCGTCTCTGGTGCGCCCAGCATCCCCCGCCCGCACGAGCGGAGCGTCAGGCCGATGTTCGGGTCAGGTAAGGATCGCCGGGCAGCCGGACGGTGAAGGCGGCCCCGCCCTCCGGCGCGTGCCCGGCGGTGATCTCCCCGCCGAGCCGGCGGACCAGCCCGGCGGCGAGCGCCAGGCCCAGCCCGCTGCCCACCTTGCGCACCCCCCGGTACCGCTGGTGCAGGGCCCCGCGCTCGAACGCCACCGCCAGGTCGTCGTCGGTGAAGCCGGGCCCGCCGTCGCGGACCTCGACCACCCCGCCGGCGGCCGGGTCCGCGCCGGCCGGCCGGACCGCGAGCACGACCGGCGCCCCCGGGGGTACGACCCGCAGCGCGTTCTCCAGCAGCCCGTCCACCACCTGCCGGATCCGGCCCGGATCGGTGTACGCGGGCACCGGGGCAGCCGGCGCCTCCAGCCGGAACGGCACGCCGACCGCCGCGCACCGGTCCGACCAGGTCCGTTCGGCGTCGGTCGCGAGCCGGGTCAGGTCCACCGGCCCCGGGTCCAGCGGGAAGTCGGCGGCCTCCAGCCGGGCCAGCGCCAGCAGGTCGCGGACCAGCCGGTCCAGGTGCTCGGCCTCGGCCAGCACGGTCCGGCCGGTGGCCGGCACCGCGTCCGCGTCGAGCACCCCGTCGGCGAGCGCCTCGGCGTAGCCACGGATCGCGGTGAGCGGGGTGCGCAGCTCGTGCGAGACCGAGAGCAGGAACTCCCGCTGCCGTCCCTCGCTGGTGGCCAGCGCGGCGGCCAGCCCGTTCAGCGCGTACGCCAGGTCGGCCACCTCGTCGGGCGGTTCGACCGGCACCCGCACCGCGCGGTCCCCGGCGCGCAGCCGGGCGGCGGCGTGCGCGGCGGTCCGGATCGGCCGGGCCAGCCGGCGGGCCAGCAGTAGCCCGGCGGCCGCCCCGGCGGCGAGCCCAGCCAGCAGCGGCAGCCAGAGGCCATGCAGCACCTGCCGCCACGGTCCGCTGCTGGTGGCCCGGGTGAGCACCACGCCGTCCCCGCCGGGCAGCGCCCGCCCCTCCACCAGGGCCCGGTGCCCGGCGACGAGCCGGCGGCCGGAGACGTTGCCGCCGGCGGCCACCCGGGCCACCACCGGCCGGGGCAGGCCGGCCCGGTCGACCTGGCCGGCCCGGATGACATACACCTCGATGTCCTGCTGGCGGAGCTGGCGGATGAGCCGGTCGCCGACGGTGTCCCGCTGGCGGACCGCCCGGACCCGCAGCACGTCGGCGGCGAGCCGGGCCTGCGCGGCCAGCGCCGCCTGGTCGCGCCGCTCCGCGCCGCGGACCGCCAGGGGGACCGCGACCAGCGCGGTGACCAGCACCGACACCAGCGCCACCGCGCAGGTGACCAGCACCGCGCGGGCGGTCAGGGTGTGCACGAGGCGCCGGCGCGGCCGGGTCGGGGCGGGCCGGGCGCCGATGACCGGCAGCGCGACGGTGGGCTGGTCAGGCATCGGCCGCGTACCCGACGCCGCGGTGGGTGCGGATCACGCTGGCCGGGCCGAGCTTGGCCCGCACCTGGGCCACGTGCACGTCGACCGTCCGGGTGCCGGCGTGGGCGGCGTACCCCCAGACCCCGGCCAGCAGCTCCTCCCGGGTGAACACCCGGCCGGGCCGGGCCATCAGGTGCGCGAGCAGGTCGAACTCGGTCGAGGTGAGCTGGACCGGGGCACCGGCCGCGGTGACCGTCCGGCGGGCCGGGTCGAGGGTCACCGCGCCGACCACCCGGGGCTGCTCGGCGCCGGCCGGCGGGTTGGCCGTGCGGCGCAGCACCGCGCGCACCCGGGCGACCAGCTCGCGCGGGCTGAACGGCTTGGTCACGTAGTCGTCCGCGCCCAGTTCCAGGCCGACGATCCGGTCGACCTCGTCGTCGCGGGCGGTGAGGAAGATGACCGGCGTCCAGTCGCCGTCGGCGCGCAGCCGGCGGCAGACCTCGGTGCCGGCCAGGCCGGGCAGCGCGATGTCGAGCACGCAGGCCACCGGGCGCAGCCGCCGCGCGGCGGCCAGGCCGGCGGTGCCGTCCCGTTCCAGGTGTACGCCGAAGCCGTCCCGGGTCAGATAGAGCCGGACCAGGTCGGCGATGGCCGGCTCGTCCTCCACCACGAGGACGAGCCCGCGCGGGACGGTGTCGGCGGTCACCGGCCCATGATTACCGACCGGTGGCCGCCGGGGCGGCCCGCGCCATGTTCGGGTTCGGTAAGGAGCCGGTCAGCGGACCGACGCGGGGCGCAACGCGGTCGGACGGACGCCGGCCGGCGGCTCGCCGATGGTGGCCACCAGCCGCTCGGCGGGCGTCCGGAGCCGGGTCCGGAAGGCGTGGTTGAGCAGCGCGTCGAGCTGCCAGACCTGCTTCGGGTGGTGGGTACGGATGAGGAACCGCTCGCGCATGCCGTCGATCGCGGTGGCCGCCAGCTCCACACACTGCGACCGGGCGTCCGGGCTCCAGGTGACGTTGCTCAGCTCGCGCAGTTCGGTGTTGAGGTGCAGGCGCAGCCGGTGCAGGACCCGGGTCTGCCGGGTCACCACCAGCCGGCGGTGGGTGAGCAGCATGAGGTACTCGCCGCCGATCGGGTGGTCGGGGCGGCTGCACCGGGTGACCAGGATGGTCGCGTCGCCGGAGCCGACGCACCGGCGGAAGATCGGCATGTGCCGACTCACGGTCTGGGCCGCCAGGCCGGTCTCGGCGGCGGCCGGAAGGAACGTTCGGGAGAACACGTCCATGCAACATGCAACGAGCAATTGAGCTGGGGTGATATGGGTCACCGCGGATTTCTGGAACTTCCACCCCGCTGAGCCGCACCGGGGGTGCGACCGGTCGGGTCGGGCCGGCGACGCCGGCCCGACCCGCGACGTCACAGCAGCGGTTGCTGCAACCGGGCGGTGGACTTGCTGAGCAGGATCGGGCCGGAGAACGCGCTGCCCGACCAGCGGTAGCGGTTGATGAGGTTGGTCGCGGTGTCCACCGCCACCAGGTCCGCCCGGCCGTCCCGGTCGAAGTCACCGATCGAGACGAGGTCGCGCCGGCCGGTCCAGCCGCTGCCCGCCTTGACCCCCGACGCCAACTGGCCGGCCGTCGTCACCGTGTACCGGTAGAGGTCGCCGGTGCGGGTCTGCCGCGCCAGCAGGTCGACGTACCCGTCCCCGTTGATGTCCGAACCGCCGGTCAGCTCGTCCATGCCGGTCCAGCCGCTGCTGCCCAGCACGATCCGCGCTCCGAAGCCGGTGCCCCGGCCCGGGTAGAGGTAGAGCGACCCGTTGGTGTTCGCCACCACCAGGTCCGGGTAGCCGTCCCGGTTGTAGTCGCCGATCGGGGCGAACTGGCGGTAGGCGCTGGTGAATCCGCTACCGACCCGGACGCGCGGCCCGAGGCCACCGGTGCCGGTGCCCGGGTAGAGCCAGAGGTACCCGGTGGCGGTCTCCCGCGCGATGATGTCCTCGCCGCCGGACCGGTCGAAGTTCCCCACCCGGATGATCTCGTTCATGGCGAGCCAGCCGCCGCCGAGCGAGATCCGGGGGGCGAGCCCGCTGCCGTTCCCCGGTTGCAGGTAGAGCGTCCCGCTGCGGCTGTCCCGGTAGACCAGGTCGGAGAAGCCGTCGCTGGTGAAGTCCCGGATGGCGGGCAGCGGCGCCAGGTCGAGGTAGTTCGAATCGATGTTGAGCTGGATCCCGCCCCAGGTCTCGTTGTGGTCGCCCTGGTACTGCTTCATCCGCCGCTTGGGGGCCCAGTAGTCGGCCGGGATGGCCGGGTCCGAGACCGTCGCCACGCCGTCCCACTTCGCGAAGTCCAGGTAGTCCGGCGGCACGTGCCCGGCCGTGCGGTACGCCGCCACCTGCTGTGCGACGCCGGTGGAGAGGCTGCTGTAGAAGCCAGAGAAGTAGCCGTGGTCGTGCAGCCGCGCGCTGTACGCGCTGACGTACGAATTGACCGCCTGGACGCAGGCCGGATCGCTGGTCGGGTACGACTCGACGTCGACGATCAGCACGCTGCCGGTCTCGAGCCCGAGGTTGCGCGCCTGGAGCGCGGCGTCGTCGGCCTCGGCGCGCCCCTGCCCGGCCGCCAGCGTCGGGTCGGCGGACATCCGGTGCGGGAACGTCGTGCAGGGTGCCTGCAGGCCGACGTAGAGCGGGATGAGCCGCCACCCGGCGGCCAGTTGGGTGGCGACCCACTGCGGCGTGAGGTTCGGCTGGGCGCAGCCGCGGCTGACCCCGCCGAAGTAGATCCCGACGGCCCGGTACGGCGACGCCAGCCAGGCCTGCATCGCCGCGCTGGACGGCGCGGTGCAGGTGTCGAAGCCGTACCCGGTGAAGGCGCCGGGTTGCGGGCCGTAGGTGGCCGCGACCGGGGTCATCGGCGGCGGAGCGGTGACGCCGGAGACGGCGAGCAGCGCCGCGGCCCCCAGCAGCCCGGTGGTCAGGGCGGCACCGAGCCGCCTCGCGGTGGCGCGCGATATCGCCCGGCCAGAGCGCAGAATCATGAGTCCCCGTTCGTCGGCACGAAAGCCGGCGGGCGGACACATCGACCAGTCCAGGCTCATCGCCGGCGGCCTGATTCTGCCGTCACTCGCCCGCCGTGTCGAGACCTGCGGAAATCGGTCGTCCACTCAGCACGGCGGACGGCCCGGACGGACGACGCCGCCGCGTCGGGGAAGTCCCCGGTGGACGGGCCGGCGGTCACCGGCCGGATCGGGTCGCCGGTGCGGGTCGCCGGGTCGGGTCGCCGGTGCGGGCCGCCGGTGCGGGTTGCCGGAGGCTCAGAGCAGCTCGACGATGGTCGCGTTGGCCATCCCGCCGCCCTCGCACATGGTCTGCAGGCCGTAGCGGATGCCGTTGTCCCGCATGTGCTGGAGCATCGTGGTCGTGATCCGGGCACCGGACCCGCCGAGCGGGTGGCCGAGCGCGATCGCCCCGCCCCGCGGGTTCAACCGCTCCGGGTCCGCCTCGGTCTCCGCCAGCCAGGCCAGCGGCACCGGGGCGAACGCCTCGTTCACCTCGTACACGCCGATCTCCTCGATGCCCAGCCCCGCGCGGCGCAGCGCCTTCGCGGTGGCCGGGATGGGGGCGGTGAGCATGGTGACCGGGTCGTCGGCGGCGACCACGGCGGTGTGCACCCGGGCCAGCGGGCGCAGGCCGTGCCGGCTGGCCCACTCGCTGGTGGTCACCGCGAGCGCGGCGGCGCCGTCGGAGATCTGCGACGCGGAGCCGGCGGTGACCACGCCGTCGGCGTGGAACGGGGTGGCCAGCTCGCCGAGCTTGGCCAGCGAGGTGTCCCGGCGGATGCCCTCGTCGGCGGTGAACTTGCCGCCGTCGGCGAGCGCCACCGGGGCCAGCTCCGGGTCGAACGCCCCGGCGTCCTGCGCGGCGGCCGCCTTCTCGTGGCTGGCCAGCGCGAACTCGTCGAGCTGGGTACGGGAGAACCGCCAGCGCCGGGCGATCAGCTCGGCACCGACGCCCTGGTTGAACGGGAGCGCGCTGTCCGCCGCGACCCCCTCGACACCCCGGTAGCGCTCCAGGATGGCCGGGCTGAACGGCAGGCCGCCGGCGACGCTGGAGCCCATCGGTACCCGGGTCATCGACTCGACCCCGCCGGCCACCACCAGGTCGGCCTGTCCGGAGAGGACCGTGGCGGCGGCGAAGTGCAGCGCCTGCTGGCTCGACCCGCACTGCCGGTCGAGGGTGGTGCCGGGGACCGACTCGGGCCAGCCGGCGGCCAGCACGGCGTTGCGGGCGACGTTCCACGACTGCTCGCCGACCTGCGACACGCAGCCCCAGATGACGTCGTCGACCTGCTCGGGGTCGATCCCGGTCCGCTCGGCCAGCGCCCGGAGCACGTGCGCCGAGAGGTCGACCGGATGCACGCCGGCGAGGCTGCCCTTGCGCCGCCCGACCGGGGTCCGTACCGCACCGACGATGACCGCGTCACTCATGTTTACTCCCCGGTAACTTGGGCTGCCCCCGATCCTACGTCGTACGCCCGCCGCCGTCCTCCCCCCGGTCGCCGGCCCTTCCCCCTGCCCGGCTCGGGTTGCGGCAGGTCGTTGCCTCCGACCGCCCGGCTCGGGTTGCGGCAGGTCGTTGCGTCCGGCTTGCCTGGAGACCACGATCTGCCGCACACCGTCGACCGGGAGGCGGCGGCGGGCGGCTGGCATGCTGGGGCGGTGATGCCACCGTCGCCCCCGGCCCGCCAGTGGCGGGTGCCGCCGGTCCTGCCCGCCGTCAAGGCGGCCGGCGCGCTCGTCCTGGTCGCCCTGGGCCTGCTCTTCACCGGCGACGACCCGGTCCCGCTGGTGCTCGCCGTCCTGGCCGCGGTGCTGCTGCTCGGCTGGGCGGCCCGGGACGTGGTGGCGCCGGTCCGGCTCGCCGTCGACGCCGGCGGCATCACCGTGATCCGGGGCTTCGCGGGCCGGCGGCTGCTGCCCTGGTCGGCCGTCGAGGCCATCCGGGTGGAGCGGCGGACCCGGCGCGGCCTGACCGCCGAGACGCTGGAGATCGACGCCGGGGAGTCGCTGCACCTGTTCGGCCGGTACGACCTGAACGCCCCGCCCGAGGAGGTCGCCGAGGCGCTGCACGCCGCCCGGGCCGCCGCCTGCTGACCGGGCCGGCGTGGTCAGCCGGTGAGCATGGCGGTGCGGACCAGGACCAGGCCGAGCAGCGCCAGCACCAGCACCGCGCCGCCGGCCGCCTGGAACAGGCTGCGCCGCATCCGTGGCGCGTACGCCAGGACCAGCGCCATCAGCGCCCCGGCGGCCAGACCGCCGAGGTGACCGGCGACCGAGATGCCCGGCACGGTGAACGTGAAGATCAGGTTGATCACGAGGATCGGCACGATGGCCGAGGTGTCCCGGCCGAGCCGGCGCATGATCACGAAGATCGCGGCGAAGAGGCCGAAGATGGCGGTCGACGCCCCGACCGTGCTGGTGTTCGGCGGGCTGAACAGGTAGGCGGCGACGTTGCCGCCGATCCCGGCCACCAGATAGAGCGCGAGGAAGCGCAGCGGCCCGAGCACCGCCTCCAGCGTCCGGCCGAGCACCCAGAGCGCCCACATGTTCAGCAGCAGGTGCACCAGGCCGTAGTGCAGGAACATCGCGGTCACCAGCCGGTACCACTCACCGGCGGCGATGCCGTGCGGCTCGCCGAAGGCGACGTACGAGGCGTAGCCCAGCACCCCACCCCACCGGGTCAGCGGCGTGTCCCCGCCGGCCAGCCCGCCGAAGGCGCCCCCGGCGGCCGCGTCACCGCCCCGGTCCGAGACGATGGAGAGGAGCATCACCAGCACGTTCAGCGCGATCAGCGCCTTGGTGACGTAGCCCTCGCGGCCGGCGGCACCGCCACCGAAGGCGGTACGCGCCGGCCGCACGCTGCGGCGTCCCTCACTCACGCACTCCGGGCACTGGTGCCCGACGGAGGCTTCCCGCATGCACTCCGGGCAGATCGGCCGGTCACAGCGGGTGCACCGGACGTAGGTCTCCCGATCGGGGTGCCGGAAGCAGACCGGAGTGGTCGGCCCCGGGCCCCCGGTGGCGTCGCCTGGCTGCCCGGAGCGCTCAGTCATGCGAGCAAAGGTACCCGCGTACAGCTCAGGACTGCTGGCGCTCGATCTCGACCCGCTCGATGACCACGTCCTGCAGCGGCCGGTCGCTCGGGCCGGTCGGGGTGTTCGCGATCGAGTCCACGACCTTCACCGACTGCTCGTCGGCGACCTGGCCGAAGATGGTGTGCCGGTTGTTCAGGTGCGGGGTCGGGGACACCGTGATGAAGAACTGCGAGCCGTTGGTGCCCGGCCCGGCGTTCGCCATCGCCAGCAGGTACGGCCGGTCGAAGCGCAGCTCCGGGTGGAACTCGTCGGCGAACTTGTAGCCCGGCCCACCGCGGCCGGTGCCGGTCGGGTCACCCATCTGAACCATGAAGCCGCTGATCACGCGGTGCGAGATGGTGCCGTCGTAGTACGGCCCGTTGCCCGGCTGGCCGGTGCGCGGGTCGATGTATTCGCGGGTGCCCTCGGCCAACTCGACGAAGTTGCGGACGGTCTTCGGCGCGTGGTTCGGGAAGAGCTCCAGCCGGATCGGGCCAGCGTTGGTGTGCAAGGTGGCGTAGACAGCCTCGGCCACGGGTACTCCTCACTCGTTGGTCAGTTCCATGCGGATCCTCCCATGTGCCCGATCTGGCCATGCGGAGGCATCCGAAGGTGGAGGATGTCGAAGGAAGAACTCCCAGGAGGTGGGACCGTGTTTGGAATCGGGCGGCGTAGGACCCAGGGGCAGCTCGCGAAGGCGGAGCTGAACCAGGGCATCGGTCACCTGAGGCAGGCCGCGACGCACGCGGCGAGGGGTGCCGGCGCCTCGGTCGGCCCGCGGGTCCAGGCAGCCCGGGTTGCCGTCGCGCCCACCGCGACCGTGCTCCGGGACCGGGCGTCGAGCGGGCTCGCCTCGTCGGTCGCGGCGGTCGCGCCGCTGGTCCTGGCGGCGCGCGGCGCGCAGGCCGGGGCCGCGGGCAAGGCGATCAAGGGGCGGAAGGCCGCCGCTGCCAAGCAGGTCGAGCTGAGCAAGAAGGCGAAGGCGAAGAACATGAAGGCCGCCAGGAAGAAGCAGAAGCGTTCGCGCGGGATGATGGCCGGCCTGCTGGCCGCCGGCACCGTCGCCGGCCTGGCCGGCGCGATGGCCCTGCGCCGCGCCCGTGAGCAGCGGGAATGGTCCGAGTACGACCCGACCGGCCGGATCGAGTCGAGCCCCGGCGACACGCTGGAGCCGATGCGCGAGGACGTCGACACCATCGTGGTGGAGACGCCCGACCCGACCGCGAAGGTCACCCAGGCCGGCCCGACCGGCGCGGGCAGCTCGGCGGTGGCCGGCAGCGGCAGCGCCTCGACCGCGCGCGCCAGCAGCCAGCCGGTGATCCAGCCGACCGACAAGGTCCCCTCGGTCGCCGAGGGCGCCCGGGACGTCTCCGGCCGCCCGGCCGACGACGTGAGCACGGCGCTGAGCAACGGCAAGAACGCCGCCCGGACCAGCGGTCGCCGCTGACCTCGACGGAAAAGCGCCGGCACGCGGGTACGTCCCGCGTCGCCGGCGCTTCCGGCTGCCGGGCGGGTCAGAGCCAGCCGTTACGGCGGAACAGTCGGTAGAGGGTGAAGGACGAGGCCAGCATCAGCGCCCACACCCCCGGGTAGCCGTAGGTCCAGCCCAGCTCCGGCATGTACTTGAAGTTCATCCCGTAGATGCCGGCGATGGCGGTCCACACCGCGCCGATCGCCGCCCACGCGGCGATCTTGCGCATGTCGTTGTTCTGGTCGACGGTGACCTGGGCCAGCCGGGCCTGGAGGATCGAGTTGAGCAGGTCGTCGTACGAGTTGACCTGCTCGACGGTGCGGCTGAGGTGGTCCTGCACGTCCCGGAAGTAGCGCCGCACCTCCTTCGGCACCTCCCGGTTGACCTGCGAGGTGAGGGTGAGCAGTGGCCGCTGCAACGGCACCACCGCCCGCTTGAACTCGACCAGTTCCCGCTTCATCTGGTAGATGCGCTGGATCCGCCCGCTGCCCTGCCGGTCGAAGACGTCCGCCTCCAGCACGTCGAGGTCGTCCTCCAGCCGGTCGGCGACCTCCAGGTAGAGGTCCACCACCCGGTCGGTGATCGCGTACGCCACCGCCCACGGGCCGGTGCGCAGCAGGTCCCGCTTGGCCTCCAGGTCGGCCCGGACCGCCGACAGCCGGCAGGCGTCCCCGTGCCGGACGCTGACCAGGAAGTCCGGCCCGATGAAGAGCATCACCTGCCCGGTCTCCACCACCTCGGAGTTCTCGGTCAGCTCGGTGTGCTCGCAGTAGCGGGCCGTCCGCAGCACCAGGAACGCGACCTCGCCGAAGTGCTCCAGCTTGGGGCGCTGCTGGGCCTTGACCGCGTCCTCCACGGCCAGCTCGTGCAGGCCGTAGGTGGCGGCGATCTCGGTCATCTCGTCCAGCTCCGGCTCGTGCAGGCCGAGCCAGACGAAGGCGTTCTCCTCCCGGCGGGCCGCCGCCAGCGCGTCGGCGTACTGCCAGTCGCCCTGCTGGCGCTCGCCGTCGACGTAGAGGGCGCAGTCGACGATGCCGCTGCGGCCGGGCCCGGTCGGGGCCGGCTCGCGGGGAGAACCGTCGGCGTTGAGGATGCGGCTCATCGCCCGGACCGGGGCCGCCCAGGCCCGCGGCCGGAGCACCCCGCCGCCGCTCTGTCCGGCCGCGCGGTCGCGTGCCAACCTGTCGGTCATCTCGCCCCCTCCCCACCATGCTGCGGCTTGCAGGTTACGCCGATCGGGACGAACCGCAGCGTCGGCGAGGGCTGCGACGAGGCTCACCCCTCGCCCGCCGGGCGGGCGGGCGGCGCCGGGCGGGCCGGCCGCGTCAGGGGGGTGAGGGGCGACACGGCCCACCCGGCACCCCTTGGGGGCGGGAGTAGTGCTGACGCGCCCTCGATCCGGGGGCCGGGAGGGGTTGCGGTCCCCGGCCGGCGGATCGGCCACCGAAAGGTGAAAGGCGCTCGCAGCATTGTGGGTCCCCGGCCGGCCCAACGGGAGCCCCGGGCCGGCCGGTTTCAGCCTTCTGTCAGGAACCTGACAGAAAATCAGCCCCGGACGGCGGCCATCGCCTCGGCCAGCCGCCGCACACCCTCGTCGATCCGGTCCGCGGTCACCGCGGAGTACGCCAGCCGCAGCGCGTGCCGGCCGCCGTCGATCACGAAGTCGCTGCCCTTGACCACCGCCACGCCGCGCTCGGCCGCCGCCGGGGCGAGCCGATCCACCTCGACGTCCTCCGGCAGCTCGACCCAGAGGAAGTAGCCGCCGTCCGGCTCCACGAACCGGGCCTCGGGAATGTGCCGGCGCAGCGCCTCGGCGAGCAGCCGGGCCCGCTCGCCCAGCGCGGTCCGCACCGTGTGGATCGACTGCTCGATCTGGCCGGAGACGCAGAACTGGTGCACGATCGCCTGCGCCACCATGCCAGGCGAGATGTAGAGGCTGGTGGCCTTCTTGGCGATCGCCGCGATCAGCTCCGCCGAGCCGACCAGGTAGCCGACCCGCACCCCGGGGCAGACCGTCTTGGTGAAGCTCGACGCGTGCACGACCACGCCGCGGCTATCCATCGACAGCATCGACGGCAGCGGCTCGCCCCGGAACCGGATGTCCGCGTACGGGTCGTCCTCGAAGATCGTGAAGCCGTACTCGGCGGCCAGGTCCAGCAACTCCCGGCGCTTCTCCAGGGAGAGGGTCACCCCGGCCGGGTTCTGGTAGTTCGGGATGACGTGGGCCAGCCGGGGCCGGACTCCCGACTCCAGCAGCTTGCGCAGCTCGGCGGTGTCCAGGCCGTCCGGCTGGACGGTCACGCCGTGGATCTCGCCGCCCATCTGCTGGAGGTTGAGCAGTGTCCGGTCGTACGTGGGACGCTCGACCACCACGGCGTCGCCCCGGCGGACCAGGTGGTCGAAGAGGAAGGCGTCGGCCTGGAGCGAGCCGTTCGTGATCAGCACCTGATCGGCCTCGACGCCGTGCTTCTCCGCGATCCACTTCCGCAGGGGCGGGTAGCCGACGGAGGTGCCGTACGCCGTGATCCCGGCGGGGTCGGCGTCGAAGGCACGGACGGCGGCGGCCTTGAGCCCCTCGACATCGACGATGTCCAGCGAGGGAGCGCCACGGGCGAAGGAGATCAACTGCTCGGCGGTCATGCGGACGAGCCTAGGGCCTGCTCCGGCCGGTCCGACCGAGATACACGCGAAGTTCAACATGCGGGCAGTCGATCCGTCCGACCGGCCGACCGGAGAGCCGAAACGCGCTCGCGAACCGTGTCCCGGGCGCGCGGAACCCGGCCGGCCGCCGCGGCCGGACCCCGCCGCGCTCGATGGATTCAGACCGTCGTGGGCGCGTGTTCCCGGGCCCAGACCCGCATCAGGTCGCGGACCGAGATGACCCCGGCCACCTCCCGTCCGTCGAGCACCACCAGATGCCGGAAGCCGCCGCGGGCCATGGCCGCCGCCGCCTCCTCCACCGTCCAGTCGGGACCGGCGTAGACCGCGTCCCAGGTCAGATGGGCACCGGTGCGTTCCTGGTCCGGGTCGAGCCCGGCACCGATCGCGTTGAGCACGTCCCGCTCGGTCATGATCCCGATCCCTTCGGAATCCGGATCGATCACCACCGCCGAGCCGACCCGGCGGGCCGACATCATCTGGGCCGCCTGGCGGAGCGTGTGCTCCGGGCCGACCACGAGCACCTCACTGGACATCGCTTCCCGAACCTGCATCACGCATCACCCCTATGGGACGGTGGCCTCGGTACGGACATGGTGGGCCATCGATGCGTACCGGGACAAGACCGGGCATCGGTGAAAACGGCGCCGGCTCGTCGCTGTCGGCGACGGCCGGGGGTCTCGTCGCTGTCAGCGGCGGCCGGGGGTCTCGTCGCTCTCGGCGGCGGCCGGGGTGTGGCGGCTCGAGCGGCTGGACACTCCGCGCCACCGCCGGGCGGTCCACGCCGGTTGCCCGTAGGGCCACCTCGGCCTGACGTTATCCTCCACGAGAACGCGGTTCAGCTCCGGGGAGGACGTCGGAAATGATCGGAATGGTACTGGCGGCCGGGGCCGGCCGACGGCTACGTCCGTACACCGACACCCTGCCGAAGGCGCTGGTGCCGGTGGACGGGGAGATCACCATCCTGGACATCGCGCTGCGCAACCTCGCCGAGGTCGGGCTCACCGAGGTCGTGATCGTGGTCGGCTACGCCGCGGACGCGGTCCGGGAGCGGCAGGCGGCGCTGGAGGAGAAGTACGGCGTCACCCTCACCCTCGTGCCCAACGACAAGGCCGAGGAGTGGAACAACGCCTACTCGCTGTGGCTGGCGCGGGAGTACTTCGCCCGGGGCGTGCTGCTGGTCAACGGCGACACCGTGCACCCGGTGAGCGTGGAGAAGACCCTGCTGGCCGAGCGCGGGCCGGGCATCCTGCTGGCCGTCGACAACATCAAGCCGCTGGCCGAGGAGGAGATGAAGACCACCTTCGACGCCGCCGGCCAGCTCACCCGGATCACCAAGCTGATGGACCCGGGCGAGTCGTACGGCGAGTACATCGGCGCCACGCTGATCGAGCCGCAGGTGGCTGACGCGCTCGCCGACGCCCTGGAGACGACCTGGCGGCGGGACCCGAACCTCTACTACGAGGACGGCTACCAGGAGTTCGCCGACCGGGGCGGGGAGGTGCGGGCCGCGCCGATCGGCGACGTGTCCTGGGTCGAGGTGGACAACCACGCCGACCTCGCCCGGGCCCGGGAGATCGCGTGCCGCTACTAGCCCGGACGGTCAACACCCCGCTCTCCATCGAGGTCCGGCGGGGCGCGGTGGCCGACCTGGGCCCGCTCCTGGCCGACCGGCGGATCTCCGCCGGCGGGGACGTGGCGGTGGTGGTCGGCCCCGGCCAGGGCGAGAAGATCGTGGAGCTGTGCCGGCCGTCGCTCGGCGCGGCCGATGTGTTCACGGTCACCGGTGGCACCATCGACGCCGCCAACCAGCTCGGCGACCACCTGCGCCGCCGGCAGTACGACGCCGTGGTGGGCATCGGTGGCGGCAAGACCATCGACACCGCCAAGTACGCGGCCACCCGTTACGGCATCCCGATGGTCACGGTCGCGACCAGCCTGGCCAACGACGGCATCGCCTCGCCGACGGCGTCCCTGGACCACGAGGGCGGCAAGGGCTCCTACGGCGTACACATCCCGATCGCGGTGATCGTCGACCTGGACTTCGTGGAGAGCGGCCCGGACCGGCAGACCCAGGCCGGCATCGGCGACGCGGTGAGCAACCTCAGCGCCTGCGCGGACTGGGAGTTGGCCCACGCGGTGCGCGGTGAGCCGATCGACGGCCTGGCCCTCACCCTGGCCCGGACCGGCGCCGAGGCCCTGATCAACCACCCCGGCAAGATCACCGACGACGCGTTCCTGACCACTCTGGCCGAGGCGCTCATCCTGGGCGGGATCGCGAGTTCGGTGTGCGGGTCGACCCGGCCGGCCAGCGGGGGCGACCACGAGATCTCGCACGCGATCGACCGGCTCTTCCCCGGCACGGGTTCGCACGGGGAGCAGGTCGGCCTCGGTGCGCTCTTCTGCACCTTCCTGCGCGGCGAGACGGAACGCTTCGGCCAGCTCGCCCGCTGCCTGCACCGGCACGGCCTGGCCACCACGCCCGCCGATCTGGGGTTGACCGACGAGCAGTTCGTCGAGGCCGTGCAGTTCGCCCCGGCCACCCGGCCGGACCGGTTCACCATCCTCGAGCACCTCGCGCTGTCGGCCGACGAGACCCGTCGGCGGCTGGGAGATTACGCCGATGAACTTCGCGATCACCGTGTCTGACCCCGCCCGCCCGACCGTCGCCGACTTCCACCGGCGCAACCGGGGCGGCGGCCTGTTCAGCGAGTCGGTGAGCCAGTGGATCGGGGCGTTCTTCGCCCTGCTCGCCCAGCGGGCCGGGCTGCGCCCGACCGCGTTGACCCTCGCCAACCTGGTGCTCGGCCTCGCCGCCTCGGTCACCGTGATCGCGCTCGCCGGCCCGGTCGCGGCCGGCACCGTCCCGGCCTGGGCGGTCGGGCTGGTCGCCCTGGTCGGCTGGCAGGTCGCGTACGCGCTGGACTGTGCCGACGGTCAGCTCGCCCGGGTGACCGGGCAGGGCAGCGCGGCCGGTGCCCGGGTCGACGTGCTCTGCGACGTGGCCGCCCAGATCGCCCTGGTCGCCGCGCTCGGGGCGACCGCCGTGGCGCAACACCCGGGCACGCCCGCGTGGCTGGTCGCGACGTTCGCCGGCACCTGGATGGTCAACCTGGTCACCTCGGTGATGCAGGCCGGGCCGAACGCGGCCAGCATGGTCACCTCGACCTCGCTCCCGGTACGCCTCGCCAAGCTGGTCCGCGACTACGGCGCGGTGATCCTCCTGGCCGGCCTGGTGCTGACCGTCGCCCCCGCGCTGGCCCTCTGGCTGCTCGTGGCCTTCACGATCGTCAACGGCGGATTCCTGCTGGCCAGCGTCGCCTTCTCCGCCCGCGCCTCCCTCCGCTGACGGGCACCGACCCGACCGTGCTCGGGCGGCCCGGCCCGGCCCGGCTCGGGGCGGGTCCGGCCAGGCGCGGTTCCGGCTCGGCGCGAGTCCGGATCGGCGCGGGCCCGACCTGGGGCCCGGTTCGGGGTTCGGCTCGGGCGGACCCGGCAGGCGGCTCGGGTGCCGGCGATGAACGGTGCTTACCCCTTGTGACCGTCAGGGCTGGGCCGGGGTCGTCCGGTTGCCCGCCACACCGGCGTAGATGTCGATCAGGCGCCGGGTCACCACGTCGGGGTGGAAGAGCCGCTCGTACCGGGCCCGGGCGGCGGTCGCCAGGACGCCGGCGCCGGCCCGGGCCACCGGGAGGGCGGCGGCCAGCACCGCCGGCTCGGGCGGCACCACCCAGCCCGCCGCACCGGGCTTGATGCCCGCCGGGATCGCCGGCCCGCTAGCGGCGCCGGCGGGGGCCGAGGCCACCTCGGCCGGGCCGGTGCCGGCCGGCTCGCGCGGGGTGTCGGCGCCGACCAGGTACGGGATGCCGCCCAGCGCGGTGCCGAGCACCGGCCGCCCGCTGGCCAGCGCCTCGATGATCACGGTGGGCAGCACGTCGTGCCAGGTGGAGGTGGCCAGCACCACGGCGCTCGAGGTGATCGCGGCACGGACCCCGGCCCGGTCGAGCTGCCCCAGGTAGTGCACGTCGGGTCGCTCGGCGGCGGCCGCCTCGACCAGCGGGCGCAGCTCGCCGTCCCCGGCGATCCGCAGCGGGCCCAGCGCGCCGACCGGGTGCCGCCGCCATGCCTCCAGCAGCAGGTCGAGCCCTTTCTCCGGGGTGAGCCGGGCCAGATAGAGGAAGCCTTCGCCGAGCGGCGCCGGGGCGCCGGGGTCGGGGACCGCGTTCGGCTTCACCACGATCCGCTCGTCCGGGATGCCGTAGTCGCGCAGGTGGTCGGCGACCGCGCTGGTCAACGCGATGAACCGGTCGACCGACCGCCAGGTGGGGCGGTGCACGGCCAGCGTGGTGGCCATCAGCGCGCTCTGCGCCCGGGAGCCGCGGTAGCAGCGGTGCACGATGGCCGGCACGCCCAGCGCCCGGCCCCGGCAGTCCTGGCAGATCACGCCGTCCCGGAAGTAGAGCCCGGAGGAGCAGACCTGCCGGTAGTTGTGCACCGTCTGCACCACCGGCACCCCCCGCTTGTGCGCGGTCCGCACCACCCAGGGCGAGAGCAGCGGGTACGGGTTGTGCAGGTGCAGCACGTCGGGCCGGTGCTCGACGAGCAGCCGGTCGAGGTCGTGCTGGGCCTGCGGGGCCCAGATCGGGGAGATCGGCAGCAGCGCCTTGGCCGCCTTCGACATGGTGGGGATCTCGTCGGAGCTGCGCAGGAACGGCAGCACCTCCACCCCGGCGGCGGTGAGCTGCCCGATCTCGGCGTCGACGATCGTGTTCTCGCCGGAGGGCTGGGCTTCCCGGTACCGGTTGTGCGCCACCACGATTCTCACGGGAAAGAAGGCTACCGTTGTACGGTGCCCGAACTACCGGAGGTGGAAGCGCTCGCCGGCTACCTGCGCGAGCGCGCGGTGGGCCGGCGCGTCGAGCGCGTCGAGATCACCGCGATCAGCGCCCTGAAGACGTACGATCCGCCGCCGAGCGCGGTGGCCGGGCGGGCCGTGGCCGGCGCGGGCCGGCACGGCAAGTTCCTCGACGTGCTCTTCGAGGGCGGGCTGCACCTGGTCGTGCACCTGGCCCGCGCGGGCTGGCTGCACTACCGGGAGGCGTTCCCGTCGACCACCCCGCTGCGTCCCGGCAAGGGCCCGGTCGCGGTGCGGGTCCGGCTCGACGACGGCTCCGGGTTCGACCTGACCGAGGCCGGCACCCAGAAGAAGCTGGCCGCGTACCTGGTGACCGATCCGGCGCTGGTGCCCGGGGTGGCCAAGCTCGGGCCGGACGCGCTCGGCGCCGACCTGGCCACCTTCGCCGAGCGGCTCCGCAGCCGGCGGGGGCAGGTCAAGGGAGTGCTGACCGACCAGGCGGTGCTGGCCGGCGTGGGCAACGCGTACTCCGACGAGATCCTGCACGCGGCGAAGCTCTCGCCGTTCGCGCTCACCGACCGGCTCACCGACGACCAGCTCGCCACCCTGCACGCGGCGACCCGGGCCGTGCTCGGTGACGCGGTCCGGCGGTCGATGGGGCAGCGGGCCGCGGAGCTGAAGGGCGAGAAGCGCTCCGGGCTGAAGGTCCACGCCCGGAAGGGCCTGCCCTGCCCGGTATGTGGCGATCTGGTGCGCGAGGTGTCGTTCGCTGATTCGAGCCTCCAGTACTGCCCCACCTGCCAGACCGGGGGCAAGCCACTCGCTGACCGTCGGTTGTCCCGCCTCGTACGGTGAGTAACCCCACTCTGCGATTACGGAGAGGAATCGACCCGGGATCTCCGAAGCTCCCGGTCCGCTCCTCTACCGGGCCCGCCATCCATCGGTATAGTGGCCCGGTCCCCGGCTTCACAACCGATACGGAGCCGGCCAGATCCCCGCGAGCACCGACGGACGGCACTTCCCTTCGGGAGGCCGTCCCGGCCGGGCCCGGCGTGGGAGACTGGAACGGTGGGCGACCCGGGCCCTCACTGCGAGTGAGGACGCGTGTCATGCGGGAGGACATGGGTTGAGGTGACGACAAGCCTCCAGCGCCCGGTAACCAACACAGGCCGGAGCAAGAGCGTGCGGCACGTCGACAGCTTCGAAATCCAGCCGCCGACACCGCCGTCGCACAACGGCGTACCCCGGTCGGCTTGGGCCCGTGCTCGCCGGCGGGTGTCCCGCTGGCACCGCCCCTACACCGCGCTGCTGCTCCTGCTCGACTTCGCCGCGGTGGTGGTGGCCGACTGGATCGCCCAGGAGGCGTTCGGCCAGGCCCGGGCCGGCTTCTACAACGCCCAGGAAGACCCGACCTGGTTCTACACCGTGGCGTTCGTGCTGCTGCCGCTCGGCTGGCTGGTCCTGCTCTGGGGCAACCGGGCGTACGACCGGCGGTACCTCGGGCTCGGCCCCGACGAGTTCAAGCGGGTGGTCCGGGGCGGGGTGGCGGTCGCCGCCACGGTGTCGTTCCTCGCCTTCGCCACCAAGACCGACCTCTCCCGCTACACGGTGGGCTTCGCCCTGCTCGGCGCGTTGATGCTGATCCTGGCTGAGCGGTTCATGGCGCGCTTCCTGCTGCACGCGATCCGCCGCCGGGCCGGCCAGGCCGGGCACCGGATGGTGCTGATCGGCACCCTGCCGGAGTGCCTGGAGGTCTACACCGCGGTCACCCGCAACCCCGGCGCCGGCCTGGTGCCGGTGGCGATCCACCTCACCGACGGGTACGCCGCCGCGCGGGGCATCGAGACCCCCGTGCCGGTCTACGCCGGCCGGGACGTGCTCGCCCTGGTCCGCGAGGTCGGCGGGGACACCATCGCGGTCTGCGGCTCGGCCAGCGCCGAGCCCGGCGAGCTGCGCCGGCTGGCCTGGCAACTGGAGGGCTCCGGCGTCGACCTGGTGGTCGCGCCCCAGCTCACCGACATCGCCGGCCCCCGGGTGCACATCCGCCCGATCGAGGGCCTGCCGCTGCTGCACGTCGAGGAGCCGACGCTGTCGGGCCCGGCGCTGCTGGTCAAGAACCTGATGGACCGGGTGGCCGCCGGGCTCGGCCTGGTGCTGCTGATCCCGCTCTTCGCGGCCATCGCGCTCGCCATCCGGATCTCCGACCCCGGGCCGGTCTTCTTCCGGCAGCCCCGGGTCGGGCACGAGGGGCGGACCTTCCGGGTCTGGAAGTTCCGGACCATGTACGTCGACGCCGAGGAGCGCCTGGCCAGCCTGGTCGACCAGAACGAGACCGACGGCCTGCTGTTCAAGATGAAGCAGGACCCGCGGGTCTTCCCGGTGGGCCGGTTCCTGCGCGCCTCCTCGCTGGACGAGCTGCCCCAGCTGATCAACGTGCTCTGGGGCGAGATGTCGCTGGTCGGGCCGCGCCCGCTCCCCGCCGACGACGGCGACTTCCTGGGCGACGTGCGGCGCCGGCTGCTGGTCCGCCCCGGGATCACCGGCCTGTGGCAGGTCTCCGGCCGCTCCGACCTGTCCTGGGACGAGGCGGTCCGGCTGGACCTCTACTACGTCGACAACTGGTCGCTGGCGTACGACCTGAGCATCCTGTGGCGGACCGTCGGGGTGGTGCTCGCCCGCAAGGGCGCGTACTAGCGCTCCGGAGGCGGACCCGTCAGGATCGCTGCGTGGGTGGCAACCTCTCGGCCGTGTTCGGCGTCGTCTCGCTGGTCAGCGCGCTCGCCGCGGCGCTCTGGGCGGTGCTGCGGCTGCGCGGCCGCCGGGGCATCGCGACCGCCACCCAGCGCGCCACCTACGAGGTGCTGCACACCGCCGGGCTGGCCGCCGAGCCGCTGCGGGCCGGGCTGAGCGCGGCGGGCGCGGCGAAGGCCGTACGCCATCTGCGGGCCCTGGTGGGTGCGGCCGGGCTGGCCCTGACGGACCGGGAGGCCCTGCTCGCGCTCGACGGGCGCGGGGCGCACCACGGCGACCAACTGCTCGCGGCGGCCCAGCGGGCGGCCGGCACCGGCCGGTCGACCGTGCTGCACGACGCGGAGCTGCAGTGCGACCTGGTGGACTGCCCGGTACGCGGCGCCGTGGTGGCCCCGCTGAGCGCGGACGGCCGGGTGGTCGGGGCGCTGGTGGCGATCGCCGACGAGCGGCCCGCCCCGGGGCTGGTGCAGGCCACCCTGGAGACCGCGCACTGGGCCGGCGATCAGCTCGCCCTCGCCGAGCTGGACTCGTCCCGGGAGCGCCTGGCCCGGGCCGAGGTACGCGCGCTGCGCGCCCAGATCAGCCCGCACTTCATCTACAACGCGCTGACCGCCATCGGCTCGTTCGTCCGGACCGACCCGGAGCGGGCCCGCGAGCTGATCCTGGAGTTCGCCGAGTTCACCCGCTACTCGTTCCGGGCGCACGGCGAGTTCACCACCCTCGCCGAGGAGCTGCGCTCGATCGACCGGTACCTGACCATCGAGCGGGCCCGGTTCGGGGAGCGACTCCAGGTGCGGCTCCAGATCGCTCCGGAGGTGCTGCCGGTGACCCTGCCGTTCCTCTGCCTCCAGCCGCTGGTGGAGAACGCGGTCCGGCACGGGTTGTCCCGCAAGCCGGGCACCGGCATGGTGAGCATCGAGGCCCGGGACGCGGGCGCGGAGTGCCACATCACGGTGGAGGACGACGGAGTGGGGATGGATCCGACCACGCTGACCGCCGGCATCGCCGAGCTGGCCGCGGCCGGCGGTGACCCGACCGACGACCCAGGGCAGCACGTCGGCCTCTCGAACGTCGACGAGCGGCTCCGGTCGGCCTTCGGGGACCGGTTCGGCCTGGTCGTCGAGACGGGCCTGGGCTCGGGTACGAAGGTGAGCATGCGGGTGCCGAAGTTCCATCCCGGGGTCCGGGCGACGTCATGAACACCGCCACCGGGTTTCTCCGCGTGCTGGCGGTGGACGACGAGCCGCCAGCGCTGGACGAGCTGGCGTACCACCTGCGGGCGGATCCGCGGGTGGCCCGGCTGCACACCGCCGGGGACGCCACCGAGGCGCTGCGGCTGCTCCGCGACGGCGACGTGGACGTGGTCTTCCTGGACATCCGGATGCCCGGGCTGGACGGCATGGAGCTGGCCCGGGTGCTGCGCCGGTTCGCTCGGCCACCGGCGATCGTCTTCGTCACCGCGTACGACGACGGCGCGGTGGACGCCTTCGACCTGGGCGCCACGGACTACGTGCGCAAGCCGGTACGGGCGGAACGGCTGGCCGAGTCGCTGCGCCGGGTGATCGGCTCCCGGGTGGTCCCCTCGCACCCGGCGGCCCTGGCCCGGGCCGAGGAGGACCCGACCATCCCGATCGAGCTGGCCGGGACGACCCGGATGCTGCCCCGCTCGGCGGTGCGCTGGGTGGAGGCGCAGGGCGACTACGCCCGGCTGCACACCGCGGACGGCTCGCACCTGGTCCGGGTCTCGCTGGCCACCCTGGCCGAGCGTTGGGCGGACGCGGGGTTCGTACGGATCCACCGCTCGTACCTGGTGCAGCTGCGGCTGATCGCGGAGCTGCGGCTGGTCAACTCGGGGTACGTGGTGGTGATCGACGGGGCGGAGTTGCCGGTGAGCCGCCGGCACACCCGGGAGCTGAAGGACAAGCTGGTCCGGGCCGCCAAGCAGGACTGGAACCGCTGAGCGGAGATTTTTCCGCCGGATCGGGAATACGCGCCATTGGCCGTACGCTGTACGGGACGCCGTACGACAGAGTGGAGGCCGCATGCCCGACAGCCGTTACGACGCCGCGACCGACTTCGACCGCCAGCTCGACCGCCTGGTGGGGCTCGGCTACCCCGCCCTCGCCGGGCTGACCGAGGACGCCTTCCGCGACCTGCTCACCCCGCTGCGCGCAGCGGCCGTCGCCGGGGCGGCCGGGCTGGCCGCACCCACCGACGGGCGGGTGCCCTTCCTGCTGGTGACCACCCGCGAGCTGGTGCCGGTGCCGGAGCGGATCGCGCTGACCACGCTCGCCGGCAAGCGCAAGCCCGGCGTCCTCGACCGAAACTTCCCCGCCGCCGACCTGCCCAGGTTCGACCCGATCAAGGAGCTGGAGGTGCCGGCCGGGCCGGCGTACCTGCTCTTCGACGTGGACCGGGGCGAGGAGTACCGCAACCTGCCGCCGGCCACCGCGCTGGACCAGATGACCGCGGCCGGCCGGCTGCCGATCACCATCGACGAGGGCCTGGCGTTCGTCACCCTGCACCCGCCCGCCCTGGCCAGCAACCGGTGCTTCTCGCTGGTCGGGTCGCGCTGCGGCGACCGGCGGGTGCCGGCGCTCTGGATCAGCCAGGGCGCGCCGAAGCTGGGCTGGTGCTGGCACGGCAACCCGCACACCTGGCTCGGCTCGGCCACCGCCGATCCGGTACGGGTCGGACTCGGCTGAGCCACGGGGGCGTCCCCACCCGTCGTCCACAACGAGGCAGCGGTCATCCACCGGGTTGTCCACAGGAGTGAAGCGTTATCCACATGTTGTCCACAGCGCCGTCCCGGTGCTCTTGACATTCCCACCGGGCAGGCGAGACTGCCGGGGATGACCGGAGCCGGGGAGCAGGACGGTCCGGGGCGGCGGGTGGCCGCTCCGGTCTCCGGGCCGCGCGCCCCGGAGCCGGACACCGCCGGCCCGGACACCCCCGGGCCGCGCGCCCCCGGTGCGCGCACCCCCTGGCCGTCCCGCCGGACCCGGATCGTGCTGGCCGAGGTGTCCCGCCCGGCCAGCCGAGCGGAGCGGACCCGCTCCGAGCTGACCCAGCAGACCCGGGTCGGCGAGACCCTGGTGCAGGGCCTCATGCGGGCCCAGCTCTCGCTGGCGCTGCGGCTCAGCCTGCTGGTGCTGATCGGGCTGGGCGGCCTGCCCTGGCTCTTCGCCATCGCGCCGTCGGTCGGTCGGGTCACCGTGCTCGGGGTCAACCTGCCGTGGCTGCTGCTCGGGGTGGCCGCCTTCCCCTTCCTGATCGGGGTCGGCTGGGCGTACGTGCGGCTGGCCGAGCGCAACGAGCAGGACTTCACCGACCTGGTCCAGCGGCCGGAGCGCTGAGATGGGCAACGCGTACGTCGTCCCGGCGATCGTGGTGGTCACCCTGGTCACCGTGGGGATCGGCTTCTACGGGCTGCGACTGGCCCGGACCACCTCCGACTTCCTGGTCGCCTCCCGGGCGGTCAGCCCGACCTGGAACGCCGCCGCGATCGGCGGGGAATACCTGTCGGCGGCGAGCTTCCTCGGCGTGGCCGGCCTCATCCTCAAGTACGGCGTCGACGTGCTCTGGTACCCGGTCGGCTTCGCCGCCGGCTACCTGGCACTGCTGCTCTTCGTGGCCGCCCCGCTGCGCCGCTCCGGGGCGTTCACCCTGCCGGACTTCTGCGAGGTGCGGCTCGGCTCGCGGCGGCTGCGCAAGCTGGCCACCGTCTTCGTCATCTTCATCGGCTGGCTCTACCTGGTGCCGCAACTCCAGGGCGCCGGGCTGACGTTGAACACGGTCGCCGGCTCGCCGTACCCGGTGGGCGCGCTGCTGGTCGCCGTGGTGGTGACCGCGAACGTGGCGCTGGGCGGGATGCGGGCGATCACCTTCGTCCAGGCGTTTCAGTACTGGCTCAAGCTGACCGCGCTGGCCGTACCCGCGATCTTCCTGGCGTTGCAGTGGCAGGCCGACGCCCGCCCGGCGGTGACCCCGCCCGACGGGCCGGCGTTCCGGACCGCGACCACCGTCGTGGTCGAGCACCGCGCGACCCTCACCCTCCCCGACGGCGAGATCCGGGAGGTACGCCCCGGCGACCGGCTCGACTTCGCCGCCGGTGACCCGGTGCCGGAGGTCGCCGGCACGGCCACCGACGCGGGCGACTGGCTCCTCCCGGACACCGCCGGGGACGACGACCGGGGATTGTTCGCCACCTACTCGCTGATCCTGGCCACCTTCCTCGGCACCATGGGCCTGCCGCACGTGCTGGTCCGCTTCTACACCAACCCGGACGGCGCGGCCGCCCGGCGCACCACGCTGGTGGTGCTCGCCCTGGTCGGCGTCTTCTACCTGCTGCCCACCATCTACGGCGTACTGGGCCGGATCTACACCCCGCAACTGCTGATCACCGGCCAGACCGACGCGGTGGTGGTGCTGCTGCCGGGGGCGGCCCTCGGGGCGGGCCTTGCGGGCCGGCTGCTCGCCGCGCTGGTCTCCGCCGGGGCGTTCGCCGCCTTCCTCTCCACCTCGTCCGGGCTGCTCACCAGCGTCGCCGGGGTGATCTCCACGGACGTGCTCGGCCGCGGCTCGGTGCGCGGTTTCCGGCTGGCCACGGTGATCGCGGGCGGGGTGCCGGCGGTCCTCGCCCTGAACGTCTCCGGGCTGGACGTCTCACAGGTGGTGGGGCTGGCGTTCGCGGTGGCCGCGTCGAGCTTCTGCCCGCTGCTGGTGCTCGGCATCTGGTGGCGCGGCCTGACCGACCTGGGCGCCGCCGCCGGGGTGCTGGTCGGCGGCGGGGCGGCGATCGGCGCGGTGCTGCTCACCGTGCTCGGCCCGCCGCTGACCGGCTGGCCGGCCACGCTGACCACCCAGCCGGCCGCGTGGACGGTGCCGCTGGCGTTCACCGTGATGGTGGCGGTGTCGATGGCCACCCGACGGCGGCTGCCGCCCGACGTCGGGGTCACCATGCTGCGCCTGCACGCCCCGGAGACACTGCGGCTCTAGCCCCTCCGGGCGTCGTCAGCAGGCGTCGGTCCCGAGGCAGAGCCGGTCCGCCACCCGATTCGCCACCGAGCGTGCCTCGTTGGGCGTCGTCTTGTGGTCCAGCCGGAGCTGCGCCAGCAGATCGCCCCGTCGCACGAAGAGCCAGCGGCTCGGGATCCCCTTGATCTGGCCGGCCACGAGCACCCAGTCGTCCTCGCCCGGCCCCTCGCCGAGGACGGCGAGGAATTCCTCCACGTGGTCCGGTTCGCATCCGGTGGCGATCCCCCGGACCCGCTGGAGGGAGGTGGTGGCGCCGGTGCCGGAGTGCCGGGTGACCCGTTCGACCAGCCAGTCGGTGGCCGAGTCGAACTGCACGAACGTGGTGGCCACCACGCCGACCGTCAGTGCGGGCACCTGGCCGTCGCAGTGGGCGGTCGCGGCTTCCAACGTCCAGTCACCGCCCCCGTTGGTCCGCTTCATCGTGAAGCCCTTGGGCAGGTCGGCGAGTTGCAGGGTGGCAGCCGCCGGGATGGTGCGGTCGGCCCGGCCGCTGCCGGCCGCGGCGCTGGTCGGGGGCGAGCTCGACGGCGTGCCGCCGCTCGGGTCCGGGCTCCCGCTCGGAGTCGGGTCGGCCGTGCGCTGCGGGGTCGGCTCCGGCGTCGTGGGGTTGACGGTGGCCGGAGGCAGCGGCGGCGTGGCGTCCGGGCGGTCGGCCAGCGCCACCGCGCCTGAGGCGACCACCGCGACGGCGACCGCGCAGGCCAGCACGGCGGCGATCCGGGTACGGCGGGTGCGTTGCCGGCCGCGCCGGCGGACCTGCTCGACGGGCGCCCAGACCAGGTGTTCGGTGTCCCGGTAGAGCTCCGAGAAGAGCGGCTCAGGCATTGCTGACCTCCTCGGGCAGGTTGATGTCGAGGAGAGCCGCCAGGGCCCTGCGGCCCCGGGCGAGGCGGGCTTTGACGGTGCCGGCGGGAGTGCCGGTCTGCTCGGCGATCTCGGCCACCGACAGGTCGGCCAGGTGGTACAGGACGATGGCGTGCCGCTGCTCCGCCGGGAGCCGCCGCAGCGCGGTGACCAGCAGCACGGTGTTCTCCGAGGGCGGCCCGACGGCGGGCGCCGGCCCGTGCCGCCGGTACGCGGCGACGCCACCCCGGATCTTGCGCCAGCGGTTGATCAGGAGCCGGTGACCGACCATGCGGACCCAGGCCTCGGGATCGTCGTACCCGCTGATCCGCGACCAGCGCTGCCAGGCCCGGACGTACGCCTCCTGGGCGGCGTCCTGCGCCTCGCTGAGGTCACCGGCTAGCGCGTAGAGCACCGTGACGACCCGTTGCCTGGTGGTTCGGTAGAACTCGTCGAATCCGGTGTCCGCATCCAATGTCCCTCCCCCGCCACGACCCTGCCTCTGTGACACCCGCCACCGTCCGGACCGGTTGCGCCGGCCGGTCCCGACTGTCGGGTTCTGCCGGTCGTCCGTGGCCGCGGTCCGGCCGGTGCCCGCGGGTCCGGGTGGTTCGCGCTACGGCTCAGGTAGGACCGGGGATCATCCTGTGGCCGGATCGACGGCTGGACCGGGCGGGATACGGTCGGGGGCATGGCTGAGCACCCCGCGCTGTCCCTCCGTGGCCTGGTCAAAAGGTTCGACACCAAGGTGGCGGTCGCCGGCGTCGACCTGGACGTGCCGACCGGCTCGTTCTACGGACTGCTCGGCCCGAACGGTGCCGGCAAGACCACCACCCTCTCGATGGCCGTCGGCCTGCTGCGCCCCGACGCCGGCCAGGCCCGGGTCCTCGGGTACGACGTCTGGGCCGATCCGGTCCGCGCCAAGGGCCTGCTCGGCGTGATGCCGGACGGGGTACGCCTCTTCGACCGGCTCAGCGGGGCGGAGCTGCTGGCGTACCACGGTCTGCTGCGCGGCATGGACCCGGCGGTGGTCGACCAGCGGGCCGCGGAGCTGCTGGACGTGCTGGCGCTCGGCGACGCCGGCCGCACCCTGGTGGTCGACTACTCGGCCGGCATGAAGAAGAAGATCGGCCTGGCCTGCGCGCTGCTGCACGGCCCTCGGCTGCTGGTGCTCGACGAGCCGTTCGAGGCGGTCGACCCGGTCTCGGCCGCGCTGATCCGCGACATCCTGCACCGCTACGTGGTCGGCGGCGGCACGGTCGTCTTCTCCAGTCACGTGATGGAGGTGGTCGAGCGGCTCTGCACGCACGTGGCGATCCTCGCCCAGGGCCGGATCAGCCGGGTCGGCACGCTCGACGAGGTGCGCGGCGGCCGTCCCCTGGAGGAGGTCTTCGTGACGGCGGTCGGCGGCCGGACCGCCACCGGTGAGGAGCTGTCGTGGCTGTCCCGGTGAGCGCACCGGACGCGCCGGCCCGGCCGGTCTCGGCCCGACACTTCGTCCGGCTCAAGCTGCGGGTGATGGGCAACAACTTCCGGGGCCAGGGCTGGCGGGTCGCGCTCTTCGTGGTGGGGTTGTTCTTCGGGCTCTGGTTCGCCGCCGGCGGTTTCTTCGCGCTGGCCGCCCCCGGTCTGGCCGGCGAGCCCCGCTACGCGCTGCTGGTCGCCGCGTTCGGCGGTGGGCTGCTGGTGTTGGGCTGGCTGCTGCTGCCGCTGGTCTTCTTCGGCGTGGACGAGACCCTGGACCCGGCCCGGTTCGCCCTGCTCCCGCTGTCCCGGCGCACCCTGGTCACCGGCCTGTTCGCCGCCGCCCTGATCAGCGTGCCGGTGCTGGCGACGCTGCTCGCGGTGACCGGGCTGGTGGTGACCGCCGGGGCGCTCGGCGGTTGGCTGGCCGCGCTGGTCGCGGTGCTCGGCGCCGCCGGCGGGCTGCTGCTCTGCGTGGCCGCCGCCCGCGCGGTGACCAGCGCATTCGCCACCATGTTGCGGTCCCGCCGGGTACGCGACCTGGCCGCGGTGCTGCTCGCGGTGCTGGCCGCGCTGCTCGGGCCGGTGCAGATCTTCGTGGCGGCGGCGGTCCAGCGCGCCGACTGGGACCGGCTGACCGGGGTGGCCCGGGTGCTCGGGTGGACGCCGTTCGGGGCGCCGTGGACCGTCGGCATCGACGTGGCCGAGGGCCGGGGCGGCGCCGCCGCGCTGAAGCTCCTGATCACCGCGCTGACGGTGGGCGCGCTGCTGCTCTGGTGGTCGCGGACGCTCGAGTCGGCGATGGTCGGCGCGACCAGCGCCGGACCGGCGCGGCAGCGGCGCGGCCCGATCGGTGGGGCCGTCGGGCAGCTCTTCCCCCGGGCGGTCGGCTGGGCCCGGCGGGACCGGTTCGGCGCGCTGGTCGCCCGGGAGTGCCGCTACTGGTGGCGGGACGCCCGGCGGCGGGCCAACCTGATCACCATCGCGGTGGTCGGCGTGTTCGTGCCGGTGATGGTCAACCTGGGTGGCTCCCGGCTGATCGAGGACGGCGGTCAGGCGTTCGGCCAGGCGGCGGCGGACGCGTCGCCGGTGCTGGTCAGCCTCTCGATGCTTTTCGTCGGTGTGCTCGCCTCGGTCACCCTGGCGAACCAGTTCGGTTTCGACGGCAGCGCGTACGCGGCGAACGTGGTGGCCGGGGTGCCGGGGCGGGTGGAGCTGCGGGCCAGGATGGCCGCGTTCTCGCTCTACGTGGTGCCGATCCTGATCGCCGTGGCGATCGTGCTGGCCGTCGCGCTCGGGCGGCCGGGCTGGCTCGGGGTGATGGCCGGGGCCCTGCTCGCCGCGTACGGCTGCGGGCTGGCGGTCAACTCCTTCGTGGCGGTGCTCGGCGGCTTCGCCCTGCCGGAGACGAGCAACCCGTTCGCGATGAACACCGGCTCGGGGGTGGCGAAGAGCCTGCTCAGCCTGGTCTCCATGGTCGCCTCGGCGGCGCTGGGGGTGCCGCTGGTGGTGGCCGCGGCGCTGCTCGGTGACGTCTGGCTCTGGCTGGCCCTGCCAGTCGGCGCGGCGTACGGGCTGGGCGGGGCGCTGCTCGGGGCGTACCTGGCCGGCGACGCGCTGGACCGGCGCCAGCCGGAACTGCTGGCCGCCGTCACCCCGAGGCGCTGACCATGCCGGTCGTCGAGGCCGTGGTCACCGTCCCGGTGCCGCCGGAGCTGGCCTTCGCCGTGTCGCAGACGGTGGCGCCGGTTCGCTACCGGTGGGACCCGTTCGTCCGGGAGCAGCACTTCCTGGCCGGCGCCACCCGGCCGGGCAAGGGGGTACGCACCTTCACCCGGTCCCGGCACGGCCTGGTCATGGTCAGCGAGTACGTCTCGTACGCCCCGCCGAGCAACGTGGGCATGAAGATGGTGCGCGGCCCGTGGTTCTTCGAGCGGTTCGGCGGCGGTTGGCGGTTCGCCCCGGGGCCCGATCCCGGGACGACGGTCGCCACCTGGCGGTACAACTTCCGCTGCCGGCCGGCGGCGCTGCGCCCGGTCGCCGAGTGGATCGGGGTACGCCTGCTCGGCTGGGACATCCGCCGCCGGATCGCCGGCTACGCGGCCGGCTGCGCCGACCCGGAGGTGCTGGCCGCCGCCCGCCGCGCCCTCGCGGCCTGACGCGCGCCAACTCGCCGCCCAACGCGCTCGCCGCCCTGCGTCGCTCCGTTGCCTGCGCCGCTCGGTGCGCAGCGCCGCTCGGTGCGCCACATCGCCCGCCGCCCAGGGTCGCTCGCCGGTCTGCTCGCGGCGCGCCGGGGTGGCCCGGGATTCGCGGTTCAGGCGGTGCGGCGGATGGCCGCGTACAACTGGTGGCCGTCACCGATGGTGGTGATGTTGACCAGTTCCCAGCCGTAGTTGCACAGGTGCTCGACGGCCTCCAGCAGCGGCTGGAAGCCGCTGTGCCCCCAGCCGCGCCGGGCGGTGACCACGAGATGCCGGTACGGGTAGACGCGCAGGTCGAGCCGGCCGTCGAGGACGGCTTCGGCGCTGACCACCCGCTCCCTGGCGAGTCGCTCGGGCGGGATCATCGACATGCCCGTCACGGTAGGCGCTCCGGTCGAGCCAGGGCCCGGGGGAGGCTGGTCATAGCTGGCGCAGGCTGGTCAGAGCTGGCGGAGGCTGGTCACGGCGGGGGGAGGCTGGTCACGGCCGGCGGATGCTGGTCACGGCCGGGGAGGCTGGTCACGGCCGGCAGAGGCTGGTCACGGCCGGCGGAGGTTGGTGACCAGGGCCCGCCAGGCGGCCGGCGGGAAGGCGAGGTTCGGTCCCGACGGATCCTTGCTGTCCCGGACCAGCACAACCCCCGGCACGTTGCCCGCCACCTCGACACAGTTGCCGGAGTCGTGCGACCTGCTCGATTTGCGCCAATCCGGCGAGGGGACGGTCATGGCGTCACCTTCAACTTGTGGAGGAGGTCCAGGGAAGCGCGCTCGGACAGCGCCTCACCCAGCAGGCTCTCCCACTTGCGCACCATCAAGCTAATCCACTCCGGATGGTCGGCGATCTGGCCGCGTGCCGCATTGTCGAGGCAGAGCAGGTGTTCATTGCCGGGCAGTTCCGCAAGAACGAAACCGCCTCCCATGGAGATATGGGCACCCACCTCAAGCGGAAGCACGTGCAGGCGCACCTGCGGCAGCTCGGCTGCCTCCAGCAGGTGCCCGAGTTGGCGGTCCATCACGGCTGGCCCGCCGACAGGGCGCCGCAGTGCGCTCTCGTCGATGACGAACACGCAGTCCGGCGGTTCGGCGCGCCGTAGCAGATCCTGGCGGCTCATCCGCACCGCGAGCACCTGCTCGACTCGATCAAGGCGATGCACACCGCCAGCCGAGACGATCGCCCGTGCGTACTCCTCCGTCTGGAGCAAGCCAGGAATCAGGCATGGCTCGAAGTTGCGCAACCTGATCGCCTGCTGCTCGTAGCCCTGCCACGGAAGGAACCACGTTGGCGAGCGGTCCCCTTCGGGTTTTCTGAGCAGGCCGGCGAGGAGGCCTCCGGTGCCGAGGGCCTGGTCGGCGGCGACGGCGAACTCCAGGGTGGGTCGGCGGCGGCCGGTCTCGATGGCGGCCACGGTGGACGGGCTCCACTTGATCAGCCCGGCCAGCCCTTCCTGGGAGACCTCCGCGCTGGCCCGGGCGGCCTTCAGCGCCCGGATCCACATCTCGATGTTCATCCTTACCTCTCCGGTAAGTACGCGACCGCGCTGCGTAGTAAGCCCTGGCATCCTCCCCTGTCCGCAGGCCCGAGTCCAGGGTGGAGACACGCGGCCCGGCCGGTGGAGGCGATGACCCGCCGACCGGTCCAGCGGCAGGTCGCCCCGGCCCTTCCCCCGGCCGGGGCGACCCCTCCCGGGAGGTACCGATGACGACAAGAAACGGAGATCTTGGAAAGAAGTGGCCCCCAGAGGGGCCGGATCTCTCCAAGATCTCGAAACGACCGGAGCCGGCGTCGCCGGCGGGGGCGGCAGGGACGGCAGGGACGGCGAAAACGGCGGGGACGGCGAGACCGGCAGGGACACCGAAACCGGCAGGGACAGCGAAACCGGCAGGGACGGCGAAACCGGCGAGGACGGCGGGGACGGCGAGGGCGCACCTGCCGATGCGGCCGGCGTGGCGCTGCCGGGCCTGCGGGGCGCCCTGGCCGTGCCAGCCGGCCCGGCTCGCGCTGCTGGCGGAGTACCGCCACGACCGGGTGGAGCTGCTGGTCTATCTGGGTGGCCTGCTGGCGGAGGCGCACACCCAGTTGCCCGGCGCGACGGACCTGCACGCCCGCTTCCTGGGTTGGGCGCGGGCCGGGGACGGCACAATGTTTCACGTGAATCATGAGCCGGGTGCCGAGATCCACCACACCGACCCGTTCGCCGTGCCCGCCGGGCAACGCTCGCCGGCACGCCGGTTGCGCGGCCGGCTGGCGGCCCCCGTGACGCTCTGGACCGCGCCGGGTCCGGCCGGGCTGACCGTCTCGTCCACGCTGGTCGCCGAGGGTGAGCCGGACCGGCTGCTCGGGTTGGTCGACCCGGAGTCCGACCTGTGGGCGGCGGTCGAGGAGGCGGGGCGGTTCGCCGTCGCCCAGCTCGGGCCGGCGCACCGGCAGCTCGCCGACCGCTTCGCCGGCCTGTTCCCGTCGCCGGGTGGCCTCTTCGCGATCGGCTCGTGGACCGACACCCCGTACGGGCCGGTGCCGTCGGACGCCGGCGGGTGGGCCGGCTGCCGGCTCGACGCGGCCCGCGAGTACGGCTGGGGCCTGCTGGTGGAGGCCACCGTCGAGGCCGTCGAGCTGGCCGAGGAGACCGCTCCGCTGCTGCACTACCGGGGTCGGTACCGCGAACTCACGAATTGACGTGCCGTTGAACGGAGTGACCTGGGTCACTCGGCGCAGCCGGAGTGCCGTTCGGCGCAACCGCTGACCATGGCCGATCCGAGCCTTCCCCGGAGGGGAGCGCGCTCTCTACCGTGCGCGAAAATCCCCGACGCCTGTGAAGGTGGTGATCCACAGATGTCCACGGACACGCCTGCCTCCGCGCCGGCCGAGTCCCCGGCCGAGCGGTACCTCGCCGTACAACGCTCGGACGAGTTCGCCGGGTTGCGGCGCGCGCTGCGCGGCTTCATCTTCCCGATGACCGTCGCGTTCTTCCTGTGGTACGCGCTCTACGTCATTCTCTCCGCGTACGCGCGGGGCTTCATGGGCGCGAAGCTCTTCGGCAACGTCAACGTCGCGCTCGTCTTCGGCCTGCTCCAGTTCGTGTCCACGTTCGTCATCGCGTGGCTCTACTCCCGGTTCGCCGACCGGAAGATCGACCCGGTCGCCGACCGGATCCGCGCCGAGATGGGGGAGGTGACCCATGAACACGGTCCTCGCGGCTGAGGCGGGCAGCACCACCGCCCGCAACCTCACCATCACGCTCTTCCTGATCTTCGTGGCGATCACGCTGGCCATCACCGTCTGGGCCAGCCGGCAGACCAAGACCGCCACCGACTTCTACGCCGGCGGCCGGTCCTTCTCCGGCTTCCAGAACGGCATGGCCATCGGCGGCGACTACATGTCGGCCGCGTCCTTCCTGGGCATCGCCGGCATCATCGCCCTGTACGGCTACGACGGCTTCCTGTACTCGATCGGCTTCCTGGTCGCCTGGCTGGTGGCGCTGCTGCTCGTCGCCGAACTGCTGCGCAACTCCGGCCGATACACGATGGCCGACGTGCTGGCCTTCCGGATGCGCCAGCGGCCGGTCCGTACCGCGGCGGCGGTCTCCACCATCACCGTCTCGATCTTCTACCTGCTGGCCCAGATGGTCGGCGCGGGCGCGCTGGTCGCCCTGCTGCTCGGCATCAAGCCGGGCACCACGTTCCTCGGCATGGACGCGGACACCGCCAAGGTGGCCACGATCATCCTGGTCGGCGCCCTGATGATCATCTACGTCACGGTCGGTGGCATGAAGGGCACCACGTACGTCCAGATCGTCAAGGCGTTCCTGCTGATGACCGGCGCGATCGTGATGACCCTGCTGGTGCTGGCGCACTACAAGTTCAACCTCTCCGCGCTGCTCGGCGACGCGGCCAAGCAGTCCGGCAAGGGCGCGTCGTTCCTGGAACCGGGGCTGCGCTACGGCGTGGAAACGCCCGGGGACGCGTTGAAGACCTTCTACAGCAAGATGGACCTGCTCTCGCTCGGCATCGCGCTGGTGCTCGGCACCGCCGGCCTGCCGCACATCCTGATCCGCTTCTACACCGTGCCGACCGCCAAGGCGGCCCGGAAGAGCGTGCTCTGGGCGATCGGCATCATCGGCGCCTTCTACCTGCTCACCCTGGCCCTCGGCTTCGGCGCGGCGGCGTTGGTCGGCGGCAAGGCGATCACCGCGCAGGACAAGGCCGGCAACACGGCGGCGCCGCAGCTCGCCGAGGCGCTGGGCAAGGACTTCTTCGGCGGTGATCTGGGCGGGGCGACCCTGCTGGCGATCATCGCGGCGGTCGCCTTCGCCACCATCCTGGCGGTGGTCGCCGGGTTGACCCTGGCCTCGTCGTCCAGCCTGGCCCACGACTTCTACGCCAACGTGGTGAAGGACGGCACCGCCTCCGAACGGCAGGAGGTCAACGTGGCCCGGATCTCCGCCCTGGTGATCGGCGCCATCGCGATCGTGCTGTCGATCTTCGCGCAGAGCCTGAACGTGGCGTTCCTGGTGGCGCTCGCCTTCGCGGTGGCCGCCTCCGGCAACCTGCCGGCGATCCTCTACAGCCTGTTCTGGAAGCGGTTCAACACCTCCGGCGCGGTGTGGGCGATCTACGGCGGCCTGATCGCCGCCGTGGTGCTGGTCTTCTTCTCCCCGGTGGTCTCCGGGGCGCCGACGGCCATGTTCCCCGACCACGACTGGCACTGGTTCCCGCTGTCCAACCCGGGCATCATCTCCATCCCGGTCGGCTTCCTCTGCGGCTGGATCGGCACCCTGCTCTCCAAGGAGAGCGACGAGGAGAAGTACGCCGAACTGGAGGTGCGTTCGCTCACCGGCGCGGGCGCGCACTGAGCACCACCCCACCGGATCGGTCAACCGGGGCCCCCTCCACGACGCGAGGCGTCGGGAGGGGGCCCCTTCCCGCGCTATAGGCTGGCCGGCATGAAGGTCGCTCCCCGTTTCGGAACCGGACACCGCATCCTGGTCACCGGTGGCGCCGGCTTCGTCCCGTCGCACCTGGTCGACCGGCTCATCGAACGCGGCTGCACGGTGGTGGCGCTGGACAACTTCATCACCGGCTCCAAGGACAACGTCGCCCACCTGCTGGGCCACCCGGCGTTCACGCTGGTCGAGGCGGACATCTCCGACGGGCTGCCGACCCACCACCCGGCCCTGGCCGAGCGGTTCGACGCGATCCTGCACATGGCCTCGCCGGCCAGCCCGACCGACTTCGAGAAGCTGCCGGTGGAGATCCTCCGGGTCGGCTCGGTCGGCACCCTGGCCCTGCTCGAGCGGGCCACCGACGACGGCGCCCGGTTCCTGATGGCCTCCACCTCCGAGGCGTACGGGGACCCGGAGCAGCACCCGCAGCGGGAGACGTACTGGGGCAACGTCAACCCGGTCGGCATCCGGAGCGTCTACGACGAGGCCAAGCGCTTCTCCGAGGCGGCCACCATGGGCTACCACCGCAGCCGGGGCACCGACACCGCGATCGTGCGGATCTTCAACACGTACGGCCCGCGGATGCGCCCGGACGACGGCCGCGCCATCCCGACCTTCGTCGCGCAGGCGCTGCGCGGCGAGCCGATCACCGTGCACGGCACCGGCGAGCAGACCCGCTCGATCTGCTACGTCGACGACCTGGTGCGCGGCATCCTGCTGCTGCTCGACTCGACCGAGACCGGCCCGATCAACTGCGGCACCGAGCACGAGCTGAGCATGCGGCAACTCGCCGAGTTGATCGTGTCACTCACCGACAGCCGGTCCGAGGTGACCTACATCACCCGGAGCGCGGACGACCCGGAGAAGCGGCGGCCCGATCTCACCCTCGCCCGTGAACTGCTCGGATATGAGCCGACCGTGGCGCCCGAAGAGGGGCTGCGCCGCACCATCGACTACTTCCGCGGCCGGCTAGGGTACTGACTCCCCCTGGGAGGAGGCTGACACCCGCGCTCACCTCAGGGCGTCGGTGGCCCGGCCGACCTACCCTCGGTTACATGTCCGCCACCACGTCTGCCGGCGCGCCGTTTCCCTACCTGAGTCGGAACTCGGGCCGCGCCCAGGTCCCCGGCCCCGGCCGGGACGCCGCCGGGCGCGCCCGTGCCACCGGGGCCCGCTGGTACCCGTCGTACGACGAACAACCCGGCCCGGACGGGCCGGGTGGCCCCGGCGGACCGGCCGGCCCGCGCGGGCCGGGCGGCGGACCGGGTGGCACCCCGGGCCGGCGTGGCCCGCGCCCGCGCTGGGGGCGGATCGGCCTGGTGGCCGGCGTCGCGGTGCTGCTGCTCGCGCTGCTCGGCGGCATCGGCGCCTGGTTCTACGCCCGCAACCTCAACGGCGACCTGGCCCGCACCGACCCGTTCTCGGAGATCACCGGCGGTCGGCCGGCGAAGCAGGTCGAGGGCGCGTTGAACATCCTCATGGTGGGCAGCGACTCGCGCGACCCGGACGCCCCGCTGGACGGCGCCGGCAAGTGGCGCGCCGACACGCTGATCCTCATGCACGTGCCGGCCGACCACAAGCAGGCCTACCTGGTCTCCATCCCCCGCGACCTGTACGTGCCGATCCCGGAGAGCGCGGGCGCGTCCTGCGACTCCGGCTCCCGCAACAAGATCAATGCCGCCTTCGCGTTCGGCGGCCTGCCGCTGGCGGTGAAGACCGTGGAGTGCTTCACCGATGTCCGGATCGACCACGTGATGGCGATCGACTTCGGCGGCTTCAAGGAGGTCACCGACGCCCTCGGCGGGGTGGACCTGAAGGTGGAGCGGACCATCACCTCGATCCACAAGCCGTACCGGACGTTCACCAAGGGCGTGAACCACATGGACGGCGCCGAGGCGCTGGACTGGGTGCGGCAGCGCAAGCAGTTCCCCGACGGCGACTTCGCCCGGATGCGCCACCAGCAGGAGTTCCTCAAGGCGCTGATGGACAAGGCGGCCAGCACCGGGACATTGACCAACCCGAAGAAGCTGAACGGTTTTCTCCAGGCGGTGACCGCGGCGGCCACCGTCGACCAGGGCTTCTCGGTGACCGACATGGCGCTGCAGTTCCGCAGCCTCCGGGGCGACAACCTGACCTTCATCACCAGCCCGAACCTCGGCGGCCAGGACGTCGACGGCCAGTCGGTGGTGGTCTCCGACCGGGAGAAAGCGCTGGCGATGTACCAGGCCATCGCGAAGGACAAGATGGCCGACTGGGTGCGGGCCAACCAGAAGAGCGACCCGGGCAACGGCGGCTGACGACGCGGGAAACACGCAACCGGTCGGCGGTCGAGGCTCGTCTGGTGTCGAGCCAACCGCCGACCGGCCGCATTCAATCATCCGTTCGGTCAATTTATCGGCGCGATTGCCAAGATGTGTGGGAATAGCCCGTACACGAGGTCGCGAGAACGGCAACAGATACGTACAGTGGTCCCGCCCCCGATCACCGAGCTGGAGCACGCATGCCGGTCCAGACCAGCCGTCGCCCTCAGTCACCTGATCCTGGAGCACCCGGCCGGGTGCCTCCCATCATCCCGACCCAGCCCGGCCCCGGCGGTGCCGGTGGCGGGCGGAAGCGGACCAAGCGCAAGGACCCACTCTGGGCCAAGCTCACGGTGATCTTCGGTGCGGTGCTGATGATGACCAGCGGTCTGGCGATCGTCGGCAGCAAGGCGGTGATCGGCCAGGCCACCAGCAACATCAAGCAGGGCAACCTGATCGGCGACGCCGGCAAGAGCGACGCCGAGGGCGGCAGCAGCCTCGAAGGCCCGATCGACATGTTGCTGCTCGGCGTCGACGCCCGGGCGAGCTGGGACGCCGACGACGTCCGCTCGGACAGCATCATCATCCTGCACATCCCGGCCAGCCACGACCAGGCGTACCTGATCTCGATTCCCCGGGACACCGAGGCGCACATCCCGAGCTGGCCGAAGGGCAACTGGGACGGCGGCGTGGAGAAGATCAACGCGGCCTTCCAGATCGGCGCCCGCAACAAGGGCGGCTGGGAGGGCGGCGCCCAGTTGATGGCGAAGACCATCAAGTCGATGACCGGGGTCAGCTTCGACGGCGCGGCGATCATCAACTTCGGCGGCTTCAAGAAGATCATCGACCAGCTCGGCACGGTGCACATCTGCGTCAACCACAAGGTCACCTCGAAGCACATGTCGTACGTCGACGGCAAGCCGATGTGGAACGCGGACGCGAAGAAGACCGGCAAGCCGAGGACCCCGGTGGTGCACAAGAAGGGCTGCCGGGAGATGAAGGGCTGGGAGGCGCTCGACTTCGCCCGCCAGCGCTACGGCCTGCCGAACAGCGACTACGACCGGCAGCAGAACCAGCAGCAGCTGATCAAGGCGATGGCGAAGAAGGCCACCGAGAAGGGCATGCTGACCAACCCGCTGAAGCTCAACGCCATGATGAAGGCGGCCGGCGAGTCGCTCATGCTCGACACCGGCAAGGTGCCGATGGAGGACTTCATCTACACCCTCAAGGGCCTCAACGGGAACGACCTGGTCACGCTGCGGACCAACGGCGGCACCTACGCCACCAACGCCAGCGGCCGGGAAGCACTCAACGAGCTGAGCATGGAGATGTTCCGCGCGGTCAAGCAGGACAAGCTCGCGGACTTCGTGGTGGCGAACCCGAGCGTGCTCTCCACCCGGAAGTGACCCGGTGACCCGGCGGTAGCTGCGGGAAAGCGGCCACCGCCGGAGTTCCGGCCCGTAGCCTGACGTGAGCAGGTCTCACGTCGTCACGGCTGCGGGGGAGGGTGTCACGTCCAGGCCAGCACGGACCGGACGCGGGCGGGGTCGACCCGGCCGCCGCAGCCGGTTCCTGCTCGGCGCGGGCCTCGCCCTGCTGCTGCTCGCCACCGTCGGGCTGGCCGGGCTGCACTGGCTCACCAACCGGTACGACCGCACCGTCACCAAGGAACAGCTGCTCGACGCGAGCGCCCGGCAACCCCGGACCGACCTCTCACGGGCCCTCAACTACCTGCTGATCGGCTCCGACCACCGGGCCGGCACCAACCCCGAGGACCAGCGCTCGGACACCATCCTGATCGTGCACGTGCCGGCCGGCATGCGACAGGCGTACCTCATCTCGATCCCCCGCGACCTGCTGGTCGCCATCCCGGCGGCGCCCGGCTACGGCGGCGGCCAGGACAAGATCAACGCGGCGTACGAGCACGGCGGCGGCGGCGCGGGCGGGGCCCGCCTGCTCTCCGCCACCCTGACCCGGCTCACCGGGACCCGCTTCGACGGCGCCGCGCTGATCGACTTCTCCGGCTTCAAGCAGGTCATCGACCTGCTCGGCGGCATCCGGATGTGCGTCGACACCCCGGTCCGGTCGATCCACACCAAGACCCAGTTCGAGCCGGGCTGCCAGCAGATGGACGGCGCACGGACGCTGGACTACGTCCGGCAGCGCTACGACCTGCCCGGCGGCGACTACGACCGGCAGCGGCACCAGCAGCAGATGCTGCGGGCGGTGCTCGACAAGGCCGGCGAGACCCACCTGCGCAGCGATCCGGTGAAGCTGGACCGGGTGCTCCGCGCCGTCGGCGGCGCGCTGACCCTGGACAGCAACGGCGTACCCCTGGAAGACCTGCTCTTCGCCCTCCGCTCGCTGCCCGCGGACGCGCTGCGCGGGGTGCAGGTCCCGTCCTACCCGCAGACCATCGACCAGGTGTCGTACGTGGTGCTCGACAGCGGCGGCGGCGGGCTCTTCGACGCGCTGCGGGCCACCCGGATGCCGGACTGGGCCGCCGCCAATCCCCGCTGGGTCAACCGGCTCTGAGCGGACCGGCCGTCTAGGCTTGTCCCCGTGTTCGGACCCCAGGTTCCCAGCGTGCCCGCGTCGGCCGTGCCCGACGAGACCTACCTGCTCGACGTCCGGGAGGACGACGAGTGGGCCGCCGGCCACGCGCCGGCCGCCCACCACCTGCCGATGACCGAGTTGCCCGCGCGACTGAGCGAGGTGCCGGACGACCAGGAGGTGTCGGTGATCTGCCGCTCCGGTGGCCGCTCCGCCCAGGTCGTCGCCTACCTCCTGCGCAACGGCTGGGACCAGGTGCGCAACGTCGACGGCGGGATGGGCGAGTGGGCCGCCGCCGGCCGCCCGGTGGTCACCGACGACGGGCAGCCGGGCCAGGTGGTCTGAGGCTTCCACGGCCATGACCATTCCACTGGTCTTCGCGCACCGCGGCTCCTCGTACGACCTGCCCGAGCACACGCTCGCCGCGTACCTGCGCGCCCTCGACGAGGGCGCCGACGGGCTGGAGTGCGATGTCCGGCTCACCCGGGACGGGCACCTGGTGTGCGTGCACGACCGCCGGCTGGACCGGACCAGCAACGGCCACGGCCTGGTCAGCGCGCGTACCCTCGCCGAGCTGGAGCTGCTCGACTTCGGCTCGTGGCACCCCGGCGTGCTCGCCGAGGGGGACGAACCGCTCGACGAGTCGCACACCCGGCTGCTCACCCTGGAGCGGCTCCTCGACGCCGTGCTGGCCGCCGGCCGGCCGGTCCGGCTGCTGATCGAGACCAAGCACCCCACCCGGTACGGGCGGGACGTGGAACGCCGCCTGGTCGGCATGCTGCGCCGGTACGGGCTGGCCGAGCCGGGCCCGGACGACCCGGTCCGGGTCACCGTGATGTCGTTCTCCCCGCTCGCCGTCCGCCGGATCCGTGAGCTGGCTCCCGCCCTGCCCACGGTGCTGCTGCTGGAGGTGCTGCCGCGCTGGCTGCGGCTGGGCCGGCTGCCGTTCGGCGCCCCGATCGCCGGGCCGGGCATCGGCCTGCTGCGGGCCCGGCCGCAGTTGGTCCCCGCGCTGCGGGCCGCCGGCCATCAGGTCTACGTCTGGACGGTCAACGAGCCGGCGGACCTGGAGCTGGTGCTGGCCGCCGGGGTGGACGGGGTGATCACCGACCGGCCCGCCCTGACCCTGGCCCGGTTGGGTCGCTGAGCGCCGCCGGCCCGCCCGGTGGCCCGTCCCGCCCCGGCACCCGCCGCGCGGCGGATCGACCCGGTGGCCGGTCCCGCCCCGGCGCCCGCCGCGTGGGGGGTCCACCCGGTGGCCGGTCCCGCCCGGCCGGGCGGGGGTGTCCGGCGACCGGGCGGCGGGGCACACTCGGGACATGCCGGAGCGAACCGACTACCCCGCCCTCATCGCCGGCCACACCCGCGTCATCTCCATGATCAACTCAGGGGAGGCCGGCCTGCCGGTGCTCAACCGGCTGCTCGGGGTGGTCGAGCCGGCCGTCGGCGCGGCCGGCCTGGTCTGGGTGGAACTCGCCCCGGCCGGCGGCCGGGTCATCGCCGCCACCGGCAGCGCCGAGTTCGTCATCGGGCACCCCCTGCCGCCCACCGACCCGACCACCGTCTGCCTGCTCTCCGGCCCGCCGCTACGGGAGATCCCGGTGGACACGATCCCCGGCTCGCTCGCCGACGAGCTGGCCGGGCGCGGGCTGCACCGCATGATCGTCGCCCGGGCCAAGGTCGGCGGCCTCACCGTCGGCAGCCTGCACGCCCTCTACCCGGCCGGCGACCGGCTCGACGCCTCCCAGCGCGCCGTCATCGGCTACGTCGCCGCCTGCATCGCCCACATGTACGGCGACCAGTCCGGCCTGCCCGTCCACGGGGACGGCCCGGTGGTCGCCGCGCTGGCCGACGGCCTCGCCGTGGTCGACCGGGAGCACCACGTACGGCTCTGGAACCCGGCCGCCGTGCAGGTCGCCGGCCGGCCGGCGAGCGAGGCGCTGAACCGGCCGCTGCCGTTCCCGCTCCCGCCCTCCGGCCAGGTGCTCGACCACCGGCTGCCGGACGGTCGCTGGCTGCGGATCACCGCCGGCGAGCTGCCCGGTCCCGGCGCGCTGCGCGTGGTCACCTTCCGGGACATCACCGACCAGCAGCGCCGCGACCACGACCGGGATCTCTTCGTCGCGGTGACCAGCCACGAGCTGCGCACCCCGGTCACCGTGATCAAGGGGTACGCGGACACCCTCACCGACCACTGGGAGTCGCTGAGCGACGGCGACCGGCGCCAGGCCGCCCGGATCATCGGGCAGCGCGCCAACGAGCTGGCCCGGCTCGTCGACCGGCTGCTCACCGCCGCCACGGAGAACCGGCCCGGCGAGCAGTCGGCCGCCCCGTTCGACCTGGCCGAGGCGCTGCGCACCGCGGTGACCGACCTGCCGGCGGACGTCCGGCACCGGGTCGTCCTGGACCTCCCGGCCGACCTGCCCAAGGCGCTGGGCGACCGGCACAGCGTCGCCACCGTGCTGACCGAGCTGAGCACCAACGCCGGCAAGTACTCGCTGCCGGACACCCCGATCGAGGTGTCCGCCGAGGCGAACGAGCGGACCGTCTCCCTGCGGGTCGCCGACCGGGGCATCGGCATCCGGCCGGAGCACGTGGAGCGGGCGTTCGACCGGTTCTGGCAGGGCGAGTCCGGCGACCGGCGCCGATATCCGGGGGCCGGGCTGGGTCTCTATCTCGTCCGCCAGATCGTTGAACAACAGAATGGATGGGTATCCCTCCGACCGAGAGCCGGCGGGGGTACGGTCGCAGAGGTGCGGCTGCCCCGGGGCTGACCAGGTGACCGGGGGTGAGGGGACAGCGGTGGCGACGGGTTGGGCCGAACGATCGTGGTGCGTGGTGGTGCCCCACCACGCGACCGGTGCCCGCCTGGCCCGGCACCGGCTCGCCGACGAACTGGCCGCGCTGGTTTCCCCCGCCCGGCTGGCGGACCTCGTGGCGGTCCTCGCCGAACTGGTGGGCAACGCGGTCCGGCACGCCGAGCCGCTGCCCGGCGGCGTGGTCCGGGTCGCCTGGCGACTGCGGGCCGCCTCCGACGGCGGGCAGGCCGTCCAGCTGCGGGTCACCGACGGCGGATCGGTCGCCGGCCCACTGATCCGACCCTCGGCCCCGGACGCCGTCGACGGGCGCGGGCTGCACATCGTGGCCGGGCTGGCCAGCCGCTGGGGCGTGGAGCGGGACGGCCTCGGCCAGAGCGTCTGGGCCGAGTTCGACCCGGTCCGCTCCACCCGGCCCGACCTGGTCCCGGCCGGTTGACCGGCCCGGCCCGACGGGTCCTACCCACGCCGGCGCGTCCCGGCATCTAGGCTGTCTCGCCGTGAGCAAGCGTCGAAAGAACCAGCGGGCCGCCGAACCCACCCCGAAGCGGGAGAAGGTGCGCGACATCTACGTGCCCCGACCGTTCGAGGGTCTGGTCGACGAGCCGGAGTGGATCGCCCTGCGCGAACTGGTCCCGGCCGCCTCCGCGCCGCTGCGGCTGGCCCCGGAGCTGGTCGAGGAGTACGGCGACCGCCCGGTCACCCTGGCCACCGTGCTGCCGATGGCCGCCCCGGCGATGACCAAGCCCGACGGGCGGGTCCTCATCGGCCTCCAGCGCCACCAGCAGTCGGGCGACGTCTCCCGGGATCTCGCCGACGCCCTGCTCAGCGCCCTGCGGGCGGAGCCGGGCGGGCAGGTGTCGGTGGCCCCGCTGCCCGGCCCCGGCCCCCGCCTCCAGGACATCCTGGTCGACGGTCCGCTGGAGATCAGCATGCACGACGGCTTCGAGTTCTGGCTCGACCCGGGCGCCACCGACGACCCGACCGTGCAGGCGTCCCTGGAGCGGGCCAACGCGGCCGTCTACCCGACCGTCCGGCTGGCCGCGGCGCGGGCCGCGTACTGGTGCCAGGTGCCGGAGAAGGCGCACGTGCGCTGGGTGCTGCCGGACGACGAGGACCTGGCGCTGGACGCGCTGTCCCGGCTGGGCGCCGCCGGCGCGCTGACCCTCGGCGAGCAGACCCGCTTCGCGGGCATGTTCCGCGCGCACGGCCGCCTGGTGCCGGTCTGGGACCTGCCCGAGGACGTCCCGGCCGCCGACTGGGAGGAGCCGGTCACCGGGTTCGCCAAGCGCTACGCCGAGGCGCTGGAGGAGAAGGAACCGCTGGACGCCGCCGCCCGCCGCGCCCGGCAGGGCCTGCTCGGCCGGCAGCTCACCCTGCGCTGAGCGGCTCGCGGACCAGCGGGCAGGACATACAGCGCGGGCCGCCCCGGCCGGAGCCCAGCTCCGAGCCGGCGATCGCGATCACCTCGATGCCGGCCCGGTCCAGCTGGGCGTTGGTCTCCACGTTGCGCTCGTAGCCCACGCAGAGCCGGGGCGCGATGGCGAGGGTGTTGTTGCCGTCGTCCCACTGCTCCCGCTCGGCGGTGACCGGATCGAGGCCGGTGTCGATGACCCGGAGCTGGTCCAGGTCCATCGCGTCGGCGGCGGCCCGCAGGAACGGCGCCGGGCCGTCCACCCGCAGCTCGTCGCCGTCCGCCCCGGCGATCACCGTGTACGCCGAGAGCGTGCTGGCGATGTTCGGGTACATCAGCACGGCGTCGACGTCGACCATGGTGCAGACCGTGTCCAGGTGCATGGTGGCCCGCTCCTGGGCGACCGGCACCACCAGGATGGTGTGGGCCAGGCCGGCGGCGAAGACCTGCCGGGCCAACCGTTCCGCCCCGGCCGGGGTGGTCCGCTCGCCCACCCCGACGGCGAGCACCCCGGGGGCGAGCAGCAGGACGTCGCCGCCCTCCAGGTGCTCCAGCTCGGGGTGGTAGAGGAAGCGCGTGCCGGCGAAGCGCGGGTGGTGGCGGTAGATCGCGTCGGTCAGGCTGGTCTCCCGGCGGCGGGCCGTCATGGCCAGGCTGGTCACCCCGACCCGGTCCCCGATCCAGACCGACGAGTCGCGGGTGAAGAGCAGGTTGGGCAGCGGGTCGATGACGAAGTCGTGCCGGTTCATCAGCGTCCAGACCAGACCGCCCGGCCGGTCCGGGCCGATCCGCAGCTCCTCGTGGGCCAGGCCGGCGATGAACACGTCGGCGAGCGCGGCCGGGTCGAGGTAGGCCAGGTGGTCGGTGATCCGCCGGCGCAGGGTGTCGCCCAGCCGGGGCGAACGGAGCACCAGCTCGGTCAGCTCGGCCCGGGCGTCCGGCACGGCGAGCGTCTCGGCCAGCAGGGTCGCCAGGTAGAGCACCTCCACCCCGCGGTCGCGCAGGGCGGCGGCAAAGGCGTCATGCTCCTCCTGTGCTCTTCCCACCCATGGGATAGCGTCAAAGAGCAAGGAGTCGTTGTTGCGTGGGGTGAGGCGGGCGAGTTCCGGCCCGGGGCGGTGCAACAGCACGGTGCCGAGCCGACCGACCTCGCTGTCCACGTAGTGGGTCACCTTCGCAGCGTAGGACAGGCTTCCGCACCATCCGGGAAAAGAAGTGTGAATGAATATGGCATTCATCCGCACTCATTCCGGCGCTCCAACTTGCCGAGCCCCCGGGTAGGCAACGTAGGGTAGTGGAGACATAACTTCGAGAGACCTTTTGCCGGAGGTCGCGATGACTGTCTTTCCCGCTCGTCGAGCCGTACCCACCCGGGCACTGCCGCCCGTCGCGGTGCCGCACCCTCGGGCCGAGTCCACCTCGGTGCTCGAACCGGCCCGGCCGACGCCCCTGGAGTGGGCCCGCCGCCGCCGCGCCGAGCGGGGCGCCCGCCGGTTGGAGGCGGCCGGGGCCCGCGCCCTCGGCCAACTCGACCACCTCGGGCCCGCCTGGCACGTCATCGAATGGCCCCGCACGGACGCCGTCGACGTCCTCCTCGACCGCGGCCAGGACGACCGGGCCGGCTTCCTCGCCATCGGGCCGAGCGGACTCTTCGCGGTCACCATCGCCGACCACGGCCGGGCCCGGGTGCTCGTCGCCGGCGACGTCGTGCAGATCAACGGCAAGCGCCCGCCCTATGTGGCCGAAGCCCGGCGCGACGCCAAGCGGGCCAGCAAGGCCCTCTCCGACGCGGTGGGCCTGCCCATCCCGGTCACCCCGGTGCTGACCTTCGTCGGCTCCGGGGTGATCAGCGTGTACGGCCTGCCCAAGGACTGCCTCATGGCCACCCACCGGGAGCTGGACCGGCTGCTCGTCGCCGGCGGCAACCGGATCAGCCCGGCCACCGCCGAGAAGCTGTCCCGGGTCGCCCAGCACCCCAACACCTGGCTGAACGGCACGTACCGTCCAGCGGCCGACTACCGGTGGTATGAGGAGGGCCGAACGGCCGCTGACAAGCGGGCCGCCCGGCGGTAACGTCTCCGGCGACGCCACGCGGTCCGCGGATCCGCCCCGGTGGTTCCGTCGGCCACGCCGTCGCCGGCCGTCCACACCGGGGATCCGTCGCGCCGACACCCGTCTCCCGTCCGGCCGACGCCCCCGGCAGCACCGACGGCCGCCGGGCCCGACGCGGTCGGCGAGCGGCCTGACGACCGGCTAGCGTGGACAGACCGTCGGTGTACCTAGGAGGCGCGGTGGCCCACGTCGAGCTCTCGCTCTCGGAAGTGTTCGCGCCCACGGCGGGGACCTCGTCCGAGCAGGAGTCCGACAACGTCGGGCAGTGGTCGGCCACCGTTTCCCGGGCCGCCGAGCCCTGCCTGCTGATCGACGCCGACACCAACGTGCTGGCCATCTCGTCCGCGGGTTGCGCGCTGCTCTGCCTCGGCGCGCCGGAGGACGTCATCGGGCGGCCGCTGCTCGCCGGCGGCCTGCGCCTGGTCGACTTCACCGCCCGCCCCAGCGAGCTGACCGAGCAGGACACCGACAAGATCGCGCCGCTGCTCGCCCTGCACTCCAAGCAGCTCGCCCGGGGCCTGCTCCGGGTCATGGGGCCGGACGAGGCCGGCACCACGGTCGACGCCATCTCCACGCCGGTGTTCGCCGACGGCGAGGTGGCCGGCGCCCTCACCTTCTTCTCCAAGATCTGACCGGCCGCCGGCCAGGTGACGGACGCCGCACCGGGCGCCGACCGGGCGGCCGGCGCCGAGGCCATAGGGTGCCCCCATGCTCGATGTCGCGCTGTTGCCGGGCGAGTACGCCGTGTGCCGCCTGCCGGCCGGCTCCACCCTGCCGCCGCAACTCTGGGACGGGCTGGCCGACGGGGACGTGGTGACGGTCACCTGGACCGCCGAGGGCAGCTCGCTGATCTGCCCGGTCGACCGCGCGCCCGCCCAGGTGGTGGTCGAGACCGACTGGCGCTGCCTACGGATCGTCGGCCCGGAGGAGCTGCCGCTGACCGGCATCCTCGCCGCCCTGGTCGGCCCGCTCGCCCAGGCCCGGGTGAACGTGGTGGCCTTCTCCACCTACGACACCGATCACGTGCTGGTGCCCAGCGTGCGGCTGGCGGAGGCGACCAGCGCCCTGGAACGGGCCGGGCACCGGGTGCACAAGTGACCTTCACCCCGACCGGGGATCCTCCTACGATGGGCTCGGCCAGCAGGCCAGAACGACATACGTCGATGTCGAGGATCGGACCGTGCCCACCCCACCCTGTTCCGCCGTCCGCACCCGCCTGAGCCTCCCGGCGGCGCTGGCCGCCCTGCTCGCGCTGGCCGGCTGCGGTGCCCCACCCGAGCTGCGGCAGTCCAGCACCCCGGCGGTCACCGCCACCGCCACGGCCACCGCGACCCCCACCCCGAGCGCGCCGCCGACGACCGTCGACACGCCGGCCGCCCCGGTGCCCCTGCCCACCCCCAGCGACCTGATCGCGAACCCCTGCCCGGCCGGGCCCTCCGGCGACCGGGTGGTGTCGCTGCTGCGCGGCGCGGCCGGCGTCCTGCCCCGGGACGTCCGGGTCCGGGTGCGCACCGGTCCGCTCTGCGCCGGCGACTGGCAGTACACCGTGCTGGAGGTGACCGGGCACGAGGAACTCCAGGTGGTCACCCGGGGCGGGCCGAGCGCCCTGAAGCTGGTCACCGCCGGCACGGACGTCTGCTCGGTCGAGGTCCGCGCCGCCGGCCCGCCCGGCATCCGTACCCTGGCCTGCGCCGGCACCCCGGGTGCGTAGGCTGGTCGGCATGCCGGGAACACCGCCGACCCGCTTCGTCTACCTGGGTCCCGAGGGCACCTTCGCCGAGCAGGCGCTCCGTACCGTCCCCGCCGCCGAGCGGGGCGACCGGACGCCGGCCCGCAGCGTCGGCGAGGCGCTGGACGCCGTACGGGCCGGGGAGGCGGACGCCGCACTGGTGCCCCTGGAGAACTCCATCGGCGGAGCCGTCGGGGTGACCCTGGACGAACTGGCCGAGGGCGCACCGCTGGTGATCACCCGCGAGGTGATCCTGCCGGTGGAGTTCGTGCTCGCCGCCCGCACGGAGACGCCGCTCGCCGCCGTGCGCAGCGTGGCCGCGCACCCGCAGGCCTCCACCCAGTGCCGGAACTGGCTGCGCGACCACCTGCCCGACGCCACGGTGGTCGACGTGCTCTCCAACGGCGCCGCCGCGGCGGGCGCGGCCGCCGGCGAGTACGACGCCGCGATCTGCGCCCCGATCGGGGCGAACCGGCACCGGCTCGCCGTGCTCGCCGACAAGATCGCCGACCATCCGGACGCGGTGACCCGGTTCGCGCTGCTCTCCCGCCCCGGCCCGCCGCCCCCGCCCACCGGGGACGACGTCACCTCGCTGGCGGTCTACCTCGCCCACGACCGGGTCGGCGCGCTGCTGTCGGTGCTGATGGAACTGGCCGTGCGGGGCATCAACATGTCCCGGATCGAGTCCCGCCCGACCGGTGAGGCGCTGGGCCGGTACGTCTTCTTCCTGGACTGCACCGGCCACGTCGCCGACGTACGCCTCGGCGAGGCGTTGCAGGGACTGCGCCGGGTCAGCGCCGGGGTCCGCTTCCTCGGCTCGTACCCCCGGCACCGCTGGAGCCCGGCGGCGAGCGAGCGGCCGGTCCCCGCGCCGGCCGGCCTCTCCGACGCCGACTACGCCGACGCGGCGGCCTGGCTGGCCCGGCTGCGCGCCGGCGAGCTGAGCTGAGGCGCCGGGGCCGCCCGGTCGGCGCGGCCCCGGCGCCCGGTCACTGCAGCAGGCCGCCGAGCAGGCCGCCCTGCTGCTGTTGCTGCGCGCCGCTGCCCTGCACCGGCGGCTCCTCGGACGGCTGCACCACCACGAAGCCCTGGCCGGCGAAGCTCATCGTGAACGCCTCCCCGGTGCTGCGCCCGAGCAGCGTGCCGAGGCCGAGCTGCTCGGCCCGGTGGTAGCCGGTCTGCAGGTTGGCCGACCAGCAGACGGCGGCCTGCGGGTCGACATAGGTCGGCGCGTCCACGTTGAGCACCACCGGGGTGCCCTTGGTGGTGATGGCGATCCGGCCGTGGCCGGTGAAGACGCAGTTGAACAGGCCGGAGGCGGCGAAGCCCATGCCGCTGACCATCTTGATGTCGTAGGTCAGCGACGAGTCGAAGGCGAGCACGCTGGAGCCGTTGATGGACAGCGCGTCGCCGGGCTCCAGGTCGATGATGTGCACGTCCTTGGCGAGGTCGGCGAGAAAGACGTCGCCGCGGCCGCTGAGCTTCATCAGCGGGACGCCCTCGCCGGTGAGCCGCTGCTTGATGAACTTGCCGATGCCGCCGGAGCCCAGCGCCTGGAACTGCACCTGACCTTGGTACGCGACCATGGACCCGACCCGGGCCATCGCCTCGCCGTTCAGCTCGATCTTCAGCATCTTGGAGTTCTGCAGCCGCAGGCCCGGCTGCTGGGACTCCTTCTCAAGGTTCTCCGCGGAGAACAGGGCGCTGCGCATGGATTTCCTCCTGCATCGGGGTGTGCCTGCCCCGCAGGTTAGGGGAACCGCGCAACGGCGGGGATCGGCCAAGCGGGGCCCGGTGGGCGACCGTCAGCCCCAGCCCAGGCCGTGCAGACGGTCGTCGTCGATGCCGAAGTGGTGGGCGATCTCGTGCACCACGGTCACCGCCACCTCCTCCACGACGTCCTCGTCGGTGTCGCAGATCGCCAGGATCGGGTTGCGGTAGATGAGGATGCGGTCCGGCAGCACGCCGGAGTAGTCCCAACCGCGGTCGGTGAGCGCGTGCCCCTCGTAGAGGCCGAGCAGGTCCTCGCCCGGAGGCGGATCGTCCTCCACCAGGATGACCACGTTGCTCATCAGCCCGAGCAGTTCCTCGGGCACCTCGTCGAGGGCGTCGCCGACCAGTTCCTCGAACCGCTCCCGGCTCATCTCCACGGCCACCCGTCCGCTCCCTCCTTCACGTCGGCACGCCGCACGGCAAGGGTGCCCGGGTGGGCACCCTTGCCGTGCGGGCGTTCTCAGGCGAGGCGGGCGTCCAGCGAGATCTGCGCGCCGGGGGAGAGCAGCCGGGAGATCGGGCAGTTCTCCTTGGCCGCCTCGGCGAGCTTGGTGAACTGGGCCGCGTCCATGCCCGGGACCTGGCCGACGGTCTCCAGGTCGATCCGGGTCACGGTCATGCCCGCGTCGGTCTTGTCGAAGTGCACCTTGGCGGTGGTCTCCACCGAACTGTCGGTGGCGCCGGCGTCGGCGAGCTGCTTGGAGAGGGCCATCGAGAAGCAGGCCGCGTGCGCGGCGCCGATCAGTTCCTCGGGGTTGGTCCCCTCGCCCTCCTCGAAACGGGACTTGAAGGAGTAGTTGCCGGTGAGACCGCCCTTGCCGGTGCGGACCGTGCCGGCACCCTCGGTGAGGTTGCCCTGCCAACGTGCGGAAGCGGTACGGATAGGCATGGCAACGACGCTAACCGAAACCGGGGCGCGACGCACCGGGCAGTGCCGACCGTGCCCGGGCTCACGGTCACCGTGCCGGGCCGCCGGCTGTGTCATGATGCGACGCAGACCCGCGTGCGCGGAAGGTGGCCCATGTCCCAGGATCTCCCCATCCCCCGGCAGGATCACCGGTCCGACGACCCGACCGTGGTGGAGTGGGGTGACACCGAGCCGAGCCCGCCCGGCCGCCTCGGCACCTCGCTGGCCGGTCTGGCCCGCGACCACCGCCTGCCGCCGCTGCTCGTCGGGCTCGGCGCGGTGGCCGCGATCGGCTCGCTGGTCGGCGAGTGGCTGGTGATGACCGTCCCGAACGGCGGCCCCGAGGGGAGTGTCGCGGTCCGGATTCCCGGCGGCGTCGCGGAGGTCAGCGGCTTCGGGGTGGCCTACCTGGTCGGCCTGCTCGGCCTGGCCGCCGCGGTGGCGTTGGCGCTGCGCGGCACGCCCGCCGTCCGGCACAACGCCCGGGTGGCCGGGCTCGGTCTCGGCGCGACCGTGCTGGCGCTGCTGATCGCCACGGCCGCCTCCCTCGACCACACCAGCCAGCGCAGCCTCTTCTTCTCGCCCGAGGACGGCTTGCAGGTCGAGTACGGGCGCGGCCTGGTCAGCGCCTTCGCGGCCACCGTGCTGCTCACCGCGGCCCTCTACCTGTCCGACCGGGCCCGCGCGGGCCGGCCCGGCCCGGCCGAAGCGGACACCGAGGCCGATCCGGCCCCGGCGGAGGGGATCCCGAACCGCCGGCGCCGCCACTCCGACGCCGACGGGGTGCCGGCCGGGCCGGCCGACCTGACCGTCGAGCCCACGGTGCCGTTCGCCCGCCCCGAGCCGCCCCGCTGAGCCCGGCCGCCCCGCTGAGCCGAGCCGCCCGCTGAGCCGAGCCGCCCGCTGAGCCGGGCCGGGCCGACACCCGGCGGCCGCCCGGGGTTGGTGCCGGATTCGCCGGAAAGCCGTGGTTGCGGCGCACCCCGCGAGATACGGTTGCTGCCCGCCGTACTCAGGCCGCGGCACCGAGGACCAGGCGGCCGACGCGACGGCGGCGGGCGAAGGAGGAGCCATGACCCGCCCCGGGCTGCCCAAACTGATCGCCACCGACCTGGACGGCACGCTCGTCCGCAGCGACGACACGGTTTCCGCGTACACCCATGAGGTGCTGGACCGGGTGCGGGCCGCCGGCATCCCGGTGGTCGGCGCGACCGGCCGCGGCCCCCGCCTGACCGAGCTGACCCGCAACGACATCCGGGCCGCCGACTTCCTGGTGATGGCCGGCGGGGGCCGGGTGGTCGACCAGAGCGACCCGGACGGCCCGCTGGTGCTGCGGGACGAGCGCCTCGCCGGGCAGGTGCTGGCCCGGCTGCTCGCCGACCTGGAGGCCGCGGTCGGCCCGCTGACCGTGATGGTGGAGGCGTCCGACGAGCCGGACGCGCCGCTCTGGGGCGACTATCACCCGAGCTGGCCGTACCAGGACCGGTTCGAGGCGCGCAGCCGCCAGGAGTGCCTCTCCTGCGACGTGATCAAGGCGTTCGCCCGGACCGCCGACCACCACGTGGACGAGTTGCTGGCGGTGGCCCGGCAGATCGTCCCGCCGGAGCTGGCCGCGCTCACCCAGGCCGGGCTCGGTTTCATCGAGATCTCCCCGCCCGGGGTGGACAAGTCGACCGGGCTGAGCGTGGTCGCCGAACGGCTCGGCGTCGACCCGGCGGAGGTGCTGGTGTTCGGGGACCAACCCAACGACCTGCCGATGTTCGGCTGGGCCGGTTGGGCGCGGGTCGCGGTGGCCAACGCCCACCCGGCGGTCCGGACCGCGGCCGACGAGATCACCCTGCGCAACGACGACGACGGTGTGGCGGTCTACCTGGACCGGCTACTCTCCCGGTGATGGGAGATCCACCCCGGCTGGTCGCCACCGACATCGACGGCACCCTGCTCCGCGACGACCGCACGCTCAGCCCGCGTACCGCGGCGGCGCTGGCCCGGATCACCGCGGCGGGCACCCCCGTGGTGCTGGTCACCGGCCGCCCGATCCGCTGGCTGCCGCTGGTGTACGAGCAGCTGGCAGCGCCGCTGCCGGCGGTCTGCGCCAACGGCGCGGTGGTGTACGACCCGGTCACCGACGAGGTGCTGCGTGCCGACCCGCTCGCGCCCGACCTGCTGGCCGAGGTGGCCCGCCGGCTGCGCGCCGAGGTGCCCGGGGTGAGTTTCGCGGTAGAGATCGTGGACAGCCGGCAGATGCGGCACGAGGCGCACTACCCGCTGCGCTGGGACGCCGACCTGGAGGCCATCCGGGCCATCGAGTCCCCCGACGAGCTGCACTCGGCCCCGGCGGTGAAGCTGCTGGCCCGGGCCGGCGAACAGGACCCGGACGCGTTCGTCCAGGTGGTGGCGGCGGCGCTGGAAGGGCTGGCCGAGGCCACCCACTCGTCGTACAGCGGGCTGGTGGAGATCTCCGCGGCCGGGGTGACCAAGGCGGCGGGCCTGGCCTGGTACGCCGCCCGGCTCGGCGTCGGCGAGCGGGACGTGCTGGCCTTCGGGGACATGCCGAACGACCTGCCGATGCTGACCTGGGCCGGCCGGGCGGTCGCGGTGGCCAACGCCCACCCGGCCGTGCTGGAGATCGCCGACGAGGTCACCGGGCCGAACGACGCCGACGGCGTGGCGGCGTACCTGGAGCAGGTCTTCGGGGTGGCCTGACGGCCCGGGCGCGTCCCGGCCGGCGAGCCGGCGGCGACGCGCCCGGACGGATCAGAGGTACTGGCCGGGGGTGTGGCCCTCGCTGTTCGGCGCCATGCCCGGGATGCCCGGCATCACCGCACCGGGGCCGCTGGGGAGCGCGGCCCGGCCGGAGCGCATCTGCTCCAGCTGCACCCGGGCCGCCATCTGCTGGGCGACCAGCGCGGCCTGGATGCCGTGGAACAGCCCTTCCAGCCACCCCACCAGCTGGGCGTGGGCGATCCGCAGCTCGCTCTCGCTGGGCGCCTTGTCCTCGGTGAAGGGCAGCGAGATCCGTTCCAGCTCCTCGCGGAGCTCGGGGGCCAGGCCCTCCTTCAGCTCCACGATCGACCGTTCGTGGATCTCGCGCATCCGGTGCCGGCTGGCGTCGTCGAGCGGAGCGGCCTTGACCTCCTCCAGCAGCTGCTTGATCATGCTGCCGATCCGCATCACCTTGGCCGGCTGCTCGACCAGGCGGGTCGGGTCCTCGCCCTGCCCCTCCTCGGTCTGCATCGTGCCGACCGGCCGGCCGTCCGGCCCGACCACCACCACGGTGCCGGGGACGCCATCCTGGTCCTGCTCGTCGTCCGGTCCGACGGAACCTGCTTCGGTCATGGGACCCATCTTTACCCACCCTCACCAGACGCACGCGCCCGGACCGGCTCCCGGGCCGGAACCACCCGCCCGGGGCGCGCTACCGTCGCGGTCATGCCCGCCCGGGGCGCGCTACCGTCGCGGTCATGCCCGCAGACCCGCGCGACGTGCTGACCCGGCCGGCCCCGCCGCCGGACGCCACGGTCCGCTACGGCGACCACCCGGAACAGGTCGCGGACCTGCGCCGGCCGGCCGGCGACGGCCCGGCCCGGCCGCTGGTCGTCGTGGTGCACGGTGGCTTCTGGCGGGCCGAGTACGACCGGACCCACACCGGCCCGATGGCCGACGCGCTGGCCGCCCTCGGCCACCCGGTCGCCCAACTCGAGTACCGGCGCACCGGCCAGCCCGGCGGTGGCTGGCCGCACACGCTCCAGGACGTGCTGGCCGGGGTGGCCGCGCTGCCCGGGTTGGCGGCCGCCGCGCTGCCCGGCCGGGTGGCACCGGTGCCGCCGATCCTGGTGGGCCACTCCGCGGGTGGCCACCTCGCGCTCTACGCGGCGGCGACCGCGCCGGGCACGGTGGGCGGGGTGCTCGCCCTGGCGCCGGTCGCCGACCTCGCCGAGGCGTACCGGCTGGACCTGGATGACGGCGCGGTGGCCGCGCTGCTCGGCGGCGGCCCGGCGGAGGTCCCGGAGCGCTACGCGGCCGCCGATCCATCGGCATTGGTGCCGGCACGAGTACGCACAGTAGTGATACACGGCTCACTCGACCGGCAGGTGCCGGTGGCTGTCAGCCGCTCGTGGGTGGCCGCGGCCCGCGCCGCCGGCGCCCCCGCCACCCTGGTTGAGCTGCCCAAATGCGAGCACTTCGGGCTGATCGCGCCAGATGACCCGGCGTGGCCGGTCGTCGTGACCGCGTTGCGGTCGCTTCACGATGATCTTCCTGCCATTGACGCAGCGTCGCGGACCAGGTAGAACGCCGGAGGGGCCCACACCCTGGCGGCCCCGCTCGGGAAGGAAACTGGTGTCGCAGATGAACCGCAGGCGGGCCCTCCAACTGTTGGCCGCACTGGGTACGACCGGACTGGTGGCCGGCTGTGGCTCCGACACCGACGACGAGGGCGCGCCCGCACCCGGGAGCCCCATCAAGATCGGCCTGATCGTGCCGAGCGCCGGGCCGAACAAGGCCATCGGTGACGACCTCGTGCACGGCTTCCAGCTCTTCCTGAACCTCCACGAACAGCGACTCGGCGGCCACCCGGTGACCGTCGTCACGGCCGAGGAGGGCAACGAGGCCAAGAGCGGCAAGGCCGCCGTGGACCGGCTCGTCAAGGACGGCGTGCTCGCCCTCACCGGGGTGGCCAGCTCCACCGTGCTCGCCGGCGTCCGGGACACCGTCGAGCAGGCGCGGGTCCCGCTGATCAGCTCCAACGCCTCCCCGGCCAGCCTCGCGAGCGTCGTCTACATCTGGCGGACCTCGTACGTGCTCGACGAGCCCGGCCGGGCGCTCGGGCAGTACCTGCGGGAGCAGTTCAAGGACGCGTCGACCCGCATCGCGATCATCGCGCCCGAGGGCCTGAGCAGCGACGACGTCATCGCCGGCTTCAAGAAGGGGTACGAGAAGGGCCGCCAGCTCGCCAACGACCCGATCTTCACCCCGGACGACCCGAACCCGGGCAAGAACGCGTACGCCGGCGCGATCCAGCGGGCGCTGGCCCAGCGGCCCGACGCGATCCTGTGCAACTACGCCGGCACCGCGGCCGTGCAGTTCATCAAGCAGCTCTACGACGAGGGCTACGAAGGGCCGCTCTACGCCCCCGGCTTCCTCACCGAGGGCACCGTGCTGAGCGAGCTGGACGACGGCGACGGCGGCAAGCAGCGGAATCGGATCATTGAGTACGGCATCGAGACCACGCTGAACTACTCGCCGGACCTGAACAACACGGCCAACCGGGTGTTCGCCTCGGCGTACCGGAAGACGTTCAACGCCTCCCCGACCACCTACGCGATGGCCTCCTACGACGCCGCCCAGGTGCTGGACAAGGCGATCCGGCTGGCCGGTGCGGACCCCACCCCGCAGCAGCTCAACCTGGCGCTCGGCAAGATCGGCCAGATCGACAGCCCGCGCGGGACCTGGCAGTTCAACCAGCCGCGTACCCCCCAGCAGAAGTGGTACCTGCGCAAGGTCCAGCTCGACGGCCGGATGCTGTCGAACGTGGTGATCAACGAGCTGGCCACGCTGGGCTGACCCGCCGCCGTACCGACGAAACGGGCGGCCTCCCCCGGTGGGGAGGCCGCCCGTCGCGTGCGGTGCGGGCGCCGGTCAGTGGCGCAGCTCGGCGATGCAGCACTTCACGCTGCCGCCGCCCTTCTTCAGCTCGGCCAGCTCGACCGGGACCGGGTGGTAACCGGCCGCCTTCAGCTTGCCGGCCAGCCGGGTGGCGTCGCTGTTCAGCACCACGTTCAGGCCGTCGCTGACCAGGTTCAGGCCGAACGCCAGCGCGTCCTCGTCGTCGGCGAGCACCGCGTCCGGAAAGAGCTGGGCGAGCACCTTCTGGCTGGCCGCCGAGAAGGCGCCCGGGTAGTAGGCGATGTTCTCGTCGTCGATCGAGGCGAGCGCCACGTCCAGGTGGTAGAAGCGCGGGTCGACCAGGCGCAGCGAGACCACCGGCCGGGCGAGCGCCTCCTGCGCCTCGGCGTGCGCGGCCAGTTCGGTGCGGAAGCCGCGGCCGGCCAGGACCAGCCCGCCGTGCGCCTCCGGCAGGTACGCGAAGTCGCCCTCGCCCTCGTTGGTCTCGCTCGGCGCGATGAACCGCCAGCCGTTCTCCTCGTAGAACGCCCGGTGCGCGGCGGCCTCGGCGGTCCGCTGCTCGTGCTTGAAGTGGGCGCCGTACACGACGCCGTCCACCACGAACGCGCCGTTGGCCGCGAAGACCATGTCCGGCAGCCCGCGCTCGGGGGTGAGCAGATGCACCTCGTGCCCGAGGCCGACGAGCGTCTCCCGCAGGCGGTCCCACTGCTTGACCGCCAGCTCCGCGTCGACCGGCGCGGTCACGTCCATCCACGGGTTGATCGCGTACTCGACCGCGAAGTGCTCCGGCGAGCACATGAGATATGTCCGCTTTCGCGGGACTCGCTGCTGGTTCACGGTCACCAAGAGTAGGTACGGTACAACTTTGGTAACAGCCACAACCATTGCTTCCCAGAGGCGGAACGTTGCAGATAGACGCCGTTGACCAGCGAATCATTGCGCTCCTCGTCGCAGACGCCCGCGCCTCGTACGCCGACATCGGCGCCCGGGTGTCACTCTCCGCCCCCGCCGTCAAGCGACGCGTCGACCGACTCCGATCCGCCGGCGTGATCCGGGGCTTCACCGCGGTCGTCGACCCGGCCGCGGTCGGCTGGACCACCGAGGCGTTCGTCGAGCTGTTCTGCGCCGGCCGCACCACCCCGGCCCAGATCGGCGCCGCCGCCCGCCGACACCCCGAGGTGGTCGGCGCGTACACCGTCTCCGGGGAGGCGGACGCGCTGGTGCACCTGCGCGCGGCCGACATCGCCCACCTGGAGGAGGCGTTGGAACGGCTGCGGGCGGAGTCCTTCGTCACCTCCTCCCGCAGCACGATCGTGCTGTCCCGGCTCGTCGAGTCCCCCGGCGTCGGCCCGTCCACCCCGTGACCTCCCCGGACCCGGCCTGCCCGCCGCCTTGACCTCCCGGGCCCGGGCGGCCCGCCGCGTGCCGTCCCCGGGGCTGGGCTGTCCGCCATGTGGCGCCCCCGGGGCCCGGCCTCCCCGGGCCTGGGCTGTCCGCGGCGTGGCGTCCCCGGGGCCTGGGCTGTCCGCGACGTGGCGTCCCCGGTTCGGCGGCGGCCCGGGGGCGCGGCCCTCTCCGGGCTTGACCTGAAGCCCGGTTCACGTCGTGCACTGGGTGCCGATGATCCGGGCACGGGACCCGGGTGGGTGAGGAGACGGCATGCGCGCGGTGTGGCTGCGGGAGTTCGGCGGGCCGGAGACGCTGGTGCCCGGACCGGCACCGGATCCGGTGGCCGGGCCGGGCCAGGTCCTGATCGAGGTGGCGCACGCCAACCTGACCTTCGTGGAGACGATGTTCCGGGCCACCGGGTTCGGGCCGTTCCGCGCGGCCCTGCCGGTGATCCCCGGCAACGGGGTGGGCGGGGTGATCGCCGCGGTCGGCCCGGACGTCGACCCGGCCCGCGTCGGGCACCGGGTGGTCAGCTCCACCGGCGGCACCGGCGGGTACGCCGAGCGCGTGGTGGTCGATCAGGCGGCACCCGTACCGGTGCCGGACGGCCTGCCGCTGGACCGGGCCGTCGCGCTCCTCGCCGACGGCCGCACCGCACTGCTGCTGGCCGGCGCGGCCGACCTGCGCCCCGGCGACCGGGTGCTGGTCGAGGCGGCGGCCGGCGGGGTGGGCAGCCTGCTGACCCAGCTCGCGGCGGCGGCCGGAGCGCGGGTGGTCGCCGCCGCCGGCGGCCCGCGCAAGGTCGCCCTGCTCCGCGAGCGCGGCTGCGGGCTGGCGGTCGACTACCGGGAGCCCGACTGGACCGACCGGGTCCGCGCCGCCACGGGCGGTGTCGACGTGGTCTTCGACGGGGTCGGCGGCCCGCTCGCCCGGGCGGCCTTCGACCTGCTCGACGCCGGGGGCCGGATGGTCAGTTTCGGGCTGGCCGGCGGCGCCTGGGCGGACATTCCGGACGGGCTGGCCGCCAGCCGCCGGGTCACCCTGGTCCGCCCGGCCGCCCGGCCGGAGCAGCTGCGCGCCCTCACCGAACTGGCGCTCGCCGAGGGGGCGGCGGGACGGCTCCGGCCGCTGATCGGGCAGCGCTTCCCGCTGGAGCGGGCCGCCGAGGCGCACGCCGCCATGGAGTCCCGGGCGACCATCGGCAAGACCCTGCTCGACGTCCACTGACCCGCCGCCCGGCCGGCCGCTCCGCTGACCCGCCGCCCAGCCGGTCCCTCCGCGGGTTCGTGCCGGCCGGCCGGTCCCTCCGCGGGTTCGTGCCGGGCGCGACCGAGCGGGATGGTCAGAGGTACATGCCGGTGCGGTGCTCGGACTCGGTGCGGGCGGGCTTGTCGCCCTCACCGAAGAACCGCTTGCCCCCGAACTCGCCGTGCAGCCGGTCATCCAGTTCGTCGGCCAGGCCGGTCATCACCTGCACGGCGAGCATCAGGTGGGTGGCCTGGAAGTTGCGGCCGAAGACCGGGATGGAGGCCCAGACCGTGTCGTCGGCGCAGTAGAGCCGGCCGATCGGCATCCGGTTGGTCAGTTCGGAGAGCTTCACGTAGAGGCGCTCGGTCGGCTCCACCTCGGTGAGCACCGGGGAGAAGACGTCCACCAGGGGTGGGTTGTCGCGGACCCGGACGAAGACCATCGCCGAGCCGGCCCGGATGTTGATGTCGCCGTCCGAGTCGACCTGCAACTGGTCGGACTTCGACTTGAGCATGGTGGAGACGACCGTCCGGACCCGCTCCTCCAGGGCGAGCACGTCGTTCTCGGCGCTCTGCGCGGTGGCCGCGGCGGCCAGCGCCTCGTCGAGGTCGGCCTCCACGTCGCGATCCGGCCCGAACTCGCTGCGCGCGGTGCCCAGCGGCTCCGCCGGCAGCGCCTCCCCCTCGGCGTCGTGCACCAGGTAGACCAGGAAGGCGGGGTGCGGTGCGCCGTACACGTCACGCAGGGTCCGGGACAGCACCGCGGCCAGCCGGGTCGCCTCGGCGACCGCGCAGCCCAGGCCGAACTGCTCACCCGAGCCCTGGAGCACCCCCGGCGGGGACCAGCCCAGCGCGATCATGTCCGCCACCGCGGCCCGGTCCAGCCGGTACCCCTGCGGGAGGGTTGCGTTGCCGACCGCCCGCGCCGACAACCGGCCCTCGGCCCCGACGTCCACGCTGATCGAGTAGACGGCGTCGCCGGTGCCGGAGGCGGTCGGGTCGAGGGTCAGCTCCAGGTGGGCGCCCTCGGGCAGCCGCCGCAGCCGCTCGGCGAGCGCGCGCGCGAAGTCCCGCCAGGCCTCGGTCACCTTGGCCCGGAGGTCGGCCGTGGTCGGCTCGTCCAGCAGGATCGACTCGTGCTGCTCCGGCGTAGCGCCGGCGGGCTCATCGGCCGACGAGGGGTGGTCTGCCGTCATGATCGCCTCCGTCCGTCATGGGCCACCCTACCCACGACCGCCGGGGGTCGAATCACGCCCGACCGGGATCGGACAGCCGACCGGCGGCCGGGCCACGCCGGCTATCCGGCGGGGCTGCTGCCGTCCAGCTCGACCGGCCAGGAGGCGGCCAGCTCAGCCAGCCGGGCGGCCGTCGCGGCCGGCTCCGCGCCCCGCCCCACGGCCAGCCCCAACAGGTACGCGCTGACCGGCGCGCCCGGCCGGAGCACCTGATGGGCCACGTCCTTGGCCAGGTCGAGCACGGCCGGCACCGGCACCTCGGCCGGGTCCAGCCCCAGCTCGGCGCAGGCCGCCGTGACCCAGTCGTCCATCACCGTCATCGCGTCCACTCCTCGGCCCGGCGTACGTCCTCGTCAGTGTCGCAGTCGAACCAGGGCGGCGGCCCGGCACCGGCCCAGGACACCTCCCGCACGGCCAGGCCGGCGAGCAGGCCGCGCACCGGGGCGCCGTCGACCGTGCCGCCGCGCTCCCCGGCGAGCCGGTCGACGGCGGACCGCAGCCCGGCCACCCGCCACACCCCGCAGAGCTGTTGCCGGCGCCCGTCGTCGTCGACGTAGCAGGCGCCGTCCGCGGCCGACCCGTCCAGCGCGGCCAGCAGGTCGGTCACCGCGGCCGGGGTGAGCAGCGGCAGGTCGCCGGCGAGCAGGGCGACTGTGCCGGCGCCGGGGTCGAGCAGCGCCAGGCCGGCGGCCGTGGCGGCGACGGGACCACCCCCGGCCGGGCGTTCGCGGGTCACCCGCACCCCGCCCGGGACCGGGCCGGCCGGGCCCACCACGATCCGTGGCGCGGCGTCCGCCACGGCGGCCAGCACCCGGTGCAGCATGGGTCGGCCACCGACCGGGCGCGCCGGCTTGTCCACCCCGCCCATCCGGCGGGCCGCGCCACCGGAGAGCACGATCGCCGCGTACGCCGTCACCGGGTCACCGTAACCAGCACCGGCCGCCGCCGCCGAACCAGCACCGGCCTGCCCTGCCGAAACCAACGCCGGCCTGCCCTGCCGAAACCAGCGCGGACTTGCCCTGCCGAAACCAGCGCGGACTTGCCCTGCCGATACCAGCGCGGGCCCCCCTCGCCGACATCCGCGGCGGTCGACCGGCCGTCGTCGTGCGGACCGCTCGGCGGGCGGGGCAGGATGGCGGGATGGGACGGGCGACTGACCGGCGCGGCGTGCTCCGGATCGATCTCGACGCGGCGGCCGACGGGCGCGCCCGGGTGCGCCGGCAGGACACCCTCGCGGTGGAGGAACCGCTGGAGATCCGCGTCGGCCGGCCCGGCCCGGGCCGACGCGAACCGCTCGCGGTGACCATGCGGACGCCCGGTGACGACCTGGACCTGGCCATCGGTTTCCTGCTCACCGAGGGGATCATCCGGTCCGCCGAGGACGTGCACACCGCTCAGCTCTGCGCCGGGGCGGAGACCCCGAACACCTACAACGTGGTCGACGTGGTGCTCGCTCCCGGCGTGCCGGAACCCACCACCGACCCGGCCCGCAACTTCTACACCACCAGCTCGTGCGGGGTGTGCGGCAAGGCGAGCATCGACGCGATCCGGACCCGCTCGCCGTTCCGGGTCGAGGACGACCCGCTGGGCGTACCCGCCGAGCTGCTCGCCGACCTGCCGGACCGGCTGCGCGCCGCGCAGCGCGCCTTCGACCGGACCGGAGGGTTGCACGCGGCCGGCCTGTTCACCGCCGACGGCGAGCAGGTGGTGCTGCGCGAGGACGTCGGCCGGCACAACGCGGTGGACAAGGTGGTCGGCTGGGCGGTGCGGGAGCACCGGCTGCCGCTGACCGGGCACCTGTTGATGGTCTCCGGCCGGGCCAGCTTCGAGCTGACCCAGAAGGCCTGGATGGCCGGAGTGCCGCTGCTCGCCGCGGTCTCCGCGCCCAGCACCCTCGCGGTCGAGCTGGCCGAGGAGGCCGGGATGACCCTGGTCGGCTTCCTGCGCGGCCGGACGATGAACGTCTACACCGGCCCGCACCGGGTCACCGAACCCGCCGGCTGATCCGGCCCGCCCCGACGGCGGCATCAGGCGCTCCGGCGGGTCGGGCGGCGGCGACCGTCGCGGCGGCGGGCGCGGCGGCGGACCACGCCGGGAAAGGCGACCTCCGGCCAGCCGTCGAGCCGGGACGGGGGCAGCCCCTGGCGGAGCATGTCGTCCAGGAGCAGCGCGAGCGAGTAGTCCGGATGGGTGGCGAGCACCCGCTCCACGGCGACCACGGCCAGGGCGCCGTAACCAGCCCGCCAGGCCGCGAAGGCGAGCAGGCTGCCGGGAGCGGCGATCAGCTCCGGCTCGGCCCGGCGCAGCACCTCGGTCCAGAGGCTGATGTCGGCGTCCCGTCCGTCGGTGCGTTCCCAGGCGTGGTCGCGAACCTCCAGCCGGGTGAGGAGCACGGTCAACCAGGCCACCTCGTCGTCGCTCAGCCGCTCGCCCCGGCGGTGCCGGCGGAACGCCACGCGCACGGCGGCCACCCCGGCGGAGCGTACGGATCGGCCGCCGACGAGCGCGGTCTCGCTCGCCTCCTCGGCCAGGGCGGCCAGCCGGCGGCGGGCCCGCGCGGTCGCCCGGCTCATGGCCACCCGGACCGGCCCGCCGAGCGCGGACACCTGGGCGGTCAGCGCGGCCCGGTCGGGCAGGGCGACCTGACCGGCGAAGACGGCGGCCGCGCTCACCTGGCTGGCGGCCGGGTCGTAGGGGGTGCCGTCGGGCGGGCAGCAGGACGGCTCGGTGCAGAGGTAGGACCACCAGCGCCCGTCGGTCACCCGCAGCGCGTCGAGGACGGTCAGCCCCGCCGCGTCCAGTGCCTGGCCCACCGCGTCGACCGCACCGGTCACCCGGTCGGCGGGTCCGTAGCCGATCACGGTGGCGGAGTCGGTGCCCTGCCGCGCGATCACCTGCGCCAGGTGCCGGGCGGGCGGCCGGGGGTCGGCGCCCGGCTCGGGCAGGTCGCCCCGGGCGGCGAAGACGACCTGGCGCCCCCGCAGGGCCACCACGACCACGCTGTCGGCGGGATGGAAGCCGAGCAGGTACGGCACGGCGGCGATCAGGTCGGCGGGGCAGCGGACGGCGAGCCGGGGACGGTCGGTGGAAGTCATGCCGGGAGCGTGCGGCGGCCGGGGCGTGCCGCGACAGTCCCTGTGGACGACACGCTGGTTGTCCACAGATACGGAGAGTATCCGCGCAGGTCAGCGCGGAACGGATACCGCCGGGAAGCGCGCACGGGCCGCGACTGTCGGTGCGACGGACTACGTTGCGCTCATGGACCTGGCGTACCTGCGGGCACACCCGGAGCACCTGCCGACCTTCCTGACCCATCAGCGGATCCGGGAAACGCCGGTCTCCGGCGGGGAGATCTGCGCCGCGTCCCGGCTCACCCTCGACGACGGGCACTCGGTCTTCGCCAAGACCTGGCCGGAGCGGGCGGGGCGGCCGGCGCCGGCGGGCTTCTTCGCCACCGAGGCGGCCGGGCTGCGCTGGCTGCGCGAGACGGGCACGGTCGCCGTGCCGGAGGTGGTGGTGGCGCTGCCCGAGCTGCTGGCGCTCGACTGGGTCGAGTCGGGCGAGCCGACGGCCGAGGCCGCCGAGCGGTTCGGCCGGGAGCTGGCCGGCCTGCATCGGGCCGGGGCGCCGGCGTTCGGCGCCGAGTGGACGGGTTTCATCGGCGCGCTGCCGCAGGACAACACGCCGGACCCGGGCCCGTGGTCGGAGTGGTTCGCCCGCCGCCGCCTTTTGCCGTACCTGCGGATGTCGGTCGACGACGGCGCGCTCGGCGCCAAGGAGGCCGGCCTGGTCGAGGAGCTGATCGACCGGATCGGCGAGTTCGGCGGCGACGAGCCGCCGGCGCGGATCCACGGCGACCTCTGGCGCGGCAATGTGCTCTGGGGCGCGGACGACCGGGTCTGGCTGATCGACCCGGCGGCACACGGCGGCCACCGGGAGACCGACCTGGCCCAGCTCGCCCTCTTCGGCGGCCCGCCGCACCTCGACCGGATCATGGCGGCCTATCGGGAGGAGTGGCCGCTCGCCGATGGTTGGCGGGAGCGGATGCCGCTGCACCAGTTGCACGTGCTGCTGGTGCACAGCTCACTCTTCGGAACGGCGTACCGGGATGCGGTCGCCGGCGCCGCCCACCTCGCGCTCAGCGGGGTCCGACGCGCTACGGTCGACGGGTGACCGCCGCCCGGACGAGGACCGACGGGGTCCTCGTCGACCGGTATGGCCGGATCGCCCGGGACCTCCGGGTCTCGCTGACCGACAAGTGCAACCTGCGCTGCACCTACTGCATGCCGGCGGAGGGCCTGCCCTGGCTCGCCGGCCCGCAGCTGCTCGATGACGACGAGATCATCCGGCTGATCCGGGTGGCGGTGCAGCGGCTCGGCATCACCGAGGTCCGCTTCACGGGTGGAGAACCGCTGATCCGGCCCGGCCTGGTCCGCATCGTGTCCGCCGTGGCCGCGCTGGAGCCCCGGCCCCGGATCTCACTGACCACCAACGGCATCGGCCTGGACCGGCTCGCGCCGGCCCTGCGCAGCGCCGGCCTCGACCGGGTGAACGTCTCGCTGGACACCCTCGACCCGGCCCGGTTCGCCGAGCTGACCCGGCGGAACCGGCACGCCGACGTGCTGGCCGGGCTGGCGGGCGCGGCCGAGGCCGGGCTGACCCCGGTCAAGGTCAACACGGTGCTGATGCGCGGGGTCAACGACGACGAGGCGCCCGGGCTGCTCCGGTTCGCCCTGGAGCACGGCTACCAGCTGCGGTTCATCGAGCAGATGCCGCTGGACGCCCAGCACGGCTGGGACCGCGACACGATGGTCACCGCCGAGGAGATCCTCGCGGCGCTGAACGCGGCGTTCACGCTCACGCCCGATCCGGCCGAGCGGGGGGCGGCTCCCGCCGAGACCTGGCTGGTCGACGGCGGGCCGGCCCGGGTCGGGGTGATCGGCAGCGTCACCCGCCCGTTCTGTGGCGACTGCGACCGCACCCGGCTGACCGCCGACGGCCAGGTCCGCGCCTGCCTCTTCGCCACCGAGGAGTCCGACCTGCGGGGTGCGCTGCGCGCCGGCGCGGACGACGCCGAGCTGGCCGACCGCTGGCGTACCGCGATGTGGGGCAAGCGGGCCGGGCACGGCATCGATGATCCGGCCTTCCTGCAGCCAGCCCGCCCGATGTCGGCGATCGGAGGCTGACCGGTGCAGCTGACCGTCCGCTACTTCGCCGGGGCGCGCGCCGCCGCCGGCCGCGCCGAGGAGACCGTCCCCGCCGCCGGACGCTCCCTCGACGAGCTTCTCGACGAGCTGTCCGCGCGGCACGGTGACCGGCTCGCCGTGGTGCTGAAGGCGGCGAGCTTCCTGGTCGACGGCGTGGCCTGTCATGATCGTCAGACCCCGCTGCCGGCCGGCGTGACGGTCGACGTGCTGCCGCCGTTCGCGGGTGGCTGAGGAGGACCTGCGTGCTGGCGATGGCGATGTTCCTGGGCTTTGCTGTGCTCGTCACCGCCCTGATCCACCTCTACCTGTGGAAGCGGCTGGTCCGGGACACCACCCGACCCGGGCGACTCCGGCGGGCCGGCGGGATCGTAGCGCTGCTGCTGGCGCTGCTGGTGCCGGCCACCATGGCGGGGACCCGCAACGGCATGTACTGGCTGGCCTGGCCGGGCTACCTCTGGCTGGCCCTGATGTTCTACCTGCTGGTGCTGCTGCTGGTTCTGGAGGTGCCGATGGCGGTCGCGAAGCTGGTGCTGCGCCGCCGCGAACGCGCCACCACCGCCGGCGCGGTCGGCGAGCCGGCCCCGGTGCCGGCGGGCGTCGGCGGCCGCGCGGACAGCACCGCGACCGGCCCTGTCACGGAACCGGCGGCGACCAGCCCCACCGCCATGTCGCCCGTCGCGCTCGCGGAGCCGCCCACCGCGCCACTGGAGGCGCGGTCCGCCAGGTCGACCGAGCCGCCGACCGGCGCGGACAGCGGGCTGCGGACGGCGGTGTCACCGGACGGCCGCGACCCCGGCGGGGACCGGCCGGACCACGACCCGTCCCGCCGGTTGCTGCTCGCCCGGGGGGCCGCCATCTTCGCCGGGCTCACCGCCGCGGGGATCACCGGGTACGGCGTCCGTACCGCGCTGGGCCCGCCCCGCCTGGACCGGGTGCAGATCCCGCTGGCGAAGCTCCCGCGCGGCATGGACGGCCTGCGGATCGCCACGGTCTCCGACATCCACCTCGGTCCGCTGCGCGGCCGGTCGCACACCGAGCGGATCGTCGCGATGATCAACAGGTTGGACGCCGACCTGGTGGCGGTGGTCGGCGACCTGGTCGACGGCTCGGTGGCCGAGCTGGGCGAGGCCGCCGAGCCGCTGCGCGACCTGCGCTCCCGGTACGGCAGCTTCTTCGTCACCGGCAACCACGAGTACTACTCCGGCGTCGAGGAGTGGGTCCGCGAGGTGGACCGGCTCGGCGTGCGGGTGCTGCAGAACGAGCGGCAGGAGATCCACGCCCGGGGCGGGGTGCTCGACCTGGCCGGGGTGAACGACGTGACCGCGGCCGGCACCGGCCTGGCCGCTCCGGCCGACTACGCCGCCGCCCTCGGCGACCGCGACCCGAGCCGCCCCGTGGTGCTCCTCGCCCACCAGCCGGTGGCCGCCCACGAGGCGGCGAAGTTCGGCGTGGACCTGCAGCTCTCCGGGCACACCCACGGCGGCCAGTTGGCGCCGTTCAACCTGCTCGTCGGGTTGCAGCAACCGGTCGTCTCCGGGCTGGGCGAGGTGGACGGCACCACGGTCTACGTGACCAACGGCGCCGGGTTCTGGGGCCCGCCGGTCCGGGTCGGTGCCCCGCCCGAGGTGACCCTGGTGGAGCTGCGCGCCCCATAGCGCGCGATGGCCACGCAGTCCAGCACCGCATTGCTCAGGTCACCCGTACGCGTGGCGACGGGCGGGCGGGGGACCGGGCGTGACAGGATGCGGCGTGCCTCCGTTCAGCGCCGCACCCCCCGGTGGCCTCCCGCCATTCGTCGCGGATCTGCACATCCACTCGAAGTACTCGCGCGCGTGCAGCCGTGACCTGACCCTGCCGAACCTCGGTTGGTGGGCCCGGCGCAAGGGCGTCGGCGTGCTCGGCACCGGTGACTTCACCCATCCCGCCTGGTACGACCACCTGCGCGAGACGCTGCACCCGGCCGAGCCCGGCCTCTACCGGCTCAGCGCGGAGGCGGAGCGGGACATCGCCCGCCGGCTGCCACCGCGGCTGGCGAGCGAGGCGGAGGCGGACCCGGTCCGGTTCATGCTGAGCGTGGAGATCTCCACGATCTACAAGCGGGACGACCGGACCCGCAAGGTGCACCACCTGATCTACCTGCCCGATCTGGAAGCGGTGGCCCGGTTCAACGCCGCGCTGGGCCGGATCGGCAACCTCGGCTCGGACGGCCGCCCGATCCTCGGCCTCGACTCCCGGGACCTGCTGGAGATCACTCTGGAGGCCAGCCCGGACGGCTACCTGGTGCCGGCGCACATCTGGACGCCCTGGTTCTCCGCGCTCGGCTCGAAGTCCGGCTTCGACGCCATCGCCGACTGCTACGCCGACCTGGCCGAGCACGTCTTCGCGGTGGAGACCGGGCTCTCCTCCGACCCGGAGATGAACTGGCGGGTCGGCAGCCTCGACCGCTACCAGTTGGTCTCCAACTCGGACGCGCACTCGCCGCCCGCGCTGGCCCGCGAGGCCACCGTGTTCCACTCGGCCCGCGACTACTTCGCGATCCGGGAGGCGCTGCGCACCGGGGACGGGCTGACCGGCACCATCGAGTTCTTCCCGGAAGAGGGCAAGTACCACGCCGACGGGCACCGGCTCTGCGGGGTGAACTGGTCCCCGGAGCGGACCCGGCAGGCCGGCGGCCACTGCCCGGAGTGCGGCAAGCCGCTGACGGTGGGCGTACTCAGCCGGGTCGAGGAGTTGGCCGACCGGCCCGCGGGGCACCGGCCCGGGCACGCCCGCGCGGTGACCCATCTGGTGCCGCTGGCGGAGATCCTCGGTGAGATCAACAAGGTGGGCGCCCGCTCGAAGAAGGTCGAGGGCCGGCTCAACGAGCTGGTCGCCGCGCTCGGCCCGGAGCTGGAGATCCTGACCAGCACCCCGCTCAGCGAGATCGGCCGGGTCGGTGGCGAGCTGCTGGCCGAGGGCATCGGCCGGCTGCGCCGCGGTGAGGTGCGCCGGATCCCCGGCTACGACGGCGAGTACGGCGTCATCACCCTCTTCGACCCGGCCGAGCTGGGCGGCGCCGGGGGCGGCGCGTCGGGTGGGCAGGAGACCCTCTTCGACGTACCCGTGCCCGCGCAGCGGAAGCCCGCGGAGCCGGCGGCCAGGCCGAAGGCCCGGCGCGCGGCGGCGGTCAAGGCGGAGCCGAAGCGCAAGCCGGCCCCGCCGCCGGCGCCCCCGATCGCGTCGGCGCCCTCGCCGCACGAGCCGTTCGAGCCGATGCTGGCCGGTATGGAGGAGGTCGGCACCGGCCTGCTGGACCGGCTCGACGCGATGCAGCGGGTGGCGGCGTCCGCGCCGGGCGGTCCGCTGCTCATCGTGGCCGGTCCGGGCACCGGCAAGACCCGGACGCTGACCCACCGGATCGCCTACCTCTGCGCCGAGCTGAACGTCTTCCCCGAGCAGTGCCTGGCGATCACCTTCACCCGCCGGGCCGCCGAGGAGCTGCGGCACCGCCTCGACGGGCTGCTCGGCCCGGTCGCCGAGGACGTCACGGTGGGCACGTTCCACTCGCTGGGCCTGGCCATCCTGCGGGAGAACGCCACGGCCGCCGGCCTGCCGGCGGACTTCCGGATCGCCGACGACGCCGACCGGGCGGCCGCCCGCGCGGAGGCCGGCGAGGACGACGAGCGGTACACCGCGTTGCTGCGCAAGCGCGACCTGGTCGACCTCGACGAGCTGCTCACCGTGCCGGTGGCGCTGCTGAAGGCGGACCGGAAGCTGGTCCGTGAGTACCGCGACCGCTGGAAGTGGATCTTCGTAGACGAGTACCAGGACGTCGACGCGGTCCAGTACGAGCTGTTGCGGCTGCTCAGCCCCGCCGACGGCAACCTCTGCGCGATCGGCGACCCGGACCAGGCGATCTACTCGTTCCGGGGCGCCGACGTCGGCTACTTCCTGCGCTTCTCCCAGGACTTCACCGACGCCCGGCTGGTCCGGCTGAACCGCAACTACCGCTCCTCGGCACCGATCCTGGCCGCCGCCGTGCAAGCCATCGCGCCCTCGTCGCTGGTGCGCGGCCGCCGGCTCGACCCGGCCCGGCTGGACCCGGAGGCGCCGCTGGTCGGTCGCTACGCCGCGGCCTCCGTCGCGGACGAGGCCGATTACCTGGTACGCACCATCGACGAACTGGTCGGCGGCCTGTCCCACCGCTCGCTCGACTCGGGACGCATCGACGGCCGGTCGACCTCGCTGTCGTTCTCCGACATCGCGGTGCTCTACCGCACCGACTCGCAGGCGGCACCGATCGTGGACGCGCTGGCCCGGGCCAACATCCCGGTGCAGAAGCGGTCGCACGACCGGCTCCGGGACCGGCCGGGCGTGCCGGCCCTCGCCCGCGAGCTGCGGCACGCCGGGCAGGACGGTTCGCTGCCGGCCTCGTTGCCGGCCCGGGTCCGGCTGGCCGGGCAGGTGCTGGCCGAACGTTTCGCCGTGCCGACCCTGGACGGCTCCGGCACGGTACGCCCCGAGGACGTCCGCACGGCGGTGGACCTGCTCACCCCGCTGGCCCGGCGCTGCGGCGACGACCTCGGGCTGTTCCTCTCCCAGCTCGCCACCGGCGCCGAGGTGGACGCCCTCGACCCGCGGGCCGAGGCGGTCACCCTGCTCACCCTGCACGCGGCCAAGGGCCTGGAGTTCCCGGTGGTCTTCCTGGTCGGCGCCGAGGACGGCCTGCTCCCGCTGCGCTGGCCCGGCCAGGAGCCGGACGACGACGCGGTCGCCGAGGAGCGCCGGCTCTTCTTCGTCGGGCTCACCCGCGCCCAGGACCGGTTGTACGTCAGCCACGCGGCGCGCCGCAGCCGGCACGGCACCGAACGGGACTGCCGCCCCTCGCCCTTCCTCGAGGTGATCGACCCGGGTCTGTTCGAACGGTTCGGTGAGGCCGAGGCCCGCCGGCCCAAGGACCGCCAGCTACGGCTGATCTGAGGGTGGCGGTCGCGGGCCTCGCGCTGGTCCGCGGCCGATGCTGGGTGAGCGCCAGGGCTTGCGCCGGCCCTGCGCCAGCCCTGCACCGCCCTTGCGCCAGCCCTGCACCGCCCTTGCGCCAGCCTTGCGCCGCCCGTGCGCCGGCCTTGCCCCAGCCCTGTACCACCCTTGCGGCGACCTGCGACCCGGGCGACTGCTCGATAGCGATATGCCTCAGCGGCATGATTATGCCGCTGAGGCATATTCGTCATGAGCATCGCCTTCGCCAGGATGGCCGGCGTCGGCGGCCGGACAGCCACCCCACGGCGCGCCTGCCGGCCGGTCAGGCCAGCAGCACCGCGAGCCACGCACCCGCGAGGATCGCCGGGCCGAACGGCAGGGCGGTGTCCCGGCGTACCCGGCGGGTGGCCAGCAGGGCGAGCACGACGACGCCGTTGAGCAGGTGCGGCAGGACCAGCCCGAGGCCCAGTGCCGACCAGCCCAGCCAGCCGAGCGGCAGGCCGAGCGCGGCGGCGAGCTTCACGTCGCCGAAGCCGAGCCGGGAGCCGGGCAGCACGGCCAGCAGCGCGTAACCGGCGAAGGAGAGCGCGGCGCCGGCCAGCGCGGCCAGCAACCCGCCGGCGGCCCCGGTGACCAGCGCCGCGACGAGCAGGCCGAGCGCACCGCACCCGGCGGCGAGCGCCACGAGCGGGTCGGGCAGGCGCAGGCAGGCCAGGTCCACCAGCGCGAGCACCAACCCGATCGCCCCGACCAGCAGGTACGCCGGCAGCGCGGGATCCCCGCCCCGGGCGGCCGCGAGCCCGCCGAACACCACCGCCCCGACGACGGTCAGGGTCACCCGTCGGGGTGTCCGCCCCGGTCCTCGGCTCCGGACGGCCGCCCGGACCGGGGACGCCGACGACGGCGGCACGGGCGCTGGCGACGACGACGGCGGCACCGGCGCTGGCGGCGACGGCATGGGCGCCGACGACGGCAGCACGGGCGCTGGCGACGGCGATGGCGGCGGCACGGGCGATGCAGCCGGGGTGGCGGCGCGGGGCAGGTAGCGGCCGGCGAACGGGACGGCGAGCCAGCCGGCCAGCGCGCCGAGCAGCGCGACACCCGTCACCGCCCCGGCGGACACGAGTCTGGAGGCTACCGGCGCGAGTGCTCGGCGGCTGCCCCGTCGACCGGTCGGCGCGGCCGCTCGGTGCTCACCACCACCGCCACCCCGGCGACGATCACCGCCCCGCCGAGCAGCACCTGCGCGGTGATCGGCTCGGCGACGAACAGCGCGCCGAGCGCCACCGCGACCGCCGGGTTCACGTACGCGTAGGTGGCGACCAGCGAGATGGGCGCGTGGTGCAGCAGCCAGACGTACGCGGTGAAGGCCACCAGGGAGCCGGCCACCATCAGGTACGCCAACGCGGCCCAGGATCGTCCGGTCACCTGGCCGGGGGAGAAGCCGCGCAGCTCGCCCCGGCCGACGGCGATCGTGGCGAGCACCAGCGCGCCGGCCACCATCTCGTAGACGGTGGCCACGAACGGGTCGGCGGGCATCCGGATCTTGCCGGAGAGGTAGGAGCCGAACGACCAGGAGAGGGAGGCGGCGACCACGGTGAGCGCGCCGACCACCGGCACGGCCCCGGATCCGCCGCTGGGCAGCACCAGCAGGACGAGCCCGACAAAGCCGAGCCCCACCCCGGCGAACGTCCAGGGCCGGGGACGGTCGCCGCCGAGCGTACGCAGCAGCACGACGAGCAGCGGCACGGTGGCCACCAGCAGCGCGGCGATGCCGGAGGGCACCGCCTTCCCGGCCGGGCCGGACTCGGCGAGCACGACCAGCCCGTTGCCCCCGGCGAGCAGGAGCACCCCGATCAGGGCGGCGGACCGGAGCTGCCGCCGGTCCACCCGGAGGGCGCCCGGGCCCCGCCGCAGTCGCAGCACCAGCGCGAGCACGGTGGCGGCGACGGCGAACCGGGCCGCCGCCGAGGTGAGCGGCGGCAGCGACTCCACGGCCACCCGGATGCCCAGGTAGGTGGAGCCCCAGAGCAGGTAGACGAGGATCAGCGCGGTCCAGATCAGCGCCGGTCGCGCGGTGGGCGGTGCGGGGTGGGCGAGCGGTGTCGCACTCGCAGGGCGTGAGCTCATCGGTGGACCACGCTACGGTGACCACGGCGTCGGCGTCCCCGGTTGGTGGCCGGCCTCTCAGCACTGGTGGACCAGGAGGGCGATCCATGTCGAACGTCGGCGGCGCACCGGACCCCTGGGAGGGGCGACCCGGGGACCGCTACCGCCCGTCCGCCGGCCCTCGCCCCGACCCCGGCCCGCCCGGCCAGGGCGGCTGGGACGACCGGCCGGGCGGCTGGGACGACCGGCCCGCGGCGCCGTACCAGCCCGCCGACCCGTACCAGCCCGCTGATCCGTACCAGGGCGCCGACCCGTACCACGCCGCCGGCCCCTACCAGGGTGCCGATCCATACCAGGCCGGGGCGCCGTACCAGGGTGCCGATCCGTACCAGGCCGGCGGCGGCCCGGGCCGGGCCGCCGGGGATCCGTACCAGGCGCCGGCGCAGCGGTACGAGCCGGGCGGCTGGGACGGTGGGCCGCCGCCCTACCCGGTGCAACCCGGCCAGGGCGGGTACGGGCAGCAGCCGTACCCCGGGCCGGGGCCGAAGCGCCGCCGAGGTCCGCTGATCGCGGTGCTGGCCGTGTTGGCGGTGCTGCTGCTCGGCGGCGCGGCGGCGTACTGGGTGTCCGGCCGGGACGAGCCGAGCGCGGGCGGGACGGCCACCGGGGCCACCGCCCCGACGGCCGGGGCGAGCGAGCCGGACGACCCGGTGGCCACCACGCCGGCCCCGGCCTCCTCGACCGACCCGCGGTTCGTGCAGGCCGGCCAGTGCGTCCGCAACGAGGGGGGCACCGGCCAGCCGAAGCTGGTGATCACCGAGTGCGGCGCGAAGACGTACCAGGTGCTGCGCCGGATCGACGGCGCGACCAGCGGCAAGAAGGACGCCGAGGCGAAGTGCGCGAAGGTGGCCGGCTACACCGACTGGTACTTCTTCGACAGCGACCTGGACACCCTGGACTTCGTGCTCTGCCTGAAGCAGCGCTGACCTCGCCGTAGCTAAAACTAGGGCTGTCTAGCGTCTGAGCTAGACAGCCCTAGTTTTGTCTCGACGGTTCCCGACACGCCGGTAGCCCCATCTACGGATGTCTAGCCTCCCAGCTAGACAGCCCGATACTCTGCGATTCGTGGATCCGGTCCGCAACCCGTACGCCCCCGGCGCCGGCCAGCGCCCGCCCGAACTCGCCGGGCGGGGGCGGGAGCTGGACGTCTTCGACGTGGTGCTGGAGCGGATCGCCCGGGGTCGCCCCGAGCGCAGCCTGATGCTCACCGGCCTGCGCGGTGTCGGCAAGACGGTGCTGCTCAACACCCTCCGGTCGGAGGCGATCAACCACCTCTGGGGCACCGGCAAGATCGAGGCCCGGCCGGACCAGTCGCTGCGCCGGCCGATCGCCGCCGCGCTGCACATGGCGGTCCGTGAGCTGGCCCCCCGGCACCGCGCTCCGGACCGGATCGACGCCTTCCTCGGCGTGCTCAAGGCGTTCGCCCAGCGCTCCGCGCCCACCGGTCGCGGCGCCGCCGCGCCGAAGCTGCGCGACCGGTGGCAGCCCGGCATCGACGTGCCGGCCAGTAGCGGCCGGGCCGACTCCGGGGACATCGAGATCGACCTGGTGGAGCTGCTGACCGACGCGGCGGCGGTCGCCACCGACGTGGGCACCGGCATCGCGATCTTCATCGACGAGATGCAGGACCTCGGCGCGGAGGACGTCTCCGCGCTCTGCGCCGCCTGCCACGAACTGTCCCAGCTCGGCGCGCCGCTCATCGTGGTCGGCGCCGGGCTGCCGCACCTGCCCGCCGTGCTCAGCGCCGCGAAGTCGTACTCCGAACGGCTCTTCCGCTACCAGCGCATCGACCGGCTCGACCGGATCGCCGCCGACCAGGCGCTCTGCGCGCCGGCCGAGCGGGAGGAGGTCGAGTACGAGCAGAAGGCGCTCGACCTGCTCTACGACAAGTCCGGCGGCTACCCGTACTTCGTCCAGGCGTACGGGAAGGCCACCTGGGACCATGCCCCGCGCTCGCCGATCACCGCGGCCGACGTCCGGGTCGCGGCACCCGAGGCCGAGGCCGAACTGGCGGTCGGCTTCTTCGGTTCCCGCTTCGAGCGGGCCACCCCCGCCGAGCGCGAGTACATGCGGGCGATGGCGACCCTGTCCCTGGTGGAGGGGGAGGAGAGCGGCCGGGACGACATGGACGCGGCGGTACCGACCGCCGAGATCGCCCGCGCGCTCGGCCGCAAGCCGGCCAGTCTCTCCCCGGCCCGGGACGCGCTGATCAAGAAGGGCCTCATCTACTCGGGCGAGCGGGGCACGGTGGCCTTCACCGTCCCGCACTTCGGCCGCTACCTGCGCACCCAGCCCGCCTGACGGCCGCCGGGCCCAGCCCACCTGCCAACGCCGCCGGGACGAGCCCGCCGGGCCGGTGCCGGGACGGACCCGCCGGGCCGGTGCCGGGACGGACCCGCCGGGACGCGGTGGGAGTCAGACCCGCCGGGCCGGGGCGGGGGTCAGACCTTCGACCAGGGGGCGGGGAAGAGGACCTCGCCGGCGGGCGGCTCGGGCTCGTCGCTGGTGGACGGCGGCAGGACCAGCGCCTGCCAGGGCTCACCGAGCCCGGACCAGGGGCTGGTCAACCCGAGCCGGTCGGCGGGGCCGAAGCCGAAGCGCCGGTAGAACGCCGGGGCGCCGAGCACCACCACGAGTCGCTCCCCCAGCTCGGTCCCGGCGTCCAGGGCGGCCTGCACCACCGCGGTGCCGTGCCCGACCCGTTGCCGGTGCGGGGCGACCGCCACCGGGCCGAGCGCCAACGCCGGGTACGAGTCGCCGTCGGTCCGCACCCGGACCCGGGTCAGCAGCGCGTAGCCGACGACCTCACCGCCGTACTCGGCGACCATGGACAGTTCGGGAATCCAGGCGTCATCGCGCCGGAGCTCGTCGACCAGGGCCACCTCGGGCGGGGGCGTGGCCACGTCGGGGCGCGCGAAGGCGGCGGCCAGCACCCGGGCGACCGGCCCCTCGTCCGCCGGATCCTCGGGTCGGAGTCGCAGGGTCGTCACGCGCGCGACCTTACCCGGCATCGCCGGTCCATCCGCGACGGTCGCTGAAATCGGTGCGTCGACGGACGTCCACGTCGGCCGATCCCTTTCGAGTGTTGCAGGGGTGGCGATCTCCGTGACGGGGTATGACTGAGCCATGAAGCCCGTGCGCTCCCTCGCCCGCGTCATGTTGAGCGGCATCTTCGTGGTCAGCGGCGCCCGCAATCTGCGCAACCCGGGACGGCTGGTCCCGGCCGCGCAGCCGATCACCGACAAGGTCACGCCGCTGCTCCAGAACATCAACCCCCGCATCCCCACCGACACCGCGACGCTGGTCCGGGCGAACTCGGCCACCCAGCTCGTCGCCGGTCTGATGCTGGCGACCGGGCGGTTCACCCGACCCGCCGCGCTCGTCCTGGCCGCCACCCTGGTGCCGACCACCGCGGCCGGTCATCCGTTCTGGAACACCGAGGACCCGACCGCGCGCAACAACAACCAGATCCACTTCCTGAAGAACCTCGGGCTCTTCGGCGGTCTCCTCCTCGCCGCCGCGGACACCGAGGGCAAGCCGGGACTGCGCTGGCGCGCCGGCCACCGGATCGACCACTCGCGCCGCTCGGTGCAGCGCGCGGTCCGGACCGCCCGCCGGGAGGCGAAGATCGCCGTACGCTCGGCGGCCACCGCCCGCCGGATGCCCGGCTGACCTGCATCAATACGGCCACCACCCCCCGCATGGCCACGTAATCACCTGAACCGTCCGAGACCCGTTAACGCGGTGGAAATGTCAAAAACACGTGTGGGATCGGACACGGTCGCATAACGCGGGAGGCTGCAACGTGAGGCGCCGTTCTAGGCTCCGGTCTGGACCTGGACGGGTAGGACGATCTTGGTACGGGGGTGGCCACGCCATGCCGACGACAGTCGGTAGACGGACGGACCGCCTTGCCCCGCTCCAGCGCGCGGCCCGCGGGATCGATCGCCGGACCGTGGTCCGGACCGGCATCGTGGCCGCCGTCGCCTACGCCGCGTGGCTGGCCATCGGCGCCTTCGGGCGGCCGTACACCTTCTTCGACATGAAGATCTACCACGGTGCCGTGGTGTGGTGGGCGAGCGGCAACGAGCTGTACGACTTCATCGCCCCGTCGACCACCCTGGGCTTCACCTACCCGCCGTTCGCCGGCCTGGTCATGCTGCCGATGTCCTGGCTGCCGGTCGACGCCGCCGGCTGGCTCAACGCGCTGGCCAGCATCGCCGCGCTCGCGGTCGTGCTGGCCGCGCTGCTGCGCCCGATCGTCGACCGGCTCGGCTGGTCACTCTGGTTCACCGTCGGCATCGCCACGCCGATGGCGGTGGCGATCGAACCGTCCCGGGAGACGCTCGGCTACGGCCAGGTCAACCTGCTGCTCTTCGCGCTGATCATGGCGGATCTGGTGGGGCTGCGCTGGCGGGCCAAGCGGGGCACCCACCTCGACATCGCCGACTCGCCGCTGACCCGGTTCGTCTACAGCGGCGCCTGGGCCGGCGTCGGCATCGGCCTGGCCACCGCCGTGAAGCTGACCCCGGCGCTCTTCGTCGGGTACCTCGTGCTCACCCGCCAGTGGCGCGCGGCGCTGACCGCGGTGGGCACCGCCGTCGCGGTGACCGTCGGCACGTTCGCGCTGGTCGGCGAGGAGTCGCGGGCCTACTTCGGCGGCGTGCTCTGGCAGACCGAGCGGGTCGGCGCGGCGGACATGACCGCCAACCAGTCGCTCGCCGGCCTGCTGGCCCGGCTGTACGACTCGATCGAGACGCCGGGCCTGCTCTGGCTCGCCTTCTCCGTGCTGGTGCTCGCGCTGGGGCTGTCCCGGGCCGCCAGCGCCCGCGCCGACGGCGACGAGCTGACCGCGTTCACCCTGGTCGGGCTCACCGCCAACGTGATCAGCCCGATCTCCTGGTCGCACCACCTGGTCTGGGTCATCCCGGCGATCATCGTGCTGGCCGACGCCGCGGTACGCCGCCGCGAGGCCAGCCGTGGACTGCTCCCCCGGATCACCGGCACGGCACCGGCCAACGGGGTGCCGGCGCTGCGCCCACCGATCTGGTACCCGACGTTGACCGGCCTGCGGCACGGGGTCGGCGCGCTCGGGCTCTACCTGCTCTTCCTGATCTCGCCGATCTGGCCGTACGAGCACCAGCTCCCGGAGGTGTCGCACTACCAGGACGGCCTGTTCGGCGCGCTGATGGAGAACTCCCTGGCGATCGCCCTGATCGTGCTGGTCGCGGCGCTGCCCTGGCGCCCGGGCGCGGAGCCGGCGTTCTACCACGACCGGCTGTCCCGGTCGGCCCAGCTCAGCGCCCGACGCTGACGGTCAGGGGCAGTTCACCCACTCCTCGGTGCCGTCGTCGAAGACCTGCCGCTTCCAGATCGGCAGTCGCGCCTTGACCTCGTCGACCAGCCGGGCGCAGGCCGCGAAGGCGGCCGCCCGGTGCGCGGTGCTGACCGCCGCCACCAGGGCCACGTCGCCGATCTCCAGCCGGCCGATCCGGTGCGACACCGCCACCGCGTAGACCTCGGGGTCGGCGGCGACCTCGGCGGCCACCTCGCGGAGCACCGCCTCGGCGGTGGGGTGGCCCTCGTACTCCAGCAGGGTGACCAGCCGGCCGTGGTCGTGGTCGCGGACCACGCCCTGGAACGACACGACCGCGCCGGCCCGCCGGTCGGCGACCGCCGCCTCGTGCGCGGCCAGGTCGAGCGGCTGGTCGGTCACCGCGCCGAGGGTGACTCCCGCGACCGGGCTCACCACGCCCGCTCCCCGGCGGTCAGCGGCAGCGGCACGACCGGCACCCGCGCCCCCGCCTCGCCGCTGGTGCCCGGCCGGATCAGCGCGAAGCCGTCCGCGCCGGCCAGGCCGCGCAGCATCGCCGAGCCGACGTGCCGCAGCGGGTGGAGGGTGCCGGCGGCCCGGTCCCACCGGACCAGGGCGAGGTGGGTGTAGTCACCGCGGCCGGGGATCGGCTCGGCCAGGACCGCCTGCGGCAGCACCGGCATCGGCCGGCCGGCCAGCCCGGCGAGCAGCGGTGCCACCAGCGAGACCAGCGCGACGATGGCGGACTGCGGATTGCCCGGCAGCCCGGCCACGAAGCGGACCCGGCCGTCGTCGCCGACCAGCCGGGCCAGCAGCATCGGGAAACCGGGCCGGACCGCGACGGTGTTGACCACGTAGTCGGCGCCGAGCGCCGCCAGGGTGGGATGCAGGTGGTCGACCGGGCCGCGCATGGTGCCGCCGGTGGTGCAGACGACGTCGGCGGTGGCGAGCGCGCCGCGCACCGCGGCCACGTGGGCCGGCAGGGTGTCGGCCACCGGGCCGACCACGTCGGCCGGGCGCACCTGGCAGCCGTACCGGCGCAGCCAGGCCGGCACGGCCGGGCCGAGCGCGTCGCGGACCCGGCCGGCGCCGGGCGGACCGGAGGTCAGCAGCTCGTCACCGAAGACCAGCAGCGCGGCCCGGGGTGGCCGGCGCACCCGCAGTCGGTCCTGGCCGCAGGAGGCGGCCAGCCCGATCACCGCCGGGTCGACCGGCGTGCCGGCGGGCAGCAACTCCTCCCCGGCGTACGCCTCCTCGCCCGGATTCCGCCACTCCGGGGCCGGCCGCGGCGTGCCCTGGACGCGACCGTCGGCGGTCCGGGTCGACTCCTCGATCCGCAGGATCGCCGTGGTCCCCTCGGGCACCATCGCGCCGGTGGCGATCTCCGTGGTGCTGCCGTCGTGGGTCAGCGGGGGCGGGCTCTGCCCGGCGAGCACCCGGCCGACGACCCGCCACGGGCCCTCCCCGCGCACCGCCCAGCCGTCCACGCTGGAGGTGGGGAACGCCGGCAGGTCGGTACGCGTGGTGAGCGCCTCGGCGAGGGTGTGCCCGTCGGCGTCGGCGAGCGGGCGGTCCACCGCGGGAAGCGCGGCGGCGAGGCCGACCGCGTACGCCCGGGAGCGGGCCTCCTCCCACCCGGCCGGCGGCGCCGCGGCGACCTCGGCCGCGGCGGCTGCTGCGGTTTCCGTGCTCATCCGGTGAGCCTATCGCCGGACCGGCGGCCGGGGGTTCCCCGGCGCCGCGCGGCCCGGGGCCGGTTCAATGGTCACCGCCGTGCAGTTGGTCGACGGCGTGCCGCAGGATCGGGCCGAGCACGGCCAGTCCGTCCTTCGCCCCGCCCCGCGACCCGGGCAGGTTGACCACCAGCATCCGCCCGGTCACCCCGGCGAGGCCCCGGGAGAGGGCGGCGGTGGGCACCGCGGCGCGGCTGTGCGCCCGGATCGCCTCGGCGATGCCGGGGATCTCGTAGTCGAGCAGGGCCCGGGTCACCTCGGGGGTGCGGTCGGTCGGGGTGATGCCGGTGCCGCCGCTGGTGAGCACCACGTCGACGCCCTCGTCGCGGGCCGTCCGCAGGGCCGCGCCGACCGGCTCGCCGTCGGGCACCACCACCGGCTCGTCAACCTCGCAGCCCAGCTCGCGCAGGCCGGCCACCAGGAGCGGGCCGCTGGTGTCGGCGTACACCCCGGCGGCGGCCCGGTTGGACGCCACGATCACCCGGGCGCGGATCACGGCCGGTCCTCCGGCCGCACCCACTCGCCGGTCTTGCCGCCCTCCTTGCGGAGCACCCGCACCGCGTCCACCGAGGCGGCCGGGTCGACGGCCTTGACCATGTCGACCAGGGCGAGGCCGGCCACCGCCACCGCGGTGAGGGCCTCCATCTCGACGCCGGTCCGGTCCGCGGTCCGCGCACTGGCGGTGATCTCCACCGTGTCATCGGTGAGCCGCAGGTCGACGGTGACGGCGTGCAGGGCGATCGGGTGGCAGAGCGGGATCAGGTCGGGGGTCCGCTTGGCCCCCATGATCCCGGCCAGCCGGCCGACCGCGAGCGCGTCGCCCTTGGGCAGCCCGTCGCGGCGCAGCAACTCGACGACCTCCGCCGTGGTGCGGAGCCGGCCGGCGGCGACCGCGAGCCGGCCGGAGACCGGCTTGGCGGAGACGTCGACCATCCGGGCCGCGCCGGCCGAATCGACGTGGGTGAGCTGGGCGGGTTCGGTCACGGCGCGAGCCTATCCCTCCGGTACGACGGACCACCGGTGTCGGTGGGGAGGAGCGCCACGCTGGGGTGCCGCGGTCGCGTCCGCGGCGCTCCTCCCCACCCACCCGCCGTCCAGTCGCTGGGGGTTTCTGGCGGCAGGCGTCTGGTCGGCTCGGCCCTGCCCCGGTGTAGAGCCTCCCCCGTTCGCCGACACCGGCAAGACGTTAGGGGGGGCCGCGATAAGAAATCGATAAGTCCGTCAGCCGCCTTGCTACTCGGCGATGAGCTGCTCCAGCCCTTCCCGTTCCGGCACACCCATCCGACGGAAGATCGCCAGGGCCCGCTGCCGATAACGGCGGGCCAGCGCGGGTTGGTCGTCGGCGAGGTGGTCGGCGAGCGCGACGAGGGCACGCCCCTGCTCGTACGGGTGGGCGATGCGCGTGGCCAGCTCGAGCGCGCGCCGGTGAGCCGCGACGGCGTCGGCGGCCTGCCCGCCGAACGCGAGGGTGATACCCAGGTCGTTCCAGACGGCCGCCTGCACGTGCCGTTCCCCGGAATCCACGGCGAGGTCGAGGGCCAACTCGTGCTGCGCCCGCGCGGCGTCCAGCCGGCCCAGGTGCCGGTACGCGATCCCCAGGTCGTTGCGCGCCTCTGTCTCGCCGAACCGGTGCCCGGTGCGGTCCCGAAGCCGCAGTGACGCGATGAGGAGCCGCGCGGCCTTGCTAAACCGCCCGCGGCGGTTCTCCACCGCCGCGATGTGGCCCAGGGCAGTGGACATGTCGTACTGGCTGCCCCGGGAACGCGCGACGAAGAGGTGCAGTCGGTGTGCCTGGAGCGCCTCCTCGTGCCGTCCCACGACGGTGAGGGCGAGCCCGAGGTTCGCCAATGCCAGACTCGTGTCGACGGCGGCGCCGCCGGGCCGCTCCCGGAGCAACTGTCGTCCGAGGTCGACCGAACGGGCCGGGTTACCGGTCAGCATGTTGACGGCCACCAGGTTCGCCCGGTAGCGATGCTCGTTGAACTGGTCGCCGAGTTCGCGGGAGATGGACACCGCCGCCTCAACGTGCCGCAGGCAGTCCAGATAGCTGCCCGTCCGGATGTACGCGGAGGCCAGATAGTTGTGCATGACCGCCTGCGCCGCCTGGTCGCCGTCCTTCTGGGCGGCGGCGAGCCCGGTGCGGTGGGTGACCAGGATGTCGTCGAAGTAGCCCCGGATGTAGCAGAACCGCCAGATCGCCCGGGCGATCCGCCAGCCGTATGCCTGGTGGGACTCCTGCTCGGCGAAGGCGATCAGGGCGAGCAGATTCGAGCGTTCCCGCTCCAACCACTCGACGTCCGCCGGATCGGAGTGCCCCAGCAGGTCGGGGCGCCGGGCCGGGCCCAGGCGCAGCTGGCCGGAGAGCGCGAGTTGTTCGAGAGTCTGCGCCCGGCCGACCACCTCATGGAGGACGTGGTCGAGGAGCCGGCCCCCGGCCTGGTCGCGGTCGCGCACCTCGTGAAGATCGCCCGACAGCTCGGCGGAGTACTGGCGCATCAGGTCGTGCAGGCGGTAGCGGCCCGGTTCGACCTCCTCGACCAGATGCTGGTCGAGGAGCTCGTCCAGCATCGTCTCGGTCACCTCCAGCGGCAGGTCGCCGAGGGCCGCCGCCATCGGTGCGTCGAAATGGACGCCGGGATGGACGCTGAGGAGCCGGAACAGGTACCGGACCCGTTCGGCGAGCGGTTCGTACGAGGCGGTGAAGGCGCTGGCCACCGTCTGCTGCTCCACCGCGAGCTGCCGCAGCACCGTCCGCCCGTCGCTCAGCCGCCCGGCCAGGTCGGCGACCCGCCAGGTGGGCCGGTGCAGCAGGCGTCCGCCGGCAAGGCGGATCGCGAGCGGCAGATGGCCACAGTGACGTGCCACCTCGGCCGCCGCCTCCGGCTCCCGGCGTACCCGGTCCTCGCCGGCCGTACGGGCCAGCAGTTGCACCGCCTCTTGCGGGGTCAGCGCAGGGAGCGGGACGGGTGGTCCGATGTCGCCGGCGGACAACCGGCGGCGACTGGTCACGAGCACGACCGAGCCCGGCCCGGCGGGCAGGAGCGGCCGGACCTGATCACTGCTGACGGCGTTGTCCAGCACGATGACCGTGCGGCGCCCGCGCAGCTCGCGCTGCCACAGCCCGGCACGGAGTACGTGGTCGGTGGGGATCCGCCCAGCGGGGACCCCGAGTTGACGGAGCAGTGCGGTGAGCGCGTCCCCCGGGTCCATCGGTACGCCGCCGGAGTGCCCGCGCAGGTCGATGAAGAGCTGCGCGTCGGGGTGACGGTCGGCGAGCTGCCGCGCCAGATGCACCGCGAAGGTGGTCTTGCCGCTGCCCGCCATCCCGTCCACCACCCGCACCGGCGACTGCTGTTCGCCGGCTGCGGCCAGCTCCGCCAGCAGGCGCTCGGTGAGCGACCGCCGTCCGACGAAGTTCGCCACCAGGCGAGGCAGGTGGCTGCCGGCGGCCCTGGCCGGCGCTTCGGTCGGACGGGCCGGGCGAGCCGGGGCCGGGGCATCCATCGGTGCCGGTGGGTCGGTGATCAGCCGGTCGACCGGCTCCCGATTCAGGATGTGCCGGCGCAGCGACCGCAGCTCCGTTCCCGGCTCGATGCCCAACTGCTCCATCAGCGCGCTCTCGGCCCGGCTCAGCGCGGACAGGGCACCGCCAACATCACCGTCGGCGTAATGCGCGCGAACGAGCAGGGCATGTGCCTGCTCCCGGTACGGGTGGACGACCACGTGGTCGGTCAGGAAGGCGATCGCCGACCTGATGCGCCCGACCCGCAGATCCAGCTTCGCCCGAAGCTCGATCACCGAGAGGCGCTGCTCATCCGTGGCGGCCCGACGAGCGGCAAGGACCGGCCCGACCGGCAGCCCGGCGAGCAGGCCGCCCCGCCAGAGCGACTCGATGCGGGTCAGCAGTCGGTCGACCGTGTCGATCCCCCCGCGCGCCCAGGCACTCTCCGCTGCCTGGGTGAGGCGTTCGAACCGTAGGAGGTCCACCGAGTCCTCGGTCAGCTCGAACCGGTAGCCGCCGGAGAGCCGGGAGAGGTGGGGACCGGCGTGCTTGTCGAACGTCCGGCGGAGGTTCGCGGCGTACGTCCGCACGTTCGCCACCGCCGAGCGCGGCGGCTCCTCGGGCCACAGTTCGTCGATGAGCGACTCGGTCGTGACGACGCGGCCGGGGTGCGCGGCCAGCATGGCCAGCACCGTCCGCTGCTTGGGCGTACCCAGCGGGACCTGGGCGGATCCGCACCACGCCTCGAGCACCCCGAGGAGATGGATCTCCGCCAATCCCTTCGTCCGCAATGGTGCCGAAATTCCAATACCTCTTCAATTACCGCAGCGCCATGCACAAGGCGCCTTAACGCCAGATTACGCGCGATCCACCACGCGACTTCCAAAAAGATATCAGAGAGCGACGACATTTTTTCTGTCCGTCTAAGTCGAGGCGGGGGGCGACCGACCGATAGCGAGTATCGGTCCAGCGAGCACCGAACGGCTGCAGACACCCGTCATCGCGGGCTCGATAATCACCATTAGGCGCGGCACTGAATATGCGTTCGGTCTCCAGACAAAGACAGTGCGTGACAATGGGCAGCGACATTTGCGCATTATGCGCATATGGACATCTAATGTCACCAACCCGGCCTAAAAGGCCATAACATGACTCCCGTCGGTGGGGGTCGGAGCAGCGGCCCTCGGGATCAAGCGAAGGGCGAGGCCAATGCGCGGCAACGACTGGCTGTGACCAACCTTTCCGGGCTCCAGGGCAGGTCGTACAGTACGGGTACACGCACCGCTACCGGATGACCGCGGTGGAGGCAGAAGACGTGACCCACACCATCGCACGCGACAATGGGACCGATCGGCGGCTGTTGCTGCTTGTCGGTCTCGTCGTGTTCGCGGCCGCGATCGCGTCGGTGGTCAGCCTGCGACTCATCTCCACCCAGGGCCTGGCCACCTCGAATGACCTGACCGCGGCGGTCACCCTGACGTTCCTCGTCGCCGTCGCCGCCACCGTCAACGTCCGAATCCGCATCCGTGCCACCACGCACGGCATCTCCTGGACGGACGCGGCCACGATGGTGGGCCTGGCCGTCGCCCCGGTGCCGTGGGTTGTCATCGGCACCGGCGTGGGTGTGGCAATCATCCGGTTGCTCGGTCGACTCTCGCCCATCAAATTGGCCTTCGGTGTCGCGAAGGAGATGACGCTCGCCGCGGTCGGCGGCATCGTCCTCGTCCTGTCGGGCTGGACGTGGCCCTGGTCCGGTCCGGTCACGCGCTCCCTCCCGGCGCTGGTGCTGGCGTACCTGACGATCGTCGTGCTGGACGAGTTGCTGATGTTTCCCGTCCTCGCCCTCGCCACCCGGACCCCCCTCCGCAACCGGTTCCGTCAGCAGATCGACCTTCGGTTGGCGAGCGTGGTCGCCCGCTTCGCGGTGATCCTGTCGACCCTGCTGATCCTCCGAATCAACCCGACCTTCCTGATCGTCGTCCCACCCGTCGTGCTGAGCCTGCACCTGGCGTATTCGGGACGACTGCGCAGCAGAGCCGAGCGGGACGCCTGGCAACGGCTCGCCCGCACCACCGACGCGCTCAACGTGGTCGATCTGGACGAGGTGCTGACCACCGCCGTCACCCAGGCGACCGAACTCTTCTCGGCCGATGAGGTCGACATCGAACTGCGCGAGGAGAGCCGCCTCGTCCGGGGAGCCGGCGGGGCCATCACCTTCCAGGGCGCGACCGGCGAACCGAGCGCGATCGCCGGTTCGACACTGTCCACCCCCCTCGAAGGGCACGACCAGCACACCGACATCGGTACGCTCCGGCTCCGCTTCGCCGGCCCCGTGCAGCTCTCCGAGCGGGAGCAGTACACCCTGCGTACCTTCGCCTCCGCGCTGTGCACCGCCGTCCGCAACGCCCAGGCGTACGCCGAGCTGGCCCGGATCGCCGAGGAGCACGCGTACGCCGCCAGCCACGACGCCCTGACCGGGCTCTCCAACCGCCGGCACCTGCTCGACGAGGGCACCGAGCAGCTCACCAACCGGCACGCCGACGGCGTCACCGCCCTGGTGCTGATCGACCTCAACCACTTCAAGGAGGTCAACGACACCCTCGGGCACGGCGCCGGCGACCGGGTGCTGATGCAGGTGGCCGACCGGCTGCGCGCCGCGGCCCGCCCCGACGACCTGGTGGCCCGGCTCGGCGGCGACGAGTTCGCCGTCCTGCTGCGCGGCCTGCCCGCCCCGGCGGTCGCCGCGCACCGGGCCGAGTCCCTGCTCGGCGCCCTGCACGAGCCCCTCGACCTGGACGGCATGCGGATCAGCGTGGAGGCCAGCGGCGGGATCGCCGTGGCGCCCGCCAGCGGCGGCATGCCCGAGCTGCTGCGCCGCGCCGACGTCGCGATGTACCAGGCCAAACGGGCCGGTCAGCGGATCTCCACGTACGCCCCGACCCGGGACACCGCCGACCTGGGCCGGCTCACTCTCGGCGGCGAGCTGCCCCGCGCGGTCGCCGACCACGAGTTCACCGTCACCTTCCAGCCGATCGTCGACCTCGGCACCGGCACGGCCATCGGCGCCGAGGCGCTGGCCCGCTGGCACCACCCGACGCACGGCATGATCGACCCGCTGCGCTTCCTCGAGGCGGTGGAACGCTCCGGGCTGCTGCCCGCGTTCGCCGAGGCCATCCTCGACCAGGCGCTGATCGCCGCCGGCACCTGGCGGACCGCCGGGTTCGACCTGCCGGTCTCGGTGAACGTGTCGCCGCGCAGCCTGCTCGACCCGCGCTTCCCCGGCGCGGTCCTGGCCCGGCTGCGGGCGCACGACCTGCCGCCGGACCGGCTCGTGCTGGAACTGACCGAGACCCTCACCCTCAGCCAGCTCGACGTGGTCGACCAGGTGCTCAGCCGGCTCCGCGACTCCGGCGTCCGGCTGGCCCTCGACGACTTCGGCACCGGCTACTCGTCGCTCTCCCTGCTCTCCCGCATCCCGGTGCACGAACTCAAGATCGACCGCAGCTTCGTCACCGCGATGGAGACCTCCACCGAGGCGGCCGCCGTGATCCGCTCCACCCTCGACCTCGGCCGCAGCCTCAACCTCACCGTGGTCGCCGAGGGCGTGGAGAGCGAACCGCAGCGGCGGGCGCTCTGGGAGCTGGGCTGCGCCGCCGGCCAGGGCCACCTGTTCGCCCGGCCGCTGCCGGCGGGCGCGCTGCTCGCCGCCCTGCACCGCGGTGCCGGCGGGCGTCCCGGCGCGCTGGCGCCGCCGCTGCACGACGAGGGCGCGGTGATTCGCCTGCCCGGCCGTCGCACCGGCGCCCGCAACCGCACCACCGGCACCCCGGCCGCGGGCCGCACCGGCGAACCCGGCGGACGCTGACCCGCACCCCGGCCCAACCCCCGGCCCCCGGCCCCGCCGAACGCGGCACGGCGGCCCGGGCCGGGTCTGCCAGACTTGCCGGCGTGATCGCCGACGCCGAGCCGACCGCCCCCGCCCGCCCCTGGCGGGCCGTGGACACCGCCGGCGGCGGCCTCGCCCTCGACCTCGGCCTCTACGCCGCCGCCGCGCTCTTCGCCGCGATCACCGCGGCCACCTCCACCCTCGCCCCGCACCGGGCCTGGGGCGTACCCGCCACGATCGGCTACCTGCTGGCCACGCTCCTGGTCACCGGCCAACTCCTCGCCCGCCGGCACCGGCCCGACGCACCCCTGGCCGGGCTGCCCGCCCGCTGGGCGGTCACCGGGCTCACCTGGGCCAGCACCACCCTGCTGCCGATCGTGACGCAGAGCGTGCAGCGCGCGGCGGGCCGCACCGACCGGGCCCAGGAGGAGGTGCTCGTCGTCGAGCAGGCCGGCAGACGGCTCGCCGAGCACGGCACCCCCTACCTCGGGCACGACGCGATCGCCGCGCTACCGCCGGGCGAGCAGCTCCTCGGCTACACCCCGTACCAGCCGGGGATGGCGCTGTTCGGGCTGCCCCGGGCCGCCACCGACGCCTGGTGGACCGACGCGCGGGTCTGGTTCGCCCTGGTCACCGCCGTGGTGCTGGCCGCCGCCGTGGCCACCCTGCGGGGCACGCCCGCCCCGACCGGACCGCACCGCGCCGCCGCCCTGCTGCGCGCCGTACAGGCGGTCACCGTGCTGCCGATCTGCGCGCTCACCCTGGCCACCGGCGGCGACGACCTGCCCGTACTCGCGCTCTGCGTGCTCGCCGTGGCCCTCGCCGCCGCCGGCCGGCCCGGACGCGCCGGCCTGGCGGTCGGGGTGGCCGGCGCCCTCAAGCTCTTCGCCTGGCCGGTGGCGGTCGTCCTGGTCTGCTGGGCCGCGACCCGCCGGGCCGGCTCCCGCACCGCCCTCGGCGCCCTCGGCCTGCCCGTGCTCGCCCTGCTCCCCGCCCTGCTCGTCGACCGCGACGCGCTGGTGGAGAACGTGCTGCGCTTCCCGCTCGGCCACGGCCTGGTGACCAGCCCCGCCCAGTCCCCCTTCCCCGGTCACCTGATCGCCAGCACGCTGCCCGCCGGCCGGATCGTCGCCGCCGCGCTGCTGGTCGCGGTGGGGGCGGCCATCGCCCTCCGGCTGCTGCGCCGCCCACCGCGCACCGCCGCCACCACCGCACTGATCTGCGGGTACGGGCTGCTCGCCGCGATCCTGCTGATGCCCTCGACCCGGTTCGGTTACCTGCTCTACCCGGTCGCCCTGCTCACCCTCGCCCCCGCGGTCACCCTCGCCGAACACCGCCACCACCCCGCCGGCTGACCGGCATTCCGGGCAACTGCCCGGCACATCCGGCCGGCGGGGCGTACACCTGAGGACATGACCAGCTACCGCGACCGGGCCGAGGCGGGCCGGATGCTCGCCGACCAGCTCACCGACCTCGCCGGACGGCCGGACGTCGTCGTCCTCGGACTCGTCCGCGGCGGCGTACCCGTCGCCCGGGTGATCGCCGACCGGATCGGCGCGCCCCTGGACGTGCTGGTGGTCCGCAAACTCGGCGTGCCCTGGGCGCCCGAGGTGGCGTACGGAGCGCTCGGACCCGACGGCGTGCAGGTGCTCAACGACATGGTCGCCGACCGGCTCAGCGATGCCGAGCGGGCCCAGGTACGGGAACGCGAACAGGCCGAGCTGGACCGCCGGGAGCAGCGGTACCGGGGCGGCCGGCCCCCACTCGACCTGGCCGGTCGCACCGCCGTCATCGTCGACGACGGGCTGGCCACCGGCGCCACCGCGCGGGCCGCCGTCCAGGTCGCCCGCCAACTGGGGGCCGCCCGGGTCGTGGTGGCCGTGCCGGTCGGCTCCGACCAGGCGTACGAGATGCTCGCCGCCGAGGCCGACGAGCTGCTCTGCCTCCAGGTGCCGGCCGACTTCGCCGCCGTGGGCGCCTACTACGACGACTTCCACGAGGTCTCCGACGACGAGGTGACGCAGGCGCTCACCGCCACCGCATGACCGCACCGGGTACCGTCGGTTCCATGCAGCTCACCTGCCCCAAATGTCACGGAGAAATGCGCCAGTACGAGCGCAGCGGAGTGGTGATCGACCAGTGCGGCGAGTGCCGCGGCATCTTCCTCGACCGCGGCGAGCTCGAGAAGCTGTTCGAGGCGGAGGCGAACTGGAACCGGCAGCACGCCGGACCGCAGGCCGGGCCGCAGGCCGCCGGCTACCCGCCGCCGCCACCGCCCGCCGCCCCGCAGCAGCCCGGATACGGCGCCGTGCCCCCACCGCCGCCGCCACCGCCGCCCGGCCACGGCTACGCCCAGCCCGCGTACGGCCAGCAGCACTACGGCTACCACGGCCACTACCGGCGCAAGAAGCGGCACGGCTTCCTCGGCGAACTCTTCGACTGACCGCACCACGCCGGCCGGCCGTCGGGCCGGCCGGCACCGTGCCCCCCGGCTCCGGTCGTGGCAGGCTCCCTGACATGACGGCGAGCGGGCGGCACATCGCGTTGGCGCAGGCGTACGACGGCATCACCCGGGTGGTCGCCGACCTCGACGACGCCGACCTGCAACGACCGACCGGCTGCCGCGGGTGGCTCGTCGCCGACCTGCTCTTCCACGTGCTCTGTGACGCCCAGCGGGCGCTGGTCGCGCTGGCCAGCCCGGCGCCCGGCCCGGCCGACGTGGACCAGGTCAGCTACTGGCGGTCCTTCCCGCCCGGCGGCGCCGCCGGCGGCGACCGGCACGCCTGGTGGGCCCGCCGCTCGGCTTCGGCGTTCGAACGCCCGAGCGGCGTGGTCCGGCTCTGGTCCGACACCGCGCCCGCCGCCGTTCGCGCGGCCGGCGCCGCCGTGCACGGCGACGACCCGGAGCGCTGCGTCACCACCCAGGGTCACGTCATCCGGATCCCCGATCTGCTGGCCACCCTGACCACCGAGGCCGTGCTGCACCACCTCGACCTGATCGTCGACCTGCCGGACGCGCCCCGACCCGGCGCCGCCGCCGTCGCGGTCACGCTGACCACCCTGGACGGCCTGCGCGCCGACGCGCCCCGCCCGGCCGGCTGGGACGACCAGGATTACCTGCTCAAGGCCAGTGGCCGGCGGCCGCTCACCGACGCCGACCGGCGCGAACTGGGCGCGGCCGCGGAGCGGTTCCCGCTGCTCGGCTAGGCGTCAGACGATCGCCATGTCGACGAAGCGGGACAGGTGCAGCTGAGCGGCCACCGTCACCGTGTCGGTCGGGCCATTCCGATGCTTGGCAACGATGAAATCCGCCTCGCCGGCGCGCGGCGACTCCTTGTCGTAGTAGTCGTCGCGGTGCAGCAGGATGACAACGTCCGCGTCTTGCTCAATTGATCCAGATTCCCGCAGATCGGACAGTTGGGGTCGCTTGTCGGTACGCTGCTCCGGGCCACGGTTCAGCTGACTGACCGCGATCACCGGGCATTCGACCTCCTTGGCCAGCAGCTTCAGGCCACGGGACAGGTCGGCGACCTCCTGCTGCCGGCTCTCGGTGCGCTTCGGCGAGGTCATCAGCTGGAGGTAGTCGACCACGATCAGCTTGAGGTCGTGCTTCTGCTTGAGCCGACGCGCCTTCGCCCGGATCTCCATGAGGTTCATGCTTGGCGTGTCATCGACGAAGAGCGGCGCCTCGCTGATCTCACCCATGCACCGGGCCAACTTGGTCCAGTCGTCGTCGGAGAGCTGACCGCTGCGCAGCACGTGCAGCGGAACCCGGGCCTCGGCCGAGAGCAGTCGCATGACGATCTCGACCTTGCTCATTTCCAGCGAGAAGATCGCCGACGCGTGGTTGGCACGAATAGCAGCATTTCGGGCAAAATCCATAGATGCTGTGGATTTTCCCAAACCGGGCCTGCCTGCCACGATGATGAGCTGGCCCGGGTGGAGGCCGTTGAGCAGCCGGTCGAGGTCGCTGAAGCCGGTCGGCACCCCGGTCATCACCCCGCCCTGTGCCCCCACAGCCTCGATCTCGTCCAGGGTCGGCTGGAGCATGTCGGCCAGAACGGCGAAGTCCTCGCTGACCCGCTTCTCGGTGATCTCGTAGACGGCCTGCTGGGCGAGGTCGACGATGTCGTCGACGTCCCGGCTGCCGCCCTGGCCGGTGCCGTACCCGAGTTGGACGATGCGGGTGCCCGCCTCGACCAGCCGGCGCAGCACCGCCCGCTCGCCGACGATGCGCGCGTAGTAGGCGGCGTTCGCGGCGGTGGGCACGCTGGCGATCAGCGTGTGCAGGTAGGGCGCGCCGCCGATCCGGGCGAGGTCGCCGGAGTCGGCCAGGGCGGCCGCCACGGTGATCGGGTCGGCGGGCTCACCGCGGCCGTAGATGTCGAGGATGGCGTCGAAGATGGTGGCGTGCACCGGCCGGTAGAAGTCGTTGGACTTGAGGATCTCGACGACGTCGGCGATGGCGTCCTTGGAGAGCAGCATGCCGCCGAGGACGCACTGCTCGGCGGCGACGTCCTGGGGCGGGGTCTTCTCGAACTGCGCGTCGCGTTGGGCCGGCATCGGCGGTTGCCCGCCGGTCCCGTCCGCCCGCGTGTCGTCCGTGACCGACACGGGTCCCCCCTTGCTGCGTCGGATCGGTTCCAGCTGTACCGCCGGGGTGTGACAACTTCGACGACCCTCCGGTCGATCGGGGGCCACCGCCCGGACGGTCGGGGGACCACGATACGGAACCCGAGGTCAGACCCTCAACAATGCCGGTGGACGAGCCTCGGGACAACCTGTGGACGCCGGGCGCAGAAATGTGCGCAGCGTGTGCACAGGATGTGGACAAGTAATGGGGAATTCCTCGCGACAGCGCTCTGACCTGCGGTTATGCAATCCCCACCCTGTGGACGGAAGATTTCGGGTAGAGCTTCGCGGCCGTTCGTCCCGTACTATCTCTGCGAACGGCTACACCTGGACAGCGGATTGCGATTTCGGTTGAGAAGGGTCACGCTCCGGCCGTGAGTTACCGGGACTGGGCAGGCGGGGAGGGCAGCCCGCGCGAGCGGCCGCCGGTCACCTCGTGGGACGACCCCGCCGGGCGGTTCCCGGCCAGCTCCGACCGTCCCGGTTCGGCCCGCCGTGAGCTGGAGGCGTCACCCTACGAGTCCGGGCGGTACGGCACCCCGAGCCGCCGTCGGGCGATCGAACGCGGGCAGGACGAGCCGGTCGAGACGTACCTGCCCCGGTGGGCGCTGGAGTCGGGGATCCGCCGGGCGGACGGCGGGGGCCGACACGCCGCCCCGGACGACGAGGACGAGGTCGAGCCGCCGTACTCGGGAAGTGGCTGGCGCGGTGCCGCGGAGAGCGGGTGGCGCGCGGACGGCGACCGCCGCGAGTTGCGGGCGATCGGTGCCGGGCCGGCCGTCGAGCACACCGCCGAGTGGACCTTCGACGCCCCGCAGGACCGGGGATACGTGGGGAGCCGACGCGCCGAGTCCATGGAGGACGAGCCGGTGTCCGGGCCGGCGCCGCTGACCCGGCCCCGGCGTGCCCCGACGCGGCGGCCGCAGGTGACCTGGTCCGGCGTGGCGGAGACCGGTTCCCCGGGTGGGGAGGTCGAGCGCTGGGCGGACGGCCCGGGCGAGCCGCGGGCGGATGCCTGGTCCCGTCCGGCAACGGATGCCTGGTCCCGTCCGGCGGCCGACCCGTGGGCCCGGGGCCGGGCGGCCGAGCCGGAGCCGGTGCCGCCGGCGGTCGACCCGTGGGACGCGTCCGGGGTGCACGCCTGGCAGCGCCCGGCGGCCGGCGAGCGGTGGGACCGGTCGGACGGCCCGGCCCCCTGGGACCGGATGGAGCACACCGGTGAGCTGGGCCGGGTCACGGACACCGGCCGGTGGGCCGCGCAGCCCGACCCCGGTGGGCCGGACCGGTACGCGGGCGGGTGGGACCGGTCCGCCGAGCCGGGCGGCTGGGACCGGTACGCGGAGGTCGACCGGTGGGACCGGACGGTGCCGCCGGCGCCGGTCCGGGAGGGCTGGGCATCGGCGGAGCGGGCCGAGAGCTTCTGGTCGGGGACGCGGCTGGCCGGGGACGATCCGCGGTGGGTGGCGACCCCACCGTCGGCGCCGCGGTCGCCCATGGTGGGTTATCCGGCCGCCCGGCCGGGTCCGGTGCCCCGGCGCCGCCCGATGCCGGCGGTGGACGCCGAGCGGGGTGGGGCGGCGGCGTTGCGCCGGCGCGTGGAGACGGTGGGCGGCGGGGCGTGGGGTCGCCGGCTGGAGGACGACCTGCTCGATCCGGATCCGGGCGGGCCGCTGCGGTCGCTGGCCTACACCGCCGCGTGTTACCTGGTGCCGGCGGTGCTGCTGCTGGTCGGGTTGCTGTTCCTGGACGGGCAGCCGCCGGCGGGCTGCGTCACGGACATCACCGGTGGTGGCTGTGACTCGCCGCGTACGCACGCGCTGGCCTCGCTGATCGACGGCGCGCCGCGGTTCGGCCTGGCGCTGGTGAGCAGCCTGGTCGTGGCGGTGGTGCTGCGCCGGGTCGGCTCGGGTTGGCGGTCGGCGACGGTGGCGCTCGCGGCGGCGGTGGTCGGCGGGGGCCTGTCGACGGTGCTGATCAGTGCGGTGACCGGCCAGCCGATCGGCTGAGCGGTGACCGGACCGGGACGGGTCCCGGAGCAACGGAAAGGGCCCGCACCGGCAGTCCGGTGCGGGCCCTTCCGTGGTGCTGCGGGTGTCAGCCCTTGACGACGTTCAGGTCGAACTTGGCGGTCACCTCGGGGTGCAGCTTGATGCTGACCGGGTACGAGCCGAGCGACTTGATGTGTCCGGGCGTCTCCAGCCGGCGACGGTCCAGGATCGGACCGCCGGCCGACTTGACGGCGTCGACGATCTCGGCCGGGGTGACCGAGCCGAAGAGCCGTCCGCCGTCGCCGGCGCGGGCCTTCAGGTTGACCTTCAGGCCTTCGATCTGGGCCTTGACCTCGTTGGCATGGTCGAGGTCGCGGATCTCGCGGGCCGAGCGGGCCCGCTTGATGACCGTGACCTGCTTCTCCGCGCCCTTGGTCCAGGCGATCGCGAAGCCCTGCGGCAGCAGGTAGTTACGGCCGTAGCCGTCCTTGACCTCGACGATGTCGCCCGGGGCACCGAGGCCGGACACCTCCTGAGTCAGGATGATCTTCATGTCGGTGCCTCCTCTCAGCGGGCCGTAGCCGTGTACGGCAGGAGCGCCATCTCGCGGGCGTTCTTGACCGCACGGGCGATCTGCCGCTGCTGCTGCGAGGTCACGCCGGTCACCCGCCGAGCGCGGATCTTGCCGCGGTCGGAGATGAACTTGCGCAGCAGCGCGGTGTCCTTGTAATCGATGTAGGTGATCCCGTCCTTGTCGAGCGGGTTCACCTTCTTCTTCGGCTTGCGCAGTGCCGCAGCCTTGGCCATTGCTCTTGCTCCTGGTTTGCGATCGCGGGCGCTCGGCGCCATTAGAACGGGGGCTCCTCGTCGAAGTTTCCGCCGCCCGAACCAGCGCGGGAGGGGGCCGGGGCAGCCGAGGCCCAGGGGTCGTCGAAGTTGCCTCCGCCGCCGCCCTGGCCACCGCCACCACCACCGAAGCCGCCGCCACCGCCGCCCGAGCGGGACATCTTCTGCACCTTCGCCGTGGCGTAGCGCAGGGACGGGCCGATCTCGTCGACCTCCAGCTCGATGACGGTGCGCTTCTCGCCCTCACGGGTCTCGTACGACCGCTGACGCAGCCGGCCGGACACGATCACCCGGGCGCCGCGCTGCAGCGACTCGGCGACGTTCTCGGCGGCCTGCCGCCAGACCGTGCACGAGAGGAAGAGCGGCTCGCCGTCCTTCCACTCGCCGGACGCCTTGTCCATGAAGCGGGGCGTCGAGGCGACCCGGAACTTGGCGACCGCCGCCCCGGAGGGGGTGAATCGCAACTCGGGGTCATCGGTCAGGTTGCCGATGACCGTGATGGTGGTGTCTCCTGCCATGACCATCTCCTCGCGCACTCATCGTTTCGCCCTCACAGGCTCTCAGAGCCCTCCGACAGCGTCGATGAGGCTTGATCCGGACGTGCCGGGTCTAGATGCTCAGCGCATCTCCGGGCGGATGACCTTGGTGCGCAGCACCGACTCGTTGAGTCGGAGCTGACGGTCCAGCTCAGCCACGGCCTCCGGCGACGCCTGGAGGTCGATGACGGCGTAGATGCCCTCGGCCTTCTTGTTGATCTCGTACGCGAGGCGCCGGCGGCCCCACACGTCGGTCTTCTCCACCGAGCCACCCGCGGTCCGGATCACGTTCAGGTACGTGTCGAGCGACGGGGCGACGGTGCGCTCCTCGAGGCTGGGGTCGAGGATCACCATGACTTCGTAATGACGCAAGACGTGCTCACCTCCTGTGGGCTAAGCGGCCACGGTCCTTCCGTGGCAGGAGGTCGTGCGTCGTTGCCGTGACCGGTGCCGGGGGAACCCGGCCGGACGCGGACAACCGGACCAGGATACCCGGTCCGGACGATCATGGCCGGGCCGGTCGGGCGGCCCGTTCCGGGCGCGGTGACCGGCGTCCGGCCCGGGACGCGGTGACAGGGGTCCACCCCCGGCATCGGGTGCCGGTGGTGGACCCCTGTCCACGGGGCCGCGGGGCGTCCCGTCCGCATTCCTTGGGTGGGACCTGGGGAGGAACGACCACACCGATGAGGTTGGATCGAGGACGCCCCGCGGAGCTTTATCGTGTTGTCACCTGGTCTGACCATACAACGGCTCTCGTCACCTCTTGGGGTAAATGGAGGAATTTGCCCCGGCATCCCTCGTCGCGGAATGCCAATGTGCCGAGCGGGTCCCGCCCCGTCGTGCCGGGACCGCACGGCGGGGCGTCCCGTTGGCGGGGGTCTCCCCTCGCCCGGACGCGCTGTGGACCGCGCCGGGCGGAGCGTCGACCATCGATCCCACCTCCACCAACGAGCGCCGGACCGGCAGGTGACGCTGCCGTTCGCCACAGCTCCCCGGCCGACCCGTCGAACGGGGGCGGCCACGGTCACCCCGCGTGTCAGCGGCGCGACGTAGGCTGCCGTGCATGCGAATCGGAGCCCACGTCGATCCGACCGACCCGCTGGCCGAGGCGACCGCCCGGGACGCCGAAGCCGTCCAGTTCTTCCTCGCCGATCCTCAGGGATGGAAGGCCCCGAAGCCCCGGGAGGACGCCGAGCGGCTGCGCGGGGCCGATGTCGACCTTTACGTCCACGCGCCGTACGTCATCAACGTGGCCACCCTGAACAACCGGATCCGGATCCCCAGCCGCAAGCTGCTGATCGCCCACGCGAACGCCGCGGCCGCCGTCGGCGCCAAGGGCCTGATCGTGCACGGCGGCCACGTGAGCGCCGGTGACGACCTGGTCGTCGGCTTCGACAACTGGCGCAAGACCTTCGCGTACGCGGCGGACTCCGGCGGCTTCCCGCTCCCGGTCCTGATCGAGAACACCGCCGGCGGGGACAACGCCTGTGCGAGGCACCTCGACGCGCTGGCCCGGCTCTGGGAGGCCCTCGGCGACTACGAGGTCGGCTTCTGCCTCGACACCTGCCACGCGTTCGCCGGCGGCGAGGAGCTGCTGGGCCTGGTCGACCGGGTCAAGGCCATCACCGGCCGGATCGACCTGATCCACGCCAACAACTCCAAGGGCGCGTTCAACTCCGGTCAGGACCGGCACGACAACCTCACCGGCGGCACCATCGACCCGGAGCTGGTGGTGGCGGTCATCCGGGCGGCCGGCGCGCCGGTCATCGTGGAGACCCCCGGCGGCGTCGAGGGCCAGGCGGCGGACATCGCCTTCCTGCGGGGTCAGCTGGGTACGGCCGCATGACCACCGAGCAGTCCGACGCCACCGGACCGGCGCGCGAGGCGAGCGAGGCCGGAGCGGGAAGCGGCACCGGGTCCGGCCTGCCCGAAACAGAGCCGGCGGCCGGCCACGCCGGATTGAGGACCGACGCGGGTTCCGGCCTGCCCGGCACGGAGTCGGCGGCGGGCCAGGCCGGAGCGAGAACGGACGCGCCCGGCGCCGGAGCGGCGACCGGAGGCACGGACGCGCCCGACCGGGCCGACGCCGCCACGAAGACCGCCGCGAGCACCGTGACCGGAACCGGCACCTCGGGAACCGCCGCCGCCGCGAAGACCACCGCCACCACCGCGACCGACGCCAGCACGGTAGGAACCGCCGCCGGCACCGCCAAGGCGGGCGTCGCGACCGCTGCCGACACCGCGAAGACCGATGCCGGCAGCGCACAGCCCGACGCCGACACCGCGAAGCCCGCTGCCGACACCGCGGAGGTCGACGCGGGCAGCACAAAGGCCGACGCCGGCACCACGAAGGCCGACGCGGACACCGCGAAGGCGGCGGCCGGGACCACCGCCGAGGGCGAGGACGGCGCGGGCGAGGAGACCGAGCCGGCGGACCCCTTCTCGGCCTTCGGTCCCGCACCGGCCCCGGTGCTCACCCGTGCCCGCCGGGTGGGTCGCGCGGTCGGCCGGTTCCTGATCCACGAGTGGACCCTGGCCACCGCCGGCGCCCTGCTGCTCGCCGTGCTGATGACCTGGCCCACCCTGCGCTACCCGGGCTACACCCTGCCGCAGGACTACTGGGACCCGAGCCTCCAGTCGTGGCAGATGGCGTGGTCGGGGCACATCCTGCTGACCGACCCCGGCCAGCTGTGGAACGCCAACACGTTCTTCCCGGAACGGTGGAGCTTCGCCTTCTCCGACACGCTGCTCGGGTACGCGCCGGCCGGCATGCTCGGGCACGGGCCCGAGGCCGCCGTGCTGCGCTACAACATCCTGTTCGTGCTGGCGCACGCGCTCGCCACGCTCGGGGCGTACGCGCTGGCCCGCCAGCTGGGGTCGGGCCGGATCGGGGCCGCCGTGGCCGGGGCCGCCTACACGTACGCCCCGTGGCTGCTGGCCCAGGCCGGGCACCTGCACATCGTCTCCAACGGCGGGATCCCGCTGGCGCTGGCCATGCTCGCCCGCGGCCACGGCTGGTCCCTGCGGTACGGCTACCGCCCGGCCCGACGCCGTCCCGGCTGGGCGTTCGCCGGGTGGCTGGTGGCGGCGTGGCAGCTCAGCCTCGGCTTCGGCATCGGCCTGCCGTTCGCGTACCTGCTGGCCGGCATCGCGCTGGTCTCCGCCGGGATCTGGTTCGCCCGGCGCTGGCTGGTCCGGCGCGTGAAGCGCCCGTTCGGCCGCCGGCTGTTCCTCGCCGACGTGCTCGGCGCGCTTCTCTTCGCCGCGGTGGGGGCGCTGCTGGCGATCCCGTACTTCAAGGTCGCCGAGCTGCACCCGAACGCGGCGCGGACGCTCGGCGACATCGGCACCTACTCGCCGCCGGTGAGCGGGTTCTTCACCGCTCCGGCCGAGTCGCGGGTGTGGGGTTCGCTGCACGAGGGCGCGCGCAACGCCCTGCCGTGGCACCCCGAGATGACCCTGCTGCCGGGCTTCGTGCTCTACGCCCTGGCCGCCGGCGGGCTGTTCTTCTCCGTGTGGCGGGTCCGGCACCGGCTCTTCCTGCTCGCCGGGGTGCTGGTCAGCATGGTCCTGGCGATGGGCACCCGGTTCTTCCACGGCACCGTCAGCTACGTCCCGCTCTTCGAGCACCTGCCGGGCTGGAACGGCCTGCGCACCCCGGGGCGGATGATGCTCTGGGCCACCCTGCTGCTCGGCCTGCTGGCCGCCGGCGCGGTGACCGCGTTCTGCGCCCGGGTACGCGAACTCGCCGCGGAGCGGGTCCCGCCGTGGCCGGGCCCGTGGCTGCGGCTGGCCACCCTGCTGCCGCTGCTGCTGGTCGTCGTGGAGGGCCTGAACGCCACCCCGCACCCGGTGGTGCCGCCGCAGCCGGTGGCGATCCGGACCCTCGACGGGCCGATGCTGGTGCTGCCCACCAGCCAGAACCTGGACCAGCCGGTGATGCTCTGGTCGACCAGCCGGTTCCAGGACGTGGTCAACGGCGGCAGCGGCTTCACCCCGGAGAGCCAGGCCAAGGTCCGTGACGTCAGCGTCGGCTTCCCCGACCTGCGCAGCATCGACTACCTGCGCCAGCTCGGGGTGAAGAACGTGGTGGTGCTCCCCGATCGGCTCCCCGGCACGCCCTGGGAGGGGATGCTGGAGCGGCCCTCCGACGGGTTGGGGGTGACCCGCGAGGAGGTGGGTGACGCGGTCGTGTTCCACCTGTAGCTGGTGGGTTGTTGCGGTGGGGTTGGCCCTGGGTGTGGGTCTCAGGCGCGGCTCAGAGCAGTTGGGTCCTCGTCAGGGCTAGGCGGGCACGGGTTCGGTCGGGTGCGGGGTGGGCCGGTGGCGTAGCCGGCGCAGCCACGCGGCGTCCTCCGCGCCGTCGAGGACGCCGCCGTCCGGGTCGTCGGCGTAGGTGCTGCGCACCGCGTCCCGCTCGGGGCGGAGGATGTCCCGGATCACGAAGCCGCAGAGCACCACGACGGTGACCAGCCGGAAGGTGGCGGCGAGCACGAAGACCCCCTCGGGGAACACCGGCCGGCTGGTGGCCGTGCCGAGCAACTCCCCGTAGAACGCGACGAAGTAGCCCACCTCGGCGAGCTGCCAGGCCAGGAAGGCGCCCCACCGGGGCCGGGCCAGCACCGCGAGCGGGAGCAGCCAGAGCACGAACTGCTGGGACCAGACCTTGCTGAAGATCAGGAAGGCGGCGACCACCAGGAAGGCGAGTTGACCGAGGCGGGGCCGGCGCGGGGCGAACAGCGCCAGCGCGGCCACCCCGAGGCAGGCCAGTCCGAAGAGGAGGTACGACACCCAGTTCAGGGTGGGGATGTGCGCGTTCAGCCACTCGAAGGGCCCGAGGTCACCGGGGCTGGACGGGTTGATCCGGCCGTCCAGGTACCGGCCGATGTACCAGAGGGTGCCCCAGTCGATCGGCCGGGTGCTGTTCAGCTCGAAGAACCGGCCCCAGTTGTCCCGGTAGGGGATCGCCACGGGCAGGTTCACCGCCACCACCGTCACGGCGGCCGAGAGGACGGCGAGCACGGCGGCCCGGATCCGGCCGGCGCGGACCGCGAGCACCACGATCGGTCCGAGCAGGAACAGCGGCCAGAGCTTCGCGGCGCCACCGAGCCCGAGCAGCACCCCGGAGAGCGCGGCCAGCACCGCGCCGACCGGGCCGGATCTGGTCCACGCCCAGGCCAGCAGCCCGAACGCGGCCAGCCCGATGGCCAGCAGGTCCCAGTTGACGGTGGCGGTGAGCAGCAGCGCGGGGGCGAGCGCGAAGAGGGCCGCGTCCCAGGGCCGGCGGCGGCGCAGGGCGAGGATCACCGCCACGGTGGCCACCGCCAGGGCGCCGAGCACCAGTGCGTTCAGGTTGTAGAACCACTGCCCCTGGTTGATGGTCGGGTCGTCGACGCCGAGCGCGTGCACCGGCAGCCCGATCGCCCCCATGAAGTAGCCGGTCAGCACCGGGTACTCGACGGGGTGGTCGGCGTAGGGCACCTTGCCCTCGTTGAGCCCTTCGGCGTAGTAGAGCGCCAGCACGTCGGTGTAGCACATCCGCGTGTACTGGCTGTTGTTCTGCCAGGCGCCGTCCTGGCAGGGCGACTTCTGCACCCAGTGCAGGGCGAGGGTGAGGCAGACCAGCGCCAGCACGATCCGGGCGGCGGTCCAGAACCGGCCGTCGCGACCGGCCGGCCGGTCCAGGGCGACCGCGTGATCGCCGAGCGGGCCGCCGATCAGCTCGGAGGCGCCGCGGACGAACCCGTCCGAGCGGGACGGGTGGTCGGTGGTCCCGGGGTCGTCGAAGCCGGCCGTCGACTGGGTGCTCATGGAGAGGCATCCTGCCGTACGTCGGGCCTCCGCGTCCCGTCCCGAGCGCGAATTTCCGGTACCCGGGAACGCCGACGGCGGCCGGGCCGGGGCCCGACCGCCGTCGATGGCGCTGCCGTCAGTACGTCTGCCGTGGCGGTGTGCTCGGTAACAGTCCGCCACCGCCACCGCCCGGCCCGCCACCGCCGCCCGGCCCGGGGTTGCCGCCGCCCGGCCCGGGGTTGCCGCCGCCCGGCCCGTCGGGGCAGAACAGGCCGAGCGGGTCGCAGTTGGGCTGCTCGACCGGCGGCGGAGGAGCCTCACCGTTGCCGGCGTCCTTGTCACCGATGTGCGCGGCGGGCGGGAAGTCCATCTTGTCCTGGCCCTTGAGCGCGTCGCTCATGAACCGCTGGAAGATGGCGCCCGGCATCCGGGCACCCATGATGTCCCTGCCGTTCTTGTCCTTGATCGCCAGCCGCTTGCCCTTGTTGCCGACCCAGACCGCGGTGGCGAGCTGCGGCGTGTAGCCGATCATCCAGGCGTCGCCGTTGTGGCTGCTGCCGTCGCCCAGTTCCCAGGTACCGGTCTTCTCGGCGACCTTGCGGCCGTCGTCGAGCGGACGGTGCGACGACTTCGTCGGGTACTGCTCCAGCACCGAGGTGACGTCGGCGACGACATCCTTGGGGACGCGCCGCTGCGGCTTGAGCTTCTCGCCGCCGACGGTCTCCCACTTGCCGGTGCTGATGTTCTGCTTCTCCACCTTCTTCACGAAGTGCGCCTTGTTGTAGACGCCCTCGTTGGCGAAGGTGGCGACGCCGTTGGCGTGGTCGAGCACGGTGATCGGGTACTGGCCGTAGCCGATCACGTGGAAGAACGGCTCCGGGGCCAGGTCCTTCGGGTCGGCCTTGGTCAGGTCGTACGCCTTGACCGGGTTGGTGCCCCACATGGTGGTGACGCCGGCCTGCTTGGCCATGTCGAGGACCTTGTCCGGGCCGATCTTCTCGGTGATGTAGTAAAACGGCACGTTCAGCGACTTCAGCGTCGAGACTTCCAGCGTGCAGGAGTCACCGCAGGAGACCTTGTCCGCGCCGGCGTTGCTGACCTTGAACTTGGTGTCCTTCGGGGTGAACGCCGAGCCCTTCCACCGCGAGTCGAGCGAGATGCCGTCCTTGAGGGCCGCCGCGAGGGTGTAGATCTTGAAGGTCGAGCCCGGCGAGTGACCACCGGTGAGCACCCCGTTGTCGGTGTTCTTGCCGGCGAAGTCGGTGCCGGTGCCGTTGTCGCCGCCGTAGTAGGCGCGCACGGCGCCGGACTTCGGGTCGATCGACACGAGGGCGGACATCAGGTTCGAGGGCTGGCCGGCGAGTTCGGATCCCTTGGTGGCCCGGCGGGCCGCGGCCAGCGCCGCACTCTGGATCTTGGTGTCGATGGTGGTGGTGATCCGGTAGCCACCCTTGCTGAGCGCCTGCCGGCATTCCGGCAGGTCCGCGGTGACCGCGGCCTCGTTGTCGGTGCACAACTTCATGTCGCGCATCTCCTGCGCGACGTAGTTGATCACGTTGCCGTACGGCGTGTCGACGCCGAAGGCGGCGTTGCCCTTCGGGTTGTACTTCTTGAGGGTCTTCGGGTACTCGGTGGGGTGCTTCGGCTTGCCGGGCGCGTCGAGCCAGCCCTCGGTGATCATGCCCTGCACGACGTAGTTCCACCGCTCCAGCGCGGCCTGCTGGTTGATCGCCGGGTCGTAGCCCTTGTGCGTGGCGCTCGGCTCGGGCTGCTTGATCAGCGCCGCGAGCACCGCGGCCTCCGCCACGGTGAGCTGCTTGGTGGACTTGCCGAAGTAGGTCTGCGCCGCCGCCTCGATGCCGTACGCGCCGCGGCCGAAGTAGATCACGTTCAGGTAGTGCTGCATGATCATCGGCTTGTCGTACTTGTCGTTCAGCTTGGAGGCGAGGATCGCCTCCTTCACCTTGCGGCCGTACGTGTCCTGGTTGAGGTTGTCGAACGCGTTGCGGGCGTACTGCTGGGTGATGGTCGAGGCACCCTGCTTGTCGCCGCCGGTGAGGTTGTTCCAGGCGGCCCGGGCGATGCCCTTGTAGTCCACACCGTCGTGCTTGTAGAAGTTGCGGTCCTCCGCCGCGGCGACCGCGTCCTGGACCCACTGCGGGATGTCCTTGATGGTGATCAGCGTGCGGTTCTGGTCACCGATCTTCGCGATCGGGGTCTTACCCGTCTTGTCGTAGATCGTGGTGGCCAGCGGCGGGGTGGTGTCCTCGGGAAGGACCACGTTGGTCGAGTACCAGGTGAAGGTCACCACGCCGATGCCGGCCAGCATGATGAAGACGGCGAACCCGGCGATCATCACGTTGATCCGGCGGCGCTTCTTCGCCCGGGCCACCGCGCCCGGGTCGTCGCCACCGCCCTGACCGCCCCGCCCGGGACCGGTCGGGCCGCCGGGCCCACCCGGGCCGCCGCCCGCCAGGCCGGGCACGCCGGCGCGGGCCACCGCGGCCCGGCCACCCACCGCGGCCGAGCCGACGCTCGCCCGTCCGGCCGTACCCACGCTGGCCGCGCCGACCGAGGCGCGGCCGGCCGGACCCGGAGAGACCGGGACGGAGGCCCGGCCCGGGCCGGCCGGGGAGACCGGTACCGAGGCGCGGCCCGGCGCCGGCGAGACGGGCACCGAGGCCCGGCCGGACCGCCCGACGGATGCGGAGCCCGAGGTGCCGCGCGGTGCGGGGGCGGAGCCACCGACCGAGGCACGTCCGCCGGACCCGCCCCGCGGCGGTACGGAGGCGCGGGCCGAGGCGCCGTCCCCCGATCCGGATGGCCAGCCGTTCCCGCGTGCGCCCCCGCCGGAGCTGGGGTCCCCGCCCGGGCCCGGGAGCTGGGCCCGCCCACGCGAAGAACTGGGATCGCCGTAGTTCATTCCTCACACCCTGCCGGTCGCGGTGGGGCGCGGTCGCGCCGCCACCGGGTTGCCGTGAGATGGAACACGAGACGCTACACCGTGGGCGCACCCCGGCGCAGGCGTCAGATCCGACCTAATCGGACCAATCAGACGTGGAAGCTGTCGGGTGGACCGCCCGCCGATGTCGCGGGGGTCAACCAGGACAGCCAGGTTCACCGTTGCGCCTCTCGCCTTCGACGAGGGGTGGAACCGGTCGCGGCCGAACCGCTCGCCGCCTCCTGCTCCGACCCGTCCTCGGTGCCGTCGGCCAGCCCGTCCCGGCCGAGCAGGTACTGCTCGACGAGATGGTTCCAGGCACAGCCGGGGCACACCTCCACCACGTAGACCTGGAACTCACGCAGCGTCATCGCCAGCAGCGACAACTCGGCCCGGTTTCGCGCCTGCCCGGCCGACTGCTTGAGTTCGTCCCCGTAAATGTAGTGGACGTGGATGAGGTTCTCGCTGCGACAGATCGGGCAGCGCTCATCGGTGGGTTCGCCATGGAAGCGAGCAGCGTTCTTCAGGTACGGCGACGCGTCGCAGACGTCGTACGTGCCGATCCGGTTCGCCAGGAGGTCACGCAGCACCGCTCGCTTCTGGAGCGAGTAGTCGACGACCTGGCGAGACGTGCGCATGCGGCAAAGGGTACGCGGTCCGGCCGGACGAGGCGACCATGGTCACGATCCGTGACCGCAGCACCGCGTAACGGGGGTTTGCCCCGGTCGGACGACTCCGCTAACGTGCGATGTATCGGTCCGATACATCGCAGCGGTTACGACTCCGCGCCGGGGGTAAGAAGGGATGGCCCGTGCTCGAGTTCGCCATCCTGGGCCTCCTGCAGGAGGCTCCGATGCACGGCTACGAGCTGCGCAAGGAGCTGACCGCCAAACTCGGCGCCATCCGGGCGGCGATCAGCTACGGCACGCTCTACCCGACCCTGCGCCGGCTGCAGGCGGCGGGCTGGATCACCGAAGCCGCCGGCACACCCGCGACCGCCGAGGAGGTTCCCGCGCTGACCAGCCGACGCGGTCGGGTGGTCTACACCATTACCGCGGAGGGCAAGGAACGCTTCGCCCAGCTCATAGCGCAGGCTGGTCCCGAGACGTACGACGACACGGGCTTCGGCGTGCACTTCGCGTTCTTCGCCCGGACCGACCAGGCCACCCGGCTCCGGATCCTGGAAGGTCGTCGCCGGAAGATCGAGGAGCGTCGCGAGGGTCTTCGCGACGTGCTCGGCCGGGCGGCCGAGCGGCTCGACGCGTACACCCTGGAACTGCAACGCCACGGGCTCGACGCCTGTGAGCGCGAGGTCCGCTGGCTGGAGGAGCTCATCGCCAACGAGCGCTCCGGCCGAGCCCCGACGGTCCCGCAACCCGGGACAGCCGGCGGCCGACGAGAAAACGACAGCCCGCCCCCGCCTGGAGAGTCCAGGAAAGAGCGGCCGTGATGAAAGAAGAAGGAGGCAGACGTTATGGGCTCCGTCCGCGTCGCCATCGTCGGTGTGGGTAACTGCGCCTCGTCCCTCGTGCAGGGCGTGGAGTACTACCGGAACGCCGACCCGAACGACCGCGTCCCGGGTCTCATGCACGTCACCTTCGGCGACTACCACGTCTCCGACGTGAAGTTCGTCGCGGCGTTCGACGTGGACGCCAAGAAGGTGGGCATGGACCTCGCCGAGGCCATCGTGGCCAGCGAGAACAACACGATCAAGCTGTGCGACGTGCCGCCGACCGGCGTCACCGTGCAGCGCGGCCCGACCTTCGACGGTCTCGGCCAGTACTACCGCGAGATCATCGAGGAATCGGACGTCGAGCCGGTCGACGTGGTCCAGGCGCTGCGCGACGCGCAGGTCGACGTCGTCGTCTCCTACCTGCCGGTCGGTTCCGAGCAGGCCGACAAGTTCTACGCCCAGGCCGCCATCGACGCGGGCTGCGCGTTCGTGAACGCCCTCCCGGTCTTCATCGCCTCCGACCCGGAGTGGGCGCAGAAGTTCACCGACGCCGGTCTGCCGATCGTCGGTGACGACATCAAGAGCCAGGTCGGCGCGACCATCGTGCACCGCGCCCTCGCGAAGCTCTTCGAGGACCGCGGGGTCGAGCTGCTGCGCACCTACCAGCTCAACTTCGGCGGCAACATGGACTTCATGAACATGCTGGAGCGCAACCGCCTGGTCTCCAAGAAGATCTCGAAGACCCAGTCGGTGACCTCGCAGATCCCGCACGAGATGCAGAAGAGCGACGTGCACATCGGCCCGTCCGACCACGTGCCGTGGCTGGACGACCGCAAGTGGGCGTACATCCGGCTGGAGGGCCGCTCCTTCGGCGACACCCCGCTCAACGCCGAGCTCAAGCTCGAGGTCTGGGACTCGCCGAACTCGGCCGGCGTCATCATCGACGCCGTCCGGGCCGCGAAGATCGCGCTGGACCGGAAGATCGGTGGCCCGATCCTCTCCGCCTCCTCGTACTTCATGAAGTCCCCGCCGCAGCAGTACGCCGACCACGACGCGCACGCCGCCGTCGAGGCGTTCATCGCCGGCGAGGTCGAGCGCTGACCCGCTGACGAGCAGGAAAGGAGGCCGGGTCCGCACGGACCCGGCCTCCTTTCTCGGTACGTCAGGACCAGGCGCGCCGCAGCGCCACCCCGGCCTCCAGCTCCAGCAGGGTCACCTTGCGCGGCAGGCCGCCACCGAAGCCGACCAGCTTGCCGCCCGCCCCGACGATCCGGTGACAGGGCACCAGCACCGGCACCGGGTTGCGGTTGCAGGCCACCCCGACCGCCCGGGCCGCGCCCGGCTCGCCGACCGCCTGCGCCACCTCGCCGTAGGTGAGCGTCTCGCCGTACGGGATGCGGGTCATCTCCCGCCACACCGCGCGTTCGAACTCCGATCCGCGGGAGACCAGCACCGGCACGGTGAACTCGGTCAGCTCGCCGGCGAAGTAGGCGCGCAACTCCGCCAGCGCCAGCCGGGCGACCGGGTCGCCCGGCCGCTCGGTGGCCGACTCCATCCGGCCGAAGTGCGCCGCCCGGACGGCCGCGCCGTCGGTGGCCACGGAGAACTCCCCGATCGGCGAGTCGAGCACGGTCCAACGCATGGTTTCCATTCTTCCTCGCGCGGAGAGGCAAAGTTTCCACCGCCCCGGGCGTCTGAGCTACGGAGGTGGACGGTGACAGAGGTCATCGACGGGGAGTTCACCGCGTTCGTCAACGAACGGGGTGCCGCCCTGCTGCGCGTCGCGTACGCGCTCGCCGGCGACCAGCACGCGGCGGAGGACCTGTTGCAGAACGCGCTGGCCAAGGCGTACGCCCGCTGGCCCCGGATCCAGGGCGACGCCGAGCCGTACGTGAAGCGGATTCTCTACCACGACCAGGTCTCCGGCTGGCGACGGCGGGCCCGGCGGGCGGAGGTCCCGGTCGCGGAGCTGCCCGAGCGGCCGGCGGCCGGCCCGGACACCGACCTGCGGCTGCTGCTGCGCGACGCGCTGCGCGGCCTACCGCCCCGCCAGCGGGCCGTGCTGACCCTGCGCTACCTGGAGGACCTCAGCGTCGAGCAGACCGCCGCCCTGCTCGGCTGCCGGGCCGGCACGGTGGCCAGCCAGACCGCCAAGGCGTTGACCCGGCTCCGGCAACTGGTGCCCGGCCTGGACGAGTTGACCAGCCGTACGGAGGTGACGCGGTGACCAGCCTGCTGGACGAGACCCTCCGGGCGGCGGTGCGGGACCTCGCGGGCGGCGCACGTCCCGCGCCGGACCTGGCGGTCCGGGCACTGGGCCGGGGGCGCCGGCTGCGCCGCCAGCGGCGGGTCGCGGTCGCGAGCGCCGCGCTGGTGGCGGTCGCCGCGATCACCCTGCCGTTCGTGCTGCTCCGGCCCCGGCCCGCCGCACCGCCGGCGACACCGGCCCCGCCGTCGCCGTCGCTGCTCGCCCCGCCCGGGGCGGACTGGACCACCAGGCCGCTGGTGCTGCCCGGTGGGTGGGTGCTCACCCGGGCCCAGGCCAAGGGCGGTTCGGGCAGCGGCTTCCTGCTGGACCGGGGGCGGGGTCGCTACGTCACCACCGACCGTTACGACGGCATCTACCCCGCGCCCACCGGCTCGCTCGTCGCGGTCCACGACGACGACCGGCCCAAGGACGTCGGGCTGATCGACCTGGCCAGCGGGAAGACCCGGTGGTACCGGGTGGACGGGGCGCTCTCCCGGCCGCGCTGGTCGCCGGACGGCCGGCGGCTGCTCTTCACCACCCACCGGGTCGACCACTTCGGGTTCATCGTCCTGGACGCGGCGGACGGCGCCAAGCAGACCCACCTGGTGGGCCCGCTGGGCTGGTCCTGCTCCGACTTCTGCGACTTCACCTGGACCCGGGACGGGCGGCAGGTGGGACTCACCCTCACCAAACAGCGGGCCGGTGAGCGGGGGCCACGGGACCTCGCCAAGGGGGTGCAGCTCTTCTCCGTCGACGACGGCCGGCCCACCCGCCTCGTCGAGATGCCCGGTGCGCCGGCCGGCCCGGACGCCTGGTCGCCGGACGGGAAGCTGGTGGTGGTCCAGGGGCAGCAGGAGCCGCTGCTGGTCGAGACGGCCACCGGGCGGGTGGTGAACCCGCTGCCGTCGGCCGAGGTGGCCTGGGTCTCCGACGACCGGCTGCTCTACCGCCGGCCACTCGGCGCCGGAGACTTCGTCCTCGCCGACCCGGCCGGCCGGGAGTTCGTCCGCCAGCCGCTGCCCAGGGAGCTGGTCGGGCTCGAGGTGACCGTCGCGCCGGGTTGACCGTTCGGCCGGGCCGCAACGTTGCACGATGTCGATACCGTGCAGGTCGTGGCCACGGGGACGCTCATCTTTCTGATCATCGGTGGGGCAGGGGTCGGCGTGCTGGCCCTCGCCCTCGTCGGTGCCGGGCTGCTGCACATCGGGCACCCGGACGTCGACGGTCCGGTGTCGCTGGAGGCGGTCGCCGGGTTCACCGGCGCCTTCGGCTTCGGCGCGGCGATCGTCAACGAGCTGCTCGGTGGGCGTACCCCCGGAATGATCGCCGGGGCGGCGGCCGGTGGGGTGGTCGCCGCCGTGCCCACCGCGTGGCTGGCGGCCCGGCTCAGCCGCGCCGCCCGCAACATGCGCACCGACGCCACCCCCACCCGGTCCCACCTGGTCGGCGCGACCGGCCTGGTGGTCACCCCGGTGCCGGCGAGCGGCTACGGCGAGGTCCGGGTACGCCTCGCCGGCCAGCCGGTCAAGCTCAACGCCCGGGCCGACCGCCCACTCCCGGTCGGCGCCCGGATCTTCGTGGTCGAAGCGCTCAGCGAGACCAGCGTGCACGTCGAAACGTACTGATCCCCCCTTCCACAGACGGGAACACCCATGCCCCTGCTCGTCGCCATCGGCGGCGCGGTTCTCCTCGCCGTCCTCCTCGTCCTGTTCGTGCTGTCCCGGATCAAGGTCGCCGGCCCGAACCAGGCGTTCATCGTCACCGGCCGCAAGGGCCGGACCACCCAGACCGCCGACGGCGGCCGGTCCACCGACATGTCCGGGCAGAAGGTCGTCCTCGGCGCGTCGGTCTTCGTCCTGCCCGTGGTGCAGAAGTTGCAGTCGCTCGACCTGTCCAGCCGGCGGATCGACGTCGGCATCAAGGGCGCGGTGAGCAAGCAGGGCATCCGGACCGACCTGCACGGCGTCGCCATCGTGAAGGTGGGCGGCACCGAGGACGCGATCCGGGCCGCCGCCCAGCGCTTCCTGAACCAGCAGGAGGAGATCGACAACTTCACCCGCGAGGTGCTGGCCGGTGCGCTCCGCTCGATCGTCGGGCGGCTCACCGTCGAGGAGATCATCCGGGACCGGGCGGCGTTCGCCAGCGCGGTCGCCGAGGAGGCCGAGCACTCGATGACCAACCAGGGCCTGGTGCTGGACACCTTCCAGCTCCAGGACATCCTGGCCGAGGGCTCCTACCTGCAGGACCTCGGGCGGCCGGAGGCGGCCCGGGTGCTCAAGGACGCGGCCATCGCCGAGGCGCGGGCCCGCCAGCAGGCCGAGCAGGAGCGGCTGCTCGCCGAGGAGGCGATCGCCGAGGCGAACCGGAACCTGTCGCTCAAGCAGGCCGGCATCCAGGCCGAGATCGACGCCGCGAAGGCGAAGTCGGCGGCGGCCGGACCGCTCGCCCAGGCCGAGCGGGACCAGGCGATCCTCTCCGAGCAGCAGAAGGTCGCCGAGCGCAACGCCGAGCTGAAGCAGCGTCAGCTCGACACCGAGGTGCGCAAGCCGGCCGACGCGGCCCGCTACAAGGTCGAGCAGGAGGCCGAGGCGGCCCGCAACGCGGCCGTGCTGACCGCCGACGCGCAGCGGCAGGCGACCATCGCGGCCGCGCAGGCCGCCGCCGAGCAGGCCCGCCTCACCGGTGAGGGCGAGCGGGCCCGGCGGGCCGCGCTGGCCGAGGCGAACGCGATCGAGGGCGCCAAGGAGGGTGAGGCCGAGCAGCGCCGGCGCAGCGCCATCGCCGAGGCCGTCGAGCGGGAGGGTCAGGCCGAGGCCGCGGCCATCCTGGCCAAGGGGCAGGCCGAGGCCGACGCGATGGCCCGCAAGGCCGAGGCGTTCGCCGCGTACGGCGAGGCCGCCGTGCTGGACCTGCTGGTCAGGGTGCTGCCGCAGGTGGTCGAGGCGGCGAGCGCTCCGATCGGCGCGATCGACAAGATGACCGTCATCTCCACCGACGGCGCGTCCTCGCTGACGAAGTCGGTGGCCGGCAACGTGGCCCAGGGCCTCCAGCTCGGCAGCGACCTCACCGGCATCGACCTGCCCGGCCTGCTGGCCAAGCTGGGCGGCGCGCACACCACCAACGGCACCACCACCAAGCCGGCCGTCGAGGCCTGAGCGACAAGGACGGGCCCCCGGTCAACGCCGCGCGTTGTGCCGGGGGCCCGTCCTCGTGCGTACCGGGTCAGGCGATGATCTCCTGCTCGCGGGCCCACCGCAGCAGCTCCGCCTCGGCCTCGTCGCGGTCCAGCGGGCCGCGGTCCAGCCGCAGCTCCTTGAGGTACTGCCAGGCCCGGCCCACCACCGGGCCGGGCGGGACGCCGAGCAGCTCCATGATCGCGTTGCCGTCCAGGTCGGGGCGGACCCGGGCCAGGTCCTCGTCGGCGGCGATCCGGGCGATCCGCTCCTCCAGCGCGTCGTAGTCGGCCGCGAGCTGGGCCGCCTTGCGCCGGTTGCGGGTGGTGCAGTCGGAGCGGGTGAGCTTGTGCAGGCGGGCGAGCAGGTCACCGGCGTCGGTGACGTAGCGGCGCACCGCCGAGTCGGTCCACTCGCCCCGGCCGTAGCCGTAGAAGCGCAGGTGCAGGCCGACCAGCTTGACCACCTGGGAGGTGACGTCCTTGGGGTACCGCAGGGCCTTCATCCGGGCCTTGGTCAGCCGGGCGCCCACCACCTCGTGGTGGTGGAAACTGACCCGGCCGTCCGGGCCGACGGCCTTGGTGGCCGGCTTGCCGATGTCGTGCATGAGCGCGGCCATCCGCAGCACGAAGTCGCAGCCGTCGGTCTCCATCGACATGGCGTTGCTGACCACGGTCAGGGTGTGCTCGTAGACGTCCTTGTGCTGGGCGTGCTCGTCGATCTCCAGCTTGAGCCCGGTCAGCTCCGGCAGGAAGCGTTCGGCCAGCCCGGTGTCGACCAGCAGCCGCAGCCCGGTGACCGGGTCGGCGCCGCAGAGCAGCTTGGTGAACTCGTCCCGGATCCGCTCGGGGGTGATCCGGTCCAGGTCCGCCGCCATCCGGGTCATCGCCGCGCGGACGTCCGGGTGCACCGCGAAGCGGAGCTGGGCGGCGAACCGGGCGGCCCGCAGCATCCGCAGCGGGTCGTCGCCGAACGACTCCTGGGGCGTGCCGGGGGTACGGATGATCTTGGCGGCCAGGTCGGCCAGCCCGCCGTACGGGTCGGTGAACCGGTGGTCGGGAAGGCTGACCGCCATCGCGTTGACGGTGAAGTCCCGGCGTTGCAGGTCGTCGACGAGGTTGGTGCCGTACTCCACCACCGGGTTCCGGCTGACCTGGTCGTACGACTCGGCTCGGAAGGTGGTGATCTCCAGGCTGAGCCCGTCGCGCTGGCAGCCGATGGTGCCGAACTCCCGGCCGGTCTCCCAGACCGACTCGGCCCAGCCCCGGACGATCTTCAACGTCTGGTCCGGGTGCGCGTCGGTGCAGAAGTCGAGGTCGTTGCCGAGGCGGCCGAGCAGCGCGTCCCGCACCGAGCCACCCACCAGGTGCAGTTCGTGGCCGGCCCGGGCGAAGCGGCGGCCCAGCTCGTCGGCGACCGGCGAGACGCGGAGCAGTTCGGCGACGGCGTTGCGCTGGGCGCCGGTCAGCTCACGGCGGTCGGCGGCGTGGGATGCGGAGGCTTCGGACATGGGATCGCCAGCCTATCGGGCCGGGGCGGGAACAACTGCGCCGGGCGCGGGTATGCCACCGAGGTTGACTAAGGTCTCGGTGTGCGGGCCCGCAGGTCCGGCTGCGACGTACCCCTGGGAGGCTGGAGATGAGCGGCGGCCTGTACCGCAGCGCCAACGCGCACGGCGGCGCCCAGCCACCGGACGACGAGGCCACCTTCATCTCGGCCGAGCCGCTCAACCAGCCGGCCGTCGAGGCCACCGCGCCGCCGCAGGAGGTGGTCGCCGAGACCAGCGCCGCGGCGAACAGCGCGGTGATGGCGATCGGCAGCCTGGTCAGCCGGGGTACGGGTTTCATCCGCAACCTGCTGATCGGCGCCGCGCTCGGCAACGCGGTCGGCGACGTCTACACCACCGCCCAGTTCCTGCCGAACCAGGTGTACGAGTTCCTGCTCGGCGGCGTGCTCACCAGCGTCCTGATTCCGGTGCTGGTCCGCCGCCGCAAGATCGACCCGGACCGGGGTGAGGCGTACGCCCAGCGGCTGCTCAGCCTGGCCGTGCTCGCCCTGGCCGCCGCCGCGCTGATCGCGGTGCTGCTCGCCCCGGTGATCACCGCGATCTACGCCGCCGGCAAGGACGACACGTACAAGGGGCTGGTCAACGACCTGTCCTATCTGATGCTGCCGATGCTGTTCTTCACCGGCCTGAGCGCGCTGATCGCCGCGGTGCTGAACACCCGGGGGCACTTCGCCGCCCCGATGTGGGCGCCGATCCTCAACAACCTGGTGGTCGCCGGCACCTTCGGCCTGTACATCGTGGTGTACGGGGCCCGGGCGCTGCGGCCGGAGCAGATGGACGCGGGCCGGATCCTGCTGGTCGGCGGCGGCACCCTGCTCGGCGTCGCGGTGCAGGCCGCCGGCCTGCTGCCGTCGCTGCGCAAGGTCGGCTTCCGGTGGAAGTGGCGGTTCGACTTCCGCGCGCTCGGCCTGCGCGAGCTGGCCCGGCTCGGCGGCTGGATGTTCTGCTACGTGGGGGTCAACCAGCTCGGCCTCTTCGTGGTGGTCAACCTGCTCACCCGGGTCGGCGGCGGGAAGAACGCCGGTCTGCTGATCTACAACTACGTCTTCCTGCTGCTGATGATGGCGCACGGCATCATCGCCGTCTCGATCATCACCGCGCTGATGCCCCGGATGAGCGCGGCCGCCGCCGAGGGCCGGTTCGGCGACGTCACCGCCGACCTGTCCCGGGGCACCCGGATGGTCACCGCGGTGCTCGCCCCCATCGCGGTCTGCTACGCGGTGCTGGCCGGCCCGATCTCCGTGGTGGTCTTCCGGTACGGCGCGTTCACCGGCGACAACGCGGTGGCCACCTCGACCGTGCTGCTGGTGGCGGCGCTGGGCCTGGTCCCGTTCGCGATCAGCCAGCTCTTCACCTTCGCCTTCTACGCGCTGCCGGACACCCGCACCCCGGCCCTGATCAACATCCCGGTGGTGGCGCTGCGGGTGCTCCTGCAGGTCGGCCTCTTCCTGGCCTTCTCGGCCACCTTCGCGGCGGCCGGCATGATGCTCGGCAACGCCGTCTCGTACGTCGCGGCCGCGATCCTCTCCGCGGTGCTGCTGCGTCCCCGGGTGGGCCGGATCGGGCTGGGCGGGATCATGCGCACGATGGGCCGGGTGGTGGTCGCCGCGCTCGGCGCCGCCCTGGTCGGCCTGCTGGTGGTCAAGCTGCTCCCCGGCGACCCGGCGCACCTGAGCTGGCTCGCCGCGGCGGTCCAGCTGGTGCTCGGCGGGGCGGTGATCGGCGCGACGTACCTCGGGCTGGCCATGGTGCTGCGGATCGGTGAGATCACCGAGGTCGTCGCGATGGTCCGGCGTCGCCTGGGCCGATGAGCCCGACCAGCGGCTATGACGGAGGGTGAACGAGGATCACCAGCCTGGGGATACGGCTGTGGATAACTCGGGCTTCCGCCGCCCAGTGGGCCTACCGGCCTGTGGACAACCAGCCGTAAGGATGAGGGTGACCAGCTGGACGCGGGGGAAACCGCAGGTCGCTGGAGGGGTCGCCACACCGGTCCGCCCCTGCTTCCGCCGCCCGACCGCAACCTTTAGATTGGCGGGAGCGTGTTGTCAGTCGACGCGGCGAGACGCAACCGGGCCGCGGCCGGCCGCCGTGGTCGCTGGCGTCCCACCGGCTCCGCCGGGAAGATGACATGTCGGAGAACCGGGCATCCCGGGTAAGGTCGCTCTCGACGGGTACGGCAGGTGCCGACGCGGGCGTCGACACCGGCCTGCCGGTTCCTTCGAAGGCAGAGCGGACAGCCACATGCCCAGCAGCACGGGTCCATCGATCGACACGATCACCGAGGGAGGACGGGTGACCCAGGTCGGCGAGGGTCAGGAGGCGGAGGAGAACGCACCTCCGGTCATGACCTTCGGTGCTCCCACGGCCGGTGAGGTCCTTGCCGAGCGGTACGAGCTGGTCGAGCACATCAACAACGACAGCGCCGGCCGCCTGGTCTGGCGCGGGGTCGACGTCGTGCTGCGCCGTCCCGTCGCGGTGGTCCTCCGCTACCCGGGTGGTGACTCCGCCACCGAGATGCTCCAGGCCGCCGTCGCGGCCAGCCGGGTGATCCACCCGAACCTGGTCGGCGTCTACGACGCGATCGACGAGGCCGACCGGGCGTACGTGGTCCGCGAGTGGGTGGACGGGCATTCCCTGCGCGAGCTGGTCGCCGTCGACGGCGCGCTCGACCCGGTGCGCGCCACCGCCATCGGCAACGCGGTCGCCAGCGCCCTCGCCGCCGTGCACGCCACCGGCATGGTGCACGGCAACGTCCACCCCGGCACCGTCATGATCAGCGACGACGGCCGGGTGGTGCTCGCCGACGCACGGACCGACGGCGCGGACAGCCAGGAGACCGACATCCGGGCGGTCGGCGGCGTGCTCTACTTCGCGCTCACCGGCCACTGGCCGCACGGCGAGGCCCCGCTGCACGGCGCCACCGCCGGCCACGGGCGGGCCGCCCTGCCCGACGCGGTACGCGACGCCAGCGGCTCGATCGCCGCGCCCCGGCAGGTCCGCGCCGGCGTGCCGGCGTACCTCGACGACCTGACCATGGACCTGCTCGACCCGGAGATCGCCCCGCCGTCGTCGGACGTGTTGGCGGCGGAGCTCGGCCGGCTGGACGTGCCGGCCGACGAGCACTTCCTCGAGCAGGCCGGCCCGCTGCGGTTCACCGCGGACACCGGCGAGGAGCCGTCGCCGCTGGCCTCCGCCGGTGGCCGCAAGGTCGCCCTGGGCATCGCCGGCCTGCTGGCGGTGGCCCTGGTCGGGCTGCTCGTCGGGATCAGCGTCCTGGGCGACGACAAGGACCCGAAGACCAAGCCCGTGGCCCGCCCCTCCAGCAGCGCTCCGGCGGCCGGTGACGCCACGCCGACCAGCGCTCCGGTCCGCAAGCTGACCATCCAGGACGTGCGGATCATCGACCCGGACAGCCGGGACCGCGCCGAGGTGCGCAACGCCGAGAAGGTGATCGACGGCGACGAGAACGAGGGCTGGGAGACCCAGAGCTACCGGAACAACGGCAAGTTCGGCGGCCTGAAGAAGGGCATGGGCATCTGGATCGACCTGGGTGCCCCGCACACGGTCAAGTCGCTCCAGGCCACCCTCTCCTCCACCGGCGCCTCGGCCGAGCTGTTCGCCGGCACGGCCGAGTTCCCGTCCAGTTCCTCGGGCGACAAGCAGCTCGTGGCCGCGTACAGCACCCGGATCGGGCAGCCGTTCGAGGACCACGACGGCACCAAGATGGCGTTCAACGGGTTCGACCCCGAGCGGAAATACCAGTACCTCCTCTTCTGGATCACCGAGCTGCCGCAGAAGGACAGCGGCGACGGCTGGAAGCTGGGGGTCCAGGAGATCACGGTCCAAGGCTCGTGAGCCGACCGCCACGGCCGACGCACCGCCTCCGCCGGACGTGGTGATGTCCGGGCGCGCCGGGCACCCGCCCGAGCCGGTGACCGGGGCCGGGCCGCTGGCCGGGACGTCCGACCTCGACCTGCTGCGGGCGCACGTCGCCGGCGACCGGGACGCCTTCACCGAGCTGTTCCACCGGCACCGGGACCGGCTCTGGGCGGTGGCCCTGCGTACCGTCGGCGACCGGGAGGAGGCGGCGGACGCCCTCCAGGACGCCCTGCTCTCGGCGCACCGCGCGGCCGCCCGGTTCCGGGGCGACTCGGCGGTGACCACCTGGCTGCACCGGATCGTGGTGAACGCCTGCCTGGACCGGATCCGACGCCGGCAGACCCACGCCACGGTCCCGCTGCCCGACGGCGTGCACGGCGACGGGGAGTCCGGCCGGCACACCGGCGGGGTGGAGCCCGCCGCGCCGATCCACGACCACGACACCGCCCTGGTGGTCCGGCAGGCGCTCGCCCAGCTGCCGGCCGAGCAGCGGGCCGCGCTCGTGCTGGTGGACGTCCAGGGCTATCCGGTGGCCGAGGTCGCGCGGATCCTCGGCGTCGCCGAGGGGACGGTGAAGAGCCGCTGCGCCCGGGGCCGGGCCCGCCTCGCCGTGCTCCTCGGGCACCTGCGGACCGGGTCCGACGAGACCGCGGACGTGCGCCCGGTCACCGGGGGGAACCCGCGACCGCCCGAGGGCGTCGGATCGACGTCGGGGTGGTCCCGGCGGGACGCCAGCCAGGAGGACACGTGACTGCCCGGGAGTTCAGCGGGGTCGACCACGACCTGCTCGCCGACTACCTCGGCGGGGCGCTGGACGGTACGCCGGAGCAGGCCACGGTGGCCCGACTGATCGATGACGACCCGGCCTGGGCCGAGGCGTACGCGGCGCTGGCCCGGGCGGTGGAACTGGTCCGGGCCGACCTGTCCGGCTGGGCGGCCGCCCCGGCCCCGCAGCTGCCGCTCGCCGTGGCGGACCGGATCACGGCGGCGCTGGCCGGCGCCGGTCCGGCTCCGGTCGACGCGCAGCGGAAAGCCACCGGGCCGGAGGTCACGGCCGGCGTCTCCGGGGCACCGGACGGCGGGCCGGCCCCTCGGCCGGGGGCCGTACCCGCGCAGCCCACCGGTGGCACCCGGCCGGCCGGCGGCACGGGCCACCACACCGGTCCCGGCCGGCGGGCGCGCCGCTGGGTCCGGATCGCCGGACCGGTCGCCGTGGCCGCCGCCTCGGTCGCCGCGGTCGGTCTCGGGGTCGGCAACCTGGTCGGCGCCGGCGGCGGCTTCGCCGGCTCGGTGGCCGACGGCGGCCGGCCCGCGGCCGACGAGGCCGCGCCGATGGCGGCCGCCGCGCCGTTCCGCACGACCGGACCCCCGCAGCACAGCGGCACCGACTACGGCCAGGAGCGGCTCTCCGGCGGGACCGGCACGTTGGGCGTTGGCCCGCCGACCCCGGCGGGCGGCAAGGACGCCACCGGCGACGCCCCGCAGGACCAGCGCGTGCCGTTCGCGACGCGGCTGGACCGGCTGGGCCAGCCGGAGGCGCTGACGGCCTGTCTCACCGCGATCAGCACCGAGCACGCAACCGGGCCGCTCACCGTCGACCTGGTCGACTTCGCCACCTACCAGGGGGTGCCGGCGCTGGTCGTCACCTTCGTCGACGGCGGCGGCGCGCGGTGGGCGTGGGTGAGTGGACCCGAGTGTGGCGTCCCGGGCTCCGGCGCGGACACCCGGTTCCGTACCCGGGTAGGGTGAGGATCACGGTCACCCGGACGTGTCCCGCCACGTGACGTGACCCACCGGATGACCGGCTCGGGAATCCCCACTTCGTACGATGACGTTCTGCAAATCAGGCGCCGGGGCCGTTGAGCCGCCGGCACTCGGGATCGGCATCGGTGCGCGGCCGGTGACGAACACACACATCGGGAGACGGCAGTGGACGAGGTCCGCAACCTGATCATCATCGGCTCCGGGCCGGCCGGTTACACGGCGGCGGTCTATGCCGCGCGCGCCAACCTCAAGCCGCTCGTCATCGAGGGCGTGCAGTCCGGCGGTGCGCTGATGACGACGACCGAGGTGGAGAACTTCCCCGGGTTCGCGGACGGCATTCTCGGCCCCGAGCTGATGGACAACATGCGCAAGCAGGCCGAGCGGTTCGGCGCCGAGTTCCTGACCGACGACGTGACCCGGGTCGAGCTGCAGGACACCGGCGAGGTGGGCTCGCCCACGCTCAGCACCGTCTGGGTCGGCGAGACGGCGTACCGGGCCAAGGCCGTCATCCTCTCCACCGGCTCGGCCTGGCGCCCGCTGGGTGTGCCGGGCGAGCAGGAGTACCTGGGCCACGGGGTGTCGTCCTGCGCGACCTGTGACGGCTTCTTCTTCCGTAACCAGCACATCGTGGTGGTCGGCGGCGGCGACTCGGCGATGGAGGAGGCCAGCTTCCTCACCCGGTTCGCCGAGTCGGTGACGATCATCCACCGGCGGGACGAGTTCCGGGCCAGCAAGATCATGGCCGACCGCGCGCTGAGCAACGACAAGATCAAGGTCGAGTGGAACAGCGTGGTCGAGGAGGTCCTCGGCGCGGACGGCAAGGTCAGCGGTGTCCGGGTCCGTAACGTGCACACCGGCGATACCAAGGTGCTCGACGTCACGGGCGTCTTCGTGGCGATCGGCCACGACCCGCGCAGTGAGCTCTTCCGGGGCCAGGTGGACCTCGACGACGAGGGGTATGTGAAGGTGCAGGCGCCCAGCACCCGGACCAACATCCCGGGTGTCTTCGCCGCAGGCGACCTGGTGGACCACACCTACCGGCAGGCGATCACCGCGGCGGGCACGGGCTGTGCCGCCGCCCTCGACGCCGAGCGCTTCATCGCCACCCTGAACGACTGAACAATTCTCAGAAAAAAGTCCCGGAGGAGGGGTTCATAGTGGGAGCAACCAAGGCGGTCACCGACGCCAGCTTCGCCAGCGACGTACTCAAGTCCGACAAGCCGGTCCTGGTCGACTTCTGGGCGGAATGGTGCGGTCCGTGCCGCAAGGTCTCGCCGCTGCTCGAGGAGATCGCCGGTGAGATGGGCGACCAGGTCAGCATCGTCAAGCTGAACATCGACGAGAACCCCGAGACCGCCCGCACCTACCGGGTGATGTCCGTGCCGACCCTCACCATCTTCAAGAACGGCGAGCCGGTGCAGTCCATCGCCGGCGCCAAGCCGAAGGGCGAGCTGGTCAAGCTCATCGAGTCGGCGCTCTGAGCCGACCCCGTACCCCACGGAACCCCGTCACCCGGCTTGGGTGACGGGGTTCCGGCTCTCCGGCGACCTCCGCGAACCCGCAGCTCCGGGTGATCGGTCACGGTACGCTCCGTAGGCGTCCCCCGGGTCGGGGGAGCAGCACCTCCGTCGGAGTCTCCGGCCAGCCACCAGCAGCACGTCCTCGGAGTCTCCGGCCAGCCACCATCCGCGCAGAGGGGGTCGTCGTGCGTCCGATCCGACCCGGTGACCGGGGCCCCGCGGTGGCCGAGATCCGCACCGTCCTCACCACCCTCGACCTGCTCCCGTCCGACGGGCGGGGCGACGAGTTCGACACCGCGACCGAACGGGCCGTCCGGGCGTTCCAGCAGTCCCGTGGGCTCAGCGTGGACGGACGGGTGGGCGCGGAGACCTGGCGGGCGCTGGACGCCGCCCGCTGGCGGCTGGGCGCCCGCACCCTCTACCACGCCGTGCCCGAGCCGCTCACCGGCGAGGACGTCCGGTCGCTCCAGGAACGCCTCCTGGAGATGGGCTACGACGTGGGCCGCGCCGACGCCATCTACGGCGTGCGTACCTCCCGGGCGGTCGCCCAGTTCCAGCGCGAGATGGGGCTGAAACCGGACGGGGCCTGCGGCCCGCACACCATGAACACGCTGCGCCGGCTCGGCCGCAAGGTGGTCGGCGGACGCCCGCAGTGGCTCCGCGAGTCCGACGCCATCCGCCAGGCCGGGCCGACCCTGGTCGGGCGCACCGTGGTGATCGACCCCGGGCACGGGGGCACCGACCCGGGCGAGGTGGTGCCCGACGGCCCGCTCCGCTGGACCGAGGCGGACATCGTGTACGACCTGGCCAGCCGCCTGGAGGGGCGGCTCGCCGCCGCCGGCGTGCGGGTGCAGCTCACCCGGGGCCCGTCCCCGGCGACGTGCCTGCCCGACGCCGACCGGGCGCAGCTCGCCAACGCCCTGGGCGCGGACGTCTTCATCTCGCTGCACACCGACGGGCACGCCAACCCGGCGGCGAACGGGGTCGCCACCTACCACTACGGCACCGACAACGGCGTCACCTCGGCCACCGGGGAACGCCTGGCGGGGCTGGTACAGCGGGAGATCGTCGCCCGGAGCGGGCTGCGCGACTGCCGTACCCACGCCAAGTCGTGGGACCTGCTGCGGCTGACCAGGATGCCCGCGGTCCGGGTCGAGGTGGGCTACCTGACCTCGCCCGAGGACCGGGGCCGGCTGGTCGACCCCCGGTTCCGGGACACCATCGTCGAGGCGATCGTCGCCGCCGTGCAGCGGATGTACTTTCCCATCGAGCGGGACGTGCCGACCGGCTCGATCGACGTGAGCGAACTGCGGGCGATCGTCGCCGCCGGCACGGTGGTGGACTGAACCCGACGGCCCTGGGCCCTGCGGCGCTTGCTCTCAGGCGCTTGCTCGGTGGCGTTGGTCCGACGGCCCTGGCCGGGCGGATCGGGGCGGTGGTCAGCTCGTCGCGCGGGTGGCCGGGGCCGGGCGCACCGGGCGGAGCAGCGACTCCGGGCTCATCGAGCCGAGCAGCTTCTCCAGCGCGTACTCGACGTCGGACTTCCAGCTCAGCGCGGTGCGCAGCTCCAGCCGCAGGCGCGGATAGCGGGGATGCGGGCGGACGGTCTTGAAGCCCACCGAGAGAAAGAAGTCGGCCGGCGCCACACAGGCCCGGGTCGGGTCGTCCGCCGCGCCGTCACCGAACTTGGCGTCACCGAACGCCTCGATCGCCTTGATGCCGCGCTTCGTGAGATCCCGGGCGACGCCCTGGACCAGCATCCGGCCCAGCCCCCCGCCGGCGAAGGCCGGCACCACGTTCGCGGTCATCAGCAGCGCGGCGTCCGCCGAGACCGGCGAGGTCGGGAAGGCCATCGAGCGCGGAACGTACGCGGGCGGGGCGTACATGACGAAACCGGCGGGCATCCCGTCGACGTACGCGAGCTTGCCGCAGGAACCCCACTCCAGCAGGGTCTGCGAGACCCAGGCCTCCTTCTCCAGCCCAGGGTCACCGGCGGCGCACGCCCGATCGGCCGAAACCGGATCCAGCTCCCAGTAGACGCACTCCCGGCACGGACGGGGCAGATCCTCAAGGGTGTCGAGGGTCAGACTGACCAGACGTCGCGACATCAGCGCATCCCCACCAATAGGCTCAGGGCGGTAACCACCGCGGTGCACACGTTCCGCCGCTCTCCCCTGCCCCCGACGAGCGATCGTACGCCGCCGCTCCGCGGTTCGGGAGGGGACGCGCGAACCCCCACCCGGCGGCGGGACGGCCCGTCCGGGATGTGGACGTACCCGGATGGCTGGTCCGGGCCGGCTGCCCGCGGACTACGATCGACCAACCGGCCGTCCCGCGCCGCCATGGATGTCGGTATCGGGGGTACCCACCGGACGGCCGCTTCGCCGACACCCGATCGAGGTGATGTCATGACCGGCACGACGCTCGACGACTACACCGACCGGTACGCCCGCCGGGTCCGGGGGATGACCGCCTCCGAGATCCGGGCGCTCTTCGCGGTGGCCAGCCGGCCGGAGGTGGTCTCGCTCGCCGGCGGGGCACCGTACATCGCCGCGCTGCCGCTGGACGCGGTCGGCGAGATGCTCGGCCGGCTCGGCGCCGAGCACGGCGCGACCACCCTGCAGTACGGCATCGGCCAGGGCACCCCGGAGCTGCGCGAGCGGATCTGCGAGGTGATGTCCCTCTCCGGGATCGACGCCGCCTGCGGCGCCTCGCCCGAGGACGTGGTGGTCACCGTCGGCGGTCAACAGGCGCTCGACCTGGTGGCCCGGCTCTTCCTCGACCCGGGCGACGTGGTGCTCGCCGAGGGCCCGACCTATGTCGGCGCGCTCGGGGTGTTCCAGGCCGCCCAGGCCCAGGTGGCCCACGTACCGATGGACGACGAGGGGCTGATCCCGGAGGCGCTGGAGACGGCCATCGCCGACCTGGCCCGGGCCGGCCGGCGGGTGAAGTTCCTCTACACCATCCCCACGTACCAGAACCCGACCGGCGTGACGCTGAGCGAGGAGCGGCGCGAGCGGGTGCTCGACATCTGCGAGCGGGCCGGCCTGCTGGTGGTCGAGGACGACCCGTACGGTCAGCTCGGTTTCGAGGGCGAGGCGCCGGCTCCGCTGCGGGCCCGGCGGCGCGACGGGGTCTTCTACCTGAGCACCTTCTCCAAGACCTTCGCCCCCGGCCTGCGCGTGGGCTGGATCCTCGCCCCGCACGCCGTCCGCGACAAGCTGGTGATCGCCAGCGAGGCGCAGATCCTCTGCCCCAGCGGGTACGCCCAGGCGGCCGTCGCCACGTACCTCGGCACCATGCCGTGGCGGCAGCAGCTCAAGGTCTACCGGGAGGTCTACCGGGAGCGCCGGGACGCGATGCTGGACGCGCTCGCGGACCTGATGCCGGCCGGCACCAACTGGACCACTCCCGGCGGTGGCCTCTTCGTCTGGGCAACCCTCCCCGACGGCCTCGACTCCAAGGCGATGATGCCGCGTGCCATCGCCGCCCGCGTCGCGTACGTGCCGGGCACCGGCTTCTACGCCGACGGCACCGGCACCGGCAACATGCGCCTCAACTTCTCCTTCCCGGCCCCCGAGCGGATCCGGGAGGGCGTGCGCCGGCTGGCCGGCGTGATGGAGCAGGAGATCGCCATGCGGAAGGTCTTCGGGGCGGTCGGCGGTGCCGGGCCGCGGCGCCGGCAGGGTGGCGCGGACGCGCCCGGTCCCGACTTGGCATGATGCCGGCATGGCCGTCAGCCCCGCCGCTCAGGATTCCGTGACCGACCCCGCCGCTACCGACGAGTTGCACGTGCTGGTGCTCGCCGGCGGCCTCTCCTACGAGCGGGACGTATCCCTGCGGTCCGGCCGGCGGGTACTCGACGCGCTGCGCGCGGTGGGCGTGGAAGCCGAGCTACGTGACGCGGACGTGGCCCTGCTGCCCGCGCTGGCCGCCGACCCGCCGGACGCGGTGGTGATCGCGCTGCACGGGGCCACCGGCGAGGACGGCTCGCTGCGCGGGGTGCTCGACCTCTGCGACATCCCCTACGTGGGCTGCGACGCGCGCGCCTCCCGGCTCGCCTGGGACAAGCCGTCGGCCAAGGCGGTACTGCGCGAGGCCGGCATCCCCACCCCCGACTGGGTGGCCCTGCCCCACGACCGCTTCTCCGAGCTCGGCGCGGTCGCCGTGCTCGACCGGATCGTCGATCGGCTCGGCCTGCCGCTGATGGTGAAGCCGGCACAGGGTGGCTCCGGGCTGGGCGCCGCCGTGGTCCGGGACGCGGCGTCGCTGCCGGCCGCCATGGTCGGTTGCTTCGCGTACGACCAGACGGCGCTCGTCGAGCGGTACGTGCCCGGGATGGACGTGGCGGTGTCCGTGGTCGACCTGGGCGCCGGCCCGCAGGCGCTGCCCCCGGTCGAGATCGTGCCCCGCAACGGCGTCTACGACTACGCGGCCCGCTACACCGCCGGCCGCACCACCTGGCACGCGCCGGCCCGGCTCGACGAGGAGACCACGCGGCGGGTGTCCGAGGTGGCCCTCGCCGCACACCGCGCGCTCGGCCTCCGGGACCTGTCCCGGGTCGACCTGATCGTCGACGCGGACGGGCAGCCGCACGTGTTGGAGGTCAACGTCTCACCGGGGATGACCGAGACCTCCCTGCTGCCGCTGGCCGTGCAGGCCGCCGGGCTGGACTTCGGCCGGGTACTCGGGTCGCTGGTCAGCCGCGCAGCGGGCCGTCGCCCGTAGCTCCGCTCTCAGGTCACCCGCCAGCCGGCCGCGTTCCCGATCCTGTTGCTAGCTGACGCGGCCGGCGCGTTTCGGCGCGGGTCGGCGTGGCCCGGCGCGGGTCGGCGTGGCCCGGCGCGGGCCGGCGTGGCCCGGCGCGGGTCGGCGTGGCCCGGCGCGGGCCGGCGTGGCCCGGCGCGGGCCGGCGTGGCCCGGCGCGGGCCGGCGTGGCCCGGCGCGGGCCGGCGTGGCCCGGCGCGGGCTGGCGCGGCCCGGCCGGCGGGTCGGCCCGGCTTTGGGGGACGCTCGGGCAGCTTCCTCGCCTGGATCGGCCGCGACGACCTGCTCGATTCACAGCGCTGCCGCGCAGGGAGGGCGACCCCGGCTGCGGTGTGGCGGACGGGTGCCTCGGTCAGCCTGCGCTCGGTGCCGGCTTGCTCTGCTCCGCTTCGAACCGGTCCTGCTGCGCTGGTACCTCCATCGGTTCGACCTGGTCCGCGTTGCCGGCCTGCCCTGCCGACGTGGCCTGCCCTGCCGACTCGGCCTGCCCCGCCGGCTCGACCCGGTCTGCCGAGCCCGGGCGCCCCGCTGGCTCGGCTGGCTCCGTCGACATGGTGTCCTCAGCCGCGGGGTCCTCCACCGGCCCGGGATGCCCGGTGGAGGCGGTGTGGCCGGCGGGCGCGAGGTCCTCGCCCGATGCGGGATGGTCATCGGTCGGCGGGACGTTCCCTGACGGCGGGACCTTCCCCGCCGGCGCGGCGTGCTCGGCCGGCTCAACTGGTTCCGGCTCCGGATTTTCCTCAGCGGCTTCGATCACCGAAACAGCTTCGTCCTCCGGCCCGCTGTCGACGCTCTCGCTCGCCGAGGAGGAGAAGCGGGACGGGGCCTGCCACTGAATGCGCGGCGGCTCGGCGAGCGGTCGGCCACCGAACTCGGCCAGCCAGGCGGCGACCATAGCCAGATTCTCCCGCCACTGCGACTCGGAGATCGGCGGCAGAATCGAGTCCCAGAGGGACAGGAAGGTGCCCCGCAACTGCAGTCGCCCGTAGGGCCGCGCCAGGAACCACAGATGCAGGTGCGCTGAGCCGTCGCCCCAGCGGTTGACGTGAACGCGGGCCACCCCGTCCAGCGATCGGATGGCGCGTTCCAGCCGTACCGTCATCACGCCGAGCTCGGCGGCGAGCAGGTTCGGAAGGTCGCCGAGATCGAGGTGCGAGCGGGACTCCAGGATCAGCACCATCGGCAGGCCGGTGGGCCGGTCCATGGTCCGTACCCGCCATCGTTCGCCAACCCAGATGTACGCCTCGTCCGGCGCGGCGCAGGCGGTGCACTCCCGGTTGCCCTCCCCACGGCGGGGAGGTTCGACCGGCACCGGATCGTCGAGCTGCTTGACGTGGAGGTCGCCCTCGAAGGGAAAGGAGGGCCACTGGGTGAAGTCCGGGACTGAGGGAGGGGTGTCCTGCACGACGCTGACCCTAACCGAGTCAGCGACGCCTGTCCCTACCCGATTCCCCCGGTGGTCGGCGGAATCCAGATGACCGTCCACTGGTTGTCCACCGGGTTGTCCACAGGCAGCTGAGGTCACCACCACACCGCGTCATCCACAGCTCAGCAAGGCTTTCAGCGTGTTGTTTCACGTGAAACGACGGCACCCTGTGGAAAACAACTGTGGATAACATGACGCGGCGCCCGATGGCGTTCTGCACCGGACGCGGCCCGTACTTCCTAACGACGGAGTCGGGCATCGGCACCGGCCCTTGGAGGCCCGATCGCCCCTCCACTGCTGAGCCGTTACGGATCTCCGCCGCACCCGAAGGCCCAGCCGGTGACACGCCGACGAGGGCGGACTCGGGCGCTCGCAGGCGAAGCGTCACGTTGAGTCGGAGCGGTCCTGGCCCGGTCGTCTCGGAGGTGGCGATCGGGCCGGCGCGGATCTGGCGCCCCGGGCCGGACGGACCAGACCCGGAACGGACTGGGTGCCCCGAGCCCGACGGATCACGCCGGGAGGGCAAGCGCTGGACCGTGCGGACACGACGGGCGCGCCGCGGCCACGGGAGGGTGCTCCCGCGGGCGGTAGGCGGGTGAGGACGTCCGACACCAGACCGACGGGCGGTGGCTCGCATTCCTCACGGTCCGGTGGAGCGGCGGTACCGCCGGGATGGCGTCGCCGTCAGCCACGGCTCGCCTTCGGTACCGGGTCGGGCGGCGCGGGCCGTCATCCGGTGCCTGGAAGCGCGGTCCTCGGCGCCTGGCCGGAGGTCCGGTTCAACGTCGACGCCACGGTAGCGTCGGCGACGTCGGCGGTCGCGCTACTCGACATCCGGAAGTGGCTCCCGCCCGAACTACCGGCCGCGACCGAGCCTCTGGATCGTCGCCGGGCGCGGGCAGTCGCCGACGCCGCTCCGCGCGGGGAGGTGCCGATGACGCGGTGGTGAGGTTGCCCGCCTTCCGCGGCGTGTCATTTGTCGACCCTGACGGCCGTCCCACCGGCGCACTCCTTGGTGGTCTGCTGGTTCGACACCGGCCGGCTATAAGCAGCTCGACACGGGACGGGCGACCCGTTACTACGGCGCGATGGCCAGCGCTCGGTGCTCCCTGAGCCCTGTTTCACGTGAAACGGCGGCTCAGTCCGATCGCCGCCCCATCCAGTCAAGGGTTGGACACCACGCCCCAACCCAGGCGTAGTTTCACGTGAAACGGCACGCCCCGGTCCGGTGTCCACCCTGTCCAGCCGAGCTCAGGCTGGCTGCTGCGCTAGCTCGGCGTGCGTCGGCGCGTCGGCGCGTCGGCGTGCTTCGGCGCGCTGTGGTCGTCGCCAGCAGTCCCCGTGGCCGGCAGCCGCCGTCGGGTCCCCCGGCCGGGTCCCCGGCGTTCACGTGCCCAACGGCACATTCACCCGACCCGAGATCGAAGTCTCCGCCTCCTGGCGCTGACATCCTGCGGGATCGGCGGCGGTACGGCGCAAGACGTTGGGCTCCCGGCTCGTCGCACACTCCCAGGCCGCTTGAGCGCCGGGCAGCGCACCCGTCACCGATCCCATTCGAGAGTCGACTCCCGACAACCGCACGCCGCCGGCCACACCAGAGGACCGGCGGCTTCATCTCCGCCGGTCGTGACCGATCCCGAAAAGCCCCCGCCGCCCGGTCCCCAATCGAGCCGAATCCGAATCCACCACCGCTCTACCTCCGGAACGATCCACCGATGCGGTATGCCACCGCCGCCTCGTGACCGCGGCGCGGACTCGATCGCGCGTGCGGGTTTTCCAGATCGCCCTTCGCCGCGCCAGCGGACTCAATCCGGCGTGCGGGTCTCCCAGATCGCCCCTCGCAGCGCCGGGGACTCAATCCGGCGTGTGGGCTTCCCAGATCCCCCTCTCGCCGCTCCGCCGGTGGTGGCGCGTGCTCGGCACGGCGCTGCTTGGCCCATGGCCTTCGTTTCACGTGAAACAGAGCCCACCTTCGTCCATCCGCACGCCGGAGGGCCTACCCACGCCCCTGAGCCCCACAGCGCCGATCGAGGCGCCCACCCAGCGGGCCGGACACGGCAGTCGAAGTAGGCCGGCAGGAGACGTCTCAGCGGGTCCTACGGCATTGGTTCCGTGGACCCGCAGCAGCACGGAGTCCAGGTGCGGTCCGGCTCGCCCAGCGGCAGAGGGCGGGGCCGCAGCCCTGTCGTGGCGACGGACACAACCGTGGTCTGAACGGTGCACGAAACCTCGCGGTCGCGATGCTGCCAGCGGTCGCCACGGTGCGGCCCACCTCCGCGGCGACGAACAAGGCCCGGCGACCGTTTGCGGCAGATCGCGGTCCGGTTGCACCCTCGGATGGAACGGAACCGTCACTTGGGAGCCCGCCGGACCCGACCCACCTTGATCCGGACCACGCGGCTCGGACGTCGGAATGGCATGACTCGCCCCGCGAGCGCACGGCGCACCCACGCCAATGGCGCACCTCTCCGACCGGCTCGCCCGGAAGGCATGGGGAACCCACCCCAGGGGCCGCGCCTCTCCGACCGGCTCGGCTCGGGCCGCCTCCGCGCTGCTTCGCCCGGTCGCTGCGCCTGCGGCGACTCGCCGCCGCCCCAGGACGACTCGGCACCGCCCGGGACGACTCGGCACCGCTCGGCTGGCCCGCTGCGGCCGGCTCGGGTACTTATTCGGCCGACCCGCGGCGCCAGCGGCCGGCTCGGCATCTCGGCCAGCCCTACTGCAGCGCGGCTCGGGTACGTGCTCGGCCGGCCCGCAACACCGGCGGCCCGCTCGGCATCTCGACCGCCCACAGCACCCAGCTGGGGGTGGCTGCTCGCGACCCACTTAGTCCCGCAGCCATCTCGGCACAGCCCGGACGACCAACTTGCGCCAGCGGCCGCCTCGGGCGCTCGGCAAGCCAGCCGTGACAGGGCCCGGCCAGCCGTCTCGATTGTCCGACCAGCCGTCTCGATTGCCCGGCCAGCCCGGCGGGCGTAGGAGGCCGACTCGGCCCGTCTGGCCGGAAACACCGATAGCCGGGCCGGGCCGGCCCGCTTCCGGCTACCCCGGATACGACTCGGCCGCGTGGTCCGTACGGGATCCACGCGGCCGGGGTCGAGGCGGGGCGGCTACTCCGTCGGCGGCTCCTCCTGGCCCACGCCGATGATGCCCACGATCCGCTCCAGGTCGTCGACCGTCGCGAACTCAATGGTGATCTTGCCCTTGCTCCGGCCGATGTCGACCTTCACGCGGGTGTCGAACCGGTCGGAGAGGCGGTCCGCCAGATCGGAGAGCGCCGGCGCGTGGGGCTTCGGTCGGCGCTTGGCCGCCGGGGCCTTCGCCGGGCCGTCGGCCAGCGCCAGTGCCACCAGTTCCTCGGTGGCGCGTACGGAGATGCCCTCGGCGACGATCCGCTTGGCGAGCTGCTCCTGGGCCTCGGTGTCGTCGAGGCTGAGCAGCGCCCGGGCGTGGCCGGCGGAGAGCACTCCGGCAGCGACCCGCCGCTGTACCTGGGCCGGCAGGTTCATCAGCCGGATGGTGTTCGAGATCTGCGGCCGGCTCCGCCCGATCCGGCGGGCCAACTCCTCGTGGGTGGCCCCGAACTCCTCCAGCAACTGCTGGTACGCGGCCGCCTCTTCGAGCGGGTTGAGGTTGGCCCGGTGGATGTTCTCCAGGAGGGCATCCCGGAGCATCGCGTCGTCCTTGGTGTCCCGGACGATCGCCGGGATGCTGTCCCGGCCGACCGCCTGGGCGGCACGCCAGCGCCGCTCACCCATGACGAGTTCGTACTTCTCACTGTCGAGTTGGCGCACCACGATCGGCTGGAGGAAGCCGACCTCCTGGATGGAGGTCTTCAGCTCCTCCAGGGCGTCCTCGTCGAAGACCTGCCGCGGCTGCTTCTGGTTGGGCACGATCGCGTCGACCGGGATCTCGGCGAAGCGAGCGCCGGGCACCGGGCTCAGCTGTGGCTCGGGCTCGGCCGGCGGGGTCGGCGGGCCGACGATGGCCGCGGTCGCACCGGTCGCCGAGGGGACCGGGACCGCCGACGTCGTACCGCTCTCGGGCTCGGCGGTCGTCGCACCGGGCGCGGGCCCGGTGGGGATGAGGGCGCCCAGCCCTCGGCCCAGTCCGCCGCGAGGACGGTTCTTCATGCGACGCCTCCCAGCGACTTCTTCGCACTACGCATTCCGGCTCACCGGCTCCTTGACGCCCCGTTCGGCAATCTCCTGGGCGGCCTCGAAGTAACTCGTCGCCCCCCGCGAACCGGGATCGTAGGTCATCACCGATTGGCCGTAGCTGGGTGCCTCGGAGACCCGTACGTTCCGGGGGATCACCGCCTGGAGCACCTTGTCGCCGAAGTGGTTCCGGACGTCCTGCTCCACGGCGTCGGCCAGCCGGGTACGCCGGTCGTACATGGTCAGCAGGATGGTGGAGACCTCGAGCTTCGGGTTCAGGTGCTGACGGACCAGGTTGATGTTGTTGATCAGCTGGTTCAGGCCCTCCAGCGCGTAGTACTCGCACTGGATGGGGATCAGCACCTCCTGCGCGGCGACCAGCGCGTTGACGGTCAGCAGGCCGAGCGAGGGCGGGCAGTCGATGAAGACGTAGTCGAAGTGCCCCGGGTACGCGGCGATGGCCCGGGCCAGCCGGGACTCCCGGGCGACCACGGAGACCAGCTCGATCTCGGCACCGGCCAGGTCGATGGTGGCCGGCACGCACCACAGGTTCGGGATGCCCTCGACCGCCTGGGCCACCTCTTCCAGCGGCACGCTGTCGATCAGGCAGTCGTAGACGTCCGGTACGCCGGTGTGGTGCGGGACGTTGAGCCCGGTGGAGGCGTTGCCCTGCGGGTCGAGGTCGACCACGAGTACCCGGTTGCCGTGCAGGGCGAGCGCCACCGCGAGGTTCACCGTGGTCGTGGTCTTGCCCACGCCGCCCTTCTGGTTGGCGACGCACATCACCCGGGTCCGCGCGGGACGAGGCATGGTCACCTCGCCACTGGGATTCAGGATCTGCACGGCACGCATCGCCTCCATAGCCAACGGTGGGTCATCCTCTTCGCGCGTCGGGGTTTCACGTGAAACGTACGTGCTGGGGGCGGCCTCGGTCTCGTAGCCGGCGGCCGGTGGCGTGTCGGTCGGAATCACGACACCCGTCACCGCGTCCGGAGCGGCCTGCGGCGCCGGCTGGTGCGGCACCCCCGACACCGGCGGCTGCGGCTCGTACCGCGCCGGCACGGCCGCGTTGCCCCGCGCCGGGCCGGGACGCGCGCTGGGCGCGTTCGCCGGACCATCGGTCGGGTCGTGCGGCTCGCGGCTCAGCGGCACGTTCGCCGGCACCGACGAGATCGGCCGGCCCGGCACGTCCCGGCGTACCGCCGGATCCCCCTCGGGCCCACGGGGGGACGGGCCGCGCGGGTCGCCCACCGGCCAGCCCGGGTGGTCGGTTTCACGTGAAACGGGATCGTCGGCAGAGGGTCGTCCTCCTGAACCGGTCACCCGTGGATCGTCGTACCTGCCGTCGTCATGCACCTGCATCCCTGCCCGCTCCGGATGGTCGGTCCGCACCCCGTCAATCAGGCCCTCGCGCTCGACGCGCTCTGCACGGCCCGCGGGAACGGTCGGGTTCGGGTGCCGTCCCGGCACCGCCGCTCCACACTATCGACGCGCGGTCAGCCTACGGCGGACGGGCGCGGCCGGTCCACGTCGGGTTTGCTCGATCACCTGTCCCGAGGCCGATCCGGCCGCCGAAACGACACCGGGAAGCCCTGCCGGGTCAGCGATCCCCGTCCCGGCCGCCGCGCCGGCGCCCACCACGCGAGCGCTTCGGACCCTTCTTCCGGGCCGGACCCACGACCCGCTCCCGGACCACCTCGACCACGGTCGCCGGCGGATCGATCACGCCGACCCCGCACCGGTGCAGCTCGGGTTCGCCGCCGCCGAGCCGCGTCACGGCGGCGGCGTGCTCGGTGATCTCCTCGGCGGCTGAGGCACCCTTGAGCGCGATGAGCCGGCCGCCGGGTACCGCGAGCGGCAGGCACCACGCGGCGAGCCGGTCCAGCGCGGCGACCGCCCGTGCAGTCACCACGTCGGCGCTCAGCGGTGCCGTGTCGCGGCTGCTGGCGGCGGCCTCCTCGGCGCGTCCCCGGAAGACCCGGACCGTGCGGGCCAGGCCGAGCCGCTCGACCGTTTCAATGAGGAACCCGGTCCGCCGGGCAAGCGGCTCGACGAGCGTCACGGTGAGGTCGGGCCGGGCGATCGCCAGCACGAGGCCGGGCAGCCCGGCGCCGGAGCCGACGTCGATGACGCTCGCCCCGTCCGGGATCCGCTCGGCCAGCGCGGCGCAGTTGAGCAGGTGCCGCTCCCAGATGCGCGGCGTCTCGCGGGGGCCGATCAAGCCGCGCAGCACACCGTCCGTCGCCAGCAGTTCGGCGTACGCGGCGGCCAGGTCGAGCCGGTCGCCGAAGAGGGTACGGGCGGCCTGGGCCAGCTCGGGCGGGAGCGTCACCTCGGCCGGCGGCGGCGCCTCGATGCCTCCGTCCGCCCCGGCAACCCGGTCGGCCCCAGCGACCCGATCCGACCCGACGCTTCCGTCGGACCCCACCGGTCCATCCGGCCCGGCGACCCCGTTGGAACCGGCAACCCGATCCGACCCGGCAACCCGATCCGACCCGGCAACCTGGTCCGACCCGGCAACCTGGTCCGATCCGACAGCGTCCGCCGACCCGGACCGTTCGGCACGATCGGCCGGACGGGCAGGCTCGGACCGTTCGACACCACGGGCCGGACCGGCAGGCTCGGACCGTTCGACACCACGGGCCGGACCGGCAGGCGCGGACCGTTCGACACCACCGGCCGGAGCGGCCGGCGCGGACCGTTCGACACCACCGGCCGGAGCGGCCGGCTCGGGCCGTTCGACACGACCGGCGGGCTCGGACCGTTCGGCCCCGCCGACGGACTCGGAGGCGTCGGCTCGTCCGGCGGGCCTACGCGGTTCGCCTCGGCGGTCACCGTCCACAGCGGACGGACGTGGGGCGGCGCCGGCCCGCGCCGGCGCCGCGGCCGCGGCGGGCGCGGCGAACAGCGATGCGACGTCGCCCACCGGAGCCAGGGTGCCCGCCGGGTCCGACGGTCCGGTGGCTCCGGTCCCCGCCCCGGGGCCGGGTCGGCCGGAGAAGGGCGGTGGCACCTCGGCGGGTGCCTCCCCACCGCCGGGGTACCTCTCGATCTCGGGCTCGGCCGGCGCCGAGAAGGCCGGGTCACCTGGCGCCGGCGCGGCACCGGGGCGCACCGGGTCGGCCGCCGTGCCGGTGTCGCGGTCGGAGAAGACCGGGTCGGTGGCCGGATCCGGCTGCACAGGCGACGGCCCGGGCGGCGTGCCACCCGGGCCGGACCCAGCACCCGCCGGCGTCTCGTCGTGGGTCACCCCGTCAGTCCGCCACCGGCCGGACGACGATCCGGCGGCTCGGCTCGACGCCCTCGGACTCGCTCTCCACCCCGCTCATCGCGTTGACCACGTCGTGCACACACTTGCGCTCGAAGGCGGACATCGGCTCCAGGCGCACCGGCTCGCCGTACTCCTTGACCTTCTCCACGGCGTTGCGGGCCACGGCGGCGAGTTCCTTGCGCCGGGTGGCCCGGTAGCCGCCGACGTCGAGCAGCAGGCGGCTCGGCGAGCCGGTCTGCCGGAAGACGGCGAGCCGGGCCAGCTCCTGGAGCGCCTCCAGGGTCGCGCCGCGCTGGCCGACCAGGTTCTGCAGCCGGCCTCCGACCACCTCGACGACCGGGCGACCGCCGGAGACCAGTTCGTCGATGTCGCCGTCGTAGTCGAGGATGTCGAGCAGCCCTTCGATGTAGTCGGCGGCGATCTCGCTCTGCCGGAACAGCTCGCTCTCGGCCGGTGCCTTCTTCTCCCGGGCGCCCTCGGCCTCGGTCTCCTCGGTCTCCTCGGCCTCGTCGGGCTCGTCGGCGACGGCAGCCGGCACGGTCTCCTCGTCCAGGGACTGGTCGGCGCTGGGGATGCTGGTGTCGGTCACGGTCTCATCTCCGTACTCGCTCGGCCGGACCGTCGGGTCCGCTGGTCTCCCGGGGCCGGCGGGAGGTTCGCCGATGCCCTCGGGCACGTCTGTACGGGCCAGTTTCGCCCGTGACCGCGCTCCGCGCGGCGGTTCCGGCCCGGCGCCGGCCATACGGCGGCAGCTCGGGGGCCGGAACGGGCCGCCACCGGTGGTACCGGCGGCGGCCCGGCGGGGTCAGCCCTGCCGCTTGGCGGGCCGACTGCCCTTCTTCGGGTTGAGCGGCTTGGCGCCGGGCTTCGGGGCCGCCACCTTCGGGGCGGCCGCCGGGGCCTTGGCGGCCGGCTGCACGGTCTTGCGGCCGAGCAGGCCACCGGTCTTGGCCGGCTGGGCGGTGGTCTTCCCGGCGGTGCTGGTCTTGCCGGCATTCTTCGGCGGCACCAGCGGCGGGAACTTCCGCAGCACCCACTGCTGCTGGCCGAGGGTGAAGAGGTTGTTGGTGACCCAGTAGATGATCACGCCGATCGGGAAGATCGAGCCGGAGACGAGCAGCGAGACCGGGATGCCGTAGAGCATCAGCCGCTGGACCATGCGCTGCTGCGGGTCCTCCGCCCAGCCGGTCTTGAGGATCATCTGCCGGCTGGTCAGGTAGGTGGTGGCGATCATGATCAGCACCAGGATGCCGGCGACGATCTTCACCGTCGTGCCGTTCGCCCCCAGCTTGGCCAGGTCGTCGGCGGTGGAGCCGAACCGGCCGGAGATCGGGGCGGTGAAGAGCGTCGCGCTGGAGGCGCTGTGGAACTGGTCGACGGTCCAGCCGTACAGCGTCTTGCCCTGGTTGTCGGGGTTGAGCCGCTTGAGGGTGTGGAACAGGCCCAGGAAGACGGGGATCTGGAGGAACATCGGAAGGCAGCCCATCAGCGGGTTGGCCTTTTCCTTCCGGTAGAGCTCCATCATCTCCTTCTGGAGCGTCTCCCGGTCACCCTTGTGCTTCTCCTGGAGCTCCTTGACCTTGGGCTGGAGCGCCTGCATCGCCCGCTGCGACTTGATCTGCTTGACGAAGACCGGGAACAGGATCACCCGGACCGTGACCACCAGGAAGATGATGGACAGGATCCAGGCCCAGTTCGTGCCGATCACGGCCCCGACCGGAACTCCGATGGCGTCCCAGGCCGAGTGCCAGGTCAGCAGGATCCACGAGATCGCGTAGTAGATCCAGTCGAGACTAAACACTCAGGCTCCAGTCACGTCGACGCGGCGGCGGCCGCCCGGCTCCGGCACCGGGTCGTGTCCACCTGGGTGGAAAGGGTGGCAGCGCGACAGCCGCCGGACCGTCAGCCAGGCTCCCCGCAGCGCACCGTGCCGGGTCACCGCCTCCACGGCGTAGGCACTGCACGACGGGTAGAACCGGCAGCGGGCCGGCAGTGCCGGACTTATCCACCGACGGTACGCGATGATGGGTGCCAGCAGCATCCGGGCACCGGTTGTCGGCCGCGCTGCGGCAGTGGGGCGGGTCACCGGGACCGCCGGCCCCGGGCGGTCCGCGCGGCCGCGATCGCGGCGTCCAGGTCGGCCCCGAGTCCGGCGTACGACGCCTCGGCGGCCGGCGGCAGGGCCCGCACCACGAGGGTGCTCCCGCCGGGCAGCTCGGCGAGGCGCTCGCGGACCAGGTGCCGCAGCCGCCGGCGTACCTTGTTCCGGACCACGGCGTTGCCGACCGCCTTGGACACGACGAAGCCGGCGCGGCTCGGTGCGGAGGACTCCGCACCGCTGTTCCGCGCCGGCTCCGGCGAGGTTGTCGCGGTGACTCCGGTCTGGGCGGGGAGGGTCAGGTGGACCACGACGGCGCCACGGCCGACGCGCCGGCCACCCCGGACCGCTGCGGCGAAGTCACTACTGCGCCGCAGTCGCTGCGCGGCGGTCAGCACGACTGCCCACGTCCCCGGACCGGACCGGTCGGCCTCAGGCCGACAGGCGGGTGCGGCCCTTGGCGCGACGGGTCGAGATGATGGCGCGGCCGGCACGGGTGCGCATGCGCAGCCGGAAGCCGTGGGTCTTCGCGCGCCGGCGGTTGTTCGGCTGGTAGGTGCGCTTGCTCACGTCAGGCTCTCCGTTGTCGTCGGCCCCGCACGAGGGAACGCCCGGGGTCGTGTGGTGGTTCAGGCCACCTCGGCGGTGACCTCCGATCGGTGCTGCCCGGCGGCGCCGGTCCTCGTGGATCCGGGACGCCGACCGCGGACAGCAAGCACCCGTCACCCTAGCAGAGGGCGAGAGAGCAGCCGCTCCAGCCTACGCAGGGGGGCAATGACCGTCAAACATCACAGCCGGGGCGTTCCCCGCCCCGGAACACGACCGAAGGGGCGGTTTTCACTGATGTTGACAAGGCTGCCCCGGTGTCGACGGTTGATGGCGCGGGGTCCGCGCTGTTAGCGTGCCCGATTGCGGTCAGCGTCGGGGGTCCGTGTCGCCGGCCGGCAAGACCGGACATGGTGGTGAATCGTTCGGCACGGTGAACCCGCTTCAACGCCTCCGGGGCATGGGGGGCAGGTCCGACCCGCGTCCGGTGGGCGGCCACAATCGGTCGGTACACACAGGCTGTGGATAACTTGTGGATGACGACCGGTCAGCCGTCCGGGCGGGCGTGAGTAGAGGCGAGGGGGGTGGCACGACGGTGACCGGAGCGACCGACCTTGCCGCGGTGTGGACGGCGACGACCGACGAACTCGCCGACGAGATCATCTCCGCGCAGCAGCGGGCGTACCTCCGGCTCACCCGGTTACGGGCCATCGTCGAGGACACCGCGCTGCTCTCCGTGCCGGACGCGTTCACCCGGGACGTGATCGAGTCCCGCCTCCGCCCGGCCATCACCGAGGCGCTGAGCCGCCGGCTCGGCCGGCCCATCCAGGTGGCCGTCACCGTACGGGTCGCCGAGGACGGCCGCCCGGCCGGCACCGTCTACCGCAGCGGTCCCGAGCCGACCGAGCTGGACGCCCCCCAGGACCTGCTCGCGGGCTTCGCCCAGCCCGGCCCGCTGGCGGAGCCACCCGGCTTCCCCGAGTTCGGCTTCCCGGCCCGGCCCGACAGCGCCGGCTATCCCGAGCCGCCGGCCGAGGAGTCCGACCCCTGGCAGCGCGCGCCCGAGGCGACCCGACCACCGCTCATCCCGGCCAGCCGGGACGGCCAGGAGACCTTGTTCAGCGCCGCCTTCGGCGACCCGATGCGGGCCGCCCCCGAGCGCCGAGGCTTCGAGGATCGCGCCGCGGACACGCCGGCGCCGGTCGGCCGGGGCTTCGAGCCGCGGTACCGGGAGAACCCGGCGGCCGCGCCGCCGCTGCGCGGCCTGCCCGGCGACGGGGCCACCGACTCGGGCCCGGGGCGCGGTGGCGCGGATCACCGCCCCGGCGGCTCGCCCGACCGGCGGCTGCCCGGCGGGGCGGAGAGCGGCGGCAACCGGCTCAACCCGAAGTACATGTTCGAGACGTTCGTCATCGGCTCCTCGAACCGCTTCGCGCACGCCGCGAGCGTCGCGGTGGCCGAGTCGCCGGCCAAGGCGTACAACCCGCTCTTCATCTACGGCCACTCCGGGTTGGGTAAGACCCACCTGCTGCACGCCATCGGGCACTACGCCACGACACTGGGCAACGCCCGCTCGGTCCGGTACGTCTCGACCGAGGAGTTCACCAACGACTTCATCAACTCGCTCCGGGACGACAAGACCAGCGCCTTCCAGCGCCGGTACCGGGACGTGGACATCCTCCTGATCGACGACATCCAGTTCCTGGAGAACCGGGAGCGGACCCAGGAGGAGTTCTTCCACACCTTCAACACGCTGCACAACGCCAACAAGCAGATCGTGATCACCTCTGACCGGTCACCGCGCCAACTCGCCACCCTCGAGGACCGGATGCGGACCCGGTTCGAGTGGGGGCTGCTCGCCGACATCCAGCCGCCGGACCTGGAGACGCGGATCGCGATCCTGCAGAAGAAGGCGGCGCAGGAGCGGATGTACGCCCCACCGGACGTGCTGGAGTTCATCGCCTCCCGGGTGTCGAACTCGATCCGGGAACTCGAGGGCGCGCTGATCCGGGTCACCGCGTTCGCCAGCCTCACCCGTTCCTCGGTCGAGCTGTCGCTGGCCGAGGAGGTGCTGCGGGACTTCATGCCGGACGGCGCCGGCCCGGAGATCAACGCCGACCAGATCATGGCCTCCACCGCGGACTACTTCGGGGTGAGCCTGGAGGACCTGCGCGGGCACTCCCGCTCCCGGGTGCTGGTCAACGCCCGCCAGGTGGCCATGTACCTGTGCCGGGAGCTGACCGACCTGTCGCTGCCCCGGATCGGTCAGGCCTTCGGCGGCCGGGACCACACCACGGTCATGCACGCGGACCGGAAGATCCGTCAGCAGATGGCCGAGCGCCGGTCGCTCTACAACCAGATCGCCGAGCTGACCAACCGGATCAAGCAGACCACCTGATCGCGGCTGCGGAGCCGACGGCCCGCAGCCCGCAGCCCACGGCCGACGGCGTGACCGACCCGGCCAACGGGCGTGACCGACACGACCAACGGGCGTGACCGACACGACCATCGGCGTGATCGACACGGAATGCGGCAGAACGGGGCCTCCCCGCATCGGGAAGCCACGACATACCGCAACTCGCGATCTCAGCTCATGACCCCAGCTCGTGACCCCAGCTCGTGACCCCAGCTCGCGATCTCACCTTGCGACCCCGACTCGCGACCCCAACTCGTGACCCAACTCGCAACCTCAGCTCGCGACCCCAGCTCGCGACCCCAGCTCGCCCGGCGCCGCCCGGCTGGATCTCTGCGCGTCCGGGCGCAGCGGGCGGGCCTGGGCGGGTCCGGCCGTCGCGGGCGGGCACTCCGCACCGGGCCGGTGGACAGCCGCGACTTGACCCTCAACCCGGTTCAGGGCCCACCATCGGTGTCGTGTTCGTCCACAGCATCGGCCGGTTGTCCACATCCCCTGTGTCACAGGCGGTGGAAAACCACGCTCCGTCCCGGGCCAGTTACCCACAGACTGTGGACAAACCCTGGGGACGGTGCTGTGGACGCCTGGGGACGACGGGTCGGTTGTCCACCGACGACGGTCGGCCTGTGGGCTACCTGTTGAAGGTTCTGGGGACGACGCGGATCGACTCGCTCCGCGTCATCCACAACGCTGGGGAGAAACCCGGTGGATTAGCGGTGGACAACCGGTGGACAACCGTGGACAACCTGGGGGCAGCGCCCGGCTGTGGACCGGGACACGGGTTCTACCCCTGGTTCTCCACAGTCAAACCACCGGTGGATAACCTGTCTGAGCTGCGCGGACGTCGGTTCTCCACAGTTTGCACAGGTGCGATGAAGACGATGAGTTATCTCTTCTAAACAACAAAAACCAATCATCACCGTTGGACTTCCTGTGGATCGGGCCGTGCACTGCCGCCGGCAGTCGCCCGGGGCACCTGGATCCACGGGGTCGGGCGCACAGCCGATGCCCACGCGCCCTAAGGTGCGATGGGTACCCGCACGGTCGGGCGGGGCGGGTGGCAGCGGTCGGCATGAGAGAGTTGTCGCTGACGTCGACGCGGAGGCATTGATGAAGTTCCGAGTGGAGCGCGACGCGCTCGCCGAGGCGGTCGCCTGGACCGCCAAGAGCCTGCCCAACCGACCCTCCGTGCCGGTGCTGGCCGGGGTGATGCTCCGGGTCACCGACGGCAACCTCCAGGTTTCCGGCTTCGACTACGAGGTCTCCAGCCAGGTCACCGTCGAGGTGCAGGGCGATGCCGACGGCGCCGCTCTCGTCTCCGGCCGCCTGCTCGCCGAGATCACCAAGGCGCTCCCGGCCAAGCCGGTGGACATCGCGGCCGTCGGGGCGCACCTGGAGCTGGTCTGCGGCAGCGCCCGCTTCACCCTGCCGACCATGCCGGTCGAGGACTACCCGAGCCTGCCGGAGATGCCGGAGAGCGCCGGCACCGTCGACGCCGCCGCCTTCGCCGCCGCGGTGGCCCAGGTGGCCGTCGCCGCCGGCCGCGACGAGACGCTGCCGATGATGACCGGCGTCCGGCTCGAGCTCTCCGGCAGCACCCTGGCGATGCTCGCCACCGACCGCTACCGGCTCGCCCTGCGCGAGATGGAGTGGAACCCGGACGACCCCGAGATCAGCATCAACGCCCTGGTGCCCGCTCGCACGCTGCACGACACCGCCAAGGCCCTCGGCCCGCTCGGCGGCCAGGTGACCATGGCGCTCTCCCAGGGCGGCGCCGGCGAAGGCATGATCGGCTTCTCCGGTGGCACCCGCCGGACCACCAGCCGGCTGCTGGACGGCGCCAACTACCCGCCGGTGCGCTCGCTCTTCCCGGCCAACCACAACGCCGAGGCCCGGGTGCCGGTCGCCACGCTCATCGAGGTGGTCAAGCGGGTGGCCCTGGTCGCCGAGCGGACCACTCCGGTGCTGCTCAGCTTCAGCGCGGACGGGCTGGTCGTCGAGGCCGGCGGCACCGAGGAGGCCCGGGCCAGCGAGGCGATGGAGGCCACCTTCACCGGTGACCCGCTCACCATCGGCTTCAACCCGCAGTACCTGATCGACGGCCTGGCCAACCTGGGCGCCCAGCACGCCCTGCTGCGCTTCGTCGACGCCTTCAAGCCCGCGGTGATTTCCCCCGCCGGCGAGGATGGCGAGGTCATCCCCGGGTACCGGTACCTCATCATGCCGATCCGCGTGTCCCGCTGATCGCACGCCGCACCACCCAGACGTACGGAGGTAGGAGCAGATGCAGCTCGGCCTGGTAGGACTCGGCCGGATGGGCGGCAACATGCGCGAACGGTTGCGCGCCGCCGGTCACGAGGTGGTCGGTTACGACCGCAACGCGGAGCTGAGCGACGTCGCGAGCCTCGCGGAGCTGGCCGAGAAGCTCGAGTCGCCGCGGGCGGTCTGGGTGATGGTGCCGGCCGGGGTCACCGACGCCACCATCGACGAGCTCGCCGGCGTCCTCGGCGCGGACGACATCATCATCGACGGCGGCAACTCCCGGTTCAGCGACGACGCCCCGCGCGCGGAGCGCCTCAACGAGCAGGGCATCGGCTACATCGACGTCGGCGTCTCCGGCGGCGTCTGGGGCAAGCAGAACGGCTACGCCCTGATGGTCGGCGGCGCCCAGGAGCACGTCGAGCGGCTCATGCCGATCTTCGAGGCGCTCAAGCCGGCCGGCGAGTTCGGCTTCGTGCACGCCGGCCCGGTCGGCGCCGGTCACTACGCCAAGATGGTGCACAACGGCATCGAGTACGGCCTGATGCACGCCTACGCCGAGGGCTACGAGCTGCTGGCCGCCTCCGAGCTGGTGACCAACGTGCCGGGCGTGTTCAAGTCGTGGCGCGAGGGGACCGTGGTCCGGTCCTGGCTGCTCGACCTGCTGGACCGCGCGCTGGACGAGGACCCGGAGCTGGCCGAGCTGAGCGGCTACACCGAGGACACCGGCGAGGGGCGCTGGACCGTCGACGAGGCGGTCCGGCTGGCCGTGCCGCTGAACGTCATCACCGCCTCTCTGTTCGCCCGGTTCGCCTCCCGGCAGGACGACTCGCCGGCGATGAAGGCCGTGGCCGCGCTGCGCCAGCAGTTCGGCGGGCACGCCGTCCACAAGCGCTGACGGCAGCCACCCGCCTGTGTACGTCCGCCGGCTCGAACTGGTCGACTTCCGCTCGTACGAGCGGGTCGGCGTCGACCTGGAGCCGGGCCCGAACGTGCTGATCGGCGCGAACGGCGTCGGCAAGACCAACCTGGTCGAGGCGCTGGGCTACGTGGCGACCCTGGATTCGCACCGGGTCGCCACGGACGCCCCGCTGGTCCGGCTGGGCGCGGCCGCCGCGGTGATCCGCTGCGCGGTGGTGCACGAGGGGCGCGAGCTGCTGATCGAGCTGGAGATCGTGCCCGGCAAGGCCAACCGGGCCCGGCTGGGACGCTCGCCGGCCCGGCGTGCCCGGGACGTGCTCGGCGCGCTGCGGCTGGTGCTCTTCGCCCCGGAGGACCTGGAACTGGTCCGGGGCGACCCGGCGGAGCGCCGGCGCTACCTGGACGACCTGCTGGTCACCCGGCAGCCCCGGTACGCCGGCGTGCGGGCCGACTACGAGCGGGTGGTCAAGCAGCGCAACGCGCTGCTGCGCACGGCGTACCTGGCCCGCAAGACCGGCGGCTCGCGGGGCGGGGACCTGTCCACCCTCGCGGTCTGGGACACCCACCTCGCGCACCACGGGGCGGAGCTGCTCGCCGGCCGGCTGGAGCTGGTCGCCGCGCTCACCCCGCACGTCGCGAAGGCGTACGACGCGGTGGCGGCGGGGCGGGGCGCGGCGGGGATCGCGTACCGGCCGTCGGTGCCGCTGGCCGAGCCGACCACGGACCGGGCGGTGCTGACCGAGGCGCTGGCGTCCGCGCTGGCCGAGCAGCGCTCGGCGGAGATCGAACGCGGCACCACCCTGGTCGGTCCGCACCGGGACGATCTCGCCCTCACCCTCGGCCCGCTGCCCGCGAAGGGGTACGCCAGCCACGGCGAGTCCTGGTCGTACGCGCTCGCGCTGCGGCTGGCCGGGTACGACCTGCTGCGCGCCGACGGCATCGAGCCGGTGCTGGTGCTGGATGATGTCTTCGCCGAGCTGGACGCCGGGCGCCGGGAGCGGCTGGCCGAGCTGGTCGGCGGGGCCAGCCAGTTGCTGGTGACCTGCGCGGTGGACGACGACGTGCCGACCGCGCTGCGCGGGGCCCGGTACGCGGTGGGCGAAGGGACGGTGCGCCGTGTCGGATGAGGTGCAGCTCCCGCCGGCCCGGCTGGGGCCGGGACGCGGTGCGCGTACCCCTGAGGGGGTGGACGGGACCGGTCGGGCCCGTACCCCCGGGGGGCCGGAACCGGCGCCGGGCGGCGCGGCCGGTGGTGATCCGCCCGACGGGGCGGCCGGGCCGGAGCTGGCCCGGGCGGTGCTGGACGCGGCGAAGGCCCGCCGGCAGGCGGCGGCGGGCACCCGGCGGCGCAGCGCGGTGCGGGGCGAGGGCGAGAAGCGGCTGCGCGGCTACTCCGGCCCGGGGCCGGACCCGCGCGATCCGCAGCCGCTCGGCGCGGTGCTGGACAAGCTGGTCAAGGCGCGGGGCTGGCAGCAGCCGGCGGCCGAGGCGACGGTCTTCGGGGCCTGGGAGCGGGTGGTCGGGCCGGAGGTGGCGCAGCACAGCCGCCCGGTGAAGCTGGAGGACGGCGAGCTGACCGTGGAGGCCCGCTCGACGGCGTGGGCGACCCAGCTCCGGCTGCTGGCCGGCTCGCTGCTGCAGCAGATCGGCCGCGAGGTCGGCCACAACGTGGTGCGCAAGCTGCACATCCACGGCCCGGCGGCGCCGTCCTGGGCGCGCGGGCCGCGCCGGGTCCGCGGCCGCGGCCCGCGCGACACCTACGGCTGACCGTCACCGCCGCGCCGGGCCGCCCGCTCGGCGCGCCGGCGTTCCCGCTGCTCCCGGCTCCACTGCTTGCGGAGTTCGAGGTCCCGCTTCCAGGCCTCCCGGGCCTGCTGCGAGCCGCCCTGCACCGCGCCGTGCACGTCGGACGGGCCGGCGAGGTTGCGGAAGACCCAGCCCATGAGCCGGCCGCCGTCGCCGGGTCTCGCGTCCGCCTGCTTCTCCTCGCTCATCGGGCTCGTCTCTCCTCCGCCACGGGGATAAAGTTGGTGTGCAAACTGTTTGTACCCCAATCATTGCTAGGATCGCAACGACCAGGAGGAGGCGCCCGGTGTCCGACCAGCTCGACGGGGATCCGCTGGCGCTGGAGGAGCAGGTCTGCTTCGCGCTCTCCGTGGCGGCGCGCGGGGTGGTCGCCGTCTACCGGCCGCTGCTCGAGCCGATGGGGCTCACCCACCCGCAGTACCTGGTCATGCTCGCGCTCTGGCAGTACGCGCCGCTCTCGGTCCGGGAGCTCAGCCGGCTGCTCCAACTCGACCCCGGCACGCTGTCACCCCTGCTCAAGCGCTTGGAGGCCGCCGGCTACGTACGGCGGGAACGGGACGCCGCGGACGAGCGCAGCCTCGCCGTCTCGCTCACCGCCAGCGGGCAGGCGCTGCGGGCCCGCGCCGAGCAGATCCCGCCGGCGGTCGTCGAACGGCTCGGCCTGCCCCTGGCCGAGCTGCGGCACCTGCACACCGTGCTGACCGGTGTGATCGCGGCGGCCAACCGGGCGGTCGCCGCCCCGGCCGACCGGCCCGGTCAGACGTCGGCGTAGACCGCGAAGCCCCGGTCGGCGCAGCGCCGGTAGAAGGCGGCCAGCACGCTCAGCTCGGCGCAGGTGAAGTTCCACTGCGGCGGCTCGCCGTTCTCGTCGCGCAGCCGGTCCAGCCGGGTCTCCAACCAGCGCAGCTGCTGCTCGGCCAGCCGGCCGTCGCCGAGCAGCGAGCGCAGCACCTCGCTCACCGACTCGAAGGTCACCGGCTCGCCGATCGGCCGATGACGGGCGATGAACTTCTCCACGCCGTCGGCGATCCAGGCGCACCCGTCCGGGTCGATCACCGGGTCCTCGTCCTCGGCCGCGTTCTCCGTGGCGTAGAGCACATTTTCCAGGCCGAGGATCAGGTCGACCAACTCGGTGTACGCGGTGGCGCGTACCGTGCCGGTCTTGGCGATCAGCTCGGCGAGCGCCGCCGTGGGCGCGGAGATCCGTGGCAGATCCACGATCTCGCCGAAGTCCACGAACTCGGCCGGCGCGACCGGGTCGTAGAAGCGGCCGGTCCGCGGCCAGTGCACCGCGACGTTGTCCAGCCCCATCTCGCGTCACCTCTCACCAAGCGCGTTCACCACCGATCGGGTCGATCGTCCCGGTTCGGTCCGTGAAAGATCAAGGCCGCAGCGGCGGCGCCGCAAAGGTACGGCACGGCCGATCCCGCCGCGACCCCCGGTCGGTCAACTGCCGGTACCGATCCGTCGGGCCGGTCTGACGCCCCGCCCCGACCGGAAGCCCTCCGTGGCGTGTAGGGGGAGTCGCGGACAGCGCGGTTCGGCCGGCTACGGAGTTCTCAGCCGCCCCGCAGGGGTGCCGAGTGGCGGTTTGGTCGGCTGCGCACAGTAAGATTGGAGGCGAGACGAAAGACCCGACACGGAGCGACGGACACGGGCCCGCAGGGCCCTTGATCATTGTCCCGGATCGGGTCGAGCCGATCGCGATCCGCGGGCAACCGCGGCGACCGGCGCAGCGATCCGTGACCTGGACGCCCGGGGACCGGTTTGTGCGCCGACGTCGCGTCCTGTCCGCCGAACCCGCGCCCCGCGCCTTGGCGCGGTCGGTGCGAGAAAGTGGCCGAGGGTGGCAGCGGAGGACAACAAGAAGTACGGCGCGGAGTCGATCACCGTCCTCGAGGGGTTGGAAGCGGTCCGGAAGCGGCCCGGTATGTACATCGGGTCCACCGGTGAGCGCGGTCTGCACCACCTCGTGTGGGAGGTCGTCGACAACGCGGTGGACGAGGCGCTGGCCGGGTACTGCGACACCATCGACGTGGTGCTGCTGGCCGACGGCGGCGTCAAGGTCACCGACAACGGCCGTGGCTTCCCGGTCGACCTGCACCCCAAGCTGAAGAAGCCCGGTGTCGAGGTCGCGCTGACCGTGCTGCACGCCGGCGGCAAGTTCGACGGCAAGGCGTACGCGGTCTCCGGCGGTCTGCACGGCGTCGGCGTGTCCGTGGTGAACGCGCTCTCCACCAAGATGGCCGTGGAGATCCACAAGGACGGCTTCGTCTGGCGGCAGCAGTACCACAACTCCAAGCCGACCCCGCTGGAGAAGGGCGAGCCGACCGACCGTACCGGTTCGGCGGTCTCCTTCTGGCCCGACTCGGACGTCTTCGAGACGGTCGACTTCGACTTCCAGACCATCTACCGCCGGCTCCAGGAGATGGCCTTCCTCACCCGCGGCCTCACCATCCACCTGCTCGACGAGCGGGTCCCGGATACCGAGGAGGGCAAGCCGCGCGAGGTCACCTTCCGCTACGAGGGCGGCATCGCCGACTTCGTCCGGCACCTCAACGCCTCGAAGAACCCGATCCACAAGACGGTGGTCGAGTTCTCCGCCGAGGAGGAGGGGATGTCCGTCGAGATCGCCATGCAGTGGAACGAGTCGTACGGCGAGTCGGTCTACACCTTCGCCAACAACATCAACACGCACGAGGGCGGCACCCACGAGGAGGGCTTCCGCGCCGCGCTGACCAGCGTCGTCAACCGCTACGGCGCGGAGAAGAAGCTGCTCAAGGGCGACGAGCGGCTCTCCGGTGAGGACATCCGGGAGGGGCTGGCCGCGATCATCTCGGTCAAGCTGACCAACCCGCAGTTCGAGGGCCAGACCAAGACCAAGCTCGGCAACACCCCGGTGAAGAGCTTCGTGCAGCGGGTCTGCAACGAGTCGCTGGTCGACTGGTTCGACCGGAACCCGGCCGAAGCCAAGATCATCATCACCAAGGCGTCCCAGGCCGCCCGGGCCCGGATCGCCGCTCAGCAGGCGCGCAAGCTGGCCCGACGCAAGTCGCTGCTGGAGTCCGGCTCGATGCCGGGCAAGCTGGCCGACTGCCAGTCGACCGACCCGCGCGAGTCCGAGGTGTTCATCGTCGAGGGTGACTCGGCGGGCGGCTCGGCCAAGCAGGGCCGCGACCCGCGCACCCAGGCGATCCTGCCGATCCGCGGCAAGATCCTCAACGTGGAGAAGGCCCGGATCGACCGGGTGCTGAAGAACAACGAGGTCCAGGCGCTGATCACCGCGCTGGGCACCGGCATCCACGACGACTTCGACATCGAGAAGCTGCGCTACCACAAGATCGTGCTGATGGCCGACGCCGACGTCGACGGCCAGCACATCCAGACGCTGCTGCTCACCCTGCTGTTCCGCTTCATGCGGCCGCTGGTCGAGCTGGGGCACGTCTACCTGGCCGCCCCGCCGCTCTACAAGATCAAGTGGAACAAGAAGGGCGACGACGCGCAGTACGCGTACTCGGACCGGGAGCGGGACGGGCTGATCGCGCTGCGCCAGCAGAAGAAGGCCAACGCCCGGCCGGACGACATCCAGCGGTTCAAGGGTCTCGGCGAGATGAACTATCCCGAGCTGTGGGAGACCACCATGAACCCGGCCACCCGCACGCTGCGCCAGGTGACCCTCGACGACGCCGCAACCGCCGACGAGCTGTTCAGCGTGTTGATGGGCGAGGACGTCGAGGCGCGCCGCTCCTTCATCCAGCGCAACGCCAAGGACGTGCGGTTCCTGGACATCTGACGGACCACGCCGGGCCGGCCGGAGATCCACCGGTCGGCCCGGCGGTCCACAGAGTTATCCACAGCCAGGCCGGTTTCCACAGCCGTTATCCACAGCACGAACACGACTCTGAGTCTGATAAGGGTTAACAGTGACCGATACTCCCGAGTCCACCCCGAACGAGCCGGAGACCCCGGAGACACTGGCCGCGGTCGTCCAGCACGACCGGATCGAGCCGGTCGGCCTCGAGGTCGAGATGCAGCGCTCGTACCTCGACTACGCGATGAGCGTGATCGTCGGGCGGGCCCTGCCGGACGTCCGGGACGGGCTCAAGCCGGTCCACCGCAAGATCCTCTACGCCATGTTCGACTCCGGCTACCGGCCGGACCGCGGCTACGTGAAGTGCTCCCGGGTCGTCGGCGACGTGATGGGCCAGTTCCACCCGCACGGCGACTCGGCGATCTACGACGCGCTGGTCCGGATGGCGCAGCCCTGGTCGCTGCGGTACCCGCTGGTCGACGGCAACGGCAACTTCGGCTCGCCGGGCAACGACCCGGCCGCGGCCATGCGCTACTGCGTTACCCCCGATGTCCGGATTCGTACCGCTGAGGGCAGCATCCGGATCGGTGACGTCGTGCCGGGCGTCGCGCCGAGCAGCGAGACCGACATCGAGCTGAAGGTCCGCGACCGCAACGGCGACCTTGTCCGCGCCACCAAGTTCTTCCACTCCGGCGAACACCCCACGCTGCGGCTGCGCACCCGAGAGGGGTACGAGCTGACCGGCACCCACAACCACCCGGTGCTCTGCCTGGTGGACGTGGCCGGCGTGCCGACCCTGCTCTGGAAGCTGCTCGCCGAGATCACCCCGGGCGACCGGGTGGTCCTCCAGCGCACCGTGCCGGACGAGATCGGCTACCCGATGCTGGAGCACGTCGAGGCGGCCGTCCTGGCCGGCGCGTTCGTGTCGGAGGGCTGGGTCTCGGCGGCGCGGGCGGGCTTCAACAACGTGGACCGGGACTTCTTCCTCCGCGTCCTGGCCGCCTACGACCTGGCCGTCGGTGGTCCCCGATACGTCAGCGAGCGCGTGATCGCCTCGGGCAGCACCCTGCACGAACTGGACGTGCAGGACCTGTCCGCGCTGCGCGCGAGCATCCTCGGCGAGCTGGTCGGGGCGCGCAGCGCCGACAAGTTCGTCCCCGAGTTCGTCTGGCAGGGGCCGGCGGCCGTCAAGCGCGCCTTCCTGCAGGCGCTCTTCGAGGGCGACGGCTCGTCCTCGCTGCTGCCCCGCCACACCATCCAGATCTCGTACTCGACCCGCAGCGCCCGGCTGGCCCGCGAGGTCCAGCAGCTGCTGCTCGAGTTCGGCGTGATCAGCCGCCAGTGCCGGTACGACAACGGCGAGATCAAGGTTGTGATCACGAACCGGCGGGACGCCCGGATCTTCGCGGCCCACGTCGGCTTCCTCGGCCGCAAGCAGGCGAAGCTGGAGTCGGAGCTGGCCCAGGTGCCGGCGAGCAGCACGGCGCTCTCCGGCGATCACGTGCCGCTGGTCGGTGACTTCATCCGCGAGCACGGCGCGGACCGCTGGACCGAGCGGGACTGGCTGCGCCGGCACAACGTGGACCGGGTCGAGCGTTGGGAGCGGGACCGCGAGGAGATCGCCGCGCGGATCACCAACAGCGAGGTGCTCGACGTGGTCGAGCCGCTCGTCGACGGCCGCTTCTACTACGCCGAGGTGGCCGAGCTCGCCGACGCCGGCGTGCAGGCGGTCTACAGCATCCGGGTCGACACCGAGGACCACTCGTTCGTCTCCGACGGGTTCGTCAGCCACAACACCGAGTGCAAGCTCGACCCGCTGGCCATGGAGATGCTGCGGGACATCGACGAGGACACCGTCGACCTCCAGGACAACTACGACGGCCGGGCCAAGGAGCCCACCATCCTGCCGTCCCGCATCCCCAACCTGCTGATCAACGGCTCCGAGGGCATCGCGGTCGGCATGGCCACCAAGATCCCGCCGCACAACCTGCGGGAGATCGGCGCGGCCGTGCAGTGGTGCCTGGAGCACCCGGAGGCCGACGAGGCGACCACCCTCGAGGCGCTGCTGGAGATCGTCAAGGGCCCGGACTTCCCGACCCACGGCCTGATCGTCGGCCAGGCCGGCATCCAGGACGCGTACCGGACCGGGCGTGGCTCGATCCGGATGCGCGCCGTGGTCGAGGTCGAGGAGGACAAGCGGGGCCGGCCGGCGCTCGTGGTCAGCGAGCTGCCGTACCAGGTCAACCCGGACAACCTGGCGGAGCGGATCGCCGAGCTGATCAAGGAGGGCAAGCTCGCCGGCATCGCCGACATCCGCGACGAGTCCTCCGGGCGTACCGGCATGCGGATCGTGCTGGTGCTCAAGCGCGACGCGGTCGCCAAGGTGGTGCTGAACAACCTCTACAAGCACACCCAGCTCCAGGAGACCTTCGGCGCCAACATGCTGGCGCTGGTCGACGGCGTGCCGCGCACGCTCAACCTGGCCCAGTTCCTCCGCTACTACGTCGAGCACCAGATCGAGGTCATCCGCCGGCGGACCGCGTTCCGGCTGCGCAAGGCGGAGGAGCGGGCGCACATCCTGCGCGGCCTGGCCAAGGCGCTGGACGCGCTCGACGAGGTCATCGCCCTGATCCGGCGCTCGCCCACGGTGGAGGACGCCCGGCAGGGCCTGATCCGGCTGCTGGAGATCGACGAGATCCAGGCCACCGCGATCCTGGACATGCAGCTGCGCCGGCTGGCCGCCCTGGAGCGCCAGCGGATCCTGGACGACCTGGCCAAGCTCGAGCTGGAGATCGCCGACCTCAAGGACATCCTGGCCAAGCCGGAGCGGCAGCGGAAGATCGTCTCCGACGAGCTGGGCGAGATCGTCGCCAAGTGGGGCGACGAGCGGCGCACCAAGATCATCCCGTTCGACGGCGAGGTCTCCATGGAGGACCTCATCGCCCGCGAGGACGTGGTGGTCACCATCACCCGCACCGGCTACGCCAAGCGCACCAAGGTCGACCTGTACCGCTCGCAGCGGCGGGGCGGCAAGGGGGTCAGCGGGGCGACCCTGCGGCAGGACGACATTGTCAGCCACTTCTTCGTATGCTCCACCCACGACTGGATCCTGTTCTTCACCAACAAGGGCAGGGTCTATCGGGCGAAGGCGTACGAGCTTCCGGAGGCCAGTAGGGTGGCCAAGGGCCAGCACGTGGCCAACCTGCTCGCCTTCCAAGCGGACGAGCAGATCGCGCAGATCATCGAGATTCCGAACTACCAGGTGGCGCCCTACCTGGTACTGGCCACGAAGAACGGCCTGGTGAAGAAGACGCGGCTCGAGGAGTTCGACTCCAACCGTTCCGGCGGCATCATCGCGATCAACCTGCGCGATGAGGACGAGCTGGTCGGTGCTGCCCTGGTGGGCCCGGAGGACGACCTGCTCCTGGTGTCGAAGAACGCCCAGGCCATCCGCTTCGGTGCCACGGACGAGACGCTGCGGCCGATGGGCCGGGCCACCTCCGGCGTGATCGGCATGCGGTTCAGCGAGGAAGACGTCCTGCTCGCCATGGAGGTCATCCACCGGGAGGGCATGGAAGAGAAGGACGTGCTGGTAGCGACGAACGGGGGATACGCGAAACGTACCCCGATCGAGGAATACCCGGTCCAGGGCCGGGGAGGTAAGGGCGTGCTGACTGCGAAGATCACCGAGCGACGCGGTGGTCTGGTCGGTGCGGTGGTGATCAGTCCGGACGACGAGCTGTTTGCCATCACCAGCAACGGCGGCGTCATCCGGACTCCGGTGAAGCCTGTACGCCGTACGCGTGACCGGAACACAATGGGGGTCAAGCTGATGGACCTCCCGGACGGCGTGACTATCGTGGCGATTGCTCGCAATGCCGACGAGCCTGACGAACAGGACTAGTTGATGACGGAGACACAGGCGAAGTCGGGGAACAAGGGGACCTCGGCCAACCCGGTCGACGAGGAGGCCGCGCAGGGCGGTACACCAGCGACCGGCCGCGCGGCCGTGGGCCGGGCCACGGTCCCCGCCGACGCGCCTGCCCCGAAGTTCACCCGGGCCCCCGGCATGGCTCCGCCACCGGACAAGCCCGGGGAGGACTCGGCCGCCGGCGACCCGACCGAGCAGGCCACGGCCGACGCCCCGGCGTCCGCCGACGGCACGGCGACCGCCCCCGCGGTCACCGCCACCAAGCCCGTCACCGCCACCCAGCCGATCAAGCCCACGGGTACGGCGAAGCCGTCGACCGGCACCACCGGCACCCAGCCGCGCGTCGGCGCCGGCCTCGGCACCGCCCCGAAGCCCTCGCCGGACGGCGCCCGCCCCGGCACCCCCGGCACCCCCGGCACCGCCGGCCGCCCCGCCAACGGGGGCGGCCTGCCGCCGGGCATCAGCGGCGCGGCGGCCGTCGGCGCCGCCCGCGTCGGTGAGGCGGTACGCGCCGCGCGTACCTCGGTCAGCTCGGCCGCGTCGCGCGGACCGCGCCGAGCCCGGCTGAATCTCAAGCGGATCGACCCGTGGTCGGTGATGAAGTTCGCGTTCGCGGTCTCGGTGGTGCTCTTCATCGTGGTGGTCGTCGCCACCTCGGTGCTCTACCTGGCCCTGGACGCGATGGGCGTGTTCAAGAGCGTCAACGACAGCCTGACCGACCTGGTGAACGCCGGCGGCCAGTCCGGTGGCGGCGGCTTCCGGATCACCGCCAAGGGCGTGATCCTCAGCTCCGCGCTGATCGGGCTGGTCAACGTCGTGCTCTTCACCGCGCTGGCCACCCTCGGCGCCTTCGTCTACAACGTCTGCGCCGACCTGGTCGGCGGGATCGAGTTGACCCTCGCCGAGCGGGACTGAACGACGACCGACGCCGGGCAGCCGCCGACCGCGGCCGCCCGGCGTCGCCGTATCCACCGGCCCGCGGTGGCTGGCCCGGGTTGCGGCGGGTTGGGCATTCGTCGGCGGGTGATGGGGCGGGTTGGGTTTTCGTCGGCGGGTGATGGGCCGGAGTGCGGCGGGTTGGGCCTTCGTCGACGGTCGATGGCACGGGCTGCGGCAAAGTGCGTGGATCATGGCTGGCGGGGGAAAGCGGTGGCCGCTCCGGTTGGCTGCCGGTACGGTCGAAGACACGCGGGCAGCGCCGTCGACCCCGATTTGGGAGCGGCGGCGGCGATGGGTTAACCTTGCTCGTCGCTACGCGGGGCTATAGCTCAGTCGGTTAGAGCGCAGAGCTGATAACTCTGAGGTCGCTGGTTCGATTCCAGCTAGCCCCACCGCAACGTCCGACGGTAGTCGAGCGCAAGGGGTTGCCCCAATGTTCAAGAAGCTCCTGATCCTGGTCGGCGTCGTCGGCGTGGCCGCTGTCGTGGCCAAGAAGGTGAAGGCCGCGAACGACGAGCGCGCGCTCTGGCACGAGGCGACCACCTCGCCCGACCTGCGCTGACCGTCCCTCCGACTGCCAGCACCGGGCGGCTCCGCCCGCCCCCGGGGCCCTAGCTCAACTGGCAGAGCACTGCCTTTGCAAGGCAGGGGTTAGGGGTTCGAGTCCCCTGGGCTCCACCACATCATTTGGGCAGGTCACGGCCTGTTCTTCTCCTCCGCTGAATCGCTCTTGGATTGAGGGCCATCTCTGGTCTTCAGCGGATCGTCAGCAGAGCCGCCGAAGACCCTGCGCACGGACTCGTGGAAATCCGCCGGGGTATGCGTGTAGCGGTTGAGCGTGGTCGATGCCTGCTCGTGGCCCATCACCGCCCGGACGATGTTGACCGGGACTCCGCGGGTTACCGAATGAGCACGAACGCCGAGATTGATGCTGATCTCACTTGCACCCGGCTATGTCTCGGTGGCCTTTAGCTGCGGTCGAAGTGCCCGTTCTCGCCTGCTTTGCCCTGGTAGATGGAAGAGTAAGCATCATGGCGACGGACCATCAGGCAACGGCGGCGACAGACCCGGGATACGCCGCCGCGCTGGACACGGCTGAGCGCCTGCTGGGCTTCCGCTTGGAGCGCTTTCTTGGCGCTACCCCTGGTGAGCCAGCTAACGGCGCAGACTTCAAGCGGATCGCGACGATGCACGCCTTCGGCGACGTTTGGCCGCGCACCGAGCACCTAGATACGCAGACGCGGGCACTGGTATCTGTAACCATCGCGGCAACACTCGGCGTCCTGGAGCCGCTACGCGGTCAGCTCCGCATCGCGCTCAACGCCGGCGCCACCAAGGAAGAGATCGCCGAAGTCTTCCTTCAGGTCGCGGTCTACGCCGGCGTAGCACGCGCGTTCGACGGCTACCAGGTCGCGGCCCAGGTCTTCGCAGAGGACCCGGAACGCTAAGGTACGGGTTTTCGTGATCGCACGATCCGGCAGTCACGGACAACTCCACCAACGCTCGGCGGAGTGTCACCCATCATGTGAAGTCGACCTGTAACGCATCAAGCAAAGTCGGACACACCGGACTGCCGGCGATGTGGTTCAAAGTTTCTGTACGTCTTCAAGGCGGCCCTGAGCGGGCCGCAGCCGCGCCGCCGCCTGGGCGCGCGTCCGTCGCTCCGCTGGCGCTCCGACTCCGGCCACGCAACACGCCCGGCGGCTGGCGCGGAAGCGGGAAAGCCCGGAGGGCCGCCCAGAACGACAGGTGGTTGACCGGGTGGTGGTGGGCTGGCAGCCGGCCGGGCCGCGCGGCCACGAGCCCGCGCGGCGTAGGGGAGCGCACGCCGGCCGCGTCGGCGAGCTGGCGGCGTTCGAGGGGTTGCGGTTAGGGCGCCGACGTGAAGAGGTTGACGGTTTCCGCTCTGCCCACACCCAGGTGAGGCGACTTGATGTGCGGCGGCCCGGCCCCAGGGTTGCCGAGTGATTGACAACGTCCGCCGCGACACGTCGAGAGACGCCGAGGACCGGCCCGCTGGCCGGCTGGTTGGTCAGTTCGGTTTGGCTGATGTTTCGTACGCTGTCGGCTCCGCCTGAAAACTAACCCCGTGGTTCCGGCTGAAGGTTGACCCCCTCCGGAAGCATCGGGAGGTGCTGAGCGTGGAGGACTGGGCGG
>NZ_JBITLH010000015.1:0-151670 GCF_044465125.1 Micromonospora sp. NPDC049836
TATGGGTGCCGGTGGTGTTCGAGGTGACGGTGCGGTCGGCCTCGGCGTGCGCGACGCCGGTCATGGTGGCCGAGACGGCAGCCAGCAGGACGGCGGTGGCAGCGCCTACGAGCAGTCTGAACCGGCCGCGACCGCGGCCACCTGGGCGGGCGGGAGCATCGTTCATGGGTGTCACCTACTCGTGAGACCTGGCGGACGAGCCAGGCGGTGATCGGGGGTGGTGGTGCGACGGCGCTGACAGCCGTCGATGAGCATCGTGATTCAGCGTTCATCGCATGTCAACAATTTCCGGAACGACTCCGGAACCAATCTTCCCGACGATCTCCCTGATTAGCACTGGATCGCCGGTCTCTCCGGAAGGGCCGATCCAGCATGACGGGTAGCGATCTCCGAAAGTTTTCGGAGCCGTACCGAATGATCTGCTGGCAGGCCACCGGCGGGCCGCTCCGCGGCCGGGCACCAGCTATCTGGGCCATTCGCACCGGTCCGGCCTACTGGGCGAGTGAACGCCAGCAGGCTGAGCGGGCTGCGCTCGCCGAGGTCTGGCAGGACACGGCCCGGTCTTCCCCTCCGAGCGGGGCACCCCGTTGAAGCCGACCAACCTCAGCCGCTCGTTCGCTCGGCTTCGGGAGACCGCCGGTCTGCCCCGTGCCGCCTGCACGACCTGCGGCACACGGTCGTGTCCCTGCCGATGGAGCTGGGCGTCCCGCCGCACGTCGTCCAGGCCATCGCCCGGCACGCCGACGTGAAGGCCTACGCCCACGCCAACCTTGATGCCATGCGTCAGGCGCTCGGCAAGCTCGACGGGCGGCTGTCGTGACCCCCGTTGCTGTCAGCGTTGCTGTCCATGCGCCGTCTCGTGGCAGCCAGCGCCGCAAGATGCCTGATGGAATTGGAGCCCCCGGCCGGGATCGAACCGGCGACATCTCGCTTACAAGGCGAGTGCTCTGGCCAGCTGAGCTACAGGGGCGCGTGGTGCCGCCGTCAGCATAGCGAGTGACGTCCGAAAATCCCGCTCGGCAGGCGTCCCGAGCACGGAAAACGTCAATTTCCGGACCCGGCCAGCTTCGGATCGGTGTCGGGTCGCCGCCGGCACCGAGGAGATTGATGCCTTGCCGTGCCCGTGTGCCCGGAATGCGCTATGCCGGCCGTCCCACCCTTGGCACCCCGTCTTGGCAGCGCCGCCAAAGCCGTTTACGGTGCAGTGACACGGACGACACTCCGGTCGGCCTCGGCTGCCCGGGTGACGCCCGGCTGGCCGGCACCGTAGGTGCCGGTCGCTCCTTCACTCGGATCGTCCGGCACGTTCCTGCCGGTGAAAGGAAGCGCTTCACCATGGCTACGGTCACCTACGCGAAGGCGTCCCGGATCTACCCGGGTACCGACCGCCCCGCGGTCAACCAGCTCGACCTCCAGATCGGCGACGGCGAGTTCCTCGTCCTCGTCGGCCCCTCGGGTTGCGGCAAGTCCACCAGCCTCCGGATGCTCGCCGGCCTCGAGGACGTCGACGACGGCGCCATCTACATCGACGACCGGGACGTCACCCACCTGCCGCCGAAGGCCCGTGACATCGCGATGGTCTTCCAGAACTACGCCCTCTACCCGCACATGACGGTGTACGAGAACATGGCGTTCGCGCTCAAGCTGCGCAAGACCTCGAAGTCGGAGATCGACCGGCGGGTCAAGGAGGCGGCCGGGCTGCTCCAGCTGGAGGAGTTCCTCAGCCGCAAGCCGAAGGCGCTCTCCGGCGGTCAGCGCCAGCGGGTCGCCATGGGCCGCGCGATCGTCCGCGAGCCGCAGGTCTTCCTCATGGACGAGCCGCTGTCGAACCTCGACGCCAAGCTGCGCGTGCAGACCCGTACCCAGATCGCCTCGCTCCAGGCCAAGCTGGGCGTCACCACCGTGTACGTGACCCACGACCAGGTCGAGGCCATGACCATGGGTCACCGGGTGGCGGTCATGCTCGACGGCGTGCTCCAGCAGGTGGACACCCCGCGGGCGCTCTACGACACCCCGGCCAACGTCTTCGTCGCCGGCTTCATGGGCTCCCCGGCCATGAACATCAAGACCGTGCCGCTGACCGAGCAGGGCGCCGCGTTCGCCGAGCTGCACATCCCGCTGACCCGCGAGCAGGTGGCCGCCGCGCGGGCCGAGGGCGGCGACGGCAAGGTGACCGTCGGCTTCCGTCCGGAGGACTGCGACCTGGTCAGCCCGACCGAGGGCGGCATGCCGGTCGTGGTCGAGCTGGTCGAGGACCTGGGTTCCGACGCCAACGTCTACGGCCACGCCGCGCTCGAGGGCCACAACGAGCGGTTCGTGGTCCGCACCGACCGGCGCACGATGCCGAACATGGGCGACACCGTGTTCGTCAAGCCGCGTACCGGCCGCAGCCACGTCTTCCACGCCACCACCGGCACCCGGATCTGACGTACGCCGAAAGGGGCGGTCCGCATCGGCGGGCCGCCCCTTTCCGTGTGCCCGGGTAGGTGTCCCCGGCGGCCCTTCCCCCGGAGGGCCGACTGCAACCGGTCGTGCCCGTGGCGCGTGTCGTGTCTGCTTTTTCGGACAGCGGGAGTTGCGGGGGACACGACACATGCAGGTGTTGCTGGCGTACGGGTTCGACCGGGCGCCCGAAGCGTCCGAGGTGGCCGAACGGCTCGACCGGGTCGCGGCCCATTACCGGCCGTTGTGGCGGGCGCCGGTGGCCCGGCACGGCGTGGCCGCGGGCCGGACCGGCCTGCACCTGTGGGACGCGGTCTCGTCGCCGTGGCGGTGGCCGTCCTGGCAGCAGGCGCCCGACCTCGCCGCCGCGACGCTCTACCTGCCCCTCGGGTACGAACGCCTGGTCGGCCGAATCGCCCCGGAGCGGGCCGCGCTGCCCCTGGCCAGGGCGTTGATCGACCGGCCCGCCGGGGTGCTCGAGCTGACCGCCCCGTTCGTGGTGGCCTCGCTGGCCCCGGACACCGGCCGGCTCCGGCTGCACACCGACGGGATCGGCCTCGGCCGCCTGTACGAGCTGCGTTTTCCCGGCGGCTGGGTCTGGTCGAACCGGCCGGCGGCGGCCTGTCGGTTCGCCGGCATCCGGGCCCGGCCGGACCGGGACGGCTGGCGGATGTTCGCGGCGACCGGCTGGTTCCAGGGCGACCGGACCCCCTTCACCGGCGTCTTCACCGTGCCGGGCGGCGCCACCGTCGGCTACGACCCGCAGGGCCAGGGCCGCACCCAGAGCGTGATCGACGCGCTGGCCGCGTGGGCGGTCGGCCGGGGCGGCGACGCCCTGGCGCCGGACCGGGTCGACGAGGTGGCCGACGGCCTGCGGGAGCTGGCCCGTTCCCTGGGCAGCATGTGGTCGGGTCGGGTCCTCATCGGGCTCAGCGGTGGGCGGGACTCCCGGCTCTGCGTCGCGGCGGCGCTGGCGGCCGGGCTGGACCTGCAACTCTTCACCAACGGTTCGGAGCCGGGCGAGGCCGAGGTCGCCGAAGGGCTGGTCGCCGCGCTCCCCGACGACCTGGCCCGTCGGGTCCGCCACCGGGTCGCCCGCCCGCGGCCGGGCGGTCCCGCGCAGGCGCAGGGCCTGGCCCTCGACGCGCCCATCCTGCCCAACGCGCTCGGCTGGCACCGCTCGCACGAGGGGCTGCGCGCGGAGACGTACCTGCCCAGCCCGGCCCCGGCCGGCCTCGACCACCCCGATTTCCTCACCGTGAGCGGCGCCGCCGGCGAGATCGCGCACGGCTTCTACTACCCCCCGGACTACGCCGAGCTGAGCCAACTGCCGCACGTGGACCGGCTCGACGCGTTCGCCGAACGCCTCTGCGCCCGGATCCTGCTCAAGCGCGGGCTGTCCGACGCGGCCCGGGCGGCGTCCACGGCGGAGATCCGGCACCGGCTGGACGAGGCGTTCCGGAAGGGTCTCGACGACGCCAGGATGCTGGACCACTTCTACGCCACCGAACGGCTCCGCCGGTGGAGTTCGGCGGCCGACCGGATCGGCACCATCGTCCCGCTGCTGGCTCCGGAGTTCGTCCGGGCGGCCTTCGACCTCACCCCGGACCAGCGGCGCGAGAACGCGCTGCACCGCGCGGTGACCGCACGGCTGCTGCCGCAGTGGCGGGACCGGCCGTACTACCAGCGGCCGGCCGGGCTGGTCAGTCCGGCGCTCGCGCCCCGGCTGGGCGACGCGCCGGACCGGGACCTCATCACGGCCCTCGTCGCCGACCGGGCGGGCTGGGCGGACGCCTTCACCCCGTCGGTGGTGAACCGCGCCTGGGCACGCCTGCTGGCCGGAGCGGGCCGCCCGGCCGACGAGCGGCTGCTCCAGCGGGTCATCTGGCGCGCCGTCTTCGCGGACTACCTGGCCGAGGTCAACGACGAACCGCCGGTGCACCGGACGCCGCGTACCCCGGCACCGGCTCCCCCGCCCAGGCAGCCGGCACCGCAGGTCACCGACCCGTCGTCGGCGGGCCCCACCGTGCGGGGCCGGCGCTTCGTGGCGCGCGGCCTACGCCGGGTCGCCCGGGCGCTCGACCCGGCCCCCAGCGCCCGCTGACCGGACCGGGCGTCCGCCCCCCGCTGACCGGATCGGGCGTCCAGCGCACCGCTGACCGGACCCGGCGCCCAGCGCCCGGTCCGGACCGGGCGGTCAGGCCTCGACGGCGCGGCGGCGGGCGACCTCGGCGAGGGTGACCGCCGCGGCCACGCTGGCGTTGAGCGACTCGACCTCGGAGACCATCGGGATGCTGACGGTCAGGTCGCAGGTCTCGCCGACCAGCCGGGACAGCCCGCGCCCCTCCGAACCGACCACCACGACCAGCGGGCCGACCGCGGCCTCCAGGTCGTACAGGTCGGTCTCGCCGTCGGCGTCCAGGCCGACCACGACGAAGCCGGCCTCCTTGCACGCCTTGAGCGACCGGGTCAGGTTGGTGACCTGGGCGACCGGCACCCGCGCGGCCGCGCCGGCACTGGTCCGCCAGGCGGTCGCGGTGATCCCGGCGGCCCGCCGCTCCGGTACGAAGACCCCCTGCGCGCCGAACGCGGCGGCCGACCGGATCACCGCGCCGAGGTTGCGCGGGTCGGTGACCCCGTCCAGCGCGACCAGCAGCGGGGCGGCCTGCTCCAGCGCGGTCGCCACCAGGTCGTCGAACGGCTCGTACGCGAACGGCGGCACCTGGAGGCCGACGCCCTGGTGCAGCACCCCGCCGGTCATCCGGTCCAGCTCGCTCCGGCTGACCTCCAGGATCGCGATGCCCCGGTCGGCCGCGGTACGCACGATCTCCTTGACCCGGTCGTCGACGTCGATGCCCTGCGCGGTGTAGAGCGCGGTCGCCGGCACCTGGGCGCGCAGCGACTCCAGCACCGGGTTGCGCCCGACCAGCAGTTCGGGACTGTCCTTGGCCGGGTTCGACTTCCGGCCCGGCGCGACCCGGGGACCACCCCGACCGGCCGGCTTGCCCTTGCCGCCCTTCAGCGGCGCACCGGCCCGGGTGCCCTTGCCCCAGGTGGTGTCCTTGGTGCCGGGCTGGCCGATCTTGGGGGCGCGCCCCTCCTCGGCCGCCGCCCGGCGCTCCTTGTCCTGCTTCCAGGCGGTGCGCTGGGGGAGCTTCTCGGTGCCCGAGTACGCCTTGTGCCAGGGCCGCTCGTCGGCGGGCAGGGTGCGGCCCCGGCCGGCCAGAGAGTCCTTGTTCTTGCCGCCGGAGCCCTTCGGGGCGCTCGCCTTCGGGGCCAGTCGCCGGCCACGGCGCTGTGAGTTGCCGGCCATCAGTCCTGCTCTCCAATAGTCCAACGCGGGCCCTGGGGGGTGTCCTCGACGACCACGCCGGCCTGCTTGAGCTGGTCGCGTACCGCGTCGGCGGCGGCCCAGTCCTTGCGGCTGCGGGCCTGCGCACGCTGCTCGAGGGCGAGCGCGATCAGCGAGTCCACCACACCGCGCAGGTCGCCCGCGCGGTCGCCGCCGGTCCAGGCCGGGTCCAGGGGGTCGACGCCGAGGATATCCAGCATCGACCGGGTGGCGGCCAGCGTCGTGCGGACGGTCACATCGTCGCCGGCGGTCAGCGCGGTGTTGCCGTCGCGGACCACCTCGTGCAGCGTGGCCAGCGCGGCCGAGGTGTTGAGGTCGTCGTCCATCGCCGCCACGAAGCCGGCCGGCAACTCGCCGAGCGGCCCGGCGCCGACCCGCTCGGCGGCCCGCTGCACGAAACCCTCGATCCGCCGGTACGCCACGGCGGCCTCGCGCAGCGCGTCCTCCGAGTAGTCGATCCGGGACCGGTAGTGCGCGGCGACGTAGTAGTAGCGCAACTCCACCGGGCGCACGCCGAGGGACGCCACGTACTCCAGGTCGAGTGTGTTCCCCAGCGACTTGCCCATCTTGGTGCCGCCGATGCCGAGCAGGCCGTGGTGCACCCAGTAGCGGGCGAACGGCAGGTCGGCCGCCTGGGACTGGGCGATCTCGTTTTCGTGGTGCGGGAAGATCAGGTCGAGCCCGCCGCCGTGGATGTCGAACTCGGCGCCCAGGTAGCGCCAGCACATCGCCGAGCACTCGATGTGCCAGCCCGGCCGGCCCCGGCCCCACGGCGACGGCCAGTAGGCGTCCGCCGGCTCGTCCGGCTTGACGCCCTTCCAGAGCGCGAAGTCGCGCGGGTCCCGCTTGCCCCGCTCGGGCGCGTCCCCGGCGGACTGCATGTCGGCCGGCGACTGGCCCGACAGCGACCCGTACGCCGGCCAGGAGGCGACGTCGAAGTAGACGTCGCCGGAGCCGTCGGTGGCCGGGTAGGCGTGCCCGGTCTCGATCAGCCGCGCGATCAACTGGTGCATCTCCGGGACATGCCCGGTGGCCCGCGGCTCGTACGTCGGCGGCAGCACGTTCAACGCCCGGTAGGACGCCAACAGGACCTGCTCGTTGACGTACGCGATCGACCAGAACGGCCGGCCCTGCTCCATCGCCTTGACCAGGATCTTGTCGTCGATGTCGGTCAGGTTGCGGACGAAGGTGACCTCGAAGCCGGACGCGATCAGCCAGCGGCGGAGCACGTCATAGTTGACCCCGGAGCGAAGGTGGCCGATGTGCGGCGGGCCCTGGAGGGTGAGACCACACAGGTAGACCCCCACCTTGCCGGCTTCCCGCGGGACGAAGTCCCGCACCGATCGGGTGGCGGTGTCATACAGGCGTAGCGTCACCGTACAAGGGTAGCCGTCCGCGCATCCCGAGGTCGTCCGGAGCCGGGTCGTACGCTGCGTGCTGTGGACACGGCGGCACGCACCCCGGAGACGGCGCAGACCCTGGACCGCGGGCTACGCCTGCTGCACCTGGTCGCCGACGCGCCGCGCGGGCTCACCGTCACCGAGGCGGCGGCCCTGCTCGGCATCGGCCGGGCGGCGGTCTACCGGCTGGTGGGCGCGCTGACCGGGCACGGCATGCTGCGGCGGGACGCCGAGGGCCGGCTACGGCTCGGCGCCGGTGTGCTGCACCTGGCCCGGCGGGCCCAGCCGCTGCTCGCCGAGGGGGCACTGCCCGCGCTGCGCCGGTTGGCCGAGCAGGCCGGCGCGACGGCCCACCTGACCGTGGTGGAGGGTGGCGAGGGGGTCGCCCTAGCGGTGGTCGAGCCGAGTTGGACGTCGTTCCACGTGGCGTACCGGTCCGGGTCCCGGCACCCGCTGGAGCGGGGCGCGGCGGGCCGCGCGATCCTGGCCGGGCGGGCCGGGCAGGCGGGCCCGGTGAGCAGCACCGGGGAACTGCAGTCCGGGGCGTACGGGGTGGCCGCCCCGGTGCTGGGCGTGGCCGGGCTGGAGGCGAGCGTCGGCGTGGTGGCCCTCGCCCCGCTGGACGTCACCACCGTCGGCCCTCAGGTGAGCGCTGCCGCCGAGGCGGTCGCCGCAGCGCTGCGCTGACGGGGCGGCCGCTACCCCGCCACCGTCGCCGACGCCGCGGGCAGCGCGGCGAGCGCCGGGGCGAGGTCGGCCAGCGTGGTCACCTCGGCGTCCGGCCGCACCTCCGGCGGGCAGGGCAGTCCGTGCCGGTTCAGCCAGATGCCGCGTAGGCCGGCCCGCTGCGGGCCGACCACGTCGTGGGCCAGCGAGTCGCCGACGTACGCGATCTGCTCCGCCGGTACGCCCGCCGCCTCGACGACGGCGGCGTAGAACTCCGGGTCCGGCTTCTTCGGCAGGCCGCCCTCGTGCGCGTACCGCTCGAAGGCGAACTCGCCGGCCAGGCCGCAGCGTTCGGCGCGGCTGTTCCCGTTGGTGGCGTAGCCCAGCAGGTAACGCGGTCGCAGCGCGGCCAACGCGGCCAGCGCGTCGGGGTAGGGCCGGGTCAGCGCGAACCGTCGGGCGAAGAAGAGGGCCGCCAACTCGTCGAGGTGATCGTCCAGGCCGACCCGGGCCAGTGAGCGGGCCAGCGCCGCCCGCCGGACCTCCTGCACCGGCGCCGCGCTCCGGTCGCCGAAGACCGAGTGCCAGTCCGACTCCAGGTCCGCGAGGGACACTCCGGCCGCCGCCGGGGTCAGCCGCCGCATCTCCTCGAGTACGGCCACCAGCCCTCCGGTCACCGCGGGACGCAGGTCGAGCAGGGTCTCGTCGGCGTCGAACACCACCACCGTCAGCACGGCGCCCAGCCTCTCACGCCAGGGCCGGCTCGTCGGTCCGCTCCTCGGTCGGTTCGGGGCGTCCACCGCGCAGTTCGTCGAGCCGGACCAGGGCCACCCCGACGATGATGAGCGCGCCGCCGAACAGTTGGATCGTGGTCGGCAGTTCGCCCAGCACCAGCCAGGCGATGAGTACCGCGAACATCACCTCGGTGAGGCCGACGAACGAGGAGAGCCGCGCGCCGAGTAGCCGCGCGCCGGCGACCCCGGTCAGGTAGGCGACCACCGCGGCCACCAGGGACAGGCCGGCGATCGGTACCAGCCAGCTCAGCTGGTGCCCGGCGAAGGTGACGTCGGCGGCGCCGGCGCGCAGTGGGAGCAGCCCGACGAGGCCGAGCAGGAGCAGCACCACGGCACCGACGGCCATCCCGCCGCTCGCCATCACCACGGAGGGCAGCGCCGGGTCGATCCGGCCGGCGATGACGTAGTAGCCGGCGAGGCCGACTCCGGCGCCGAGTCCCCAGAGCACGCCGACCGGGTCGAGCCGGCCGGCGCCGGTGAGGTCCAGCACGAAGAGCAGGCCGCACAGGGCGGTGACCGAACCGGCGACGGTGAGCAGCCGGGGCCGCTGGCCGTGGACCAGCCACATCCAGCCGACCACCAGGACGATGCCGAGGTACTCCAGCAGCAGCGCGACGCCGACGGGCAGGTAGCGGACCGCGTTGAAGAAGCACGCCTGGGCCAGGGCCACGCCGAGCAGTCCGAACACGACGATCGTGACGGTGTTGCGGCGTACCACCGGCCACCGGCCGCGCAGCGCCAGCAGGGCCGGCACGGCCAGGACGAGGGCGGCGATGCCGACCCGGGCCAGCACCACCGCCTCGGCGGACCACTCGCCGGTGATCAGCGGCCGGGCGAAGGTGCCCGAGGTGGCGAAGGTGAGCGCGGAGAGCAGGGCGAGGCCGAGGCCGACACCGGGCCGTTCCCGCATGGACAGCTCCTTGTCCGACCGGTGGTCATGAGTGAAAGACGGGTATGCTGATGACGCTAGGCCAGTGCCGTGACAGGAGTCAAGTTGCTTTTCGCCCATGACACCGAGTGTTCCCTGATCGCCGCCGCGGCGCTGGTCAACACCGCTGACCCGGGCCGGGAAGGGCTGCCCGACGTGGCGGCCCTGGACCGGTTCTTCAGCGCGCACGCCTGGACCGGCCGGCACGAGCACACCGACGCCGAGCTGCGCCAGGTCCGGGCCCTGCGGCCCCGGCTGCGCCGGCTCTGGCACACCGACGTCGACGAGGTGGTGGCGATCGTCAACGGGCTGCTCCGCGAGTCCCGCGCGCTGCCCCAGCTCATCCGGCACGACGACGAGCCGTACCACCTGCACGCGGTGCCCCGGGACGCGCCGCTGGCGACCCGGATGGCGGTCGAGGCCGCGATGGGCGTCGCCGACCTGGTACGCGCCGGTGAACTGGGCCGGCTGCGGACCTGCGAGCACCCGGACTGCCACAACGTGCTGGTCGACCTGTCGAAGAACCGGTCCCGGCGGTTCTGCGACGCCGGCTGCGGCAACCGCGCCGCCGTCACCGCCTATCGGGCGCGCAAGGCGGCGTCCCACTCCTGACGGACCCCGGGCCAGTCCGCCCGGCACAGCTCGTACTCCACCTCACCGTGCTCGGTGCCGGGGATCGGGTCGTCGAAGACCAGGTGGAAGGTGCGCAGGTAGCGCAGCCCGGCCCGGGCCATGACCGCGCGCGACCGGTCGTTGACCGCCATCGTCTGCGCCCAGACCCGCCGTACGCCCACCCGGTCGAAGGCGTGCCGGACCAGCGCGCGGGCCCCCTCGGTGGCCAGGCCGCGGCCCCACGCCGCGCGGCGCAGCCGGTAACCCAGCTCCCCCTCGGTGCCGTCGTCGGCGGGATCGAGGGCCAGCCAACCGAGGAACTCGTCGGTGACCCGGTCCAGCGCGGCCCACCGGCCGAGCCCGGGGTGGCGGTCGTACTGGCCCAGCAGCCGGGGCAGGTGCTCGTCCCGGACCGCCGCCACCGGGGTCGGGCGACCGCCGGTCAGGTAGCGCATGACCTCCGGGTCCCGGTCCAACTCGACCAGGCGGTCCACGTCGTCCATGGTGAACCGGCGCAGCCGCAGCCGCGCGGTCTCCAGCAGCATCCCACCGTCGTCACGCACGCCCGGATCATCCCCCGCGCCGCCGGCCCCGGCGAGCGAGTTACCACGGCGGCGCGGCCGACGCCCCGCTCGACGTGCGGCACGCCGGGTCCGCGCGGGGAGGTCGCCGACCGTACGGGCGGAGCCGGACCCGGAGTGGCTCGGGCCGGTCAGGGGTGGGTCATCCGGAGCAGGTCCAGGGCCTCGTCGAGCTGGGTCTCGGTGAGCTTGCCGGAGTCGACGTGCCCCCGGGAGATCACCACCTCGCGGATGGAGACCTGCTTGGCCAGCGCCTCCTTGGCGATCGAGGCGGCCTCGTCGTAGCCGAGGTGCCGGTTGAGCGGGGTGACGATCGACGGCGAGCCCTCGGCGTACGCCAGGCAGACCTCGGCGTCCGCGACCAGGCCGGCCACCAGCCGCTCCGCGAAGAGCCGGCTCGACGCGGCCAGCAACTTGATCGACTCCAGCAGGTTGCGCCCCATCACCGGGAGCATCACGTTCAGCTCGAAGTCGCCCTGGGACCCGGCGAACGCCACCGCCGCGTCATTGCCGATCACCTGGGCACAGACCTGCCGCACGGCCTCGGCGACCACCGGGTTCACCTTGCCGGGCATGATCGACGAGCCGGGCTGGAGGTCCGGGATGCGCAGCTCCCGCAGGCCCGCGCGCGGGCCGGAACCCATCCAGCGGATGTCGTTGGCCATCTTGTACAGCCCGACGGCGATCGTGCGCAGCTGGCCCGAGGTCTCCACCAGGGCGTCCCGGGCGCCCTGCGCCTCGAAATGGTTGCGCGCCTCGCTCAGCGGCAGCCCGGTCGACTCGCGCAGCTTCCCGATCACCTTGCCGGCGAAGCCGAACGGGGTGTTGATGCCGGTGCCCACCGCGGTGCCGCCGAGCGGCAGCTCGGCCAGCCGGGGCAACGCCGCCTCCAGCCGCTCGACGCCGTAGCGGACCTGCGCGGAGTAGCCGCCGAACTCCTGGCCCAGGGTGACCGGGGTGGCGTCCATCAGGTGGGTACGCCCGGCCTTCACCACGGTCTCGAACTCGGCAGCCTTCTCCTCCAGCGCCCCGGCCAGTTGCTTGAGCGAGGGAATCAGATCCTCCACCACGAACTGGGTGGCAGCCAGGTGGATCGAGGTCGGGAAGACGTCGTTGCTGGACTGCGAGGCGTTGACCTCGTCGTTCGGGTGCACGTTGCGGCCCAGCTCGCGGCTGGCCAGGGTGGCGATCACCTCGTTGGCGTTCATGTTGGACGACGTGCCCGACCCGGTCTGGAAGACGTCCACCGGGAACTGGTCGTCGTACCCGCCGTCGGCGACGTGCGCGGCGGCGGTGGCGATCGCCGCGGCCACGTCCGCCCCGATCACCCCCAGCTCGCCGTTGACCTGGGCGGCGGCCCCCTTGATCTGCGCCAGCGCCTTGATCTGGGCCGGTTCCAGTCCCCGGCCGGAGATCGGGAAGTTCTGCACCGCCCGCTGGGTCTGCGCCCGCCACAGCGCCTCGGCGGGTACCTCCACCTCACCCATCGAGTCGCGTTCGATCCGGTATCCGGTCGCCTCTGGAGTCGTCACGCGTACCATCCTGCCGCGCGTCCCGCCGGGCCGCAGGGAAAGCCGGCCTCACCCCAGCTCGGCCAGCAGCTCCGCGGTCTGCCGCTGATCCGGGGACTCGAGCTGCTGGAACAGCGCCAGCGCCCGGCCGGCGTACGTCCGGGCCTGGGCCGGGTCACTGTGCCGCAGGCAGCGGGCGATGCCCTCCAGCGCCCGGGCCTGCTCGTAGCGGGCACCGACCCGGGTGGCGTCGGCCAGCACCCGCCGGTGCAGGTCCAGCGCGCTGGCCGCGTCACCCTGGTCGAGCAGGGCGCGGGCCAGCAGGTTGCGGGAGGCACACTGCCCGGTCCGGTCCCCGATCTCGATCATCGCCACCAGCGCCTCCCGGTGGCGTCCGGCAGCCGCCACGGGCCGGCCGTCCTCGCGCGCCATCACCCCGATCTCGTTGAGCAGCTCGGCCTCGCCGAACCGGTTGCCGACCCGGCGCTTCAGGTTCACCGCGATGCGCAGCAACCGGCGGGCCGGCTCACGGTCGCCCATCCGGTGCCGGATCATCCCGAGATGGGCGACCGCGTTCGCCATCGGTCGCGGGTCGCTGCACTGCCGGGCCAGCAGCAGGTGGTACCGCGACGTCCGCAGGGCCTCGTCGTACCGGCCCCAGAGCAGCAGCGCGATGGACTGGTTGTTGAGCAGGTTCGCCGCCTGTTCGGTCTCCTCCGGCAACCGGGCCAGCCGCAACGCCGCCTCGGCGCTCTCGACGCCGCGCCGGTAGTCGTCGGCGCAGGCGTAGGCGGCCGCCAGGTTGCAGAGCGCGTGCACCGTCTCCCGCCGCTGGCCGAGCCGGCGGTAACGGTCCACGACCGCCTCCATCACCTGGGTCGCCTCGATCACCCGGCCCTGCCGGTAGTAGGCCGAGGCCAGGTAGTTCATGGTGATCGCCGACGCCTCGTCGTCGCGCAGCGCGTCGGCGGCCCGCCTGGCCACCTGATGCGTCTCGACCAGCTCGTCGAGATGCCCGCCGGTGTAGTTGGACCACCAGAACGCCCGCGCCAGCTGCCAGCAGTGCCGGAGGAAACCCTCGTTCTCGGCCACCCGGACCAGCGCGGTCACGCCGCTGCGGTGCTCGTCGAACCAGGCCGCGCCCTGCCCCGCGCAGGCCGTGACCAGGTCGGGACGCCGCGGCGCGGGCATCCGGGCCAGCGTCTGGATGCTCGGGCCGGCTTCCAGCCGCCGGGCGATCGCGGTGGCCACATGCAGGTGATGGTCGAGCAGCAGCTCCAGCCCGACCCGGCGCTCGTCGGACCGCTCGGGCTCGGCCAGCAGCCGCCGGGCGTACTCGCGCAGCAGGTCGTGCAGCCGGTACCGGCCCGGCTCCACCTCCTCCGCCAGGTGCGCGTCCACCAGGTCGTCGAGCAGGTCCTGCGCCTCGGCGAGCGGCAGGTCCGTGAGCGCCGCCGCCACCCGGTTGTCGAACCGGGCGCCGGTGTGCAGGCCGAGCAGCCGGAACAGCCGCTGCACCGGCGGCGCCACCTGGGCGTACGACAGCGCGAAGGCCTGCCCGACGGAGCGTTCGCCGGCCCCCAGCTCGGCCAGCGGGTCGCGCCCGGCGGAGAGGCGCTCGGCCAGGTCGGCGATCCGCCACCGGGGCCGGTGGGCCAGGCGGGCGCCGGCCAGCCGGATCGCCAGCGGCAGGTACCCGCAGCGGCGGACCACCTCGGCGGCGGCCGCCGGCTCGGCGGCCACCCGGTCCCCGCCGGCGACCCGGGCCAACAGCTCGACCGCCTCGTCGGCGTCCAGCACCGGCAGCGACGACGGGCGCCCGTCGTCGAGCCCGAACAGGCGGCGGCGGCTGGTGACGAGGACGACGTTCTCCGCCCCGCTGGGCAGCAGGGGGGCCACCTGCTCGGCGCTGGCCGCGTTGTCCAGCACCACCACGGCCCGGCGCCGCGCCAGCTCGATCCGCCACACCGCCAACCAGTCGTCCACGTCGAGGGGGGTCCGTTCGGGCGCGACGCCGAGCTGCCGGAGCAGCGTGGCCACCGCCGCGACCGGGGTGAGCGGCGGGCGGTCGCTGTGCCCGTGCAGGTCGATGTAGAGCTGCGCGTCGGAGAACCACTCACCGAGGGCGCTCGCCAGGTGGACGGCGAGCGTCGTCTTGCCGCTCCCGGCCATCCCGTCGATGAGCTGCACCCGCGCCTCGTCCTCCACGATCTCCTTGACCAGCCGGGCCACCGTCTGCTGCCGGCCGGTGAAGTCACTGATCGCCCGGGGCAGCGACCGGACCGGGACGACGGCGGCGGGGAGAGCTTTGGGGCCGCTCGTCGTGAGGTCACCGGCGAGCACCCGCTGGTGCAGCTCCTGGAGCGCCGGGCCCGGTTCGATGCCGAGTTCGTCGGCGTGGATCCGGCGGCCCTCCCGGTAGACGGCCAGCGCGTCCGCCTGCCGGCCGAGCGCGGTGAGGGCGAGCATGAGCTGGCCGCGCGTCCGTTCCCGCAGCGGGTGGCGTTCCACGCTCTCGACCAGCTCGTCGAGCACGTCGGCCGCCTGCCCCAGCCGCAGCTCGACGTCGACGCACTCCTCGAGCACGGCGAGCCGCTGCTCGTCGAGGGCCTGCGCCCGGCGCCGTACGCTGCGGCTGGCGATCCCGCCCAGCGCGGGTCCCCGCCAGAGCCCCAACGCGGTCCGGTAGTGCCGGCGGGCCTCGGCGGGCCGCCCGCCGGCGAGCGCCGCCCGGGCGGCGTCGACCTCCCGGGCGAAGACCCCGACGTCCAGGTCGGACGCGTCGACCCGGATGCCGTAGCCGGCCGGATCGGTGACGATGCTCTCCGCGGGCAGCCCGAGCGCGGCGAAGCGCTGCCGCAGCCGCGACACGCAGATCTGGAGCTGGGTACGGGCGGTGGCCGGGGGCCGCTCCTCCCAGACCGCGTCGATCAGCTCCTCGACGGGCACCACCCGGCCGGGCCTCAGCAGCAGCAGGGCGAGCACGGTCCGGTCCCGGCCCGCGGTGACGGTGGTCTCCCCACCGCCGACCCGCAGTGGACCCAGGATCCCGAACCGCATCCGCACCCCCGTATGTGCAACTTCCAGGAGCGTAGCCCGCCCGTCACCGAGCGGCGCGGGTGAACGATAGCGATCTGATAGCGGATCGACAGCGGCGACCCCGAGACTCGTTCCGGGTTGTCGGTAACGGCATCCGACGGGGGCGGTGCGCCCGTCCGGGATCCTCCGGGCGGGCGCACCGATGTCGACAGGCGGCAGCCGGGCAGGGCGTCGAACCGGCCCGGTCGCCCCCTTTCCAGGTACGTCAGCGCCGGCCGACGGTGAGCACCGGCTTGGTCACCTCGGCGAAGAAGTCGTTGCCCTTGTCGTCGACCACGACGAAGGCCGGGAAGTCCTCGACCTCGATCTTCCAGACCGCCTCCATGCCCAGCTCGGGGTATTCGAGCACCTCGACGTGCTTGATGCAGTCCTGGGCGAGCCGCGCGGCCGGGCCGCCGATCGAGCCGAGGTAGAAGCCGCCGTGCTGCTGGCAGGAGCGGGTGACCTGGGCGGACCGGTTGCCCTTCGCCAGCATCACCATCGAGCCGCCGGCCGCCTGGAACTTCGCCACGTACGCGTCCATCCGCCCGGCGGTGGTGGGGCCGAAGGAGCCGGACGCGTAGCCCTCGGGGGTCTTGGCCGGGCCGGCGTAGTAGACGGCGTGGTCGCGCAGGTACTGCGGCATCGGCTCGCCGGCGTCCAGCCGCTCGGCGATCTTGGCGTGCGCGATGTCCCGGGCCACGACGAGCGGGCCGGTCAGCGAGAGCCGGGTCTTCACCGGGTACTTCGACAGCTCGGCGCGGATCTCGTCCATCGGGCGGTTCAGGTCGACCCGGACCACCTCGGAGCTGTCCAGGTGCGCGTCGGTGACGTCGGGCAGGTAGCGCGCCGGGTCGGTCTCCAGCCGCTCCAGCCAGACACCGGACGGGGTGATCTTGGCGACCGCCTGCCGGTCGGCGGAGCAGGAGACCGCGATGGCGACCGGGCAGGAGGCGCCGTGCCGGGGCAGCCGGACCACCCGGACGTCGTGGCAGAAGTACCGCCCGCCGAACTGCGCGCCGATGCCGAAGTTGCGGGTCAGCTCCAGCACCTCGGCCTCCAACTCCAGGTCCCGGAAGCCGTGCGCGGTCATCGAGCCCTGGGTCGGCAGGCCGTCCAGGTATTTGGCGGAGGCGTACTTGGCGGTCTTCAGCGCGTACTCGGCCGAGGTGCCGCCGATGACGACGGCCAGGTGATAGGGCGGGCAGGCCGCGGTGCCGATGAGCCGCAGCTTCTCCTCCAGGAACTGCATCATCCGCGTCGGATTCAACAGCGCCTTGGTCTCCTGGTAGAGGTACGACTTGTTGGCCGAGCCGCCCCCCTTGGCCATGAAGAGGAACTTGTACGCGTCCGGGTGCCCGTCCGGGTCCTCGGCGTAGAGCTCCACCTGGGCGGGCAGGTTGCTGCCGGTGTTCCGCTCGTCCCACATGGTCAGCGGGGCGAGCTGGGAGTAACGCAGGTTGAGCCGGGTGTACGCCTGCCACACACCGCGCGAGATCGCCTCGGCGTCGGCGCCGTCGGTGAGCACGTGCCGGCCGCGCTTGCCCATCACGATCGCGGTGCCGGTGTCCTGGCACATCGGCAGCACCCCGCCGGCGGCGATGTTGGCGTTGCGCAGCAGGTCCAGCGCGACGAACCGGTCGTTCGGCGAGGCCATCGGGTCGTCGATGATCGACCGGAGCTGAGCCAGGTGGGCCGGGCGCAGGAAGTGGGCGATGTCGTGCATCGCCTCGGCGGTCAGCGCGGTCAACGCGGCGGGCTCCACGGTGAGGAACCGGCGACCACCGGGGCCGTTGACGACGTCGACGCCCTCATCGGTGACCAGGCGGTACTCGGTCTGGTCGGGACCGGTCGGCAGCAGAGGGGCGTACGAGAAGGCGGCGGCACTGCTCATGAGCGAAAAGCCTAGGGCAGAGCTGTCGATCGGTGACACCCGCCGGGGTCCCCTGGGACGCCGCTCTCACCCACCGCCGGGACAGAGCTCGTTCTTCGGCCCGCAGTCGCCCTGCTGGGACGGGGGAAGGCGGGTGCCGCCCGGCCCCGGTCCGGGGAGGCCGTCCCCGGCCGCGGGCGGCACGACGGCGCCGCCGGCGCCCCAGCGGACGTACCCGATCTCGCGCCCCTCGCCGATGATCATGCCGTTCGGGCCGACGGCGAGGGCGTTCGCGGAGGTCCGCAGCACGACCAGTTCCCGGCCGCCGGCCGGGGTGACGGCGATCAGCCGGGACGGCTTCTCCTCGGCGATCAGCGCCGCGTACGGGGTGAGCGCCGCACCGCTCTTCCCGCCCGCGGGCCGGCTCCAGCCGGCCCGGTCGACGCCCAGCTCGCGGCCGACGATGGTCCGCTTGTCGGCGCTGCGTACCAGCGCGTACCGGTCGTCGACGGCGAGCAGCTTCTCCCCGTCCGCGCCGACCAGGAGCAACCGGCCGTCGTACCCGTCGAGCACCGCCTCGCGGCCGTCCGGGCCGACCCCGATGAGCACGTTCCGGGCGCCCTGCGGGTCCTCCCGCTGCACGCAGCCGGCGTAGTCGGCGGTCCGCAGGTTCACCCCGGTACGCCGCCACACCTGCTGCCCGGTGGCCGGATCGACGGCGGAGATGTCGAAGTAGCAGCTCCCGTCGCGGGAGGTGGCTCTGATCCGGAGCAGCCGGCCACCGATCACCGCCAGCCGCTCCTCCCGGCCGGGCTGGACGTTCTGCAGCACCCGGCCGGTGGCGGTGTCCACCACGTGCACCCGCCCGTCCACCGGGAACCCGAGCAGCGGCGGGACGTCCTCCGGACCGGCCACCCCGTCGTCGATGCGCGGCGCGTCGAGCCGCCGGGTGCCGAGCAGCTCCGGATTGTCGGCGAGCAGCCCGCTGTGCACGCCGGGCAGGAAGGCCGTCCAGAGTGGCCGGGTCCCGCGCGGCTCCCAGGCGCTCAGCGTGCAGTCGGTGGCCGCCACGCAGCGGACGTCGAGCAGCAGGTCGCGATACGTCCACACGGCCACCGCCCGGTCGTCGCGCCGGCGTACCGCGCCGGTGGCGGGGTCGAGCAGCTCGTACCCCTTGACCAGGAGCTTGCCCACGGCGACGACCGGGTCCCGGTCGCCGCCGGCCACCGCCGCCCAGTCGGCCTTGCGCTCCCAGAGCTGGCTGCCGGTGGCCAGGCTGCGCGCCTCGACCCGGGTGCGCTGCTCGACGACCACCGTGTCGCCGGCGATGGTCACGCTTCGCGGCGTGCCGCCGACCCGCTGCTGCCAGACCACGTCCGGCTCGGAGATCGGCTCGCTCCGGTCGACCCAGTCCCACATCCTCGGGAACGGGTTCCACACCCCGGTGGCGGCGAGAATGACCACGGTGATGAGCCCCAGCAGCAACCAGCCGCGTACGCCAAGGCCCTTCACACCGCACACGGTAGCGACGATCACCGCCGCGCCGAGGACCCGAACGGCCGTGTCGCGTAGCTTTCTCGGCCGCCGCCGTGCTAAGCGGGGCTCCCCGCGCCACCTCCGGGGGGCACGCGGGACCCCGCCCGGGCCGCGGAGCGGACCAGGGGCAGCGTGCGGTACGGGATCTGCTCGGCCAGCGCGATGATCGTCGAGGCGCGGCGGATGCCCTCGGAGGAGACGATCTGGTCGATCACCCGCTGGAGGTCGGTGTTCGACCGGGCCACGATGCGGCAGAGCAGGTCGCTGGAGCCGGTGATGGTGTGCGCCTCCAGCACCTCGGGGATCGCCGCCAGGTGCGCGGTCACCGGGTCGTGCCCGTGCCGCTGGCTGATCTCCAGGGTGACGAAGCTGGTCACCCCGAAGCCGATCGCGGCCGGCGAGATCTCCGGGCCGAAGCCGCCGATGACCCCCCGGTCGACCAGCTTGTCGAGCCGGGCCTGGACGGTGCCCCGGGCCACCCCGAGCCGGCGGGAGCACTCCAGCACCCCGATCCGCGGCTCCTCGGCGAGCAACGTGAGCAGCCGTGCATCAAGCTCGTCGAGCTGTACATCCTGACCAGCACTCATGGGTAAACACCCTACCGAATGCACAAGCTGACCAGGGTTTTCCGCAACTGTTGCCCAACGATCGGCCGCCCAGCGATCCTCGCCACAACAGCACACCCAGGGCGGCCCACGAGGCCGGCCGGTACGCAAGGGAGGCCACCATGACCCAGGCGATCGACCGACCCCAGTCGACCGACGAGATCGACGCCGACGTCCTCATCGGCGCCGTCGACCACGACATCACCCGCGACCCGTTCCCGGTCAAGGGGCTCGACCACGTGCACTTCCTGGTGGGCAACGCCAAGCAGGCCGCCCACTACTACTCCACCGCGTACGGGATGACCTGCGTGGCGTACCGGGGCCCGGAGCAGGGCTACCGGGACCACGCCCAGTACGTGCTGACCAGCGGTTCGGCGCGGTTCGTGCTGACCGGCGTGGTCCGCCCCGGCGCCGAGGGCGCCGCGCACGTGGCCGCGCACAGCGACGGCATCTCCGACATCGCGCTGGAGGTGCCGGACGTCGACGCCGCGTACGCGCACGCCACCGCGCAGGGCGCCACCGGCCTGGTCGAGCCGCACGACGTCAGCGACGAGCACGGCACGGTCCGGATGGCGAGCATCGCCGCGTACGGGGACACCCGGCACACGCTCGTCGACCGGTCCCGCTACACCGGCCCGTTCCTGCCCGGCTTCGTGGCCCGCGGCCCGATCGTGGACCGGCAGCCGATGATCGACGCCGGCCTCCAGCCGAAGCGCTTCTTCCAGGCCGTCGACCACGTGGTCGGCAACGTGGAGCTGGGCCGGATGGACGAGTGGGTCGAGTTCTACAAGCGGGTCATGGGCTTCACCAACATGGCCGAGTTCGTCGGCGACGACATCGCCACCGACTACTCCGCGCTGATGAGCAAGGTGGTCGCGAGCGGCACCCGCAAGGTGAAGTTCCCGCTCAACGAGCCGGCCATCGCCCGCAAGAAGTCGCAGATCGACGAGTACCTGGAGTTCTACCAGGGGCCGGGCGCCCAGCACATCGCCGTGGCCACCAACGACATCCTGGCCAGCGTCGACGCCATGCGCGCGGCCGGCGTCGAGTTCCTGGACACCCCGGACTCCTACTACGAGGACCCGGAGCTGCGGTCCCGGATCGGCAACGTGCGGGTGCCGATCGAGGAGCTGCAGTCCCGCAAGATCCTGGTCGACCGGGACGAGGATGGCTACCTGCTCCAGATCTTCACCAAGCCGGTGCAGGACCGCCCGACCGTCTTCTTCGAGCTGATCGAGCGGCACGGCTCCCTCGGCTTCGGCAAGGGCAACTTCAAGGCCCTGTTCGAGGCGATCGAGCGGGAGCAGGAGAAGCGCGGCAACCTGTAACACTGTCGGCGTGACCCACCCTTCCCCGAGCACCCCGCCGCCGCCCGCCGGGCCCCCGCCCGTGGGCGGCGGCTTCGCGCCGCCCACCCAGTACGTCCCCCCGGCGTACGCGGGACCGCCGGGCTACCCGCCCCCGCCGCCCGGGTACGCCCCGCCCGCCGGGTTCGTGCCGCCGGCCCTGGCCCCCAACGGTCAGCCGCTGGCCGGCTTCGGCGAGCGGCTGGTGGCCTGGCTGATCGACTCGATGGTCGCCTCGGCGGTGGCCATGGTGCTCTTCGCGCCGGTCTTCGTCTGGTTGGTCGTCCGGACGATCGACCAGATGCCGATGCCCGGCCCGGACGGGACGGTGCCCGAGCCCGACCCGTCGATGTTCTTCACCGACCTGTTCCTGCCGATCCTCCTCGCCGAGCTGGGGATCTTCGCGGTCCTGCTCGTCTTCTACTGGCTCTACCACGTCGAGTACGCCCGCCGGACCGGTCAGACGCTGGGCAAGAAGGTGATGAAGCTGCGCATCGTCCCGGTCGAGCCGGGTGCCGCGCTGACCCGGGGTCACCTCGGCCGGCGGTACCTGGTGGAGTTCGTCGCCGGGTCGCTCGTGCCGTTCGCCAGCTACGTCGACGGGCTCTGGCAGCTCTGGGACAAGCCCTGGCAGCAGTGCCTGCACGACAAGGCCGCCGGCACGGTCGTCGTTAAGGTTGCACCGTGAGCGTGAGGAGCGAGCCGGGTCTGCGAGCCCCGCAGTCGCGAACTGAGGTGGCACCGTGAGTGTGGAACCTGGCTGGTACGTCGACCCCGCCGACCCGGAGACCCGCCGGTACTGGGACGGGGAGGGCTGGCTCGGCGCGCCCATCCCGGTCGACGCCACCCCGCCCGAGGGTCCGCCGCCGCCGGAGCCGGCCCCCGTCGCGGTCCCGGCTGCCCCGCCGCACACCGCTGCCCCGCCGCACACCGCCGCCCCGGTCAGCGGCCCGCACCCGGGTCAGCCGGGCGGGTACCCCGGTCACGGCGGCCCGTACCCCGGGCCGCCGGTCGGGCGGCCCGGCCCGGCCGGCGCCTGGCCGCCGGGCCCGGGGCCGCACCCGGGGCGGCCGGTGGGCGGGCCCGGGCAGCCGTCGGGACCTCCGCCGGGCTGGCCCTACCCGACCTGGCCGGCGCGGCCGCCCGAGCCGCGCCCACACGGGCTGCCGCTCGCCTCGTACGGTGCCCGGCTGGCCGCCCGACTGATTGATGTCGGCATGCTCGTCCTGCTCAACGCGGCGATCAACGGCTGGTTCATCTGGCGCTTCTTCGTCGAGTGGTCCGCGCCGTGGCAGGAGTACTGGCGCCGGGTCAGCACCGGGGATCTCAGCAACGAGCCGCTGCCGCCCCCCGGCGAGCAGTTCGGCGGGCTGCTCCTCGCCGTCCTGCTGATCGCCACCGCGCTCTGGTTCGCCTACGAGGTGCCGTCGATGGCCGCCCGGGGGCAGACCTTCGGCAAGCGGCTGATGGGCGTCCGCGCGCTGCCCGTGGAGGCGGACCAGCCGCTCGGCTTCGGCCGGGCCACCCGCCGGTGGAGCACCCTCGGCATGCCGACCCTGTTCTGGGCCTGCTGCGGCTTCGGGCTGCTGCTCCAGTTCCTCGACGCCGTCTCGGCGCTCTTCGACCAGCCGCTGCGCCAGGCGCTGCACGACAAGCGGGCGCAGACCGTGGTGGTCCAGCTCTCCGGCGCCCGGCCCGAATCCGGTACCACCCCGCGCGACCGCGCCAACCCCCCGGGAGACACCCCATGAGCGACACCGGACGTCACCAGCCTGCGCTGCGGCTGACCCGCGCCGACCTGGACGCGCTGCCCAACTACGTGCCCGGGCGCAGCCCCGCCGACCTGGCCCGCGAGCTGGGCCTGCCGGAGGCGATCAAGCTGGCCAGCAACGAGGTGCCCTACGGCCCGCTGCCCGGTGTGGTGGAGGCGGTGGCCGAGGCGGTGGCCGGCTCGCACCGCTACCCGGACATGGGCGTGGTGGCGCTGCGCCAGGCCCTCGCGGAGCGGTACGGCGTGGACGCCGACCGGATCGCCACCGGCTGCGGCTCGGTGGCGCTGGCCGAGCACCTGGTCCGGGCCACCTGCCTGCCCGGCGACGAGTTGCTCTACTCGTGGCGGTCGTTCGAGGCGTACCCGATCATCGCGGCGACCAGCGGCGCGACGAGCGTGCGGGTGCCGAACGACGCGGGCCACGGTCACGACCTGGCCTCGATGGCGGCGGCGGTGACCGACCGGACCCGGATGATCCTGGTCTGCAACCCGAACAACCCCACCGGTACGGCGGTCCGCAAGGCCGAGCTGGACCGCTTCCTCGACGCGGTGCCGGACGACGTGCTCGTGGTGATCGACGAGGCGTACCGGGAGTTCGTCACCGACCCGGAGGTGCCGGACGGCCTCGGCTACCTGGACCGGCCGAACGTGGCAGTGCTGCGCACCCTCTCCAAGGCGTGGGGCCTGGCCGGGCTGCGGATCGGCTGGCTGGTGGCCGCGCCGACGGTGGCCGCCGCCGTGCGCAAGGTGGTCACGCCCTTCTCCACCAGCATGGCGGCCCAGGCCGGTGCGCTCGCCGCGCTGGCCCAGGCGGACGAGGTCGAGCGCCGCTGCGCGCTGGTCGTCGCCGAGCGGGACCGGGTCACCGAGGCGGTCCGCAAGTTCGTCCCGGACGTGCCGGCCAGCCAGGCCAACTTCGTCTGGCTGCCGCTGGGCGACCGGGCGGTGGACTTCGGCAAGGCGTGCGAGGCCCGTGGGGTGATCGTCCGGCCGTTCCCGGGCGACGGCGTACGGGTCACCATCGGCACCCCGGCCGAGAACGACGCCTTCCTGGCCGCCGCCGAGGCGGCCCTGGCCTGAGCGGCGTGAGCCGGGGCCGGTCCGTCAACCCCATAACGGACCGGCCCCGGGGCCTGCACCCGGACACCGGTCCCGGCGGCGGTAAGGGTGAGAAGTGGCTTCCCGCTGGGACGGACACTAGGCCACAGACACGTCGCCTTCGGCATGAAAGCAGACAAATCGCCCATCAGGCGGCGGAGTGCGGTGCTGGTTTCGCAGTAGGTGCCCACCAGGACGCCGGCCCGGATTGTCGAACGGGTGACCCGCTCATGTCGCGGCCAGCAACACCGCCTCGGCGGTGAGGAAATACCCCTGGTCGTCGTCGCCGGGGCCGGCCCGCTCGCGCAGCCGCTCCACCGCGAGGTAGCCGCTCGCGGCGTACGCCCGGCCGGGCGCCCAGCCCAGCCCGTCCTGACCGACGTTCAGCACGAACCGGGACCGTTCCGCGCCGGTGGCCGGATCGATCGTCACCAGGTCACGCCCCTCGGTCAGCAGGTGCACCCGCCCGGGCTCGACCGCCAGGATGCGCGCCGCGCCCAGGTCGGCCCGTCGCCACCGCTGGGCCCCGCTCCGCGCCGACCGGCCGGTCACCCCACCCGACGTGCCGACCACCCACTCGCCGTCCAACTCGGTGTCCGCGCCGTCCAGCGCGGGCGCGGCCACCGGCTCGCCCGGGCCGACCAGCCAGCCCCGGCCGGTGCCGTCACCGGGCCCCCCGGTACGCAGCCCTCGGCAGCCGGAGTGCCCGCTCCGGCAGCCGACCGGGGTGACCACCAGCGCGCCGGAGGTGTCCGGTGGCCGCCAGCGGGTGCGGACCGCCCCGGTCGCCGCGTCCCGGAACTCGACCGTCGCCGGCCCGGCGCAGCCGTCCACCCCGACCAGGTCACCGCCGGCCGTGGTGCCCACGTCGGTGCGGCAGCCGTGCCGCAGGTCCGCCTGCCAAAGCCGGCGGCCGTCGCCGAGCGCGTACCCGCCGATCCCGCCGGGACCGGCCGCCACCAGCACCGTCCGGCCGCCGGAGCCCCGGGCGACGTGCAGCCCGGCCGGATCCCAGACCGTGGCGGCGTAGGTGCGCCGGGGCGCCGGCACCGGCCCCGGCGCCGGCCCGTCCGCCCGCCAGGCCACCCGGCCGGTACGCGCGTCCAGCGCCACGAGCCGCCCGTCGGACCAGCGGCTGACCACCGTCGTGCCGTCGGCCAGCACCCCGTCGAGCCGGGCCGGCCAGCGCCGGTACGACCAGAACGGGGTGACCCGGTGCCGGCCGCTCGCCGGCTGGTCGGCGTACACCTGGCGGGCGCTGGCGTAGACGCGGAGCCGGCCATCGACGACCAGCGGCGCCACCGGCAGCCGGCCCACCACGCCGACCGGCGGGGTGGCCGCCGGCGGATAGGCCGCCCGGGCCACGGTGCTGACCTCGGCGGGCGCCAGCACCCGGTGGACCACGGCGGCGGCCGCCACGACGGCGAGCACCGCCACCAGCGCCACCACGCTCCGCCGCCCCCGGGCCTTCCCCATGCCGCACCTCCGCCCGGCACCCTACCCAGCCGCGACCCCGGCGCCCCGCGCAGCGCCGGACGCGCTGGACAGGTTCCGGTAGCCGACGCGGCGCCGGACGGGGCGGCCGCGGGCGGCGGGGTGACCGGGTGGCTCAGGCGGCCTCGGCGGACCGGTGCGGGCGCACGGCCCGGGCCAGGTCGGCGAGATCACGCCGGAGGGCGCCCTCGACCGCCCGGGCGGCCAGGCCGCCGAGGATCAGGGCGAGCACCCGACCGTACGGGGCGGTCGGGGCCGCCTCCTGCTCGACGGTGACCTCGGTGCAGCCGCGCCGGCGCCGCTCGACGGTCCGCAGCGTCCAGGTGATCCGGTAGTCCGCGCCGGTGCCCCGCGAGGTGAGCACCAGCCGGGCCGGGGCGACCGCCTCGACCACCACGAACTCCTCCGGCTCCGCCGCGCCGTCGGGCCGCGCCCGGGTCTCGCACCAGACGGTGCCCGGGCCGAACTCCCCCGGGGTGAGCACCTCGACCGAGCCGACCGCGGAGAGCCAGCCGGCCCGCGCGGGCAGGTCGGTGAGCAGCCGCCACACGTCGACGTCCTGGGCTTCGATGAATTCGCTGACCGTCACCGTCGACATGGCACCTCCCGTGTCGTCCACGGTACGGGGCGTGAACGGGAAACGGGGCGCGTTGCGGTGACAATTCCACCGCCGGTGCCCCGCGCGGGGCACCGGGGTGTACGGAGCCGGGGGTCAGCGGTCGAATGCGCCGGCCCGGATCCCGGCGACGAACGCGGTCCAGCCCGGTGGGCTCACCGCGAGCGCGGGACCGGTCTGGTCCTTCGAGTCACGTACCCCCACCACGCCGTGCGCGGCCACCACGTTGGTGGCCACCTCGACGCAGAGGCCCTGGTCGTTGGAGCGACTGCTGGTGCGCCAGATGGCGCCGGTCAGCTCGGTCATCCTCGTTCCCTCCTCGTTCCGCTCGGGCACGCCCGGGGCGCAGTGCCCCGGGCGTGCGGAATCCGCGTCGATCAACGGGGAACGCGCGACCGCTGGTCGCACAGCGGGTGCGACCGGGGAACGGGCGGACGGAAGGGCGACTCAGCGGGCCGGCAGGATGGTCCCGGTGACCTCGCCGAGGGCGATCGTGGTGCCGTCCGGGCCCGGGGCGGTGGCGGTGATGGTGACCGTGTCGCCGTCCTCCAGGAAGGTCCGGGTGGTGCCGTCGGCGAACGTGACCGGCTCGCTGCCGCCCCAGGTCAGCTCCAGGAACGAGCCGACCTGGCCGCGCTCGGGGCCGGAGACGGTGCCGGAGGCGTACAGGTCCCCGGTCCGCAACGACGCGCCGTTGACGGTGAGGTGGGCGAGCTGCTGGGCCGGCGTCCAGTACATGGTGGCGAAGGGCGGCTCGGCGACCCGCTCGCCGTTCCACTGCACCGCGAGGGACAGGTCGAGCCCGAGGTGCGGGGTGTCGCGCAGGTAGTCCTGGACCGGCGGGTCCTGGTTGGGGGCGGGCACGAAGGCGTCGGCGAGCGCCTCCAGCGGGGTGATCCAGGCCGACACGCTGGTGGTGAAGGACTTGCCGAGGAACGGCCCGAGCGGCTGGTACTCCCAGGCCTGGATGTCCCGGGCGGACCAGTCGTTGACCAGCACCACGCCGAAGACGTGGTCGGCGAAGTCCGCGACCGGGACGCGGTCACCGAGCCGGCTCGGCACCCCGACCACGAAACCCACCTCGGCCTCGATGTCCAGCCGGACCGAGGCCCCGGTGATCGGGCCCTGGGCGGTCGCCCGCTGGCCGGTCGGGCGGACCACCGGGGTGCCGGAGACCACCACCGTGCCGGCCCGGCCGTGGTAGCCGATCGGCACGTGCTTCCAGTTGGGCAGCAGCGCCGCCTGACCGGGACGGAAGATCTGCCCGACGTTCGAGGCGTGCTGCTCGGAGGAGTAGAAGTCGACGTAGTCGGCCACCTCGACCGGCAGCAGCAGCTCCACCGCGCGCAGCGGGATCAGCAGCGGCTCGACCGCCGCCCGGTGCGCCGGGTCGGTGAGCAGCTCGGTGAGCCGCTGCCGGACGGCGGTCCACTGGGGACGGCCGAGCGCCATGAAGTCGTTGAGGCTGGGCCGGCCCAGCGCGCCGGCGGCCAGCACCAGGCCGGCCGCCTCCGCGCCGGCCAGGTCCAGCACGAAGTCGCCGATCCGTACGCCGATCCGCGGCTCGCGGTCGCCGTGCCGGAACACCCCGTACGGCAGGTTGGTCACCCCGTACGGCGAGCCGTCGGCACCCGTCACCCAGCTCATGCCGTCACTCCGCTCCGCTCCGTGCCGCCATGAGGCACCATCGCACTGAACCTCCCGATTCGCTCGCTGCGCTCGCTCATTCCTCGTAGCCCCCGTTCACCAGCCCCAGCCGGATCAGATCGGTCAGTGGTTCGGAGATGCTGCACGAGCCGTACCCGATCCAGAGCGGGCGCTCGTCGTCGCGGTGCGCCCGGACCCGCTCGACCACCCGCACCGCGTCGGTGGCGGCGAGCAGTTCGGCGACCTCGTCCACCTCCGCGCCCCCGGCGGCGGCCAGCGTCGCGGTCAGCACGTTGACGAAACCGTGGTGGGTGAAGCCGGTCTCCGGGTCGCGGTGGCGGATCGCGTGGTGCAGCCCGGCGGTCAGCTTGAACGGCAGCTCCCGGTCTCGGCAGGCGCAGATCACCGCGGCCAGCTCGACCGGGGTCGGGAACAGCTCGGCGGCCAGCCCGCCGGTGCGGAACTTGGCCGCGACGGGCAGCCCGCCGGCCCGCGCGTCGGCGACCGTGTCCAGCGCACCCATCAGCCCGAAGGTCAGCGGGATCTCGGCGTAGACGGCCGTGCCGCCCCGCTGCTCGGCGAGCTTGATCAGCTCGGCCAGGCCGGGCTGCGGGTCCTCGCCCCGCTTGGCGACCGGCGCCTCGACCTGCCGGGCGGTCACCCCGTCGGGGGCCAGGAAGGACAGCGCGACGGGCAGCCGCTGCACGCCGGTGTCGCCGATCAGGCCGATCACGAACCCCTCGGCGGGGTCGACCAGGCCGCTCAGCTCGCCGGCCTCGATCACCGAGGCGGGCAGCAGCAGCGGGCCGACCAGGTCGGCGTACCAGGCGGCGCGGTGCCGGCGGTGGTCGGTCACCGCGTCCGGCGGCGCGGCACTGCCGGGCGGGAAGACCGCGGCGTCGTCCACCAGGCCGGCGAGGAGGCGGGGCACCTGCGTTGACACGAGACAAGAATCTACGGGACGCTACAAGGAACGGACAACAGCGTCCGATTATCGGACGTCACCGGCCGGAGAACGGGACATATCGGGAGGCGAGATGCCGTACTACCGCAGCATCGGCGAGGTGCCCCGCAAGCGGCACACCCAGTTCCGCCAGCCCGACGGCAGCCTCTACGCGGAAGAGCTGGTCGGTCAGGAGGGCTTCTCCTCCGACTCGTCGCTGCTCTACCACCGGCACGCGCCGACCGCGATCGTGGCCGCCGAGGAGTTCACCCCGCCCGCGGTCACCCGGGCACCCAACCTGCCGCTGAAGCCGCGCCACCTGCGCACCCACAAGCTCGACGCGGCCGGCGCCGACCCGGTGCTCGGCCGGCAGTACCTGCTCGCCAACGATGACGTCCGGATCGCGTACGTGCTGGCCGACCGGCCCTCCCCGCTGTTCCGGGACGCCACCGGCGACCACTGCCTCTACCTCGAGTCGGGATCGCTGCGGGTCGAGTCGCCGTTCGGCGTGCTGGAGGCGGTGGCCGGCGACTACGTCATCATCCCCACCTCGACCATCCACCGCCTGGTGCCCACCGGCGACCAGCCCACCCGGCTGCTCGCCATCGAGGCGGCCGGGCACGTCGGGCCGCCCAAGCGCTACCTCTCGGTGCGCGGGCAGTTCCTGGAGCACTCGCCGTACTGCGAGCGCGACGTCCGCGGGCCGGACGAGCCGCTGCTGGTCGACGGCGAGGACGTCGAGGTGCTGGTCCGGCACCGCCGCGGGTGGACCCGCTACACGTACGCGAACCACCCGTTCGACGTGGTCGGCTGGGACGGGCACCTGTACCCGTGGGCGTTCTCCATCCACGACTTCGAGCCGATCACCGGCCGGATCCACCAGCCGCCGCCGGTGCACCAGACCTTCCAGGGCCCGAACTTCGTCATCTGCTCGTTCGTGCCGCGCAAGGTGGACTACCACCCGGACGCCATCCCGGTGCCGTACAACCACCACAACGTCGACTCCGACGAGATGCTCTTCTACACCGGCGGCAACTACGAGGCCCGGCGCGGCTCCGGCATCGAACAGGGCTCGATCTCGCTGCACCCCTCCGGCTTCACCCACGGCCCGCAGCCCGGGGCGGCGGAGCGGGCGATCGGGGTGGACTTCTTCGACGAACTGGCGGTCATGGTGGACACCTTCCGCCCGCTGGACCTCTGCGCCGCCGCCACCGCCTGCGAGGACGACGGGTACGCCTGGACCTGGGCGCGCCGCGGCTGACGTACCGACGGAAGGGGCCGCGTCCGATCGGACGCGGCCCCTTCCCGACTCCGGCCCCCGCCGGCGGCGGTCAGAACGTCGAGGCGTCGATGACGAAGCGGTAGCGCACGTCCGAGGCGAGCACCCGCTCGTACGCCTCATTGATCTGCTCGGCCCGGATGACCTCGATCTCGGCGCCGAGCCCGTGCTCGGCGCAGAAGTCGAGCATCTCCTGCGTCTCGGCGATGCCGCCGATCATCGAGCCGGCGAACGACCGCCGGGCCGGGATGAGCGAGAACGCCAGCACCGACAGCGGCTCCTCCGGCGCGCCGACGTTGACCAGCGTCCCGTCCACCGCGAGCAGCCCCAGGTACGCGTCCAGGTCGATCTTCGCGCTGACCGTGTTCAGGACGACGTCGAAGGAACCCGCCAGCCTGGCGAAGGTCTCCTCGTCCCCGGTGGCGTAGTAGTGGTCGGCGCCGAGCCGCAGCCCGTCCTCCTGCTTCTTCAGCGACTGGGACAGCACGGTCACCTCGGCGCCCATGGCGTGCGCCAGCTTGACGGCCATGTGACCGAGCCCGCCGAGACCGATGACCGCCACCCGGCTGCCCCGGCCCACGCCCCAGTGCCGCAGCGGCGAGTACGTGGTGATGCCCGCGCAGAGCAGCGGCGCCGCCACGTCCAGCGCGAGACCGTCCGGGATCCGCAGCACGAAGTCCTCGGTGACCACGATGGCCTGGGCGTAGCCGCCCTGGGTCGGCCGGCCGTCCCGGTCCACCGCCCCGTACGTGCCGACGTTGCCGTTGAGGCAGTACTGCTCCAGGCCCTTGCGGCAGTTGTCGCACTCGCGGCAGGAGTCGACCATGCAGCCGACGCCGACCCGGTCGCCGGCGGCGAACTTCGTCACCTCGGCGCCGACCTCCCGGACCACGCCCGCGATCTCGTGGCCGACCACGATCGGGTAGTTGGTGGCGCCCCACTCGCTGCGCGCGGTGTGGATGTCGGAATGGCAGATGCCGGAGAACGCGATGTCGATGAGCACGTCGTGCGGCCCGAGGTCGCGCCGCTCGATGGTGGTCGGGGTGAGTGGTCCGGTCGCGGACGTCGCCGCGTAGGCGTTGACGGTCAGCACAGTTCTCCGCTTCCTGCAGACGTACGGGATGATGCGTGGCTCGCGGCGCCACCGCCCGCACCGGCGGGCGCCCAGGACAAGCCAACGCTTCGACCATTCCTACCCCCGCGCCGCCCCCACCCACACGTAGCCAGGCTCACCCCGGAGACCGGGAATAACCACGTCAGCGCCGGACCAGCACGGCGAACGACGCGACCGTCGCCGCGATCACCGCCGCCACCAGCGGCCACGGCCCGCCGAGCAGCGCGTAGAGCAGCAGCAGCGCCGGGGCGGCGGCCGTCGCGTACAGCGCCACGGCCAGGCTCCGGTCGGACCGGACCAGCCCCGGCAGGACCGTCCCGAGCAGGTCGGGCAGCCGGGCCGCGTACCGCCAGCCGACCAGCGCCCCGCCGAGCGCGGCCACCCCGGCGAGGATCCGGGACGGTCCGGGCGCCGCCGGGGCCAGGAAGGCGACCAGCACCGTGGCCACCAGCGACCAGCCGGCGGCGTGGAGCACCATCCGGCGCAGTCCGTCACCGATCGTCCGGCGGGCGTCGCCGCGCGCCGGGTCCATGGCGGCCGCCTCGGTCAGGTGCTCCAGGGCCTCGGCGTAGCGCCGCTGGTCCAGCCGGATCACCCCCAGGTCGTGGCGCGCCTCGGCCAGCTGCGGGTCCAGCCGCAGCGCCTCCCGGTAGGCCCGCTCGGCCAGGTCGAACAGCGCCAGCCGGGCGGCCACCAGGCCGAGCACCAGGTGCGCCTGCGGCTCCTCCGGCACCAGCTCGACCCCCCGCCAGGCGGCGTCCAGCGCCGGTTGGCCGTTGCGTGCGCCGGACAGGATCGCGGCGGCGCTGCGCTGGGCGTACGGGTCGGTCGGGCCGAGCGCCAGGATCTGGTCGGCGGTGGTCGCGGCCTCCTTCCACCGCTGCAGGTCGGCCAGCGCGAAGCCCCGTGCCACCAGCGCCGGTACGGCGTCCGGGGCGACCGCCAGAGCCGCCTCGGCGGCGTCCAGCGCCTCGGCCGCCCGGTCGCCGGCGAGGTGCATCCGGGCCAGCATGGTCAGCGCGTCGGCGTGGCCCGGCTCGGCGGCGATCAGGAAGCTGAGCTCACCGATCGCCTCGTCGTACCGGCCCAGCTCGGCGAGGAGCCGGGCGCGCTGGAGGTAGCCGTCGGCGGCGGACTGGTCGGGGGCGGCGTCACTCGACATCCCGGCGAGCGTAGCCGCCCGCCCCCGCCCACGCCGGGTGGCACCGCCGGGGCGGCATCGGCCGCACGCACCGTCCGCCGTTCAGGCGCGCTGGCCGGCGGATCCGGCCGCGCGTTCAGGCGCTGTGGCAGACGGACCCGGCCGCCGAGTTGCCGCACGTGCCCAGGCTGCACCAGCGACGCAGCCCGCCCTCGTCCAGGAAGAGCCAACCGCACCGCTCGTCGGCGCAGCCCCGGAGGGCGAGCCGGCGCGGGTCGGCGAGCAGTTGGGCGGCGGACCACGCGACGGCGTGCAGGGGCGTCCGGAGCCCGGCGGTGAGTTCCGGCCACCAGTGCCCCCGGCCGTCGGTCTCGCGCCGGAACACCAGCACCTTGGCGGCGGCCTCCGCGTACCCGGCGACCACGTCGAAGGCCGGGCGGTCGTCCGGGTCGACGAGGCAGTCGTGCAGCGCGGTCCGCAGCCGGCGGGCCTCGGCGAGCACCTCCGCGGCCCCGCCCGGGTCCCGCCGGTCCAGGTGGATCAGCCGGCTCACCGAGACGTCGTCGAGGAGACCCGCGTGCCCGGCCCAGACCGCCAGGGTGCGGTAGCCGCGCAGCCACTCCGAGCCGGGCAGCGGGGGCTCCTGCCCCCAGCCGGCGAAGGTGTTGCAGAAGTCCAGCGCGGGATGGCCGCCGACGCTCCACGGCAGGCTCTCGTCGCGCACCCGCACCTCGTACACCGGCCGCCCGGGGCGGTCCAGCCGGTGGTCGCCGCGCAGGATCCGGCGGTGCACCTCGCGCAGCCGCGGCCCCGGTTCGACGCCCAACTCGTCCACCAGCACCCGCCGGGTCGTCCGGTACAGGCGCAGCGCGTCGGCCTGCCGGGCCCCCTGGTACAGCGCGGTCATCAGCACGCCGACGAGTTGCTCCCGGGTCGGGTACGCGGCGGCCAACGGCATCAGCTCGGTGATCGCCTGGGCGTGCTGGCCGAGCGCGAGCCGCGCCTCGGCGCGCAGCTCGACGGCGACCAGCCGCAGCTCTTCGACGGCGCCGTGCAGCCGCTCCCGCAGCTCACCGTCGGCCGCGTCGGCCAGCAGCGGCCCGCGCCAGAGCGCCAGCCCTCGGTCGAGCAGCCGCACCCGCTCGGCGGGATCGGCGGCCGCCCCGGCCCGCCGGACCAGCTCGGCGAACTCGTCGACGTCGACGCGGTGGCCGTCCGCCTCCACGAGGTAACCCTCGCCCCGGGTGCTGATCCGCACCCCGTACGGCGACAGCGACCCCCGCAGCCGGCCGATGTACGTCTGCACGGTGCCCCGGGCCGAGGCCGGCGGCCGGTCGGGCCAGAGCAGGTCGATCAGGCGTTCGGTGTCCACCACCCGTCCCGCGTCGAGCAGCAGCACCCCGAGCAGGCAGCGCTCCTGCCGCCGGCTGCCCACCTCGACCGGTTGCCCCTCGTGGCGTGCCTCGAAGGGTCCAAGTAGTCGGAAGTCCATACGGAAAGGACCGGCTGGCCCGGCGGGCGGGTTGTCAGGCGACGGTGAGCGGTTGGTGGGTGACCGGCGCCCGGCGGCCCGTCCGGCCGCGTACGGCGCCGCCGCGCCCGTCCCGCGGTGGTGATCCCGTGGTGAGCCGGGCCGCGCATCCTGGTCCGGCCCTGAACCCCGTACGGATGGAGTGATCATGCGAATCAGGATGAAGGTGGCGCTGGCGTCGGCGGTCGCGCTGATCGGCGCGGCCCTGCCGGGTACGGCGTCCGCCGCGACCGTCGACAGCGCCCCGGGCGCCTGGGAACCGGCCCCGCAGGAGGCGTTCGAGCTGCCCGCCGGGGCCCGGTGCGAATTCGCGGTGCGGGTCGAGCCGATCGTCGACGAGGTACGGAAGCTGACCCTGGCGACCTACCCGGACGGCTCGCCGAAGCGGGAGTTGTACACCGGCGCTCTGATCGACCGGGTGACCAATCTGGAGACCGGCGCCACCTCCACGGCGGACGCGAGCGGCACCTCCCTGGTGGTCTACGGCACCGACGGGTCGATGACCTGGTACGTGACCGGTCCGGTGCTGCTCGGCTTCCGGGAGAACGCGGGCTCGCTGCCGAAGGGGCTGTGGATCGTCGACGGCCAGTTCGTGGTGCAGTTCGATCCCAGCTTCGCGAAGACCATCACGATGCTGCACGGCACGACCCACAACGTCTGCACCGACGTCGACTGAGCCGGCGGATCCGGTCCCGGGCCGTCCGGCACGATCCGCCGGAGCCCGGGCCGGCCGGCCCCGGCGAGTGGCCGCCCGGCTCAGTCGGCCGGGGCCTCGTACACCAGGGCCACCGCGATGCCGGTCAGCCCTTCGCCGCGCCCCGGGAAGCCGAGCCCGTCGGTGGTGGCGGCGGCGACCGTGACCGGGGCGCCGACCGCGGCGGAGAGCACCCGCTGCGCCTCCCCCCGGCGTGGGCCGATCTTGGGGCGGTTGCCGATCACCTGCACCGACACGTTGCCGATCCGGAAGCCGGCGGCCCGGACCCGCCGGGCGCTCTCGGTGAGCAGCGCCACTCCCGAGGCGCCGGCCCACTCGGGCTGGTCCACGCCGAAGTTCGCGCCCAGGTCGCCGAGGTCGGCCGCGGCGAGCAGCGCGTTGCAGGCGGCGTGCGCCACCACGTCGGCGTCCGAGTGGCCGGCCAGGCCGTCCTGGCCCGGCCAGTGCAGGCCGGCGACCCAGCAGGGCCGGCCGGGCGCGAAGGCGTGCACGTCGGTGCCGATGGCCACCCGAGGGACGATCATGAGCCGAGGGTACGCGTCAGACCCCGGCCGCCAGCAGGTACTCGGCCAGCGCCAGGTCGAACGGCCGGGTGATCTTGAGGGCCAGCTCCGACCCGGGTACGCAGAACACCGGCACGCCCTGCTTCTCGGCCAGGCCGGCGTCGTCGGTCAGCGGGTCACCGGCCGCCTCGTGCGCGGCGGCCAGCACCGACCGGCGGAAGCCCTGCGGGGTCTGCACCGCGCGGAGGGCGGACCGGTCGACCGTGCCGAGGACCCGCTCGCCGGTGTCGACCTCCTTGATCGTGTCGACCACCGGCAGGACCGGGATCACCGCGTCGTGGCCGGCGCGGACCGCCGCGGCCACCGACTCGACGAGTGCGGGCGGGGTGAGCGCCCGGGCCGCGTCGTGCACCAGGACGATCTCCGGCCCGGCCGGGACGGCGGCCAGCGCGGCGGCCACCGACGCCTGCCGTTCGGCGCCGCCGGGGACCACGGTCACCGGGGCCACCGGCGCGAGCAGCGCCCGCACCGCCTCGACGTCGGCCGCCGGGGCGGCCACCACGATGGTGTGCACCGAGGCGGCCGCCGCGACCCGGCGTACCGCGTGCACCAGCAGTGGCTCGCCGGCGAGCGGCCGGAGCGCCTTCGGAGCGCCGGGACCGAGGCGTACCCCGGCACCGGCCGCAGGAACAAGGACCGCGACGTCACCGCGCGGGTTGAGCTGCGCGGTCACGTCGCGGTCCTCGGATTTCTTTGCTACGGGTCGGGTACGACGATGCGGTGGAACTCAGGCCTCGGTCAGTACCTTGTCGAGCAGCGTCTCCGCCTCGTCCTTGGTGCTCTTCTCGGCCAGCGCGACCTCGCCGACGAGAATGTCGCGGGCCTTGGCGAGCATGCGCTTCTCACCCGCGGACAGGCCCCGCTCCCGCTCCCGGCGCCACAGGTCGCGGACGACCTCGGCGACCTTCAGCGGGTTACCCGAGGCCAGCTTCTCCAGATTCGCCTTGTAACGCCGCGACCAGTTGGTCGGCTCCTCGGTGTGCGGTGCACGGAGCACGTCGAAGACCTTGCCCAGGCCCTCTTCGCCGACCACCTCTCGCACACCCACGATCTCGGCGTTCTCGGCGGGCACCCGGACCGTCAGGTCACCCTGCGCGACCCTCAGGACGAGGTACTGCTTGGGCTCGCCCTTGATGACCCGAGTCTCGATTGCCTCGATGAGTGCGGCCCCGTGGTGGGGGTAAACAACGGTCTCGCCGACACTGAAAACCATAGGTTCGAAACCCCTTTCGCTGTGTCTAGGGTAACACGCTCAGGCACCGATGTCTCACCGCTGTCCTGACCGTTGGCGCAGCTCAGGGGCCCTGTGAGAGGTATTTCTTCAGCTTGACAGGCGGTCAAACCGATGGTTTCGACACGCTCCGTGACGATCGGATGACAACCCGGTACGAGTGATCGGAGCGTTGATATCTAGGGCGATGCGCTCCTTCCATGGTAGCCCTGGAATCCGACGTGCGCCCAGGTGTGGCGGTACGAGCGCCGGTGCGGGACGCTTGAGGCGGGCGCGACGTCCGCTCACGGAGACGGCTCCTGGGGGTCCGATGGGCATGCCTGACGCTGAAGGCCACGGGCCGCCGGACGGGCTGCCCGACCTGCCACCGGAGTGGGGTCGGGTGGTCGTTCCCGACGACCCCTCGGCGCTCGCCGAGGAGGCCCGCCAGGTCCGCCGCGAGCTGCGCCGCGAGCGCCGGAACTCCGGCGGGCGGCACGGCGCCCCGCGACCGGCGGTCCGCCCGCTGCGGCTGCCGCTGCTGGCCCTGCTGATCTCGGTGCTGGTGACGCTGAGCGGGTTGGCCGCCGTGACCTGGCCCCGCTCCACCCGCTCCGGCGGCAGCCCCACCGTCGTCCCCTTCCCGAGCGCCACCCCCGGCCCGGTCGGGCCGGTGCCCGCGCTGGACCTGGTCGACGCCGGCAACTCCCCGGTGCCGCTGCGCGGCCTGCTCCCCGCCATGATCATCCTGGTCGACGCCTGCGCCTGCCGGGAGCAGGTGAGCACGGCTGCGGCGACCGCGCCACGGGACGTCACCGTGCTCACGGTGACCGAGGGGCGCAGCGCCGAGGCCCCACCGGCGGCCGGCGTACGACCGCTCGCCGACCCGGCCGGCGGCCTCCGGGCCTACCTGCACCTGGCCCCCCATCCGGGCACGGCCGCCGCCCTCCTGGTGGACCGGGACGGCACCGTGGTCCGGGTGGTGCCCGAGCTGGGACCGGTCGAGGACTACCGCGCCGACCTGGTCGGACTGGCCGGCTGAGCGGCGCTCAGGACACCGCCGCGAGCCGGGCGTCGAGGTCGACCTCGTCCCCGAGCGCGGCGAACCACACCAGCAGCGGCCGGTTCCCCGTCTCCAGCACCACGACCTCGGGCGCACCGCCGCAGCTCACCGTGCGCTCCGGCTCGGCCGCGGGCGCACCGGAGACCCCGACGACGACCGAGCCGGCGCCGGAGCAGCCGACCGTGAGCACCACCCGGTCCGCGTCCGACGCGTTCGTCTGGCGCCGCACCGGCGGGCCGTCCGGCAGCAGATGGGACCGTTCCCGCCACAGCACCTGCGAGTCGTCCAGCTGACGCACCGTGCCGTCGGGGGCCTGGTGGATCACCACCCGCTGGTCCGGGTCCGCATCCGGCCCCGGGAGCACCTGCCCGGTCCGAGCATCGATCGCCACGCGGAGGCCGGGCTCGAGGAAGGCGGCCGGCGACCCGGTGGGCCCCGGATCGGCGCGGTCGACGGCCGGCGCCGCGGCCCGCCACCACCACGCACCGGCGACCAGCGCCGCCACCGTCAGCCCGGCCAGCAGCACGCGCCGGGTCCGCTCGTCAGGGGTCACCCGCAGAGCGTATCGACGCGGGGCGGCGGTCGCCGTCCCGTCACGCGGTGCGCTCCAGCAGCGCCGCGTAGAGGGTGAGGCCCGGCCCGAAGGCGAGCATCACGACCCGCTCCGGCGACGGCTGCGTCCGGCGCAGCCGGTCCAAAATCAGCAGCACCGTCGGGGACGAACAGTTGCCGTGCTCGTCCAGGGTGGCCCGGGACGCCGCCAGCGCCGCCGGCGGCAGCGCCAGTTCCCGTTCGACCACGTTGAGGATGCGCGGGCCGCCCGGATGCACCGCCCACCCGTCCACCTCGGCGAGGCCGCGGCCGTGCCGGGCCAACAGGTCGTCGACCAGCGCCCGGACGTGCCGGGAGAGCACCTGCGGCACCTTCGGCGACAGCCCCATCCGGAAGCCGGCGTCGGTGACGTCCCAGGTCATGTGGTCCGCCGTGGAGGTGTCCGTGACCGAGGTGATCTCACGCAGCGCGTACCCCCGGCCGCCGGGGACGACCACGGCGGCGACCGCGGCGTCCGAGAAGAGCGCGTGCGAGACGATCTGCTGGGTGTCCACCCGGGACCCGGCCGGCTGGATGTGCAGGCTGGTCAGCTCCGCGCAGAGCAGCAGCGCCGGCCGGCCCCGGGCGGTCACGAAGTCGCTCGTCGCGCCCAGCCCCGGCAGGGCCGCGTAGCAGCCCATGTGGCCGACGAACATGCGCTGGGTGTCCGAGGCCATGCCCAGGTCCCGGGCGAGCAGGATGTCCAGCCCCGGGGTGGCGTACCCGGTGCACGAGCAGACCACGAAGAGCCCCACGTCGCCCGCGTCCAGCCCGGCGGCGGTGAGCGCCCGGCTCACCGCCTCCTTGCCGAGCGGCAGCGCCTCGACCTGGTAGCGGCGCATCCGGCGCTCGGTGGGCCACTCCGAGACGTCCTCCAGCAGCGGGTTCACCGCCGCCTGCCGGCGGGACACCCCGGAGTTGGCGAAGATCCGCTCGGCCAGCGCCCGGGTCGTCCCGGAGAAGTGCTTCGAGAAGAAGCCCGTCCACAGCTCCTCCTGCCCGGCCGTCGGCGGTTGCGCCGTGCCCAGGCCCGCGATCACCGGCACCGCCATGTCCCCCACCTCTCGTCCCGTGTCCCCACCGTCACCAACGAGCGCCCCCGCCCGAGGAGAGCGCCGGTCGCGGATCCGGCTCGCGTCGCGCGCTCAGCCGGCCCCGGCCACCGGCCCCGCACCCCGGCGCGCTCACCCGCTCACCAGCGCGGCGCCGAGCCGTCGCGGTCGGGGTCGCCGCCGAGCGCGGCGATGCCCAGCCAGTCGGCGCAGACGTCCGAGGTCGCCGGGTGCAGCGAACCGCAGCGGGCGTCCCGGTAGAGCCGCTCCAGGGGATGGCCCCGGCGGGTGGCCGAGGTGCCGGCGGCCTCCAGCATGGACGCGGCCACCTCGGCGGCGGTGGTGCCGGCGAGCAGCTTGGCCCGCCACACCCAGCGGTTGGTCTCCGCGTCCCCCGGCGCCTCGTCCACCCGGCGGGCCGCCTCGGCCACCACCAGCTCGGCCGCCGCCACCGCCGCGTCGGCGCGGCCGAGCCGGGCCCGGACCGCCGGCAGCCCGGCCAGGTTCCGGGCGTTCAGGTGCTCGGCGGCGGCGTCGATGGCCGCCCGGGCCACCCCGACGTAGACCGCGGCATAGCTGGCCACCAGCCAGTGCGGCATGAGCTGGGCAACCACCAGGGCCAGCCCCTCCACCCCGCCGAGCAGCCGGTCGGCCGGCACGGTGACGTCCAGGTGCAGGTCGTGCGAGGCGGTGGCGCGCATGCCGAGCGCGTCCCAGGTGGGCTCGACGGTGATCCCCTGCCCCGCCGGCACCAGGAACTGCGAGACCACCGACTGGTCGGTGGCGCTGCGCGCGGCCACCAGGTAGCCGTCCGGGTGCCCCGCGCCCGAGCAGAACGTCTTGCTGCCCTTGACGTGCCAACCGCCCTCGACCGGCTCGTAGACCGTGCTCAGCTGGGACAGCCGGGCGCCAGCGCCCCGCTCGCTCATGGCCACCGCGTACCAGGAGCCCTCGGCGGCCGCGCGGAGCAGGCGGTCCCGCGCGGCCAGCGCCTCCGCCGGTACGCCCAGCGCCTCGGCCAGTTCCTCGGTGACCGCGCCCAGCGCCCCGGTCACCGAGGCGTGCATGTTGAACACCAGGGCGGTCGCGCCGTTGCCCCGGGCCAGCTCGGTGGCGACGGCGGCGTACTCGGCGAAGGTGGCGCCCAGGCCGCCCAGCTCCCGGGGCACCATGAGGCCGAAGAGCCCGGCCTCCCGCAGGTCGGCGAAGTCGTCGACCGGGAACGAGCCGTCCCGGTCGTGCTGCGCCGCCCGCGCGGCCAGTCGCGGCGCCAACCGGCGGGCCGCCTCCAGCGCGTGCACAGTCATGTAGCCCCCTTCTCGGCGTCCCAATACCCCGGGCGGCCCCGGCTACCCGTTCCGGACCCCACGGCCCTGGTAGAGCACGGCCGTCGACCAGGTCGGCACGATCCGCGGCGACGTCCCGGTCGGACGGTCACCGGCACCGCGCAGCCGGCGCAGCAGCCAGGCCAGCGTGCCGCCGAACGCCGGCCGGATCCCGCGCAGCCGCAGCGTCACGCCGTGCCGGGCGGCCTCGGCGGCCAGCGCCCGGGCGTCCACGAACAACCGTGGATCGTGGATGCCGCGCGGCACGGTGGGCAGCCGCTCGCCGATCTCCACCGCGACCAGCCGGGCCAGCAGGGTGTCGTTGAGGGTGTCCAGCACCAGCAGGCCGCCCGGACGCAGCAGCCGGCACGCCTCGGCCACCACGCGGCGCCAGTCCGGCACGTGTTCGAGCAGCTCGCCGGCGGAGACCACGTCGGCACAGCCGTCGGCGAGCGGCACCGCCGTGGCGTCGGCCCGGACCACCGTGACGCCGTGCGCCGCGGCCAGGTCGAGCGCGGACCGGGTCAGGTCGACCCCGACGTGCCGGTAGCCCTTGCCGGCCAGGTGCGGGGCGAGCAGGCCGGCGCCGCAACCGAGGTCGACCAGCAGCGCGTCCGGCCGGGACGCCGGGGGCACCAGCGCGGCGCGGGCCTGGGCCAGCCAGTGCAGCATGGCGAACGCGCCGTCCGGTCGCCACCACTCGCCTACCAGGTCGTCGTACTGCCGGGGATCGTTGCGTGGCAGGACGCGGGGCGGGGTGGACACCGGGGCCGCGTCTCGCATGCCACCGAGCGTGGCACGACTCCCGGGTAACGACCAGACTTCCCTTATGTCGTCGTCGGTGTTAGGGCTGGTCAGGGCGAGCCATCCGGAGCCCACTGTGGCGGTCACCGGGGTGGCCGGGCTGCTGGCCGCCGCGGTCGGGCACCGTCCGGCCGGGATCGTCGCGGTGCTGCTCACGGTGCTGGCCAGCCAGCTCGCGACGGGGTGGAGCAACGACCTGGTGGACGCCGACCGGGACGCCGCGGTGGGGCGTACCGACAAGCCGGTGCCCGCCGGCGCGGTGTCCCGGCGAACCCTCGCCCTGGCCGTCCCGGTGGCAGCGGTGGCCACCGGCCTGATCGCGCTGACCACCACCGGGCCGGCGGCCTGGTGCGTCCTGCTCGGTCTCGCCTCGGCGCTGCTCTACAACCGGCCGCTCAAGTCGACGCCGGTCTCGGTGCTGCCGTACGCGGTCTCGTTCGGCTCGCTGCCGGCCTTCGTGGTGCTGGCGCTGCCCGGCGCCCCCGCCCCGCCGGTCTGGCTGGTGGCCGCCGCCGCCTGCCTCGGCGCCGGGGCGCACTTCGCCAACGTGCTGCCCGACCTGGCCGACGACGCCCGCACCGGGGTGCACGGGCTGCCCCACCGGCTCGGGCCGGCGGGCAGCCGGGCGGCCGCCGCCGGGCTGCTCCTCGCGGCCACCGTGATCCTCGTCGTCGGCCCACCCGGGCCACCGTCCTGGACCGGGCTGTCCGCGGTCGCGGCCGCCGTCGCGGTGCCGGCCCTCGGCTGGTACGCGGGCCGCCGCGCGGCCCGGGCCGGCGGCCGGCCGGTGGCCGCCTTCCGGTCCGTGCTGGTGGTGGCCCTGATCGACGTGGCCCTGCTGCTGGCCAGCGGCCGGGTGGTCTGACCGGCACCCGGGAAGGGTGGCATTACCGGGTCGGCGTGCGGCCCTCGATCAGCTCCAACTACCCTGGAGCGCGGTCTGCGCGGGTATGGCCACCCCGTGTCCGGCGTCCCGCCGGCTGGGGATCGTGACGAGGAGGACCGACGTGACGCGCTCGATCAGGGGTTCCCGGGGTGCGGCCCTGCTGCTGGCCGGCTCGGCGGCGGCGAGCCTGCTGCTGTCCGGGTGTGGCGCCGGCCAGGTGGCCGAGACCGCCAACAAGATCCCGTCGGTGCAGGGCGTCAACGTCCAGACTCCCGACAACCTGTACAAGGTGCGCGGCCTGTACGTGCAGTTCCCGGGCACCAAGGGCTACGAGGCCGGCGCCAACGCGCCGCTCAACGTCGTGATCTACAACGACAGCCAGACCCCGGTGACGGTGACCGTCAGCACCGACGGCGCCCGCGACATCCAGCTCGCCGGCGCGACGCCCGGCGGCGAGGGCGCGACCCCCACCGGCTCGCCGACCGAGCCGGCGTCCGCGTCGCCCACCGCCACCGACCCGAACGCGTCGCCGAGCCAGTCGCTCGGCACCACCGAGTCCCCCTCGGCCAGCCCCTCCGCGTCGCCGAGCGAGACGGCCCCGGCCGGCCGGCCCGCCCGGATCGAGATCCCGGCCCTCGGCTACGTCCAGCTGAACAGCGACAGCGACCAGTTCCTCCAGCTCGTCGGCCTGAACGACAAGCTGCTCACCGGCCAGCAGGTCGGCCTGACCTTCGACTTCGGCAACGGCAAGGTGATCAAGACCGCCGCTCCGATCGGCGTACCGCTGACCCCGAACGCGCCCGCCTCGCCGGTGGTCCACCCGCGCGAGGAGGCCGGCGAGCAGGGCGGGGTCGAGGGCGGCGGGCACGACTGACCCACCCCCGAGCATCCGACGACGCCGTCGGTGTGGCCACCGCCACGCCGGCGGCGTCGCCGCTTCCGGATGGGCTTTCGTCGTACCGCCCGGTTAGCGTCCTGGGGTGAGCACCTCCCGAGCCCCCTCCTCCCGCGCCACCGCCGCCACCGGCCGGAGCCGGGGCGCCGCCCGCGAGCCGCGCCCGGCCTACGAGTGCGACGCCTGCGGCCACCAGCCACCCAAGTGGGTCGGCCGCTGCCCGGAGTGCGGCGAGTGGGGCTCGGTGGTCGAGTGCACGGTCAGCGGCCCGATGGTCTCCGGCCGGGTGGTCAGCTCCCGGCTGCCCGCCGAGCCGGCCCGACCGATCGCCACCATCAGCGCGGCACCCGCCCGGGCCCGGCCCACCGGGGTCAGCGAGCTCGACCGGGTGCTCGGCGGCGGCCTGGTGCCCGGCGCCGTGGTGCTCCTCGCCGGTGAGCCCGGGGTCGGCAAGTCCACCCTGCTGCTCGACGTGGCCCAGCAGTGGGCGGCGGGCGCCGGCAGCCCGTCGCTGGTGGTCAGCGGGGAGGAGTCGGTCAGCCAGGTGCGGCTGCGCGCCGAGCGGATGGGCACCCTGCACGACCAGCTCTACCTCGCCGCGGAGAGCGACCTGTCGGCGGTGCTCGGCCACCTCGACGCGGTCAAGCCCGGGCTGCTGGTGCTCGACTCCGTGCAGACCATCTCGACCACCGGCACCGAGGGCGTGCCGGGCGGGGTCACCCAGGTCCGCGCGGTCACCGCGGCGCTGGTCGCGGTCGCCAAGGAGCGGGGCGTCGCCACCGTGCTGGTCGGCCACGTGACCAAGGACGGGCAGGTCGCCGGCCCCCGGGTGCTGGAGCACCTGGTCGACGTGGTGCTGCACTTCGAGGGCGACAAGCACTCGTCGCTGCGGATGGTGCGCGGCGTGAAGAACCGGTTCGGCGCGGCCGACGAGGTGGGCTGCTTCGAGATGCACGAGGGCGGCATCAGCAGCCTGGCCGACCCGTCCGGGCTGTTCCTCACCCGCTACTCGGAGCCCGTGCCGGGCACCTGCGTCACCGTGGCGATGGAGGGGCGGCGCGCGCTGGTCACCGAGGTGCAGGCGCTGATCGGCGCGACCGTGGCCGGTTCGCCCCGGCGTACGGTCTCCGGGCTGGACGGCGCCCGGCTGGCGATGGTGCTGGCGGTGCTCCAGCGGCGCACCGAACGGCTGACCCTGCACGACCGCGAGGTCTTCGCGGCCACCGTGGGTGGCATCCGGGTGGTCGAGCCGGCCGCCGACCTGGCGGTGGCGCTGGCGGTGGCGTCCGGCGGGCTCAACCTGGCCATCGCCCCGCACCTGGTGGCGATCGGCGAGGTGGGGCTCACCGGCGAGGTGCGCCGGGTGGGCGCGGTGCCGCGGCGGCTGGCCGAGGCGGCCCGGCTCGGTTTCCGGCTGGCCCTGGTGCCGCCCGGATGCGGCCCGGGCAGCAGTGGAGTGGTGCCCGAGCAGATGCGCGTGATCGAGGTCACGGACGTGCGCGGGGCGCTCCAGGCCGCCGCCCGCGCGTCGGTGGAGTGACCCGAGGTGAGCGTGCGGCGGGACCGCCGGGTCGATTCCGGACAGCGGGCGCAGCGGGTCGACGACCGCAGGAGCCGGACATCGTGACACATCACAGTAACCACGAGAGCACCCACCGCACGGCAGTCCGTAGACTGTGCCCGTGCCGATCGACCGCGATGCCACCAAGCCCGCCGCGACGACGCCGCACGCCCGCACCGGTGCCGTGGGCTCCGCCGCCCGTCCGATCAGCGTGAGCGTCACCGGGAGCATCGGCGGGGCCGGCGGCGACCCGCTGCGGGCCAACCTCGCCCTCATGGCGCCGGGCACCGCCCTGCGCGACGGCCTGGAGCGGATCCTGCGCGGACGCACCGGCGCGCTCATCGTCCTCGGCTACGACAAGGTGGTCGACTCGATCTGCACCGGCGGCTTCCCGATGGACGTGGAGTTCTCCGCGACCCGGGTCCGGGAGCTGTGCAAGATGGACGGCGCCGTGGTGCTCTCCAGCGACGGCACCCGGATCGTCCAGGCGGGCGTGCACCTGATGCCCGACCCGTCCATCCCCACCGAGGAGTCCGGGACCCGGCACCGCACCGCCGAGCGGGTGGCCCGGCAGACCGGCTACCCGGTGATCTCGGTGAGCCAGTCGATGCGGATCATCAGCCTCTACGTCAACGGCCAGCGGCACGTGCTGGACGACTCGGCGGCGATCCTGTCCCGGGCCAACCAGGCGCTGGCCACCCTGGAACGCTACAAGCTGCGGCTGGACGAGGTCTCCGGCACGCTCTCCGCGCTGGAGATCGAGGATCTGGTCACCGTGCGGGACGCCGTGGCCGTGGTGCAGCGGCTGGAGATGGTCCGCCGGATCGCCGACGAGATCGCCGGGTACGTGGTCGAGCTGGGCACCGACGGCCGGCTGCTCGCCCTCCAGCTCGACGAGCTGATGGCCGGCGTGGACGCCGACCGCACCCTGGTCATCCGGGACTACCTCCCGGTCGGGCGCAAGTCGCGCACCCTCGACGAGGCGCTCGTGGAGCTGGACCTGCTCAGCGCCACCGAGCTGATCGACCTGGTCGCGGTCGCCAAGGCGATCGGCTACCCGTCCGCGTCGGACGCGCTGGACGCGGCGGTCAGCCCGCGCGGCTTCCGGCTGCTGGCCAAGGTGCCCCGGCTCCCCGCCGCCGTGGTGGACCGGCTGGTGGTGCACTTCGGCAGCCTCCAGCGGCTGCTCGGCGCGACGGTGGAGGATCTCCAGGCGGTGGAGGGGGTCGGCGACGCGCGGGCGCGCGGCGTCCGCGAGGGGCTGTCCCGGCTCGCCGAGGCGTCCATCCTCGAGCGCTACGTCTGAGCCACGCCGCGCCGGCGGCGGTCAGGTTGGTGATGGTCGCGCCGGCGGCGGTCAGTTGGTGATGGTGAGCCGCACCGGCTCGCTGAGCTTGGTGCCCACCCGCGCGAAGACGTGATAGGTGCCGGCCGGGGCGTCCTGGCCGGCGGCCACGCCGTTCGCGCACTTCGTGCTCTCCATGCCGTTCCAGTCCAGCTCGTAGGAGCGCTCGAAGTTCGGGGTGAACGACTGCACGTCGGAGCCCGTGCCGGTGCCGCAGGTGTCCGAGGACCAGATCCGGTCCGCGCCGGCCTTGATGAACAACTCCTGGAGGTCGGCGCCGACGTTGCGGCTGCAGGTCCGCTCGGAAATGTTCTTGATCTTGAGGCGGAGGATGACGTGCGCGCCCGACCGCGCGGTGGTCGGCAAGGCCATCGCGGTCACCTTGATCTCCGAATCGGTGCAGGTTCCGTCGTCGACCACCGGGTTGACCGGCGCGCCGGCCCCGCCGTCGCCCGTCCCGGTGCCGCCGCCCGCCGGGCCACCCTGACCGCCCTCCGAGCCGCCCGAGTTCCCACCCGAATCGCCCGACGTCGGGCTCGCGGTCGGCGGGTTCCCGCTCTGCGGAGTCAGCACCGAGCCGGTCGGGGCCGGCTGCTGGCCCTTGGCGGTCGGGCTCGTGGAGGCGCCCGTGCCGGACGAGCCGGTCTTGCGCTCCGACCCGCTGCACGAGTAGAGCACCACGATCAGGAAGAGCAGTCCCGCTCCGAGTACGACGGCGCGACGCCGCCAGTACACGGCGGGAGGCAGGGGGCCGACCGTCAGACGCATGATGCGTTCACCGTAGCGGCGTACCGCGCGACGCGGGGGCGCGACGCGCCGAGCGGGACCGCCCCCACCGCCCGGCACGGCCACAGTGGACACGCACGGTCACCGCGTGCCGTCGCCCGGCGGCGCACCGTCAGAGGTAGACCGTGCGCTGGTAGATGCCGTGCGCGCCGGCGACCCGGTCGAGAAAGAGCAGCCCCGCGCAGTGGTCGATCTCGTGCTGCAACGCCCGCGCCTCGAAACCGTCGGTCACCAGCCGGACCGGGTCACCGGTGCCCGGAAGCACGCCCTCCACCACCAGCCGGGTGGCCCGCTTCACGTCACCGGTCAGGTCCGGCACCGACATGCAGCCCTCCCGGCCGGCCTTCCAGCGGGTCGCCTCCACCACTGTGGCATTGCAGAGCACGAAGGTGCCGTGCACGGTGACCGCCTTCGGATGCCCGGTCACGTCCACCGCGAACACCTGGGCGCTCACCCCGACCTGCGGCGCCGCCAGACCCACACAGCCGGGCGAGATCCGCATGGTGGCGACCAGGTCCGCGGCGAGCCGGACCACCTCCGCCGACGTCGGATCCACGGCCGGGCCGGGCCGCCGGAGCACCGGGTCCGGGGCGGACACCACGGCGCGTACCTCGCCGGGCAGGCCCAGCGACTCGGGCGTCCAACCGCCCAGGCCGACGTACTCCTGCGCGGTCACAGCAGGTCCGTGTCCGCCGGCCGGAGGCTGACCCCCACGCCCAGCTCGGCAGCGGTACGGGCGAGCCGGCCGGCCACCTCGTCGGAGCTGCCCGGCGGCAACTCCACCTCGGCCACCACCACGTAGAGCGAGCCAGTCAGCCGGGTGCTCAGATCGGTGACGTTGCCACCCGCGTCGGCCAGCACCCGGGTCATCGCGGCCACGATGCCCATCCGGTCGGCGCCGTGCACCGCCAGCACGTACGGCTCGCCGGCCGACGCCGCCTGCCCGTCCGGGGTGACCACCCGTACGGTCGCCAGCAGTTGACCGTCGGCGGCGAGCGGGGCCAGCGCGGCCTCCACGTCGGCGGCGGCCGGGCCCACGCAGATCAGGGTCATCGCGAAGTGTCCCCGCAACCGGGTCATCGTCGAGTCGGTGAGGTTGGCGCCCAACCGGGCGAGCACCTCGGCGACGTCGGCCACGATGCCCGGCCGGTCCCGGCCGATGACGGTGATCGCGAGCTCGTTCATCCGGACATTCTGCCCCGACCGCCCCGATCGGCCGCGCAGGCCCACCCCGGCCCGCCCAACCTGCGGGAAGCCGCCGCCCGGGCCGGCCACGTCATCCGAGCGGAGTGCCGTGCCGCCCCCGAGACACCCATCGTGTTCCTGGTCCTCGTGCCCGGTCTCCACGCCGCCTCGGTCCTCGGCCACCACCTCCTCGACCTCTACCGGCTCTGCGCACTCGCCCGACCCAGGGCAACCGCCTCTGCTGGTTTCGCGCCTGTCGAGCTGAGTCGGATACGACATCAAGTCGGCTGTCGCGGTGCCTCGATCTGTCCGTGATGTCGCCTGACCGGCGAACGCGCCGGACCCGTTCGAGTCGAATACGACGTCAGCTCGACAGCGGCACAGGGCGACCTCCCCGGCCGCCCGTGACCGGCGCGCGGCCGGCCAGCCTGACGGACGGAAGGGCGGCCTGGTTCGTGGGGCGGCCCGGCGGGACGGGCGGCCCGGCGGGAGGGGGCAGCCCGCTGAGTGGGGCGGCCCGGTGGGACGGGCGGCCCGGTGGGAGGGCCCGCGCTGGCGATCCGTCGCCCGTGACATCATCGGCGGCGCGATGTCTGAGCCCACGTTCGCCACCCTGGTCAGCCGCTGGTTCGAGCGGAACGCCCGCGACCTGCCGTGGCGCGAGCCGGGCGTCGGCGCCTGGGCCATCCTGGTCAGCGAGGTCATGCTCCAGCAGACGCCGGTGGCCCGGGTGCTGCCGGCCTGGTCGGCGTGGCTGTCCCGCTGGCCGACTCCGACCGCGCTGGCCGAGGACACCCCCGCCGAGGCGATCCGGATGTGGGGACGGCTCGGCTACCCCCGGCGGGCGGTCCGGCTGCGGGACTGCGCGGTGGCGATCGTGGAGCGGCACGGTGGCGAGGTGCCGGACCGGTTGGACCAACTCCTGGCGCTGCCCGGCGTCGGCACGTACACGGCCCGGGCGGTGGCCGCGTTCGCGTACGGGCAGCGGCACCCGGTGGTGGACACCAACGTACGCCGGGTGGTGTGCCGGGCGATCGCCGGCGAGCCGGACGCCGGCCCGACCACCCGCCCCGCCGACCTGGTCGCCACCGAGGAGTTGCTGCCCACCGAGCCGGCCGCCGCGGCGCTGGCCAGCGCGGCGTTCATGGAACTCGGCGCGGTGGTCTGCACGGCCCGCGCGCCCCGCTGCGAGGTCTGCCCGGTCGAGTCGATCTGCGCCTGGCGCGCCTCCGGCCGACCGGCGCCGACCGGCCCGACCCGCCGCCCCCAGCGCTACGCGGGCACCGACCGGCAGGTACGCGGTCTGCTGCTCGCCGTGCTGCGTGAGGCCACCGGACCGGTGCCGCACCAGCGGCTGGACCAGGTCTGGCACGACGACGTGCAGCGGGCCCGCGCCCTGACCGGGCTGGTCACCGACGGCCTGGTGGAACCGGTCGGCGAGGAGTCGTTCCGGCTGGCCGGTGACGGCCCACCGGTCCCGCTAACTCACCCCTGACCCACCCCGCCGCTGCTTGATCCACTCCGGTTGCGGCAAAGTGTGCCATCCCCGTCCAGCGAAGCCACGAGTTGCCGCAACCGGAGCGAACCGACCCGGCCCAGCGGGTCAGCCGGGCCCCGGCGAGCCGGCCAGCGGGCCAGCCGGGCCGACCCGGCCCAGCGGGCCAGCCGGCCCAGCGGGGCGAGGGCGGGGAAAAGGCGACGGCCCCGGTCGGCTTTCGCCGGCCGGGGCCGTCGCCCTCGATCAGTTGACCCGGGTCACGCCGCGTCGTCCGCGCCCGTGGCGGCGGTGCCGCCGAGGTCCGCCGGGACCGCGTCCGGCACGGCCACCGGCCGGTCGGCGCCCCGGAAGACGAGCTTGGACTTGTCGATGTTTTCGGGGTCGCCCTCGCAGTCCACCACCACGATCTGACCCGGGGTCAGCTCGTTGAAGAGGATCCGCTCGGACAGGTTGTCCTCGATGTCGCGCTGGATCGTGCGACGCAGCGGCCGCGCGCCCAGCACCGGGTCGAAGCCCTTCTTCGCCAGGTACTTCTTGGCGTTGTCGGTCAGCTCCAGGCCCATGTCCTTGTTCCGCAGCTGCGTCTCGATCCGCTGGATCATGATGTCCACGATCTGGAGGATCTCGTTCTCGCGCAGCTGGTGGAAGACGATGGTGTCGTCGATCCGGTTCAGGAACTCGGGCCGGAAGTGCTGCTTGAGCTCGTCGTTGACCTTCTGCTTCATCCGGTCGTAGTTGGACTCGGAGTCCTCAGAGGCCTGGAAGCCCAGCGACACCGCCTTGGCGACGTCCCGCGTGCCGAGGTTGGTGGTCAGGATGATGACCGTGTTCTTGAAGTCCACGATCCGGCCCTGGCCGTCGGTGAGCCGCCCGTCCTCCAGGATCTGGAGGAGCGTGTTGAACACGTCCGGGTGGGCCTTCTCGATCTCGTCGAAGAGGACCACCGAGAACGGCCGACGGCGCACCTTCTCGGTCAGCTGGCCGCCCTCGTCGTAGCCGACGTAGCCGGGAGGGGCACCCACCAGCCGGGAGACCGTGTAGCGGTCGTGGAACTCGGACATGTCCAGCTGGATGAGGGCGTCCTCGCTGCCGAACAGGAACTCGGCGAGCGCCTTGGAGAGCTCGGTCTTACCCACGCCGGACGGGCCGGCGAAGATGAACGAGCCGGACGGGCGCTTCGGGTCCTTCAGGCCGGCCCGGGTACGCCGGATCGCCTTCGAGACCGCCTTGACCGCGTCCTCCTGGCCGATGACGCGCTTGTGCAGCTCGTCCTCCATGCGCAGCAGGCGCGAGGTCTCCTCCTCGGTCAGCTTGTAGACCGGGATGCCGGTCCAGTTGCCGAGCACCTCGGCGATCTGCTCGTCGTCAACCTCGCTGACGACGTCCAGGTCACCGGCCTTCCACTCCTTCTCCCGCTGGGCCTTCTGGCCGAGCAGCTGCTTCTCCTTGTCGCGGAGCTGCGCCGCCCGCTCGAAGTCCTGCGCGTCGATCGCGGACTCCTTGTCGCGGCGGACCTGGGCGATCCGCTCGTCGAAGTCACGCAGGTCTGGCGGCGCGGTCATCCGGCGGATCCGCATCCGGGCGCCGGCCTCGTCGATCAGGTCGATCGCCTTGTCCGGCAGGAAGCGGTCGGAGATGTACCGGTCGGCCAGGGTGGCAGCCGCCACCAGCGCGGCGTCCGTGATCGAGACGCGGTGGTGCGCCTCGTAGCGGTCCCGCAGGCCCTTGAGGATCTCGATGGTGTGGGCCAGCGAGGGCTCACCCACCTGGATCGGCTGGAAGCGGCGCTCGAGAGCGGCGTCCTTCTCCAGGTGCTTGCGGTACTCGTCCAGGGTGGTGGCGCCGATGGTCTGCAGCTCACCGCGGGCCAGCATCGGCTTGAGGATGCTGGCGGCGTCGATCGCGCCCTCGGCGGCACCCGCACCCACCAGGGTGTGGATCTCGTCGATGAACAGGATGATGTCGCCGCGGGTGCGGATCTCCTTGAGCACCTTCTTGAGGCGCTCCTCGAAGTCACCGCGGTAGCGGGAACCGGCGACCAGCGCGCCGAGGTCGAGCGTGTAGAGCTGCTTGTCCTTCAGCGTCTCGGGCACCTCGCCCTTGATGATCTTCTGGGACAGCCCCTCCACCACGGCGGTCTTACCGACGCCGGGCTCACCGATCAGGACCGGGTTGTTCTTGGTACGGCGGGAGAGCACCTGCATGACCCGCTCGATTTCCTTCTCGCGCCCGATGACCGGGTCGAGCTTGCCCTCGCGGGCGGCCTGGGTCAGGTTGCGGCCGAACTGGTCCAGCACCAGGCTGGTCGACGGCGCGGCCTCGCCCGGCGCGGCGCCCGCCGCGGCCGGCTCCTTGCCCTGGTAGCCGGAGAGCAGCTGGATCACCTGCTGGCGGACCCGGTTGAGGTCGGCGCCGAGCTTGACCAGGACCTGGGCGGCGACGCCCTCGCCCTCGCGGATCAGGCCGAGCAGGATGTGCTCCGTGCCGATGTAGTTGTGGCCGAGCTGCAGCGCCTCGCGCAGCGACAGCTCCAGCACCTTCTTGGCCCGCGGCGTGAACGGGATGTGCCCGCTCGGCGCCTGCTGGCCCTGGCCGATGATCTCCTCGACCTGCTGACGGACGCCCTCGAGGGAGATGCCGAGGCTCTCCAGGGCCTTTGCCGCGACACCCTCACCCTCGTGGATCAGGCCCAGCAGGATGTGCTCCGTACCGATGTAGTTGTGGTTGAGCATCCGGGCCTCTTCCTGGGCCAGGACGACAACCCGTCGCGCTCGGTCGGTGAACCGCTCGAACATGCCCTCGTGCTCCTCACGTGCCGTGCGCCTTGATGGTCAAGATCTTGGCGGGGCCGGTGCGCGGACGTCCGGGACGGGCGTCCGTGCCTCCTTACTCTATCGCCGCGGACCGCCTTCGCTGAGGTCGTGTGTCCTCGCGAAGGGCCGTTCCCACGTCGTATCTGACAACCGTCCGCGCTCAGGAGGTGTTCCGGTACCCCTGCCTGTACGCGCAGAGCGAAATTCGCTGGGAGCCGGCAACCACCGTCCGGGCGGTCCAGTGCCCCCGGGCCGGGCCCGGGCGGTCTCTCCACAGCCTGTGGACGAAATCTCCACCGCCTGTGGACAACTCGGTCCGGGGGCGGTTTCTTCCCCGGTCCCGGGCCGGTCCCGCCGAGGCCCGCCCGCAACCGGACAGCCCACGCAGTCAGGCCCAAACGGCGACGCCGGCCCGGAAGGTGCTCCGGACCGGCGTCGGCGTCGCCCGTGGTGGTCGGCTCAGTGGCCGGCCTTCGAGTGGTACTCCTCGACGATCTCCTGCGGAATCCGACCCCGGTCGGAGATGTCCTTGCCCGCCTTCTTGGCCCAGGCCCGGATCGCCTTGTTCTGCTCCCGGTCGGCGGTGGCGCCGCCCCGGCCCCGGGCGGCCCGGCCGCCCACGACCACACCGCCGCGCCCGACCTTGGTCCCGTGCGCGATGTACTGCGCGAATACGTCGCGCAATTTCTCGGCGTTCGACGCCGAGAGGTCGATCTCGTACTGCACGCCGTCCAACGCGAACTTGACGGTCTCGTCAGCGTCCCCGCCGTCCAGGTCATCGACCAGCTTGTGAATGATCTGCTTGGCCACGTCCCACATTCCTTTCGAGCAGGGTTGTGCTCCTGCAATACAGGAGCACAATAACCCGCCCGATGCTTGCCGCGTCAATGGGTTCCGGTAACAACCCGGGAACGGGGTGCCGCTACTCTGGCCGGACCAACGGGAACAGGATCGTTTCCCGAATTCCGAGCCCGGTCAGCGCCATCAACAGACGGTCGATTCCCATTCCCATACCACCGGCCGGCGGCATTCCGTACTCCATCGCCCGAAGAAAGTCCTCGTCGAGTCGCATGGCCTCGTCGTCGCCGCGCGCGGCGAGCTGCGCCTGGGCCACCAGCCGCTCCCGCTGCACCACCGGGTCGACCAGCTCGGAGTACGCCGTGCCCAGCTCGAAGCCGAGCACGTAGAGGTCCCACTTCTCGGCCAGCCCCGGCTCGTCGCGGTGCGCCCGGGTGAGCGGGCTGGTCTCCTCCGGGTAGTCCCGGACGAAGGTGGGCGCCTGCAGCGACGGCACCACCAGCTCCTCGAAAAGCTCCTCGGCCAGCTTGCCCGGACCCCACTTCGGGTCGACGGAGAGGCCGACCTTGTCCGCGTACTCGACCAGGCGGGTCCTTTCGGTGCGGACGGTGACCTCCTCACCGAGCGCTTCGGAAAGGACACCGAAGAGCGACACCGACCGCCACTCGCCACCCAGATCGAACTCGCGGCCGTCGGCGTGGGTCACCACGGTCGAGCCGCTCACCGCGAGCGCCGCCTGCTGCACCAGATTCCGGGTCAGCTCCGCCATCGTGTTGTAGTCGCCGTACGCCTGGTAGGCCTCGAGCATGGCGAACTCCGGCGAGTGCGTGGAGTCGATGCCCTCATTACGGAAGTTGCGGTTGATCTCGAAGACCCGGTCGACGCCGCCCACCACGGCCCGCTTGAGAAACAGTTCCGGCGCGATTCGCAGATACAGATCGGTGTTGAGCGCATTGCTGTGGGTCACGAATGGGCGGGCCGCCGCGCCACCGTGCAGCAGCTGGAGCATCGGGGTCTCCACCTCGATGAAGTCCTGGCCGTGCAGGGTGTCCCGCAGGCTGCGCACCGCCGCCGCGCGGGTCCGCACCATCTGCCGCGCCTGTGGGCGGACCACGAGGTCCACGTACCGCTGGCGGACCCGGGCCTCCTCGCTCAGCGGCTTGTGCGCCACCGGCAGCGGGCGCAGCGCCTTGGCGGTGACCGCCCACTGCTCGACCAGCACCGACAGCTCACCGCGCCGGCTGGTGATCACCTCGCCGGTCACCCCGACGTGGTCGCCGAGGTCGACCAGGCGCTTCCAGTCCTCCAGCCGCTCCGCGCCGACCCGGTCCAGCGAGAGCATCGCCTGCAACTCGGTGCCGTCGCCGTCGCGCAGGGTGGCGAAGCAGAGCTTGCCGGTGTTGCGTACGAAGATCACCCGGCCGGTCACCGAGACCCGGTCGCCGGTGGCCGTGTCGGTGGGCAGCTCGGCGTACTGCTCGCGGACCCTGGCCAGGGTGCTGGTCCGCGGGTAGCCGATCGGGTAGGGCGCGACGCCCTCGGCGAGCATCCGGTCCCGCTTCTCCCGGCGGACCTTCATCTGCTCCGGAAGATCGTCGGCGGGGTCCACTGGCAGGGCGTTCTGCTCGGTCACGGGAGCTTCCTCAGGCTTGGGAGATATCGGCGGGTCAGCCCATGAGCGTACTCAAGCGCCCGGCCGGCCGTTACGGGATAACCTGCCGCCCATGACCGACTCCACCGAGGCCCTCTCCTTCGGCGTGGCGGCCGCCGACTACGACCGCTACCGGCCCCGGTATCCGGAGGCGGCGCTGCGCTGGGCGGTGGACGGCCTCGCCGCGCCCACCCGCACCGTGGACCTGGGCGCCGGCACCGGGATCGTCACCGCCGGGCTGCTCGCGCTCGGCCACCAGGTGACCGCCGTCGAACCCGATCCGGGCATGCGGGCCCAGTTCGCGGCCGTACTGCCGGGCACCCCGGCACTGGCCGGCAGCGCCGAGTCGATCCCGCTCCCCGACGGGTACGCGGACGCGGTGCTGGTCGGCCAGGCGTACCACTGGTTCGACCGGGAGCGGGCGCACCCCGAGGTCGCCCGGGTGCTGCGGGCCGGGGGGACCTTCGCGGCGGTCTGGAACCTGCGCGACGACCGGGTCGGCTGGGTGACCGAGCTGAACCGGATCGCCGAGATCGGCGACACCGTCGACCACCTGCGAGCCACCGTGACCGGCTTCGGCCCCCGGTTCGCCACCCCGGAGTGGGCGGAGTTCGGGCAGGTCACCCCCCTCGCCCCCGACGATCTGCTCGGCATGGTGCGGACCCGGTCGCACTACCTGACGGCCGAACCGGCGCGGCGCCGCGAGGTCGAGGCGGAACTGGGTGAGTTGCTCACCACCCACCCCGACCTGGCCGGCCGGGACATCATCGACCTGCCCTACCGCACCCTGGTCGCCCGCGCGCACCGCCACTGATCCCCGGCGGCCGTCCGCCGCACTAGCCTCACCGGATGACCAACCCCCACCAGGCGCTCTCCTTCGGCGCCGCCGCGGCCGCGTACGACCGGTTCCGTCCCCGCTATCCCGAGGCGGCGCTGCGCTGGGCGCTGGACCGGGTGCCCGCCCCGGCCCGGCTGGTCGACCTCGGCGCCGGCACCGGCATCCTCACCCGTGGCCTGCTCGCCCTCGGCCACCAGGTCGTACCCGTCGAACCGGACCCGGGGATGCGGGCGGAACTGGCCGCCGCCACCCCGGGCACGGCGGCGCTGGCCGGCAGCGCCGAGTCGGTGCCGCTGCCGGACGGCACGGCGGACGCGGTGCTGGTCGGTCAGGCCTACCACTGGTTCGACCGGGAGCCCGCGCACGCCGAGATCGCCCGGGTGCTGCGGCCCGGCGGCACCTTCGCGCCGATCTGGAACGTCCGGGACGAGCGGGTGGACTGGGTGGCGGAGCTGACCCGGATCGCCCACCTCGGCGACAACGCGGGTGACGTGACCGAGAAGTACGCCGACTTCGGTCCCGGTTTCGCCGCGGTGGAGCTGGGCGAGTTCGCCCACGCCACCACGCTCACCCCGGACGAGGTGCTGGGCATGCTGCACACCCGCTCCTCCTGGCTGACCGCCTCGGCAGCAGACCGGGAGCGGATCGACCGGGGCGTCCGAGGTCTCTTCGCCAGCCATCCGGACCTGGTCGGACGGGAGGCGGTCGAACTGCCGTACCGCACGCTCGTCCTCCGGTCCCGGCGGCGCTGAACCACGGCGGGTCTCCGGGCGGCCCGGCCGGCGGAGGGGACAAGCCGGACCGCCCGGACACCGCCACCAGGATCAGAGGTTGCGCTCGTACACCATCCGCAGGCCGATCAGGGTGATCATCGGCTCGTGGTGGGTGATCGTGTGGCACTCGTTGAGCACCAGCGAGGCCAGCCCGCCGGTGGCGATCACCGCCTTGACCTCGCCCAGCTCCTGGGTCATCCGCTCGACGATCCGGTCCACCTGCCCGGCGAAGCCGAAGTAGAGCCCGGCCTGGAGGCATTCCACCGTGTTCTTGCCGATCACCGAGCGGGGCCGGGTGGCCTCCACCTTGCGCAACTGGGCGGCGCGGGCCGCCAGCGCGTCGAAGGAGATCTCGATGCCGGGGGCGAACGCGCCACCCAGGAACTCGCCCCGGTCGCTGATCACGTCGAAGTTGGTGGTGGTGCCGAAATCCACCACGATCGACGGCCCGCCGTAGAGGGTGTACGCGGCCAAGGTGTTGACCACCCGGTCCGCGCCCACCTCCTTCGGGTTGTCGATGGCGAGCTGCACCCCGGTGCGTACGCCGGGCTCGACGATCACGCTCGGCAGGTCCGCGTAGTAGCGGGAGAGCATGGTGCGCAGCGAGCGCAGCGCGGCCGGCACCGTCGAGCAGGCGGCCACTCCGGTGATCTCCACGGCGTCGCCGGCCAGCAGGCCCCGGAACATCAGCCCCAGCTCGTCCGCGGTGGACCGGGCATCGGTCTTGATCCGCCAGTTGTGCACCAGCTTGTCGCCGTCGAAGGTCGCCAGCACGGTGTTGGTGTTTCCGATGTCGATGCAGAGCAGCACGACCGCAGCCTAGACCGCGCCCCTCGCGGCGGTGAGCGCGAGGAGCGCGCCGGGTCGGCACCCGCGCCGCCGCGGGTTCACTCCTCCCGCAGGTCCAGCGCGATGTCCAGGATCGGCGAGGAGTGCGTCAGCGCGCCCACCGAGAGGAAGTCGACGCCGGTCGCGCCGTACTCGGCGGCCACCGGCAGGGTGAGCCCTCCGGTCGCCTCCAGCTCGGCCCGGTCGCCCACCGCGGCGACCACCTCGCGCAGCTGCGCCGGGGTCATGTTGTCCAGCAGCAGGAAGCCCGCCCCCGCCTCGACCGCCTCCACCGCCTCGGCCAGGGTGTCCACCTCGACCTGGACGGGCACGTCCGGGAACGCCTCCCGGACCCGACGGTAGGCCGGCCCGATCCCGCCGGCGGCCACCTTGTGGTTGTCCTTGATCATGGCAACGTCGTGCAGGCCCATCCGCTTGTTGGTGCCGCCGCCGGCGCGGACCGCGTACTTCTCCAGGGCCCGCAGGCCCGGCGTCGTCTTGCGGGTGTCCAGCACCATCGCCTTCGTGCCGGCCAGGGCGTCGGCCCAGGCCCGGGTGTGGGTGGCCACCCCGGACATCCGGGAGAGCAGGTTGAGCGCCGTCCGCTCGGCGGTGAGCAGCAGCCGGGTCGGGCCGGTCACGGTGGCCAGCACATCGCCGCGCGCCACCCGCTGCCCGTCCTGGGCCACCAGCGACACCTCGACGGTACGGCCCGCCCCGGTCACCTCTCCCACCAGCTCGAACACGGCCGCCGCCACCGGCAGCCCGGCCACCACGCCGGCCGACCGGGCGACCAGGTCACCGGTGTCGGTCTGCGCGTCCGGGATGGTGGCGACGCTGGTGATGTCGAGGAAATCCGGGCCCAGGTCCTCGGTGAGCGCGTCGACGATCACCCGCCGGACCCGCTCCGGGTCCAGGCCACCGTCCCGCAGCGCCTGCTGAGTCGACTCCCTCACCGTGCCTCCTTCGTTCCCGGCCGCCCGGCTCGCCCGACCGGCCCGCTCACCGGGCCAGTTCCGTTCCCGACTGCGGGGCTCGCAGAACCGGCTCACTCCTCGCGCTCACTGGTTGTTCCGCCCAGCGCTCGGTCAACCGGCTCTCCGCCCCGATCGCGCCGACCAGGTGGCCCAGCCACCGGTCGTCGGCCGTCGGGAAGTCCTCCCGCCAGTGGCAGCCCCGGGTCTCCTGCCGGGCGTACGCGGCGGCGACCAGGGTCGACGCCACGGTGACCAGGTTGGTCGCCTCCCAGTCGGCGGTCCGCGGGGTGCCCCGTCCCTGGCCCAGCTCGCGGAGCGTGCCGGCGGTCCCGGCCAGGGTCTCCGCCGACCGCAGCACCCCGGCGCCCCGGGTCATGGCCCGTTGCAGGGTCGGCGTGCCGCCGGCCGGCACCACCCAGCCCTGCCCGCCCACCCAGGCGCCGGTCTCGGCCGGCTTCGCCTGCTCGGGCAGCCCGGCGGCGATGTCCTCGGCGATCCGGCGGGAGAAGACCAGCCCTTCCAGCAGCGAGTTGCTGGCCAGCCGGTTCGCGCCGTGCACGCCGGTGCAGGCGACCTCGCCGCAGGCGTACAGGCCGGGGATGGAGGTGCGGCCGTGCAGGTCGGTGCGGACGCCGCCGGAGGCGTAGTGGGCGGCCGGGGCGACCGGGATCAGGTCGGCGGCCGGGTCCACCCCGATGGCCAGGCAGGACGCCACGATGGTCGGGAAGCGCCGGGCCAGGAAGTCGCCGCCGAGGTGCCGGGCGTCCAGCCAGACGTGGTCGGCGCCGGTGGCCAGCAGCACCCGGTGGATGCCCTTGGCCACCACGTCCCGCGGGGCCAGCTCCGCCAGCTCGTGCTGGCCGACCATGAACCGCTTGCCGGCCCCGTCGACCAGGTACGCGCCCTCACCCCGCAGCGCCTCGGAGACCAGCGGCTGCTGGGCCAGCCCGGCGCCGGGACCACCGGCCGGCACGATCAGCGCGGTCGGGTGGAACTGCACGAACTCCACGTCGGTGACCGCCGCGCCGGCCCGCAGCGCGAGCGCCACCCCGTCGCCGGTGGAGACCGACGGGTTCGTGGTGGCCGCGAAGACCTGCCCCATGCCGCCGGTGGCCAGCACCACCGCCCGGGCCAGGAGCGCACCGACCCCGTCCTCGCTGCCCTCGCCCAGCACGTGCAGGGTGATGCCGCAGGCCGGGCCGAGCCCGCCGGGGCCGTCGCCGGGGGCGCGCAGCAGGTCCAGCACCAGGGCGTGCTCGACCAGCCGGATCCACGGGTCGCGGTGCACCGCCGCGTGCAGCGCCCGCTGCACCTCGGCGCCGGTGGCGTCGCCGCCCGCGTGCACGATCCGGTCGGCCCGGTGGCCGCCCTCCCGGGTGAGCATCAGCGAGCCGTCCGGGTGGCGGTCGAACTCCGCGCCGATCCGCATCAGCTCGCGCAGCCGGGTCGGGCCCTCCTCCACCAGCACCCGGACCGCCGCCGGGTCGCTCAGGCCGACGCCGGCCACCTCGGTGTCGTACGCGTGCGCGGCCGGCGTGTCGGTCGGGGCGAGCACGGCGGCGATGCCGCCCTGCGCCCAGCGGGTCGAGCCCTCGTCGATGTCGACCTTGGTGACCACGGTGACGTGCAGTCCCGCCTCCCGCAGGTGCAGCGCGGCGGTCAGCCCGGCGACCCCGGAGCCGACCACGATCACGTCGGTGGTCTCCACCCAGCCGGGTGCGGGCGCGGCGAGCAGCCCGGGCAGGGCCGGCAGCTCGACGGTCGGAAGGTCCATGAGCACAGTCAACCCGAACGTCCCTCATCGCGGGCGGCGGGGGCGGGACGAGTGGTTCCGGCTACCTCGTCCGGACCGGCAGGCCCGCCGGGCCGGCCCCCTTCAGCGAGGCGGTCACCGTCCGGTCGCTGAGCCAGAGGTAGCAGCGGACGCCCCGGTCACCGGCGGCCCAGCGGCCCGCGCCGGGCGGGCGTACCACCACGCCGGTGCGGAAGCGCAGCATCTTGTCGTCGGGCACGTTGACGTACCGGGCCAGGACGGTGTCGCAGCCGGTGTAGAGGGGCGCCCAGTCGGCCTCCTTCGTCGGGTAGGGCCGGTCCGGCGCCGGCCAGACCCCGACGAACTCGGCGTCGTGCCCGGTGCGGCAGTCCACCGGGGTGAGGGTCCGGGCCCGGGCCTTCCCGCCGGTGCGCTGGCAGCCCAGCCGCAGCGGGGAGGCGCCCTTGAGCGCGTCCCGCAGGCTGCCCGTCCGGGTCACCACCCGGGCCGCCGCCTCGACCGTGTCCACCTCGCTCAGGTCGCACCGGTACCAGCGCCCACCGGCCGCCCAGCCGGCGCTGGTGGGCAGCGCCACGGCCAGCCGCAGCCGGCCGGCCCGCCAGTTGTCGCCGACGTACCCGTTGGCCCGGGCGTCACAGTCGGCGAAGGCGGTACGCAGCTCCGGCGAGCCGCCGGCCGGCGGGGCGGCCCGGTCCGCCGGGAAGGCGCCGACGTGCACCGTCTCCACCCGGTGCGGCAGGTCACAGTCGACCGGCTCGTACCCGTCGAGGCCGATCGTCGGGGTGAAGTCGGCGACCTGGCAGACGCCGGCGGCCGGGGTGAACGGCCCCGGCGCCGGCAGCGCCCGCCAGTCGTCGGTCAGGTCCCCGTCCAGCCCGCCGCGGGCGGCGCACCCGGCCAGCAGCCCCACGGCGGCCACCGTGGCGACCAGGCTCCGCATCGCACGGCCCATCGCGGCCTCCCCCAGCCCGACGACCGTCTATTCCGACGGTCCGCCCAGGGTAGCGGGAAATGACCTTCCGGTGACAGACCGCTATCGGCCATCCGGCCGGCCGGCCGCCCACAAACCGGAGATAACGGACGCATCCGGGCAGGCTGGCCGGGCCGAGGGCGTGGACCTCAGTTCAGGGCGGCGGCGAGCGGGTTCGGCACCGGGTCGCCGGCGGTGCCCGGGGCGGCGGTGGTCGGGTCCGCCGACAGGTCCACGACCCGGTTGTCCGCGTCCACGTGCACCACCCGCGGCCGGTACGCGCGGGCCTCGGCGTCGTCCATCTGCCCGTACGAGATCAGGATGACCAGGTCGCCGGGGTGCACCAGGTGCGCCGCGGCGCCGTTGATGCCGATCACGCCGCTGCCCCGCCGCCCCGGGATCACGTACGTCTCCAGCCGGGCGCCGTTGGTGATGTCCACGATCGCCACCTGCTCGCCGGGCAGCAGGTCGGCCGCGTCGAGCAGATCCTCGTCCACCGTCACCGAACCCACGTAGTGCAGGTCGGCCTGGGTCACGGTGGCCCGGTGGATCTTCGACTTGAGCATGGTCCGGAACATCGGGTCGCCTCTCCGCGGGGTGTCGTGGTGGTCAGGAACGCGGCGCGAGGTGGAGCCCCGCGTTGTCGATCAGCCGGGTGGTGCCGACCCACGCCGCGACCAGCAGCCGCGCCGGCCCGGCGACCGGCCCCGGCTCCAGATCGGCGTCGGTCAGCACCAGGTAGTCGAGGCGGGCGCCCGGGACGCCTGAGTCGAAGGCGCGGTGGGCCGCGGCCAGCACGGCACCCGCGTCCGCGCCCCGCTCGGCGGCGTCGACGCCGGCGCGCAGCGCGGCGGAGAGGCTCAGCGCGGCCGCCCGCTCCTCGCCCGACAGGTAGCGGTTGCGGCTGGACAGGGCCAGCCCGTCCGGCTCGCGCACGGTCGGCACGCCGACGATCTCGACCGGCACGTCCAGGTCGCGGACCATCCGCTTGACCAGGGCGAGCTGCTGGTAGTCCTTCTCACCGAAGAAGGCCAGGTCGGGGCGGGTGAGCTGGAGCAGCTTCAGCACCACGGTGAGCACCCCGTGGAAGAAGCCGGGGCGGCTCAGCCCTTCCAGGTCCTCGCCGAGCGGGCCCGGGTTCACCCGGACCGTCGGCTGGCCGTCCGGGTACATGTCGGCCACCGACGGGGCGAAGACCAGGTCCACGCCGGCCCGGCGGCAGATCTCCAGGTCGGCGTCGAGGGTGCGCGGGTAGCGGTCGAAGTCCTCGTTCGGGCCGAACTGGAGCGGGTTCACGAAGATCGTGACGAGCACCCGGTCGGCCCGCTCCCGGGCCGCCCGCAGCAGCGTCTCGTGCCCGGAGTGCAGCGCGCCCATGGTCATCACCACGGCCACCGTGCCGGTCAGCGCGTCCCGCGCCGCGGCCAGCTCCTTGCGCGTGTGCACCAGCTCGATCATGCCGCCACCTCGATCCCGTTCAGCACGTCCAGCAGCGGCTCCGCGTCCGCCGGGCGCAGCCGGCCCGCCGCCACGGCACGGTCCGCCGTCCGTCGGGCCAACGCCAGATAGGGGGGTACGGATTCCGGGGCGGTCGCCGCGAGCCGGTCCAGGTGCCGACGTACGGTGCCGGCGTCGCCCCGGGACACCGGGCCGGTGAGCGCGTCGTCACCAAGCCGCAGGGCGTTCTCCAGGGCGGCCCGCAGCAGCGGGGCGAGCACCTTCTCCGGCCGGTCCACCCCGGCGTCGCGCAGCCGGTCGGCCGCCTCGTTGACCAGGGTCACCAGGTGATTCGCGCCGTGCGCCAGCGCCGCGTGGTAGAGCGGCCGGTCGCCCTCGGCCACCCACTCGGGCACCCCGCCCAGGTCGGTGACGAGCCGGGCGGCGAACGCGCGCAGCTCGGCCGGAGCGGTCACCCCGTACGAGATCCCGGTCAGCCGGCCCAGGTCGTCCGGCGTACCGGTGAAGGTCATCGCCGGGTGCAGCGCGAGCGGCCGCGCGCCGACGGCGGCGGCCGGGGCCAGCACCGCCAGCCCGTGCGCGCCGGAGGTGTGCGCGACCACCTGGCCGGGGCGCAGCGCGCCGGCCTCGGCCAGGTCGGCGACCACCCCGGCGAGGGCGTCGTCGGGAACCGCCACGATCAGCAGATCGGTGGCGGCGCGGGCCACCGCGGCGGCGGAGCGGGTCGGGGTCTGCGGCAGCAGCAGCGCCATCCGGGCCTGGGTCGCGCCGGAGGCGCCGGCGGCGGCGACCACCCGGTGGCCGGCCGCGGCGAGGGCCGCACCCAGCACGGCGCCGACCCGGCCGGCGCCGAGCACGCCGACCGTGAGGGTGCGCGGGAAGACGAGCGGGGCGTCGGCGGCCCGCGGCGGGGTGGCCGGACGCGGGCGCAGCGGTGCGCTCATGGCAATCGATCCAGTCCTCGAAGGGGGTACCGGTCGATGGCAAGTATGCGCCGGGGCCACAGAGCCGAAACAAGGATGTGTGAAAACCTTCACCGACCCCGGCAAACCGATTTCAGCGGTCGCGTCAGGTGTCGGTCCAGGTGGGGTCCTCGCCCGATCCGGGCGTGCTGCCGCCCTCGGCCCGGCGGACGGCTGCGTCGAGCGCCACCGGGCCCGTACCGTCGCCGGGTGACCTCTACCGAGCCGCTCCCCTGGCGCTTCGCGATGGACCGGGCGCTCTATGGGCCGGACGGCTTCTTCGTCTCCGGCCCGGGACCGGCCGCCCACTTCCGCACCAGCGTGCACGCCTCCCCCGTCTTCGCGTCCTGCCTGCTGCGGCTGCTCACCTCTCTCGACTCCGCGCTCGGCCATCCCGTTCCGTTTGACGTGGTGGATGTGGGGGCTGGTCGGGGGGAACTGCTGCGGTCGCTGTCGGTCGCCGTGGGGGTTTCGGGGGAGCCCGCCCGCTCCGGGCGGTCAGGCTTGATCCCTCCGCGGGCGGGCTCCCCCGAAACCCTGACCACCACAGCCGCCGTCCGCCCGTCGCCCTCGCTGGCCCGGCCGGTCTCCGCCGGATCGTCACCCGCCGCGCCGGTTCCGCTGGCCGAGCGGGTACGCCTCATCGCGGTCGAGAAGTCGGCCCGGCCGGACGACCTGCCGGCGGAGATCGAGTGGGTGGACGAGATCCCGCAGGGCGTCACGGGCCTGCTGGTGGCCACCGAGTGGCTGGACAACGTCCCGCTGGACCTGGCGGTGTACACCCCCGGGAGCTGGCGGTATCTGTTGGTGGACCCGACGACGGGCGAGGAGTCGACGGGTGATCCGGTCGACGCCGAGGACGCCGACTGGCTGGACCTGTGGTGGCCGTTAGCCGCGAGCGACGCGACCCGCTCGACCACCGAGGGGTTCCGGGCGGCCCGGCCGGCGGAGGGATCAAGCCTGACCGCCCGGAGCCGGTCGGGCCGCCCGGAACCCCCCACCCGAACGTCGGGCCGCCCGGAACCCCCCACCCGAACGTCGGGCCGCCCGGAACCTCCCGCCGGAGCCTCGGGCCGCCCGGAACCTCCCACCGGAGCAAGGGCCGAGATCGGGAGGACCCGAGACGAGGCCTGGGCGGCGGCGGTGGCACACCTCGACCGGGGACTGGCGCTCGCGGTGGACTACGGGCACCTGCGGGCGGACCGGCCGGTCGACGGGACGTTGACCGGGTACCGGGGCGGGCGGCAGGTGGCGCCCGTACCGGACGGGTCCTGTGACATCACCGCGCACGTGGCCATCGACTCGGTCGCCTCCGCCGGTGAGCGGGTCGCCCGGTGTGCGTACACCCTGGTGTCGCAGCGGGAGGCGCTGCGGGCGCTCGGGGCCGACGGCGGGCGACCGCCGCTGAGCCTGGCCTCCCGGGACCCGGCCGGGTACGTGCGGGCGCTGGCCGACGCGTCGGTGGTGGCCGAGCTGACCGACCCGGCCGGCCTCGGCGGGCACTGGTGGCTGCGGCAACCGGTCGGCCTCACCCACGATCCGCTCGTGGCACGATGACGGGCATGACCACCGACGCCGGCGACCTCCGCGAGCTGACCGTCGGCACCGGCGCCGGCGGCGAGCAGCTCGGCACCGACATGGTGCTGAACATCGGCCCGCAGCACCCGTCCACGCACGGCGTGCTCCGGCTCAAGCTGGTGCTCGACGGGGAACGGGTGATCTCCGCCGAGCCGATCGTCGGCTACATGCACCGGGGCGCCGAGAAGCTCTTCGAGGTACGCGACTACCGGCAGATCATCGTGCTGGCCAACCGGCACGACTGGCTCTCCGCGTTCTCGAACGAGTTGGGCGTGGTGCTCGCGGTCGAGCGGCTGATGGGCATGGAGGTGCCGGAGCGCGCGGTCTGGCTGCGGATGGCGCTGGCCGAGCTGAACCGGGTGCTCAACCATCTGATGTTCCTCGGCTCGTACCCGCTGGAGATCGGTGCGATCACGCCGATGTTCTACGCGTTCCGGGAGCGGGAGACCATCCAGGCGGTCATGGAGGAGGTCTCCGGCGGCCGGATCCACTACATGTTCAACCGGGTGGGCGGGCTGAAGGAGGAGGTGCCGGCCGGCTGGACCTCGCGGGCCCGGGCGGCGATCGGGGAGGTCCGCCGCCGGATGCCCGACCTGGACAACCTGATCCGACGCAACGAGATCTTCCTGGCCCGCACCATCGGGGTCGGCGTGCTGTCCGCCGCCGACGCCGCCGCGTTCGGCGCCTCCGGGCCGGTCGCCCGGGCCTCCGGCCTGGACCTGGACCTGCGCCGGGACGAGCCCTACCTGGCTTACGACCAGCTCGACGTGCCGGTGGTGACCAAGACCGCCGGGGACTGCCACGCCCGCTTCGAGGTGCTGCTCGACCAGGTGTACGCCTCGCTCGACCTCGCCGAGCAGTGCCTGGACCGGGTGGACCGGCTCACCGGGCCGGTGAACACCCGGCTGCCCAAGGTGGTCAAGGCACCCGAGGGGCACACCTACGCGTGGACCGAGAACCCGCTCGGCATCAACGGTTACTACCTGGTGTCGCGGGGTGAGAAGACGCCGTGGCGGCTCAAGCTGCGCACCGCCTCGTACGCGAACGTGCAGGCGCTCGCCACGCTGCTGCCCGGCTGCCTGGTACCGGACCTGATCGCCATCCTCGGCTCGATGTTCTTCGTGGTCGGCGACATCGACAAGTAGGGCGCGCCCCGGTCGGACGCACCGCTCACCGAACCGACGGGCCGGGGCGCTGCTCGGCGGACCGACGGCCGGGCGCTGCTCGGGGACCGACGGCCGGGCGCTGCTCACCTGGTTGACGGTCTGGGTCAGCGCCAGCGGTCGGCGCCACGGGTGCCGCCGGCGCGGGGCACCTCGTCCCGGGGCGGGTAGCCGTAGCGTTCGTCGGCGGCGTGCCGGACCGGCTCGGGTTCGGTCTGACGCCACTCGGGCTGGCCGCTGCGCTGGGCCGGCGGCCGCCACTCCTCCGGTACCGGCACCCCGCCCGCCGGCAGCGCCGCCTGGCCGGCGTCCGACCATCCGGACGTCGCGTCCGGCCGGCCGCCGTAGCTGGCGGAGTCGCGGCGCGGCTCCCGGACGGCCGCCCACCGGTCCTCCACCCGGAACTCGGTGCCGCCGCCGTCGGCGTGCACCACCGCCCGCCGCTCCCCGACCTGGACCTCCCGGCCGTGTGCGTCGTCGCGGACCGAGGCCCACCGGTTGCCGGCGCGCAGTTCGGACCAGTAGGCCCCGTCCGGGTCGTCCTCGGCGGCCCGACCCGACGGCTCGGGCGGGGACCAGCCGGTCCCGCCCGGCTGGCTCCACTCCGCACCCTGTCCGGCCCGGTCGCGCTCGTCCCGGCCGGACGCCGTCCAGTCGCGCTCGTCCCGGCCGGTGGCCCGCCAGTCGCGCTCGTCCCGACCGGCGGCCCGCCAGTCGCGCTCGTCCCGGCCAGGGGCCGTCCAGTGGCGCTCGTCCTGGCCGGCGACCGGCCGGTCGCGCTCGTCCCGGCCGGCGGCGGTCCAGTCGGGCTCGGCGCGCCCGTCGCGGGCACCCGCCCAGCCGGCCTCGTCGCGCTGGTCCGCCCAGCCCGGCTCGCCGCGCTGGTCCGCCCAGCCACGGTCGTCCCGGCCGGCCCAGCCGGCCTGCTCACCCGGACCGGGCGGTTCGATCTCGTTGCGCCGGCCGGCCCGGCCGGCCGGGCGGTCGTCGGTCGCCCCGGGGCGGCCCGGTGCCCAGGACCGGTCGTCGTCCGGCCCGGCCGGGGCCGCCGCCCAGGAGCGCGGATCATCCCCGCCCGCCCGCGCCGCCGACCAGGACCGGTCGGCCTCCGGGCCGGGCCCGCCCGCGCCGCCGGCCCGCGCCCACGGGTGCTCCCGCACCGGGCCGCCGCCGGCGCCGTCCCGCGATCCGGCCGGTCCGGTCGGAGGCCGGTCGTTCCAGGCGGTGGCCGGACCGGGCCGGTCCCGGTCGTCCCGTACGCCGCCCTGGTCGCCCCGGGCGCGGTGGTCGCGGCCGGCGCCGGGCTCGGGCCAGGCACCGCCGGCGCCGGTCCGCTCCTCCCCGGTGTCGCGAGAGTCGGACCACGGGCGTTCCTCCGACTCCGCGCCGGGAAAGCCGCGCTCCTCCGGTGCCGGGGACCAGCGGCCCGGGTAGCCGCCGTACCGGGTGCCGGAGTCGGTGCCGCCGTCCACGATGGTGTGCCGGGTGGTGACGTGCACGGTCTCGGTGTGGTGCACCACGCCGACCGGGCGGGGGCCCGGCTCCGGCCGGCCGTCCGGCTCCGGCGCGCGCGGCGCCCCGTACACGCCGGCCTGGGGCCGGTCGGCGCCGGCCCGGTCCGCGCCGTAACGGGTGCCGGGCTGGGCGCGGCGGGCCGGCCCGTCGTCGACCGCGGCCTGCCGCCGGCCCGCGGCGGGCTCCGGTGCCGGCTGGCCGCCGTACCCGTCGGCCGCCGGCACCCGGGCGCGACCGCCGGGCGGCTCCTCGGCGGGCGAGGCGGTGAGGCCCGCGGCGGCGGCGATCCCGGCGGCCGCCGCGTCGAGGCGGCGACGCAGGGCGGTGACCGACTCCTCGGTCCGCTGGACCTGGTCGAGCGCCTGGTTGCCCCGCTGGGCCGCGGCCACGACCTCGCCGCGCAGCTCACGGCGAAGCTGTTCCAGCTCGTCGCGGAGTTCGTCGACGCCGACCGCCGCCGCCCCGCCGTCCGCGCGGAGCGCGATGGAGAGGCCGATCAGCACCACGGCGAGCATCGCCAGCACGGCACCGAACCGCAGCGGACCGTTGCCGTCGGCGACGAGCAGGATCAGCGCGGCCAGGGGTGCACACCCCACCCCGACCCAGAACAGGACGGAGAGCAGCGGGGTGCGCTTCTCGGCGGGGGCAACCGGGGCTGGCATGGCTGAGCAGACTACCGAGACTTCCGCCGCTAGGGAACGCCCCGACAGGGTCGATGTGCAGCGCGGTGACCAGGCCGTCCGGCCGGGCGGCGGGCGCGGTGGCCGGCGGAGTCCCCGACCGCCCGCCGGCGGCGGTTCCGGGTCGCGGCGCCGGACGCGCCGCGACCCGGACGGTCGCCGATCAGCTGGCGGCGAGCGCGGCGTCCGAGGAGAAGACCAGGCCGACGCTGGCCGCGCCGGTCTTCAGCGCGTTCTTCGTCTGCGGACCGCCCGCGTCCAGCGAGCTGAACGAGCCGGCCTTGAAGTCGTAGACCTGGACCAGGCCGGCCTGACACTTCGGCCGCTGCGGGCACTCCGGCGGGCCGGCCAGCACGGTGGCCTGGCCGGAGCACTTGGCGGCGAGGTCGGAGAGCGTGGTCACCTGGTACTTGTCGGCGAAGGCCTGGGTGACCGCGAAGGCGTTCTGGTCCTGCGCCTGGGACGGCTGGCCGAAGGTGATGCCGACCTTGTCCCCCGCGGCCTTGAGCGCGGAGACCGTCTTGTCCAGCTCCGGCGAGGAGACCGGCTGGGCGTCCTTGCCGTTGGCCTTGGTGTTGAGGAACTCGGCCATGGTGGCCGCGTACTCCGGGACGACCTGGATCTCGCCCTTCTCCAGGGCCGGCTCGTAGAGCTCGCGGTTGCCGATCGTCTGCACCTTGACCTGGTAGCCGGCCGCGGTGAGCGTGATCTTGTAGAGCTCGGCGATGGTCTGGCTCTCGCTGAAGTTGCCGGCGCCGACCGTGACCTGGCCGCCCGGCCCCTTGGCCAGGCCCTGGGTGAGGCCGTTGGCCTCGGCGAACTCCTTCGCCGCCGCCTGGGGGGTCTTGCGGTCCACGTCGACGGACTTGTTGAGCGCGATCAGCTTGGGCGTGTCCAGCGCCGCGGAGACCTTGTCCAGCGCGGCGACCAGCTGCGGCTTGGCCACGTCGACGTTGATCGCGGGAATGACGTTGTCGGTGTTCTGGAGCTTCTTGTCGTCGCTGAGCACGACCAGCTTGTCCCCGGCGACCGGGGCGCAGCCCGCCCCGGAGGCGCCCTGCTCGGGCGCGTCGGTGCCGGACGAGCCGGCGTCCCCGCAGCCGGCGAGGAGACTCGCCGCCGCGACGGCGCCGACCGCCCCGACAGCCAGGCGTGAACGTGCGCGCATCAGTAGCCCGCCTTCCGTGTCCCGGCGCGGCCCGAACGGGCCGGCCGCGTGTCCGACGGGCGATCCGGTCGGCCGCCCGCAACTCCAGCCAATATCTTCCTGATCCGACCGACAAACTCCGAGCCGGTTTCGTCACCTGATCGTCATCCGGCCCCGGTGTCGGGCCGGTCAGCCGCCCGCCATGGCGTCGGCGGCGCGCCGGCTCGCCGCCCGGCGTACCCGGCGCAGCGGACGGGGGGTCACCGCCCGCTCGACCAGCGCCAGCACCCCCTCGACGAGCAGCGCCAGCCCGGCCACCAGCAGGCCGCCGGCGATCACCTGCCCGCCGCCGGCCGCGATGTCCAGCCCGAAGCCGGCCCGGATGATCTGCCCCAGCCCGCCGCCGTTGACGAAGGAGGCCAGGGCCGCGGTGGCCACCACCTGCACCGCGGCGGTGCGGAAACCGGCCGCCAGGTACGGCACCGCGAGCGGCAGCTCCACCCGGCGCAGCAACTGCCCGCCGGAGAGCCCCATGCCCCGGGCCGCGTCCCGGGCCTCCGGGTCGGCCTGCCGCACCCCGGTGTACGCGTTCGCGAGCAGCGGCGGCACCGCGAACACCGCGAGCGCCACCACCACCGCCGGCCGCCCGAAGCCGAGGAAGGTCAGCGGCAGGATGGTCAGCAGCGCCAGGGTCGGGATCGCCAGGGTGACGTTGGACACCAGCAGCACCGCGCCCCCGCCCCGGCCGGTGTGCCCGAGCCAGAGCCCGAGCGGCCAGGCCACCAGGCAGCCCAGCAGCACCGCCAGCGCGGACAGGGTCAGGTGCTCGCCGAGCCGGTCCAGGACCCCGCCGGGATTCGTCCAGTTCAACGGGTCGTTCAGCCAGACCACGGCCTCCCGCAGGTGGTTCACCGGGCCGGCTCTCCCGACCCGACCCGGTGCCGGCGGGCGCTCACGAGGACCGCCCGCGCAGCCACGGGGTGAGCAACCGGCCCACCCCGGCCAGCACCAGGTCCAGCACCAGCGCCAGCAGCACGCAGAGCACCGTGCCGGTCATGATCTCCGCCTTGTAGAAGTTGTTCTGGAAGCCGGCGAAGATGAGCTGGCCCAGGCCGCCCCGACCGATCACCACCCCGACGGTGACGAGCGCCACCGTGGAGACGGTGGCCAGCCGCAGGCCGGTGAGGATGCCCGGCAGCGCCAGCGGCAGCTCGATCCGGAACAGGCGGGCCCAGCGGCCGTACCCCATCCCCTCGGCGGCCTCCAGCACGTCGGGCGGCACCTGGTGCAGCCCGGCCAGCGCGTTGCGGACGATGACCAGCAGCGCGTACAGCACCACCACGGTCAGCACGGTCACCGCGCCGATGCCCAGGGTCGGCCCGAGGAACGCGAACAGCGCCAGGGACGGGATCGTGTACAACACCCCGCTCACCGCCAGCACCGGCCCGGCCAGCGACCGGAACCAGTACGCGGCCACGGCGAGCGGCAGCGCCACCACGGCGGCGATCAGCACCGCCCGGGCGGCCAGCCAGGTGTGCTCACGCAAGGCGGCGAGGATCGTGTCAGAGTTGTCCCGCACGTACTGCCAGGAGAACCACGGGTTACCGGGCGCGGCCCGGTAGCTCAGCTGGAGGGACACACGTGGACGTTACCCCGGGAGCCCACGCCGGACACGGCGCGGCCTCGATCAGCCTGGAGCGCATCCGCAAGCGCTACCCGGACGGCACCGAGGCGGTACGCGAGCTGAGCCTGGAGGTGAAGGCCGGCGAACTGGTGGTGCTGATCGGCCCGTCCGGCTGCGGCAAGTCCACCGTGCTCCGGATGATCAACCGGTTGATCGAGCCGACCGACGGGCGGATCCTGCTCGGCAGCGACGACGTCACCCGGGTCGACCCGGTCGCGTTGCGCCGGCGCATCGGCTACGTGATCCAGAACGTCGGCCTCTTCCCGCACCAGACCGTCGCCGCCAACGTGGCGACCGTGCCCGGGCTGCTGCGCTGGTCCCGCCAGCGGACCCGGGACCGGGTGCACGAGCTGCTGGAACTGGTCGGCCTCGACCCGGCGCAGTTCGCCCGCCGCTACCCGCACGAGCTCTCCGGGGGTCAGCGGCAGCGGGTCGGGGTGGCCCGGGCGCTCGCCGCCGACCCGGTGGTGCTGCTGATGGACGAGCCGTTCTCGGCGGTCGACCCGATCGTCCGGACCCGGCTCCAGGAGGAGTTCCTCCGCCTCCAGGCCGAGGTCCGCAAGACCATCGTGCTGGTCACCCACGACCTCGACGAGGCGGTCCGGCTGGGCGACCGGATCGCGGTGCTCTCCGAGGGCGGCCGGCTGGAGCAGTACGCCGACCCGGCCAGCGTGCTCGGCTCCCCCGCCTCGCCGTTCGTCCGCGAGTTCGTCGGCGCCGACCGGGGCATCCGCCGGCTCGCGGTCACCCCGCTCACCCGGGACGTGCTCGACCCGCTCCCCGCCGACGGCGGGGCCGACCTGCCGGCGGTGCCGCTGGACGGGTCGGCCTACGACGCGCTGGGCGCGCTGCTCACCGCCGGCGTCGAGCACGCCGTGGTCACCGCCGACGGGCAACCGGTCGGGCTGGTCAGCCGGGCCCGGGTGCTGGGTCTCGGCGTGCCGGGGTGAGCGGCCCGCGGCCCGGTCGCCCCGACCCGGCGCCGTCAGGCGCGCCCGCCGAGGCTGGCCAGGCCGATGATCCAGCCGGCGAAGAAGCCGTACGTGACCCCGGTGCCGGTGCCCTGGAACGCGGCCAGCAGCGAACCACCCGGGCCGAGCAGCGCGGAGAGCAGCGCGCTGAACCCGGCCGCCAGGACGTACGCGGCCCAGCCGGAGAGGAACTGGCTGGCCGAGCCCTGCACCCTGGCCACCTGGGCGGCGGGCAGCAGGTAGAGCAGCGCCACGGCCAGCACCACCAGCAGCACGGCCCGCAGGTCGGTGGCGAGCACCGACCGGGACGAGTCGTCGGCGTGCAGCTGCCAGGCGGGCCAGGCGAGCAGCTGGAGGAACCAGCCCCCGGCCCCGTTCGGGTCGGTGTCCCGCACCCACCCGGCGTACATCGGGCTGCCGCAGACGCCGACCAGCAGCAGCGCGGCGAGGGCGCCGGTGCCGGCCGCGGTGCCGTACCGGCTGATGCTGCGGGGACGGTTGTCGAGGGCCATGGGGCGGTCAGTTCCCGGCCCGCCTCGCCGGGCAAACCTGCGCGTACGCGCGACCGCCGCCGGCCGGCGGGCGGCCATCCGCGCTCAGTGCTTCATCAGGTAGTCGATGAACGCGGCCCGCAGCAGCGGGGCGGACTCCTCGTAGCCGTGGCCGGTCAGCTCCCGCCACAGCGCGTTCGCCTCGTCGATGATCGGGCCGACCGAGTTGGGCGCTCCGTCCAGCACCGCGGCCTCGTCCGCGTTCGGCAGGTGCCGCAGCACCGACCAGAAGAACTCGACGTCGCGGCGCTCCCGGGCCAGGTGGAACGCCTGCTCCCGAAGCTCCTCGGTGGAGAGCTTGTCGAGCTCGTCGAAGGTGCGGCCGCCGGCAGAGGTCTCGCTCATGCCGCCGAGCCTAACCCGGCGAGATCACGTCCGGCCCGCCGGACGGCACCGGCGGCGGGTGGCGCCCGGTGGGGTCAGCGGTCCTCGGGCTCCCAGCGCTGCCCGGTCTCCCAGCGGGGGGTGTCCCAGGTCTCGACCCCGGTGTCGTTGGTCCGCACCGGCAGCACCGACGGCCAGGTGTCGGTGGGCTCCGGCCGCGGCGTCATGGCCCAGCCGCTGCTGATCGAGCCGTCGCCGGGCGGCCCCACCTCGACCGCGGGCGGGCCGGCCGGGCGGGGCCGGCCGAGCGTCTCGACCAGGCGGGTGGCGAGCAGGCCGACGCCGACGGTGGCCCCGCCGACGGCCCACCGGTTGACCGTCCAGCCCCGGGCCGCCGCCCAGGTCAGGAAGACCTCAACCAGGGCGACCGCGAAGAGGGTGCCGAAGATGCCGCCGCGCCGGCCGTACGCGCTGGTGCCGGCGAGCAGCGCGGCGCCGACCGCGAGCAGCGACCAGTCCAGCCCGCTGCTCGGGACCACCGGGACGGTGCTGTTGGCGGCGATGAGCACGCCGCCGAGCAGGGCCAGCACGGTCGAGCCGGTCAGCGCCAGCGCGGTCACCGTGGCGGCGGCCGCGCCGCGACGCCGGGCCGGGTCGCCGACCGGCCGGAACCGGCCGACCAGCCGGCGGACCGGTTTGATCGCGCCGAACAGCCCGCCCAGCACGGCCACCGCGGCGAAGCCGACGAAGAGGTAGAGCGCGGTCGACCGCGGGTCGTGCCCGCCCTGCACGGCCACCGGAGCGGTCCGCCGCTCGATGTACACGATCACCCCGGCCGCGCCGGCCAGGCTCGCCGCCCAGCCGGGCACGTGCAGCACCACGACCACCAGGCCCAGCGCCAGCCCGCCGAGCGCCGCGATCCCGAGGGCCGGCAGCAGCGCCTCCCGCACGCCGCGGTCGCCCTGCTCGGCGAAGTGCAGCGCGGCGGCCAGCGCGACCGGGCCGATCGCCAGGTTGACCGCGGCGGCGCGCAGGCTCAGCCCGGCGGCCAGGGCGAGCAGCCCGAGCCCGACCACGTCGACCAGCAGGGTCTTGAGCGCTCCGCCGCGCAGCGCGTCCGAGTCCTCCCGCCAGAGCAGCCAGGCGGCCGCGACCAGCGCGGCCAGCAGCAGGATCTCCCAGATCACATGGACGGCGATCCGGTCCCGTCCGGGCTCACCGTGGGACGGGTCGTCGAAGACGTTCTCCAGCACCGCCGCGGGCACGCCGGAGGCCGTCTCCGCGGGTGCGAACCGGCCTGTCTCGTCGTACCCCATGGCCCGCGCCTCCCACGTCGGCGGCCGTCCAGGTCCGACAGGGCGGACCGGCGGCGGCCGTTGCTCTCCGGTCGCCGAGGACGGTACCTGCGGGCGCGGGTGGTGGGAACCCCCTGATCAGAGGCGGCCGCGCGGAGTCTCCCGGTCGCCCGGCTCGCGGTCCTCGTCGTCCTCCTGCTCCGGCACCCGGCAGGACCGTTCCAGCCAGAGCGCCGCGGCGACCAGGGCCAGCGCGGCCAGCACCCCGGCGCCGCCGGCCGGCCGGTCGCCGACCGCGGCGTTGGTGCGCTCGATGAAGAGCCAGCCGGTCAGCCCCGCGTAGAAGCCGGCGAAGATGGCCCCGGCCAGCGCCGACGCCTTGGCCAGCACCACGAACCGGGCGACCAGCAGCGGGTTGACCGGGTCCCGGCCGGGACGGCGCTCGATCCGGCTGCGGGTGTTGACCGCCGCGTAGCCCTCCAGCACCGCGAGGCCGGCCAACGTGATCACCGGCAACCAGGGCAGGTCGGGCGCCACCTCGTAGTAGAAGCTGCTGATCAGCAGCCAGGCCAGGGCGGCCGCGACCAGGGCGGCGACGATCAGGGTGGAGATCCGGGTGGGCCCCATCCGGAACCGGTTGGGGTCGCGCGGGGACTGCGCCGAGCTCATGCCGGCCGGCTCCACTGGGTCATGTGTCCGACTCTAACGCCAGATCGGGCCGCGGGCGCAGTTCCAGGGCGTCCCCGGCCAACGGCTCGGCGTTGAGCAGGTCGGTCAGCCAGCCGTGCCCGGGCAGCCGGCCGTGCGGCTCGATGTCGATCCACGGCCGCAGCACGAAGGCGCGCAGGTGGGCGCGGGGGTGCGGCAGGGTCAGCTCGGGGTCGTCGCGGAGCACCGGACGGCCGTCGCCGTCCCAGACCGCGATCACGTCGACGTCGAGGGTGCGGGGCCCGTACCGCCGCTGGGGGTCGCGGGTCCGCCCGGCCGCGGCCTCGGCGGCCCGGGCCCGGTCCAGCCAGTCCCGCGGGCCGGCCGCCGGGTCCGCGACCAGCAGCGCGGCGTTCAGGTACGCGGGCTGGTCGGCGTCCCCCCACGGTGGAGTCTCGTAGACGCCGCTGACCACCAGCACCGCGTCGCCGAACGCGGCCACCGCCGCGCGGAGGTGGGCCGGCCGGTCGCCGAGGTTGCTGCCGATCGACAGCACGGCCCGGGTCACCGGGTACGCCGCAGGGTCACGGCCACGTCCCGGAAGGTGTGCGGGATCGGCGCCTCCGGCTTGTGCACGGTGACCGTCGCGGCGGCGACCCGCGGCTCGGCCAGGCAGACCGCGAGCAGCCGGTCGGCCAGCGTCTCGATCAGGTTGACCGGTTCCCCGGTGATCACGGCGACCAGCCGCTCGGCCAGCTCGCCGTAGTGCACGGTGTCGGTGACTTCGTCGGACCGGGCCGCCGGGGCGAGGTCGAGTTCGAGCACCGCGTCGACCACGAACTCCTGGCCCTGGGCGCGCTCGAAGTCGTAGACGCCGTGCCGGCCGTGCGCGCGCAGGCCGGTCAGCTCGATCCGGTCGGTCATCGGTCCCCCTCGTACCCGGCCGGCCAGAGGGTGGTCGGCACCAGGCGCGGGCGGCCGGTGGCCCGCCAGACGTCGAGCGCGTCGACGGTGCCGCGCACGTCGTGCACGCGTACCCCCCAGGCCCCGGCCGCGACGGCGAGCACGCTGGTGGCGACGGTGGCCGCCTCGCGCTCGGCGATGGGCCGGGGGGTGCCGTCCGCGTCGGCGAGCAGCCGGCCCAGGTACGACTTGCGGCTGGCCCCGAAGAGCAGCGGGAAGCCCAGTTCGAGCAGTTCGGGCAGGCGGACGCTGAGCTCCCAGTTGTGTTCGGCGGTCTTGGCGAAGCCGAGCCCCGGATCGATGATGATCTTCTCGGCGGCGACCCCGGCGGCGAGCGCCTCGTCCACCCGCCGGCCCAGCTCGGCCCGGACCTCGGCCACCACGTCGGTGTAGCTGGCCAGGTCGCGCATCTCGCGGGAGTGGCCCCGCCAGTGCATGAGCACCCACGGGCAGCCGGCGTCCCGGACCACCCGGGCCATGTCCGGGTCGGCGAGCCCGCCGGAGACGTCGTTGACCACGTCGGCGCCGGCGGCGAGGGCGGCCTCGGCCACCCGGGCCCGGCTGGTGTCGATGCTGACCGGGATGCCGGCGGCGCGCAGCTCGCGGATCACCGGCAGCACCCGGGCGGTCTCGGTCCCGGCGTCGACCCGGTCGGCCCCGGGCCGGGTGGACTCGCCGCCCACGTCGACCAGGTCGGCGCCGGCCTCGCGCAGTCGCACCCCGTGTCCGACGGCGGCGTCGAGATCGGCGTACCGGCCGCCGTCGGAGAAGGAGTCGGGCGTGACGTTGAGGACGCCCATCACCACCGGGTCCTGCGCCCGCACCAGATCGGTCACGGACCCGACAGTACCGGTCGCCAGCAGGGCATCCGGCGAGCCCGCCGGTCCCGCCGGACGACACCGCTGACATGCGGATTGGAACAGGTGTACGATCGGTCGTCCGGGCCCGTTCGGGTCGAGTCTTCGCGGGTTGTCGCAAAGGTGGCCGGCCCGTACGCTTTGGAATTGCCCAGCATCGAGATGGCGAAGCATGGAGGGAGGGCCGAAACGGGAGGAAACCCTCCAAAGCTCACCACTCTCCGTGGTGAGTGACGGACGCAGCGTCGCGGACGCTGTATCCGGTGGGCACATCCCGCCCGGCCCGATCTACTGCACCACCGCGGCGTCGCCGGCCGCGACATGGGGAGGTTTCAGTGATCGCCATCGAGCTCCTGGCGACGGCGACGTCCGCCGTCGACCACGTGCTCCACCCCCTGGCGTCGACTCCACTCGCCGAGCCGGCCCCCAAGGGCATCAACACCAACGGTGTCGTCAGCTTCTTCGCCAGCAAGATCGCGCCGATCCTGCTCGCGGTCCTCGGCGTCATCTTCATCGGGCGCGCCAGCCGGGGCGAGATCTCCAAGGTGCTGACCAGCTCGGCCATCGCCATCATCGGGCTCGCCTTCATCGCCGGCGCGGCAACACTCTTCTTCGTCGGCGACTACCTGATCGACCTGATCTTCGAATAGGCGTCGGCGACCATGCGGCTGCGCACCGACGACGACATCTACCGGGCCCGGCTCGTCTATCTCGGGCCGCCCGGCTACACCCTGCCCGTCCACCTGCCGTACGCCCAGTACGGCCTGTTCATGCTGCTCGTACCCCTCTACATGTTCATCCACTGGCTGTTCACGTTGCAGGTGGAGCTCTTCCCCGCCTGGGAGATCTCGCTCGCCATCGTGACCACCTCGTTCGTCTTCCGGTACGTCGACCCGGACCGCCCGGCGCGCATGGTCATCCGCACCGCGCTGACGGACTGGCGACGTACCCGGGAGCCGGCCGCCGAGCTGCGCGACCCGCGCCTGGTGGCGAGCCGGATCAGGATCCGGGAGGAACTGGCATGACCGGGCGTACGCCGACGGCGCAGCCGAACGACGCGGGTGAGGCGGTCGCATGAGTCGCTCTTCCACGCCGGGTTCCCCGGCCGGGCGCCCGGCCGACCCCCTCGGTAACCGTGCGCGATCGTTCGACTACCCACCCGACGACGAGCTGGACGAGGTCGCCCTCGACCCGGCGCTGGTGAGCAGCCCCGGCCAGGGCCGGGTCGGCGTCTTCCAGCCGCCCCGACCGCCGGCCGCCCGGCCCGCCGGGCCGGAGCAGCGGCGGCCGGCGGCCGGCGACAGCGGCGACATCGACTCGCCCTTCCTCGACCTGTTCGGCGGGGCACAGCCCGGCGCCCGGCGACCCGCGACCCGGCCGGCCGCCCGGCCCGCCCCGCCGGCGGCCATCGAGCCGGCTCCCGTGGTGGCGCCGCCACGCCGCGGCGTCGGGCGGGAGGCCCTGCCCGTCCCGCACCAGCCCGCGACCCCGCCCGAGCGGGTCGAGCGGGTCGAGCCCGCCCCCGCCGCGCCGCCGGTCGCCCGGGTCCGGGAGAGCGCGCCCGGCGTCCGCCCGGTCGGTCGGGGCGCGGAGGCCGAGGTCACCCGGGCGCCGTCCCGACCCGCCCTGCCCGAGCCGCCCGCCGGCCGGCCACCCGCCCTCGACCCGGCGCCCACCGCCCGCACCCGGGTGCCGCAGCAGGCCGGCGAGCGGCTGCCGGCCCTCCGGCCGAACCACGAACCGGCCGGCCCGGAGCACCCCGTCGACCGGCCCGGCCGCCGGGCCGACCGGTGGGCCGGGGAGGACACCGGGCCGGCGGGGCGCGAGGTGGCCGCCCCGCCCGGCCGCGAGATGACCCCGCCGAGGCAGCGCGCCGCCGAGCGGCGCGGCAAGCCGGCCAAGCCGGTCCGGGTACGCCCGCCGAAGATCAAGTTCACCGACCGCGACCCGTCGGTGGAACTGGCGATCACCGAGATCGCCGGTCACCTGACCTTCACCCCGAACACGGTCACCGCCTGGTACTGGCTGCCCGAGGTGCGCTGGGCGTTCCGCCCCGACGCCGAGCGGGAGGCGCTGCTCTCGGCCATCTCCGAGCAGTACGCCGGCCTGGCCGGCTTCCGGCTGCACCTGCGCCGCACCACCCGGCCGTTCCCGGCCGACGAGTGGGCCCGCACCATCGACGCGCACACCGCCGCGCCGCTGCCCGACGTGCCCGGCACCACCGGCTGGGCCGACCACCTGGTCGCCGCCCAGCGGCACCTGATGGCGGTCAACCACGCCGAGGGGCAGACCTACCTCGGCGTCACCTTCGCCCGCCGGTCGCTCGGCGACAACCTCGCCGAGCGGCTGCTGCGGACCTTCGGCCGGGGCACCGCCGACGGCGAGCGCCGCCGGCTGGGACGCACGGTCGAACAGTTCGACGAGGTCCTCGGCGCGTTCGGCATGCGCGGGCGTCGGGTCACCGCGCAGGAGCTGGAGTGGCTGCTCTACCGCTCGGTCGCGCTCTGCATGGCGCCCCCGGGCACGCTCTCGCCGGTCACCAACGGGCAGTGGGAACGCGGCGACCTGCTCGCCCTCACCGAGCAGGTCGAGCGCTACCGCACCCCGTACGGCTCCACGGTGAAGCTGGTCAACCGGATGACCGGCGAGGAGCGGCACGTGGCCGTCCTCGCGGTGGGCCGGATGGAGCCGCTGGAGATCCCCGAGCGACACGAGCCCTGGCTGCACTTCCACGAGCGGCTGCCGTGGCCGATGGAGCTCTCCACCCGGGTGGACATCCTCGGTCCGGGCGACTCCTTCCGGAACCTGGAACACCGGCTGCGGATGATCCGCTCGCAGCAGCTCGACTACGCCGAGCACGGCATCGACGCCCCGCCCGAGCTGGAGCGGCTGGCCAAGCGGGCGCTGGTGATCGGCGACGAGATGACCACCGGGCTGCCGGTCGACTCGGCGCGGGCACACGGCTGGCACCGGATCGCGGTCGGCGGCCGGACCCGCGAGGAGTGCCTGGAACGCGCCCGGCGCCTCATCCAGCTCTACTCCCGCGAGCTGCGCATCTCGCTCCAGCACCCGAAGAACCAGGACTGGCTGGCCCGGGAGTTCATCCCCGGCGAGCCGATCGCCAACACCGGCTACGTCCGGCGGATGCCGGTCAACCTGCTCGCCGCCGCCCTGCCCCAGGCCGCCTCCACGGTCGGCGACCGGCGCGGCGACCTGATCGGCCGCACCGCCGGCACCTGCCGCCGGCCGGTCTTCCTCGACCTGCACTTCCCGATGGAGGTCCGCGAACGCTCCGGGCTGGCGGTCTTCGTGGCCGAGCCCGGTGGCGGCAAGTCGACCCTGCTCGGCGCGCTGGGCTACCTGGCTGCCCGGCGCGGGGTGCAGGTGACCCTGCTCGACCCGTCCGGCCCGCTGGCCCGGCTCTGCGCCATGCCCGAGCTGGCGCCGTACTCGCGGGTGCTCAACCTGACCGGCTCCGAGCAGGGCACCCTGGCGCCGTACGCGCTGATCCCGACGCCACTGCGCAGCGAGTTCGGCAGCGGCGCGGCCGGCGACCGGGAGTTCGAGATCGCGGTCTCCAACGCCCGGGCCGAGCGGCGCATGCTGGTGCAGGACATCTGCATGATGCTGGTACCCCCGCAGGTGGCCCGGGAGGCGTCCACCGCCACCCTGTTCCGGCACGCCGTACGCCAGGTCCCCGCCGAGGAGATGTCCACCCTCGACGACGTGGTCGCCTGCCTGCAAGGGCTGGACGACGACGCCGGCCGGGAACTGGCCAACCTGCTGCTCGACACCGCCGAGATGCCGCTGGCCATGCTCTTCTTCGGCCGGCCCCCGGAGGGCCTGCTCGGCGCCGACGCGGCGCTCACCGTGATCACCATGGCCGGGCTGCGACTGCCCGACCTGAAGATCGAGCGGGAGTACTGGTCGGCGGAGGAGGCGCTCGCCCTGCCGATGCTGCACACCGCGCACCGACTCGCCGTCCGCCGCTGCTACGGCGGCTCCATGTCGTCCCGCAAGCTGGTCGGCCTGGACGAGGCGCACTTCATGGAGGGCTGGCGCTCCGGGCGGTCGTTCCTGGTCCGCCTCGCCCGCGACTCCCGCAAGTGGAACCTGGCCGCGCTCGTCGCCTCGCAGAACCCGAAGGACATCCTCGGCCTCGACGTGCAGAACCTCGTCTCCACCGTCTTCGTCGGCCGGATCGCCGAGGACACCGAGATCGCCTCCGAGGCGCTGCGGCTGCTCCGGGTGCCGGTCAACGACGGCTACGAGGCCACCCTGGCCTCGCTCTCCCAGGCCGACGCGGGATCGGCCGCCCGGCTGGGCTTCCGCGAGTTCGTGATGCGTGACGTCGACGGACGCGTGCAGAAGGTCCGGGTCGACGTGTCGTACGTCGACGGGCTGCTGGAGCACCTGGACACCACCCCCGCCGCGGTCGCCCAGGCCGCCGGGGTGCTGCCGACCGTCCTGGCTGACCTGGAGGCGTGACATGGCGAGGGCACGGATCGCGGCGCTCCTCCTCGCGCTCGGCGTACTCGCCGGGGCCACTATCTCCTGGCCCGTGGTCGGGTCGACACCCGCGTACGCCGCCACACCCGTCGCCCAGGCCCGGGCCGAGCTGTGCAGCACGAAGCAGTGGCAGGCCGACTTCCGCTCCTGCGTCGGCAAGCTGAAGGAGGTCAGCGAGGACCAGGTCGAGTGCCGCAACGCGCCGGTGCCGGGCACCCCCGACTCGGGCCTCGCCGGCTGGTTCGCGGCCCGCCCGGACTCGGCCAAGCTCCCCGGCCCCAAGGGGCTCTACAGCGATTACGGCTACGCCGGCTACAGCTACACGACGTACGACGTCGACGGCGGCTGTGCCTCGTCCGTGCTCCATCCGGACTACCGCTTCACCACCATGGTCGCCAACGGCGAGTTCATGTTCGCGACCGCGGTCATCGGGGCGTCGAACGCGCTGCGCGAGCGGGCCTGGGACCCGCGCTCGATGTGGGGCTGGGCGGATCCGCTGGTGGAGCAGGCCACCAAGGCCGTCTACCAGAAGGTGTTCAGCGTCTTCGGGATCATCACGCTCTGCGTGGTGGGGCTCTACCTGCTCTGGCGCTCGCGCCAGTCCGACATGAGCAACGCCATGACCACGGCGGGCTGGGCGCTGCTGGTGATGGTGGCGGTGACCGCGCTGGCGGCCTGGCCGGTCAAGTCCGCCAACATCGCCGACAACAGCCTGATCACCTCGCTCTCGGTCGTCCACGACGCGGTCGGCCCGGGAACGAGGGACACGCCACCCGGCCAGTGCGACGATTCAGACCCGGAGTCCTGCAAGGACCACCGTCCCCCCGCGGTGCGGGCAAGCGACACCGCCACCGACACCATGCTCTACCGGAACTGGCTGCGCGGCGTGCTCGGCTCGGCCGACAGCGAGACCGCCAAGAAGTACGGGCCGGCGCTCTACGACGCCAAGTCGCTCTCCTGGGAGGAGGCGGAGAAGCTCCGTCAGAATCCAAAGACGCGCGAGGGCACCATCAAGGCCAAGCAGCAGCAGTGGGCGCGGGTGGCCGAGCAGATCAAGTCGGAGGACCCGGAGGCGTACGAGTACCTCCAGGGGACCCGCGACATGGACCGGGTCGGTGCCGGCTTCATCGCGGTGCTCGCCTCGCTGCTCTTCGCCATGTTCGACCTGACCGCCTCGCTGCTGGTGCTGCTCGGCTTCCTGATCTTCCGGTGGGCGGTGATCGCCGCGCCGATCCTCGGCACGGTCGGCCTGATGCGCCCGGCCAGTGCCGGCCTGCGTCGGCTGGCCAACGCGGTGGTGGCCGCCGTCTTCAACATCGCCATCTTCGGCACCGGCGCCGCCATCTACCTCTTCGCGGTCGACCTGATCATGAACACCCCCACCCTGCCCGGCTGGCTCCAGGTGGTCCTGGTCTGGCTCTGCGGCGTGGTGGGTTGGCTGCTGCTGCGGCCGTACCGGCGGATCACCCAGCTCGGCGGCAAGGACAGCAGCGAGGCGGTCAGCTCGGCCGGCTCGTGGCACCGCCGCTTCTTCCGGGACATCCGGGTCGCCGCGCGGCTGGACGTCGCCGAGCCGGGTGGCACCGCCGAGCCGACGCTCGGCCGGCGCCGCGGGGTGGCCACGGACCAGAGCCGCCTGCGGCCGGAGGCCCGGCACGAGGACCCGGCACACACCCGGGGCGGCGACCGCCAGCGGCCGGACGGGCGCGAGCGCGTCGACGAGGCGCCCGCGCCCGAGCGGACGGGCGGAGCGCGCGGCCCGGCGCCCCGCCCCCGCCGGGCGCCGGCCACCTGGACGGAGCCCGACGTCCCCGAGGAGGCCCCCGCCTTCGCCGTCTACCGGCCGGGCTCGACCGAGCAGGCACCGGCCACCCGGGCGCCCCGGGTGCGCTCCGAGGCGCGGTGAGGCCGATGCGTCGCGCGCTGGAGTTCCTCTTCACCCGGGTGTTGCGGTCCCGGCTCGGCGTCGCGCTGGTGATCGCGGCGTTGATCTTCGGCGTGATCGGCGCGGCCCGGCTGGTCTCCGGCCCGGTCGACCCGGCATCCGGGCTGAGCACCCGACCGGACGAGCCGATCAGCACGGTCGACCCGGAGGCCGGCGACGACGGGGTGCTGGCCAGCCCGCCCGCGGCGGTCTCCCCGCGGACCAGCCCCGGTGAGGTCGCGCCCGCACAGGCCGCCGGGCGGTTCACCGCCGCCTGGTTGACCGGCCCGGGCAGCAACGCGGAGCAGTGGCAGGCCCGGCTGCGGCCGCTCTCCACCCCGGCGCTGACCGAGAAGCTCACGGGTGCCGACCCGGAGAGCGTTCCCGCCCGGCGGGTGACCGGCCAGGTGACCCTGCGCCCCCGTACCGAGTCCTTCGTGGAGGCGCTGGTCCCGCTCGACAACGGTCGGCTCCGGCTGGAACTGGTGGCCCCGGACGGCCGCTGGCTGGTGGACGCGGTCGACTGGGAGCGCCAGTGAGCGCCCCGGGGGTGGTGGCCGCCGGCCGCCGCAAACTGCGGCTCGGCGTGCTGGCCACGGCGTTGACGCTGGTGCTCACCCTGCTCTGCTGCGTCGGCGGCGCCGGGGCGTTCCTCCTCACCGAGCTGGGCGACGAGGATCCCGCGCTCACCGCCGGCCTGGCCTGCGACCCGGGCCGCCGGGTCGACGTCACCGGCAAGATGCCCCGCGTCACCGAGTACGGCGAGGGCCAGGTCCGCAACGCGGCGATCATCATCAAGGTCGGTCAGGACCGCAAGATCCCGGCCCGGGGCTGGGTCATCGCGCTGGCCACCGCGATGCAGGAGTCCGGGCTACGCAACCTGGCAAACAGCAAGATTCCGGCGTCGCTCGCGCTGCCGCACGAGGGCGTCGGGTCGGACCACGACTCGCTGGGTCTGTTCCAGCAGCGGCCCGGCTGGGGCACCGTCCAGCAGCGGCTGACGCCGTCGTACGCCGCCGACAAGTTCTACGACAAGCTGCTCAAGGTGCCGAACTGGGAGCGCCGACCGCTCACCGTGGTTGCGCAGAAGGTCCAGGTCAGCGCGTTTCCGGACGCGTACGCGAAGCACGAGGACCTGGCCGGCCGGCTGGTCGACGCGCTGGCCGGCGGCGCCGCCCGGACGGTGCAGCTCGCCGGTAAGGCGGTCTGCGACGCCGCCGCCGGTGCCCGGATCGCCGCCTCCGGCTGGACCGCCCCGCTGCCCGGCGGCGTCGTCTCCGGCTTCCGCACCAGGGAGCGGCCCAGCCACAACGGCGTCGACCTGGCCGCGCAGAAGCGCACCCCGATCCATGCCGCCACGGCCGGCCGGGTGCTGGTGGCGCGGTGCGACCCGGACCATTCGGGCCGGCGGGACTGTGACCGGGACGGTTGGCCGGGCAAGGGCGGCTGCGGCTGGTTCGTGGACATCCTGCACGCCGGTGGTTACATCACCCGCTACTGCCACATGATCCAGCGACCCGCCGTGGTGCCCGGCCAGTCGGTACAGGCCGGCGATGAGATCGGCCTCTCCGGGACCAGCGGGAACTCCTCCGGCCCGCACCTGCACTTCGAGGTGCACCTGGACAGCGACCGGTCCAACCGGGGTGCGATCAACCCGGTGCCGTTCATGCGCCAGCGCGGCGCGCCACTGGGCAGCACCGCCTGAGGTTGACCCAGGCATGAGCAACCCGCTGCCCGACCCGTTCGCGGACCAGCCCGACTGGGCGCCGCGGCCACCCCGACCCGTCGAGATCGTGCCGGCCGCCGGCCGGACCGACCTGCGCGGCCGGCGGGTGCTGGTCGGCCTGCCCGGCCTCGGCTGGCGCGGTGACCTGCGCGCCGACGAGCGGGTGGTGCAGGGCAGCCGGACGTATGTGCCGATCATCCCCGAGCACGAGTGGTACCGCGCCGAGTCCGAGCAGATCGAGGTCTTCGCGCCGCTGGTGCCGGTGGAGCGGGTCTGGGTGGAGACCGTCGGCGAACGACAGTCGGCGGTCGGGCCGTCTCCCGCCGACCTGCGACTGGTCTCGCTGGACGCGCCCGTGCGCCGGCCACCCGCGCCCGTCTTCGAGGCGGACGCGGTGACCGGCCGCCGGGTGGTGCACGTGACCGGCGTTACCGAGCACCGGGATCTGCGCGCGGTGACCGAGACCTACTCGGGCGCCGACGGGGACATCTGCGTGCGGGTGGCACCGGAGCTGGAGTGGTACCGGTGGGCATGGCGCGGGCAGGCACCCTCCACGCTGGAAGTGCCCGTGCATCTGCTCTGGTTGGAGTAAGACCAGATTAATTGATCTTGCCTGCCCCGCAGACCCTCCAACCATCTTGCTCTACTACCCGGAATTGCCAATCCTCGCGACGGCTGCTCCGGGTTTGACCATCGGCCGAACTGGCCACGGTCAACGTCGTGGTCACGGTCTCACCATCATCGTTCTTCACCGTGGTCAATGGCCCCCAGCTCACGCGAACCACCACACCGAAGTTGTTTTCACGCTGCTCAAGCTCGTTGCGGAGCTCGCGGACGGCACCAAGGTCACCTCCCGGGCCGCAGGCGAATTCCTTGGCTTTGGTGTCGTCGCGATCGACCAGAAACGCGCGGAGGTAGTTGTCCACCACGACGTCTGGGGCGCTCCGGTCCGGGGCGGTCGCGCGGTCGTACAGGATGAAACCCGCCACCGCGCCCGTGCCGCAGAGCAGGGCCAGCACCCCGGCGACGACGGCGAGCACGGTCCGCAGCCGCCGTCGCGGGCGCACCGGCGCCGGAGCGGGCGCGGGGGGCGCCAACTGCTCGGGCGGGGTCCGCTGCGCCGGTACCCGGGAGACCTGGGAACCGGCGGGGGGCTGCACTGATTCCACCTCCTGAGGCTATCGGCTAGGCGGCGCGTACCCAATGCCTCGGATCTGGCGGATCGTGGCGAACCGCCGGCGCGGCGGCCAACCGACGCGGTCCTCGCGGCTGCCGGTCACCGTGTGCCGGCGCGGGCGGCCAGGGCGTGGTCCCCCAGCGACTGCACGTTCGACGCCGACAGGGCGAGGTGGCGAGGCAGGGTGGCGGGTGACGGGCGCACGGGTCCGGCGCGCGAAACGGCGGGTTGGTCGGTACCGGGTGAGGCTGCTCACCCGCGGGGTAAAGACCGGGCGCAGCGCCGATCGACATCCCCGGGGACGGACCCCGGCTGGGATACCGTCACAGCTCGGGAGGAGTGGTCGGCCTCGGGAGAGGGGTGGACGCGATGGCGAGTCCGAAGGCGCGTGCCGCCAGGGCCGCCGTCCTGCACCGGCGGGCGGAGGCCACCGCGACGGCCGCGGCCGCCATCCTCGATGAGATCCGTCCCGCGCCCGCCGACCACCACCGGCAGTACGAGCTGGCGGAGCGGCTGCGCGCCGCCGCCGCGCTTGCCGCGCCGGGCTGGGCGGGTGACCCGTTGGAGCGCCTCAGCGTGGCCACACCGCCGGGGGACGGGCCGCCGCCCCTGGTCCGGGTGGGCACCGCCGCGCCGCTGGACGATGCCCGGTTCCCCGCGCTGGTGCCGTTGCTCGGCAGTGGACACCTGGCGGTCGACGCCGACGCGGCGGATCCTCGGGTGGCCGGGCTGCTGCGGGCGCTGCTGCTGCGACTCTTCGCCGCGACTCCGGCCGGTGCGCTGCTGGCCCGGTCGGTCGACGGCACGGCGGCCACCTTCACCGGGTTCGCGGCGCTGGCCGACGCCGGTCTCCTGCCGCCGCCCGCGACGGATCTGGCCGGGTTCCGGGCGGTCCTGGCCGAGGCCGAGCAGTGGGTGGCCGCCGGCACGGCCCGACAGCGCGGGCACGACCGTACGCTGCTGCTGGTGGTGGCCGCCCTGCCGGACGGCGCCGCCCCCTCGGACCTCGCCCGGATCGAGGAGCTGGCCGCCCGGGGGCACCGGGCCGGGCTGCACCTGGTGGTGGCCGGCTGGTCGGCCCCGTCCCCGCTGCCCCAGGCCACCACGATCGCGGTGCGGACCGCGTACGCGCTGGTCGGTGACCCGCCGGGGGCCGCGTACGGCGGTCCGGGGGCGGAGCCGCCCGGCGGGTTGAACGCCCCGGTCTTCCTGGCCGAGGACCCGCCCGGGGAGCTGGTCGGCGGGGTCTGCCGCCGGTTGGCCCAGCAGATCGAGGACGGCTCCCGGCTGGCCCTCACCGACCTGCTGCCGGCCGATGAGCTGTGGTCGGCGGGCTCGGTCGACGGGCTCTCCACCATGGTCGGTGACGCGGCGGGCCGGCCGGTCAGCCTCGGCTTCACCGAGTTGACCCCGCACTGGCTGGTCAGCGGCCGGTCGGCGGCCGGCCGGTCGGCGTTCCTCACCAACGCGCTGTTCGGGCTGGCCGCCCGGTACGGGCCGGACGAGCTGGTGTTCTACCTCGCGGATCTGGCCGAGGGCGAGTCCTTCGTGGAGTTCCTGCAGACCGAGCGGGACCGCTCCTGGGTCCCGCAGGTCCGGGCCGCCGGGATGGCGGTCGACCGGGAGTACGTGGCGGAGCTGCTGGCCGAGCTGGAGGCGGAGCTGCGCCGGCGGGAGGACGCGGGTCGGCGGGCCGGCGGCCAGCGGTACGCGGAGCTGCGCGAGCACCAGCCGCTGCCCCGGATCGTCTGCGTGATCGACAGCTTCCCGCTGCTGCTGCGGGAGCGGGACCGGCTCGCCACCGAGCTGCTGAGCCGGTTGGACGCGCTGGCCCGCGCTGGCCGGGCGTACGGGATCCATCTGGTCCTGGCCGGCGAGGGTGACATGGGCGTCGGGGGTCCGCGTGATCCGCTGCTCGGCCAGTTCCCGGTCCGGGTGGCGCTGCCCGGCGGGTCGGCGGTGCTGGAGCCGACGAACGACGCGGCGGCCGGGTTGCCGGTGGGCAGCGCGGTGGTGAACACGGCCGGCGGCCTCGGCGGCCCGCGCGGCGCGACCCGGGGTCACGAACGGATGATCCGCTTCCCGGACCCGCACGCGGTTCCGGAGGTCCTCGCCGAGCTGCGGCACCGGCTCTGGTCGGCCCGCCCGGCGGACGCCGCCCCGCCGGTGGTCTTCGCCGGGTACGCCCGGCCGCTGCTCGCGAACGACCCGCGGCACCGGGCCGCGCTGGCCGGGCGGGCGCACACCCCGGCCGCGCTGCTCGGTCGGGCGGTGGACGTGCACCGCAGCACGGTGGCCGTGCCTCTCGGGCCGGCCGCCGGCCGGAACCTGGCCGTGCTGGGGCGGGACGAGGAGGCGGAGCGGCTGCTGGTCACCGCGGTCCGGAGCGCGGCCGTGCAGCCCGGCCCGGCGCGGTTCGTGCTGGCGCCGCTGGCGAACGGGTCGGCCGAGCCGGCCGCGGCGCTCGCCGGCGAGCTGGCCGAGCGGCACGTGGTGCGGACCGTGGACGTGGCCGGACTGCGGGCGGCGGTCGAGGCGGGCGAACCCGGCTACCTGGTGGTCTTCGGGCTGGACGTGCCGGACGCCCGTGAGCTGCCGCCCGAACTGTTGCGCACGCTGCTGCTGGAGGGGCCGCCGGCCGGGCGGCATCTGCTCGGCTGGTGGCGGTCGGTGGCACCGCTGGCCGGGCTGGTCGGCCCGGAGGGTGAGGTCGACAAGCTCACCGCCGTGGTGGTGACGGATGTGCCGGGTGGCCGGTTGGAGCAGCTCTTCGACCGGCCGGTGGCGTGGCGACCCCGGCCGGGCCGGGCGATGCTCTGGGACGGCCCGGGCGAGCAGGGGACGGTTCTGGTGCCGTTCGGGGAGGAGCCGGCGTGACCGAGACCGGTACGGCCGTCCCGGCGTCCCGCCCGGCGGGGCCGGCGACGGCGGCCGACCCGGCCGGGGCGGCCTGGGCGGACTACGTGGCGGCGGCCCGGCAACTGGACGGGGTACGCCGGGCCGCGGCGACCGCCGCCGGCGAGCAGGCCCGGTCGGTGGCCGCCGCCCGCGAGGAGCTGATCGCGGTACGCGAGCGGCTGGCGCCGCAGCAGTCGCGGTTGCGGGAGCTGGGCGTGGCGGCGCTGTCGCTGGTGCCGACCCCGCCGGAGGTCACCGAGTCGGCGCGGGCGATGGCGGGCGGGCCGGCGGCGGTGCTGGCCGCCCTGCTGGCCGCCCGGGGCTGGGCGGAGGCGGCCGACGACACGCTCGCGGCGCGCGGCCTGCCCCGGCTGGCCCGCTGGCCGGCGCGCCCGCGCAACCTGCTGGTGTACGGGCCGCTGGCGCTGCTGGTCCCGCTGGTGCAACTGGTGCTCTTCCTGGCCACCGGCACCGGACCGGTGAGCATCCTGGCGCTGGTGGTCGGGCTGCCGATGCCGGCGGTGGCGTTCATGGCGGGCTGGCTGGCGGTGGGGCGGCTGTTCCGGCCCCGGCCGACCGACCGGGTGGACCGGACGCCGCGGTTCGGCGCGCTGGTCTGCCTGGTCCCGGCGGTGCTGGCCACGGCCGGGCTGCTGCTGGCGATGCTGGCCGGCGGCTGACGTCGGGCGCCCCGGCGCGGCGGCCCCGTCGAGCGGGTCCGCCGTCAGCGCGGTGAGCTGGCCGCTCAGCGGTGGAGGATCAGGGACATCGCCTCGGCGCGGGACTTGGCGTCCCGCTGGAGGCTGCCCCGCACGGCCGAGGTGATGGTCTTCGCGCCGGATTTCTGGATGCCGCGCATGGCCATGCACATGTGCTCGCACTCGAGCACCACGATGACGCCGCGCGGCTCCAGCTTGGTCATCAGCAGGTCGGCGATCTGCGAGGTGAGCCGCTCCTGCACCTGGGGCCGGCGGGCGAAGACCTCGACCAGCCGGGCCAGCTTGGACAGGCCGGTGATCCGCCCGTCCGGCCCGGGGATGTAGCCGATGTGCGCGCTGCCCCGGAACGGCAGCAGGTGGTGCTCGCAGAGGCTCATCACGTCGATGTCCCGGACCAGCACGAGTTCCTCGTGGTTGGCCTCGAAGGTGGTGCTGAGCACCTGCGCCGGGTCGACCCGCAGCCCGGCGAAGAGTTCGGCGTACGCGCGGGCGACCCGGGCCGGGGTCTGCTGGAGACCGTCCCGGTCCGGGTTCTCGCCGACGGCGATCAGGATCTCCCGGACCGCCTTCTCGATCCGGCCGAGGTCGACCGTCTCCTCCACCGGACGTCCGGTCAGCTTGCCGCTGATCAGGCGGGCGGCGACGAAGTCGAGCCCGTCGCCGTCGTCGGGCTCGGTCGCGGAGACGGCCAGCTCCCGGTAGGGGGAGCTGGCCGTCGGGTCGCTGCTCAGTGCGTGCCGTCCGAGTTGCTCGACGGGGCACCGCTGACCGAGGCGCCGTCGGCCTGGGCCTGCGCCTTGAGGGCGTTCTTCTCGGCGGGGGTGAGCACGGGCGGCTCGGTGGAGGGCTGGCGCTTGCCGAAGCCGTGGTACGGGGCCATCGGCGGGCGCTTCGCCACCCGGGCGCAGATCCGGGCCATGTCGGCGGTGGAGAGGGTTTCCTTCTCCATCAGCTCGAGCACGATGTTGTCCAGGACGTCCCGGTATTCCACCAGGATCTCCCAGGCCTCGTCGTGGGCCAGTTCGATCAGCGCCCGCATCTCGCCGTCGATCTCGGCGGCCACCGCGTCGGAGTAGTCCCGCTCGTGGCCCATGTTGCGGCCGAGGAACGGCTCGTCGCCGCTGGTGCCGTACTTGATCGCACCGAGCTTGGAGCTCATGCCGTACTGGGTGATCATCGCGCGGGCCAACTGGGTGGCCTTCTCGATGTCGTTGCCGGCGCCGGTGGTGGGCTCGTGGAAGACGAGCTCCTCGGCGGCCCGGCCACCCAACGCGTACGCCAGGGTGTCGATCATCTCGGCCCGGGTCTGGGTGTACTTGTCCTCGGTCGGCAGGACCAGGGTGTGGCCCAGCGACCGACCCCGGGACAGGATGGTCACCTTGTGCACCGGCGCGGCGTGCGGCAGCGCCCAGGCGACCAGCGCGTGCCCACCCTCGTGGTACGCGGTGATCTTCTTCTCCTGGTCGCTCATCACCCGGGTCCGGCGCTGCGGACCGGCGATCACCCGGTCGATCGACTCCTCCAGGGAGTCATTGGTGATCGCCCGCTGGTCCTTGCGGGCGGTGAGCAGCGCGGCCTCGTTGATCACGTTGGCCAGGTCGGCGCCGCTGAAGCCGGGGGTACGCCGGGCGACCGAGTCGAGGTCGACGTCGGGCGTGAACGGCTTGCCCTTGGCGTGCACCCGCAGGATGGCCTTGCGGCCCTCCATGTCGGGGGCGTCGACCGGGATCTGCCGGTCGAAGCGGCCCGGGCGCAGCAGCGCCGGGTCGAGGATGTCCGGCCGGTTGGTGGCGGCGATCAGGATGACGCCGCCCTTGGTGTCGAAGCCGTCCATCTCGACGAGGAGCTGGTTGAGCGTCTGCTCCCGCTCGTCGTGGCCGCCGCCCATGCCGGCGCCGCGGTGCCGACCGACGGCGTCGATCTCGTCGACGAAGACGATCGCCGGCGCGTTCGACTTGGCCTGCTCGAAGAGGTCGCGGACCCGGCTGGCGCCGACACCGACGAACATCTCCACGAAGTCCGAGCCGGAGATGGAGTAGAACGGCACGCCCGCCTCGCCGGCGACCGCCCGGGCGAGCAGGGTCTTACCGGTACCGGGCGGGCCGAAGAGCAGCACGCCCTTCGGGATCTTGGCACCCAGGGCCTGGTACTTCGCCGGGTTCTGCAGGAAGTCCTTGATCTCGTGCAGTTCCTCGACGGCCTCGTCCGCCCCGGCCACGTCGGCGAAGGTGGTCTTCGGCGTGTCCTTGGTGATCATCTTCGCCTTGGACTTGCCGAAGTTGAGCACCCGCGAGCCGCCGCCCTGCATCTGCGACATGAAGAACAGCAGCAGGAGCACGAGCAGCGCGATGGGGAGGAGGTTGACCAGCAGGCTCACCCAGATGCTGTCCGAGGAGACCTTGGTGTCGGCCGGGCCGGTGATCCGGTTGGCCGCCTTGGCCGCCAGGACCTCGTTCCAGACCTGGTTGCCCACCTCGTACGGGAACTGGGCCTCGATCCGGTCGGTGGTGGTGTCACCGAACTTGGTCTTCTGCGCGAGGTTGAGCTGGAGCGTCTGCTCCTTGTCCTGGAAGACCGCCTTTTCGATCTTCGCGGTATGGAGCTGGTCGAGCGCCACCGACGTGTCCACGCGGTGGTAGCTGGGGCCAGCCGTGAAGACTTGACTGAGCAAAACGGCGCCGAGGATGACCAGGATGATCCAGACCACCGGTCGGCGGAAGAAACGCGTACGTTCCATGCTGTCGTCGGGCGCCGGAGCGCCCGCATCCTCCTGATCGACGTCCTGACCGTCTGAATGGTGTCGCCGCCTCGGGCGGCGCCGTAGCCGCCGTGCGGGCCGGCCCCGACCCCGGGGCGCGCCAACTGCCGCGCCACGGTCATTCGACGGTACACCGTGCGCGCGAGAAGTGAGCTTGCGAGCCCCGCAGTCGCATACATCCGGAACATCGTTCGGGCCAGATGTGAGCGTGCGGGCCCGGCGCTTACGCGTACGGCGAACCCGGGTCTGAGCCGGCGTGACGAGGACTCCCCGCCCGACCTTCCGACCGCCCGGTCACGCGGTGCGAGGGGTCGGGCATGGAGGGTGCCTCCACGCCACCGGCCTCTACCGTAGTCCGGAAGGCTGAGAGCCCGCTGAATGTCCGCTTGACGGACCCCGGACGATCAGTTGCGGGCGTACACCTCGGGCTTGAGCACGCCCACGTAGGGCAGCTCCCGGTAGCGCTCGCCGAAGTCCAGGCCGTAGCCGACCACGAACTCGGTCGGGATGTCGAAGCCGACGTACTTGACCGGGACCTCGACCTTGATCGCGTCCGGCTTGCGGAAGAGCGCGACCACCTCGACGCTGGCCGCGGAGCGCGACTCGAGGTAGCGCAGCAGCCAGGAGAGGGTCAGGCCGGAGTCGACGATGTCCTCGACCACCACCACGTGCCGGCCGGCGATGTCCCGGTCCAGGTCCTTGAGGATGCGGACCACGCCGGAGGAGGTGGTGCCCTGGCCGTACGAGGAGATGGCCATGAAGTCCAGCTCGGCGGGCGGGCCCTGGCGGCCCAGCGCCCGGGCGAAGTCGGCCATGAACATGACCGCGCCCTTGAGCACGCAGACGAGCAGGAGACCGTCGTCGACGTGGGCATAGTCCGCGGAGACCTGCTTGGCCAGTTCCGCGGTCTTCTCGCGGATCTGCGCCTCGGAGATGATCACGTGGTCGATGTCGGCGTCGTACCAGGAGCCGTCAGCCATGCTCCTAGCCTGCCGTACGCCGGATGGCCGCCGTCGGCGGGGCCGCCCCATTTGGCGCGGTCCCACCGCGGATTTTCGGCGCAGCTGGCGCAAATCATCTCAGCAGGTGCGGGAGCGCCAGCGGCGGCCGTCGTCGGTCGGCTTCCAGTCGGCCGAGTCGCGGCTGTCGGCGGTCAGCCCGGTCGCGCTGGCGGCCAGGAGGAAGAGGAGGAAGAGCAGGAGCAGGAGGACGGTCATGGCGGCGCTCGCTTTCGCATGGTTGATGTCGATTTCGCCGCCGGTGCGCACCGGACACCAGCAAGTCTGCGCCCGACCGCACCGGCCGGACAGTGGCAGAGATGCCAATGCACGTCGATTTCCTGCCACCTCGTGGGTTACCCTCGTCACATGCTTCGCTCGGTCGCCGTTCTCGCCCTCGACGACGTCGCCGCGTTCGAACTCGGCGTCCTCGCCGAGGTGTTCGGCACCGACCGCACCGCCGACGGCTTCCCCGGCTACCGGTTCGACGTCTGCACGGCCGACGGTGCCCCGGTACGCAGCCGCTCCGGCTTCCTGGTCACCCCGACCGCCGACCTGACCCCGTTCGAGGACGCCGACCTCGTCGCGGTGCCCGCCCACGGCGAGGGGGCACCGGTCCCCGAGCCGGCGCTGGCCGCGCTGCGCCGGGCCGCCGAGCGGGGCGCCTGGGTGTTCAGCGTCTGCTCCGGGGCGTTCGTGCTGGGCGAGGCCGGGCTGCTCGACGGGCGCGACTGCACCACCCACTGGCAGCACGTCGACGACCTGCAACAGCGCTTCCCGGCGGCCCGGGTGCGGTGCAACTCGCTCTACGTGCAGGACGGCCGGCTGCTCACCAGCGCCGGCACCGCCGCCGGGATCGACGCCTGCCTGCACCTGGTCCGCCAGGCGCACGGCTCGGCCACCGCCACCCGGCTGGCCCGGCGGATGGTCGTCCCGCCGCACCGCGACGGCGGCCAGTCCCAGTACGTCGAGGCGCCCATCCCTAAGGCGCCGGAGGCGCCCACCCTGGAGCCGGTGCTGGAGTGGCTGATGGGCCACCTGGACCGGACGGTCAGCGTGGACGAGTTGGCCCGCCGGGCCGGGATGGCGCCCCGGACCTTCGCCCGCCGGTTCCGCGCCGAGACCGGCACCACCCCGCACGACTGGCTGACCAACCAGCGGGTGCTGCTGGCCCGGCGGCTGCTGGAGGAGACCCGGCTGAGCGTGGAAACCGTCGCCGGCCAGGCCGGCTTCGGCGACGCCGCCGCCCTGCGGCACCACTTCACCCGCCGGGTCGGCACCACCCCGCAGGCCTACCGGACCACCTTCCGGGAACGCGCCGAGGCCTGATCACCAGCCCAGCATCGCCCCGTCCACCCGCGACTCCGAGCCGGCCACGTACCCGCCCGACGGGTGGCGCCAGATGGCCTGTCCGTACCCGAAGACGGCCGGCTGGTCCGCCACCACCACCTCGTGGCCGCGGGCCCGCAGGGCGTCCACCACCGCGGGATCGAGGTCGGGTTCGACCAGCACGATCCGCCCGGCGTGCCAGTACCAGCGCGGGGTGTCCAGGGCGGCCTGCGGATCCCGCCCGGCGTCGACGGTGGCCGAGACCAACTGCACGTGCCCCTGCGGCTGCATGTGCCCGCCCATCACCCCGAACGGGCCGACCGGCGCCCCGCCCCGGGTCAGGAACCCCGGAATGATGCTGTGGTACGGCCGCTTGGCCGGCCCCACCACGTTCGGGTGCGCCGGCTCCAGCCGGAACCCGAGGCCCCGGTTCTGCAACGCGAAGCCGTACCCGGGCACCACCACGTGCGACCCGAAGGCCATGAACGTCGACTGGATCAGGCTGACCATCATCCCGCCCGAGTCCGCCGTGCAGAGATAGACGGTGCCGCCGCGCTCCGGCTCGCCGGCCACCGGATCCCCGGCCCGCTCGGTGACCAGCGCCCGGCGGCCCGCCGCGTACGCCGGGTCCAGCAGGGCCGCGGTCGGCAGGTCGGCCCGCTCCGGGTCGGCCACGTACGCGTGGGCGTCGGCGAAGCCGAGCTTCACCGCCTCGATCTGCCAGTGCAGCCGCTCCTCGGGGGAGAGCGCGGCCAACTCCACCCCGTCCAGGACGTTCAGCGCCAGCAGCGCGGCGATCCCCTGCCCGTTCGGCGGCAACTCCCACACCTCGTGCCCCCGGTACCGGACACAGACCGGGTCGACCCAGGTCGAGGTGTGCGCGGCGAGATCGTCGCCGGTGAGGAAACCGCCGGTCCGGGCCGCGTGCCCGTCGATCGCCGCCGCGATCCGCCCCCGGTAGAAGTCCGCCGCCCGGCTCTCCGCGATCCGCCGCAGCGTGCCCGCCGCCTCCGGGTTGCGCCACCGCTCCCCCGGCCCGGGGGCGCGGCCGTCCACCGTGAACGTCGGCGCGAACCCGGCGTACTCCGCCCCGGCCAGCCCGGCGTGCCCGGCCACCCCGTAGGCCCAGGTGGCGGCGGTACCCGGGGCCACCGGGAAGCCCTGCTCGGCGTACCCGATCGCGTCGGTGAACAGCTCGGCGAAGGGCAGCGAGCCGAACCGCTCGTGCAGGTCCCGCCAGCCGGCCGGGGCGCCCGGCACGGTCACCGGCAGCCAGCCCCGCGCCGGCATCACCGGCCCCACCGCCTGGGCCCCACCCAACGCCTCGACCGGCTCCGCGCCCCGCCGGTCGGTCGCCGTCAGCACCAGCTCACGGGTCAGCGCCGCCGGGGACCGCCCGGAGGCGTTCAACCCGTGCAGCCGCTCGCCGTCCCAGACGATCGCGAACAGGTCGCCCCCGATGTCGTTGGAGGGCGGCTGCACCACGGTCAGGGTGATCGCGGTGGCCAGCGCCGCGTCGACGGCGTTGCCGCCGCGCCGCAGCACGGCCAGACCCGCGGCCGCCGCGAGCGGTTGGCTGGTCGCGACGGCACCGTTGGGGGCCAGGAGCGGCTGTCTGGGGTACGCCATGCGCCCCTGTCTACCGCCTCCGGCGGCTCCCCGCGAGACCCCCCACCCGCGCCCACGACGGCCGGCGCGCTCACGACGTGCGGCATCTCGTGGCTTCCTTCGCGGCGGAAGGGCCGGATTGCCGCAACCGGAGTTGATCACGCCAGGGGTGGGCGTGCCTGACCGGAGTCGATCTCGCGGCGGGAAGGGCGGGGTGGGACCGTCCCGGTCCAGGACGGGTCGCGGTGGGCGGGGCGGTCAGTGGGTGAGGCGGTTGGCGCGGCGGCGATCGCGGTGGGCCGGGGGGGTCAGCGAATGAGGCGGTTGGCGCGGCGGCGGACCGGCAGGCCGCCCGGCAGGTGCACCGGGCCCTGGCCGTGCCAGTCGGTGACCAGGGCGTCGAGCGCGGCGACGTGCCGCTGCGACAGGGCGGCCGGCGCGGCGCCCAGCTCGCGGGCCCAGGCGTGCAGCACCCGGGTGCGTACCGCCGCCGGGAGCGCGGCCAGCGCGTCGACCGAGAGGCCGCCCTCGGCGCACCGGGCGTCGGCGAGCGCGGCGCCGGCCAGGTCGTCGAGGGCGGCGGTGTCGGCGGCGAGCAGCCGGGCGGTCCGGGCCAGGTTCGCCACCACCCCGGGGCCGAGCGCGTCGACCAGTGCCGGGAGCAGGTCCGCCCGGACCCGCGAGCGGGCGTACGCCGGGTCGGTGTTGTGCGGATCCTGCCACGGACGGAGGCCGAGGGCAGCGCACGCCGCCCGGGTCTCCGCGCGGGCGACGTCGAGCAGCGGGCGGAGCAGGGGCACCCCGGCCAGGTCCCGGCGCGGCGGCATGCCGGAGAGACCACGCGGGCCGCCGCCCCGGGCCAGCGCCAGCAGCACCGTCTCGGCCTGGTCGTCCCGGGTGTGGCCGAGCAGCACCGCGGCGGCGTCGTGCCGCCGGGCGGCGTCGGCCAGTGCCTCGTACCGGGCCGCGCGGGCGGCCGCCTCCGGGCCGCCGGGCCGGCCCGGGACCCGCACCGGCACCGCCTCGACCGGATCGAACCCCTGCTCCCGGGCCCAGGCGGCGACCGCCCCGGCCCGCTCGGCGGAGCCGGGTTGCAGGCCGTGGTCGACGGTGACCAGGCCGGCCCGGCGGCCGAGGCGGGGCGCCAGGAAGGCGGTCGCGGCGGCCAGCGCGAGGGAATCGGCACCGCCCGAACAGGCCACCAGCACCGGCCCGGCCCCGGGCAGCCCGGTCAACGCCCGGCGCACGGCGAGCCGGACGGCGGCCACCGGCGGAGCGAGGGGGGCCCGGACACCGGCCGCGTTCCGCGCCGGTGCACCCGACCCATCCGCCGCATCGCCCTGCCTCCGCGCCTGGCCAGCCCGCGAGCCCGGCCCGCTCACCGCGCCCAGATCGTGCGGCTCCCCGGCCCCGGAACCCGGTCCACTCACGCCCGGGCCGTGCGGCTCCCCGGCCCGCGGACCCGGCCCACTCACCGCGCCCGGCCCGTGCGGCTCCCCGGCCCGGGAACCCGGTCCACTCACGCCCGGTCCGTGCGGCTGCTCGGCCCGCGAACCCGGCCCACTCACCGCACCCGGTCCCCGCGGCGTGCGGCGCGCGTGCGGGGCTCGTTCGCCGTGCGGGCGCGGGGCCGGGAACCCGGACCACTCGTGGTGCTCACCGGGGGGCGGTTCAGCCGGCGGTCGGGGTGGCGCCGGCCGGCCCGTGCACCCGGGCCACCCAGGCGTCCGGGTCACCCAGCTCGTCGAGCCGGGGCAGGGTCAGCGGCGAGGAGAAGATCTTGTTGAAGCCGGCCATGCCGACCCGGTCGACGACCCCGTGCACGAACTTGCGGCCCTCGGCGTACTGGCGCATCTTGACCTCGACGCCGAGCAGCCGGCGGATCGCCTTCTCCAGCGGGTTGCCGGACTCGCGGCGGCGGTTGAACGCCGCCCGGATCGACTCGACACTGGGAATGACCTGCGGGCCGACCCCGTCCATGACGAACTCGGCGTGCCCCTCCAGCAGGGTCATCAGCGCGGTGAGCCGGTCGAGCACGGCCCGCTGCGCGGGGGTCTGCACGATGTCCAGCACGCTGGCCCGGCTCTCCGGGTCCTTCACCGCCTCGGAGAGGGTGGCGATGCCGCGCCGCAACCGCTCCAGCAGGTGCTCGCCGGCCTGCGCCGCGTCGACGAACGCCTGCACCTCGCCGAGGAAGTACGCGCGCATCCACGGCACGGCGGTGAACTGCGTCCGGTGGGTGACCTCGTGCAGGCAGACCCAGAGCCGGAAGTCCCGCGGGTCGGCGCCGAGCTTCCGCTCCACCTCGACGATGTTCGGCGCGACCAGCAGCAGCTGGCCGGGGTCACCGGCGAAGACCTCGTACTGGCCGAGCACCCGGCCGGAGAGGTACGCCAGCACGGTGCCGGCCTGCACCCCGGTGAGCCGGGACCCGATCGCCTCGGTCAGCGGGCCGGGGCGTTTGTCGCCGGACAGGCGGCTCACCAGCGGGCTGATCACCTCCCGCAGCCCGGCGATGTTCGCGGCCGCCCAGTCCCGGCGGTCCACCACCCGGACCGGTGGGTGCGTCACCTGGGAGCGCAGCCCGGTGTAGTCGGCGACGTGCCCGGCCGCCTCCTCGGTCAACCGTCGCAGCTCGCCCACCACGTCGGTGGCCTCGGCGTACGACACCCGAGGGCCCGACTTGCCCAGGGCCCCCGCGGTCGCGGCGGCCAGATCCCAGTCCACGAACTGCGCCATGGACCCACCGTACCCGCGCCGCGACACCCCAACCGGAGATCGACGGCGGTCGCAGCGGCTCAGCGGCTCAGCGGCAGCCGCAGCGGGCCAGCGCGGAGGTGATCCGGTCGAGCGCCTGCCGGGTCGCATCGAGGCTGCCCCCCGGGGTCCGGTCGGTCAGTACGGCGAAGGTGAGCAGCCGACCGTCGGCCGTGGTGACCAGCCCGGCGATCGCGTTCACCCCGGTCAGCGTGCCGGTCTTGGCCCGGACCACGCCGGCACCGGCCTTCGTCACCGACGCCTGGTAGCGCCCGTCCAGGGTGCCGGACCAGCCGCCCACCGGCAGGCCGCCGAAGATCGCCGCCAGCTCGGGATGGCTGCCGTTGCCGGCCAGCGTGATCAGGTCGGTGAGCAGCGAAGGGCTGATCCGGTTGGTGCGGGACAGCCCGCTGCCGTCGGCCAGGGTGATCTCGTCGGCCGGCAGGCCCAGCTCGCCGAGCACCTGGTCGGTGGCGGCCGCCCCGCCGGCGAACGACGCCGGCTTGCCCTTGGCGAGCGCCACCTGCCGGGCCATCGCCTCCGCGATCACGTTGTCGCTGTCGCTGATCATGATGTCGACCAGGCGGACCACCGGCAGCGACTCGACCTTGCCCAGCTCGCTGCCGGGAGCCGGCGCGCCGGTGGCCGAGGCGCTGGCGGCGGCCGGCGCGGTGCCCCGCTTCACCTGGGCGTCCGCGGGGAGGCCGAGCAGTTTGGCGAACTGCCGGCCGGCGGTCAGATCGGGCTGCGGGACCCGCTCGGCGGCGTGGTTGGTGTCCTCGGCGGTTCGGCGGGCCTCCGCCGCGTCCCGCCGGGCACCGTCGGTCATCAGCGCGGTGATCGCCGCCCCGAAGCCGCCGGTCGGGATGTCGGCGTCCCAACCGGGCTCGTACACCGGGCCGGTGAAACGCGAGGAGTCGACGATGACCCTGGTCGGCGCGGTGCCGCCGAGCGCTTTGCGGACCTGGGCGGCCAGGTCGTCGAGCCGGGCCGCGCCCGGGTAGAAGCCGTTCTTGTCGACCGCGAGGGTCGGGTCGCCGCCGCCCACGAGCACCACCTCGCCGGGGTTGGCGCCGGCCACCGCCCGGGTCGGGATCCGGTACGCGGGGCCGCGGGCGGCCAGCACCGCCACCCCGGTGGCGAGCTTGGTCACCGAGGCGGGCACGGTCGGGGTGTCCTGACCGGCGCCGTAGAGCTGCTGGCCGGTGACCACGTCGGCCACGGACAGGTGCACCCGGTCGCCGAGCGCGGCCGCGCCGACCAGCGGTTGGAGCGCGGCGCGTACCCCGTCGGGGGTCGGTTGGGGCGCGTTGGCGTCCGGACCGGCGAGCACCGCCGGCGGGTCGGGCTCGGGTGGCCGGGCGCCGGCGGTCGGCGGGCCGGCCTCGCTCCCCAGCCAACCGGCCACCGGTCCGGGGCGGACCACGGCGAGCCCGACGCCGGCCAGGACGAGCACCAGCACCGTGGCGAGCAGCGCGACCAGCCGGCCGCGTCGGGGCCGCGCCGGCGGGGTGGGTGGGGCCGGTGCGGCGCCGTAGGGCGGGACGGGCGGGCTGACCGGGATGCCGGTGGCGTCCGACCCGGGCCAGCTCACCGGGGCGGCCGGGCCGGCGGAAGCCGCCCCGTACGGGCGGGGATCGGCCGGAGCGGTGCCGTACGGACGGGGGTCGGACGGACCGGCGGCGCGGCCCACCGGGGCGGACCCGGCGGCCGGACCGGGGTGGCCGACAGGGCTGACCCCCGGGACCCGGACCCGGCCGGTGGCGCCGCCCGAAGTGGAAGGGCCGGAGTTCCGCCCGTCAACCCCTTCGGGGCGGTAGTGTGAATCTTCCCTCCCCACGACCCCCTCCTCCCCCGCGTCGAAGCGCCCTGGGTGACACTACTTCGGTCCGAACACTATGCGGTTGCCAGAGCCGGCGGGTGGGCATTCACCTGGGCGGGAGCGGCGCCACTGGTTCCGTTAGCCAGCGTGGGCAAACGAGGGAGCGTGGGAGATGGATTTCGACGTCACGGTTGAGATCCCGAAGGGGCACCGCAACAAATACGAGGTCGACCACGCGACCGGCCGGATCCGGCTGGACCGCACCCTCTTCACCTCCACGCAGTACCCGGCCGACTACGGCTTCATCGAGGGCACCCTGGGCGAGGACGGCGACCCGCTGGACGCCCTGGTGCTGGTCCCCGAGCCCACCTTCCCGGGCTGCCTGATCCGCTGCCGCACGATCGGCATGTTCCGGATGACGGACGAGAAGGGCGGCGACGACAAGGTCCTCTGCGTGCCCTACGAGGACCCGCGCCAGGAGCACCTGCGGGACATCCACCACCTGGGTGAGTTCGACCGGCTGGAGATCCAGCACTTCTTCGAGGTGTACAAGGACCTGGAGCCGGGCAAGTCGGTCGAGGGCGCGACCTGGGTGGGCCGCACCGAGGCCGAGGCCGAGATCCAGGCCTCGTACCAGCGCGCGCGGGAGGCCGCCGAGCGCGGCGAGACCCTGCACTGAACTGACCTGACCTGCGTCGCCGGGCCCGGGCCGCTCAGCCGAGCGACCCGGGCCCGCGCGCGTGGGCGGCTCAGCCGAGCAGACCGCGGGCCCGGTCGTAGAAGTCCAGCACCGCGCAGGCCACCGGGACCACGGAGACCACCAGCGCCGTGTCCGTGAGGTCGGCCAGCCGACCGAGGTACGGCGAGACCGGCCGCCGGGCGTACGTGGCGCCGGCCGGGACGGCGATCAGGGCCAGCAGCAGCCCGCTGACGGCCAGCGCGAGCCGCCCGGCCGGCGTGCCGCCCTGGACGAGAACCGCGCCCAGCAGGGCGTACCCGGTGAGGCCGGCGGCCACGGCGGGAACCCGGTGGCGGACCGCCACGAAGAGCCGGCTGCGCAGCAGCAGCACGGCGCAACCGACCGCGGCGAGCAGCCGGCCGGCCGGCCCGCCCGTGCCCACCAGCACCGCGGTGGCGGCGACGGCCAGCACGGCGTGCCCGAGCAGCAGCCCGGTGAGCACCTCCTCGGTCCGGGCCACCGCGGCGTGCACCCGCCCCCGGTCGGGCAGGTCGCGCGCGCCGTCCGGCCCGGCATCGGCGGTACCGGCCGGCAGGGTGACCGGCGGCAGCGGGACCTTGCCGAGCCGTAGGGCCAGCAGCGGCAGGCCGCCGAGGGCGAAGACCAGCACGGCGAGCAGCACCGCGGCGGTGCCGGCCGGGTCGAGGAGGAGCCCGCCGAGGGCGGTCGCCGCGCCCGCCGCGCCGGTGGCCGCGCCGGCCACGAAGATCCGGGCCCGGCTGGCCACCCCGAGCAGGCCGAGCACCGACACCAGCAGCAGGCCCACCGCGCCGGCCAGCAACTCGGGGGCGCCGACCCAGCGCAGTGGCCCGGCCGGGCCCACCGGGTCGCCGGAGCTCACCGCCAGGGCGCCGGCCGCGGCGGCGTACGGCAGGGAGTACCCGCCGAGGGCGGCGCCGGCCGGCCCGTCCCCGTACGCCCGGGAGGCGGCGGTGCCGGCGAGCACCAGCAGCAGCGCGACCGCGGCGGCGACCGGCCAGCCGGCCGGTTGCCCGGGCCCGGCGGTCAGCACGGCGGCCAGGCCGACGGCCAGCGGCACGGCCGCCCCGGCCAGGGTGGCCGCCCGGGTGGCCCGGGGAGACCAGGCGGCGCCCCGGCGCCGGGCCCCGTCGGCGATCACCTCGACCACGTCGTCGTACTCCAGCTCCGGCCACTCGGCGCGGGCCGGCACGAGGTGCAGCACCTCGCCGTCGCGGATCCCCTGGGGCAGCAGCGCCTGGGCGGTGGCCAGCACCGCGCCGTCCGTACGGCGCAGCACCCAGCCGCCGTGCCGCTCCCCGTCGTCGGCCAGCCCGTCCCCGGCGTGCCGGAGCACCTCCGGCAGCAGTTCGGCCAGCGGAACCTGCTCCGGCAGCGCGACGTCGACCCGCCGCTGCGGGGTGCTGATGGTGACCCGCGCCAGCCCGGTTGTCATCGAGGCATCTCCATATCGAACGGTACGGGTGACTGACGGACGACAGGACTTTACCTACGATGAGCCAGGCTCGGGTTACCCAGAGTGGGGGAGGTTGGGTGTCCACTGTCGTCATCCGTCGGCCGCCGCGCCGTCCGGCGCCGGAGATCCCGGCCGGCGAGCTGCCCGTCGAGGCGCCGCCGGAGATCCCCGTGCTGGCCGGCGGGCGCTGGCAGCAGGCGTTGATGGTGCTGCCCATGCTCGGCGGCACGGTCGCGATGGCGATGATGTTCGGCCGGGGTGGCGGGGCCTACGCGTACGTGGTGGGCGGCATGTTCGGCCTCTCCTCGGTGGCGATGCTGGTGACCTCGTGGGGCAGCGCCGGGCCGAGGAAGTCGGAGCTGATGGCCGCCCGCCGGGAATACCTGCGCCACCTGGCCGCGCTGCGCCGCCGGGTCCGGGCCACCGCCGGGGCGCAACGGGCCGGGCTGTACTACCGGCACCCCGACCCGGGCCGGCTCTGGTCGACGGTGGACAGCCACCGGGTCTGGGAGCGGCGGCCGGGTGACCCCGACTTCGCGGTGGTCCGGGTCGGGGTGGGCCCGCAGACCCTGGCCACCCCGCTGGTGCCGCCGGTCACCCGGCCGCTGGAGGAGTTGGAGCCGATGACCGCGGGGGCGCTGCGGCGCTTCCTCGACGCGTACTCGGTGGTGCCCGACCTGCCGGTGGCGCTCTCGCTGCGCAGCTTCGCCCGGGTCTTCGTCCGTGGCCCGGGCGCGGGACACCGCCGGGCCGGCGGGGCCGACCCGGCACGGCACGGGGCCGGCGGCCGGGACGCGGGTTCGCCGGCGGCGCAGGCGCTGGCCCGCGCGCTGCTCACCCAACTCGCCGTCTTCCATGCCCCGGACGAGCTGCTGATCGCGGTCTGCGCCGGCCCGGAGCGGCGCGCGCGCTGGGAGTGGGTGAAGTGGCTGCCGCACGCCCACCATCCGCGCCGCGCCGACGCGCTCGGCCCGGTCCGGCTGGTCACCAGCTCCGCCGCCGAGCTGGAACGGCTCCTCGACGACGTGCTGGCCAGCCGGTCCCGGTTCAGCCCGGCCGGCCCGGCCACCGACGGCCCGCACGTCGTGGTGCTCCTCGACGGCGGCGACCTGACCGGGGCGACCGGCCTGGTCGGGGACGGCGGCATCGACGCGGTCACCGTGCTGGACCTGGACACCCCGCCGCCCCGCCTGCTCGACCGGTACGCCCTCCTGCTCGACCTGGTCGACGGGCGGCTGCACTCGTACTCCGCCGAGGGCCACGCGGAGGTCGGCGCGGCCGACGCGCTGGCGCTCGCCGACGCGGAGGCGGTGGCCCGCCGGCTGGCCCCGCTGCGGCTGGCCGGCGCGGTACGCGGCCCGGACGCCCCGCCCGGCGCCGAGCCCGGCCTGCCGGAGCTGCTCGGCCTCGGCGACCCGGAGAACTTCACCGCCGAGCAGGGCTGGGCGCCCCGGGCCGCCCGGGACCGGCTGCGGGTGCCGATCGGGGTGGGCGCCGACGGCGGCGCGATCGAGCTGGACCTCAAGGAGTCCGCGCAGGACGGGATGGGCCCGCACGGCCTGCTCATCGGCGCCACCGGCTCCGGCAAGTCGGAGCTGCTCCGCACCCTGGTGCTCGGGCTGGCCGCGACGCACAGCTCGGAACAGCTCAACTTCGTGCTGGTCGACTTCAAGGGCGGGGCCACCTTCGCGCCGTTCGAGCGGCTGCCGCACACCGCCGCGGTGATCACCAACCTGGCCGACGCGCTGCCGCTGGTGGACCGGATGGTCGCCGCGATCAACGGCGAGCTGATGCGGCGCCAGGAGCTGCTCCGCCGGGCCGGCAACTTCGCCGGCCTGCGGGACTACGAGCGGGCCCGGGCCGCGGGCACCCCGCTCGCCCCGCTGCCGTCACTGCTGCTGATCTGCGACGAGTTCTCCGAGCTGCTCTCCGGCAAGCCCGACTTCATCGACCTGTTCGTGCAGATCGGCCGGCTGGGCCGGTCGCTCGGCGTGCACCTGCTGCTGGCCAGCCAGCGGCTGGAGGAGGGGCGGCTGCGCGGGCTGGACACCCACCTGTCGTACCGGATCGGGTTGCGCACCTTCTCGGCGCTGGAGTCCCGGACGGTGCTCGGCGTGCCGGACGCCCACGAGCTGCCCCGCAGCCCAGGGCACGGCTACCTGCGCGCGGGCACCGACCCGCTGGTCCGGTTCAAGGCCGCGTACGTCTCCGGCCCGGTCCGTCGTCGCACCGGCCCGGACGGCGGGGCCGGCGGCGGCGCGTCCCGGCTGCTGGCCTTCTCCACCCATCTGGTGCCGGTCCCCGAGCCGGCCCCGGCCGCCGCGCCGCCGGCCGAGGAGGACCGGGAGTCCCTGCTCGACCTGCTGGTCGGCCGGCTGGCCGGGCAGGGTCCGCCGGCGCACCAGGTGTGGCTGCCGCCGCTGGACGGCTCGCCCACGCTCGACGAACTGCTCGGCGCGGTCGGCGCCGACCCGGCCCGCGGGCTCACCGTGGCGAACCCGGAGCTGCACGGCGCCCTCCAGGTCCCGGTGGCCGTGCTGGACAAGCCCTTCGAGCAGCGCCGGGACCTGTACTGGCTGGCCCTGGAGGGTGCCGCCGGGCACGTGGCGGTGGTGGGCACCGCCCGCAGCGGCCGGTCCACCCTGCTGCGCACGCTGATCTGCGCGCTGGCCCTCACCCACACCCCGGCCGAGGTGCAGGTCTACTGCCTCGACTTCGGCGGTGGGACGCTCGGCGCGCTGCGCGACCTGCCGCACGTCGGCGGGGTGGCGGGGCGGGCCGACGACACCGCGGTGCGCCGGACCGTCGGGGAGATCACCACGCTGCTCGCCCGGCGGGAGCGGCACTTCGCCGAGGCGGGGGTGGAGTCGGTGGCGGCGTGGCGACGGCGGCGGGCGGCCGCGCTGGCCGGCGGGCAGCCGGGCACCGACCCGTTCGGCGACGTGTTCCTGGTGATCGACGGCTGGAACGCCCTGCGCAGCGACTACGAGGAGCTGGAACCGCTGGTCACCGAGCTGGCCACCCGGGGCCTGACGTACGGGGTGCACGTGGTCGCCAGCGCCTTGCGCTGGTCGGACTTCCGGCCGGCGATCCGGGACCTGTTCGGGTCCCGGCTGGAGCTGCGCCTCGGTGACCCGGCCGACTCGGTGCTGGTGAAGCGCCCGGTCGCGGACAGCGTCCCGGAGCAGCGGCCGGGGCGGGGCATCGCCCCGGGCGGGCTGCACTTCCTCGCCGCCGAGCCCACGGTCGCCGCGCTGGGCTCCGGCACGGCGGACCTGGTGAAGGCGGTCGCCTCGGCGTGGGCCGGCCCGGCCGCGCCCCCGGTACGCCTGCTCCCGCCGGTGCTGCCCTACGCCGCGCTGGACCACGCCGCGACCAGCGGGCTGGCCTTCCCGATCGGGATCGCCGAGGCGGACCTGCGCCCGGTGGTGCTGGACTTCGCCGTGGAGCCCAACTTCGTGGTCTTCGGCGACGCCGAGTGCGGCAAGTCGTCGTTCCTGCGGGCGCTGGCCACCTCGATCGTCAACCGGTTCGCCCCGGACGAGGCCCGGGTGATGCTGGTGGACTACCGGCGCAGTCTGATGGGCGCCATCGAGAGCCCGCACCTGATCGGGTACGGCACGGCCGCCCCGCACACCACCGAGCTGATCGAGTCGGCGGCCGGCTACCTGCGCGGCCGGCAGCCGGGGCCCGAGGTCACCCCGGCGGAGCTGCGCAGCCGGTCGTGGTGGACCGGGCCGGAGCTGTTCGTGCTGGTGGACGACTACGACCTGGTGGCCGGTGGGCCGTCGAACCCGTTGCGGGCGCTGGAGGAGCACCTGCCGCACGCCCGGGACGTCGGCCTGCACCTGGTGCTGGCCCGCCGGGCGGCCGGCTCCGGCCGGACCTCGTTCGAGCCGATCGTGCAGCGGCTGCGGGAGCTGTCCACGCCGGGCCTGGTGATGTCGGGCGGCCCCGAGGAGGGGGCGCTGGTCGGCCAGGTCAAGGCGGGTCCGCTGCCTCCGGGGCGGGGTCGGTTGGTGACCCGGCGCGACGGCGTACGGCTGGTCCAGCTGGCCCACCTGCCAACGGGATGAACGGTGTCACCGACTTGCACCGTGGCGTACGCGAAAACCGGTAATCTCCGAGCAGCATGATGCTGACGCGATGAATGGCTGGGGAATGTGAGCAGGGATCGGCAGGGTGGCCGGACGGCGGCCCGGCGGCTCGCCGGGCGGGCGCTGCTCGGCGCGGCGGCCGCGGCGGTCGCCGTGGCCGGCCCGCCGGCGCCGCCCGCGCACGCCGCTCCGGCCCGGTCGGCCGCGCTGGCCCAGTCACCGGCGCTGGCCCGGTCGGCCGTGTCACCGGCGTTGGGGCGGACGGCCGCGCTGGCTCCGGAGCCCGGCTGGGTGGCGCCGGCCGGGGTGCCGACCCGGAGGGACCAGGTCCGCGAGGAGCAGTGGCAGCTGGACGCGCTCAACGCGAAGGCCGCCTGGCAGATCTCGACCGGTCGCGGCGTGGTGGTCGCCGTCATCGACTCCGGTGTGGACGGTTCCCACCCGGACCTGGCCGGCCAGGTGCTCCCCGGCGTCGACCTGGTCACCCCGGACGGGTCGGAGGGCCCCGACCCGGTCGGGCACGGCACCACGGTCGCCGGCCTGATCGCCGGGCGCAACGACGACGACCGGGGCGTGCTCGGCCTGGCCCCGGACGCCCGGATCCTGCCGGTCCGGGTGCTCGACGACGAGAACCGGTACGACGACGCGATGATCGTCGCCAAGGGAGTGCGCTGGGCGGTCGACCACGGGGCAAGGGTGATCAACCTGTCCCTCGGCGGCAGCGGGACCAGCCCGGCCCTGGCCGCCGCCCTCGACTACGCCTTCGCCCGGGACGTGGTGGTGGTCGCCTGCACCGGCAACCTGGCCACCTCGAGCAGCCCCAAGGTCTGGTACCCGGCCCGGGAGCCGGGGGTGATCGCGGTCGCCGGCCTGGACCGCAGCGCGAGGAACCTCTGGTCCGGCTCGATCACCGGGCACGAGACCGTGCTCACCGCCCCGGCGACGGCGCTCTACGGCGCCCGCCCCGAGGGGTACTGGCGGGTACAGGGGACCAGCTTCGCGTCCCCACTGGTCGCCGCGGCCGCCGCGCTGGTCCGGTCCCGCTGGCCGCAGATGTCCGCCGGCGAGGTGGTCAACCGGCTCATCAGCACGGCCCGAGACCTGGGCCCGACCGCACGCGACGACCGGTTCGGCTACGGCATGGTGGACCCGGTGGCCGCGCTGACCGTCGACGTACCGCCGGTGTTGAGCAACCCCCTGGACGACAACGACCCGCCCGGGGTGGTCGGCTTCGGCCGGGCGCCGGGCGCCGACCGGGACACCCGGGCCGCCGTGGCCGGGCAGGGTGGCAACCCGTTCGGCCTGCCCGGGCCGACGCAGCAGGCCCGGTGGTCGGCGCGGCCGGCCGGCCAGCCGGACGACAGCGCTCCGGACCGGCTCTGGACCGGCCTCCCGCTCCTCGTCGCCCTGGTGACCGGCGCGGCGCTGATGGTCCGCCGGTTCCGCCAGAACCGCCGCTGACTCCGGCGGTCTGGTCCGGGCCCGGGGTGGGTAGTGGTTCGGCCATGGACGTACGGGACACGGGTGGGCAGGTGACGGAGGCCGGACGGTCCTGGCGGGCGCGGCGACTGGACCGGGACGCTTCGCTGGGGCTGCGGCTGACCCTGGCGGCCGTCGCGGCGTTCCTGGTGCTGGTGCCGTTCTCGCTGCTGGCGCTCCTGGTGCTGGGCGCCTGGCCGCCGCTGTCCCGGCTGGACGCGTCGGTCACCGACACCCTGCACCGGTATGCGCTGGACCATCCGGGCTGGGTGCGGGTGATGAGCGTCTGGACGGACGTCTTCGGTCCCGGGCCGTTGCGGGTGGCCGCCGCCGTGCTGGTGGGCTGGCTGCTGCTGCGCCGGGCGCCCCGGCTGGCGCTCTGGGTGGTCACCACGATGGCCGTCGGCGGGCTGCTCGGCGCGCTGCTCAAGCTGCTGGTGGGGCGGCACCGGCCGGACCTGCTCGACCCGGTGGCCCGGGCGGCCGGGTTCTCGTTCCCGTCCGGTCACGCGCTCAACGCCGCCCTGGCCGGCGGGGTGCTGCTGCTGGTCTTCCTGCCGTACACCCGGCAGCGGCGGGCGCTGCGCTGGGCGCTCTGGACGGTGGCCGTGCTGATCACGGTGCTGACCGGGCTGAGCCGGATCGCGCTGGGCGTGCACTGGACCAGCGACGTGCTGGGCGGCTGGCTGCTCGGCGTCGCGGTGCTCGTCGCGACCACCGCCGCGTTCTCCACCTGGCGGACGCGGATCGGCCGGCGGCCGGTGTCGACCGCCCGGGAGGGGGTCGAGCCGGAGTTGGCCGAATCGGACCCGGATCGGCCGCACGCGTAGTCCGGCCCCGCACGGGGTAATGGCCGGCCCATGTCCAATGTCGCACTCCAGGTCGCCCGGCGGATCCTGCTGCCGGTTGCCGTGCTCTTCTCCGTCATGGTGGGGCTGGGCCTGCTGGTCACCCGGGTGCTCGCGAAGACCTGGCCGTTCACCGTGGAGGACGCGGTCAACCGCGAGCTGGCGGCCGACCGGTCCGCGGGGTGGAACGACGTGTCGCTGGTCTTCAGCACGGTGGCCAGCACCCAGGTGATCGTGGCGGTGACCGTGCTGGCGGCGCTCGTGCTGCGGCTGGTGCTGCACCGCTGGCGGGAGCCGCTCTTCCTCTGCGCCGCGGTGACCGCGCAGGCGCTGGTCTTCCTCTTCACCACGATGGTCATCGACCGGAACCGCCCGGCCGTGGAGCACATGGACTCCTCGCCGCCGACGTCCAGTTTCCCGTCCGGGCACACCTCCGCGGCGACCGCGCTCTACGTCGGCATCGCGCTGCTGCTGGCCCTGCGGGCGCGGAGCACCCCGGCCAAGGTCGCCTGGTGGACGCTGCTGGTGCTGGTGCCGATCGGGGTGGCGGTCTTCCGGATGTACCGGGGCATGCACCATCCGAGCGACGTGCTGGCGTCCTTCCTGAACGGCGCCACCTGCGTGGCGATCATGGCCCGGTCGCTGCTGGACCGCACCGTCACCTGGGGGCGGGCCGCGCTGCCGGCCCGCCCGTCCGGCGACGGGGTCACCCCGGCCGGCGCGTCCGCCGGCTGAGCGCCCGGCCGCCGTCGGGGTCGGTGCCCGCCGCCGCGCTCAGGTGCACTCGCCGGTGCCGACCGCCCGGGTACGCTCCGCGCCGGCCAGGGCCACCGGGCGGGCCTCGCCGGCGGTCACCGCGAAGCCGGTGTTCGGGTCGTCGGCCGCCGCCGCGAAGATCACCCCGAGCACCAGCCCGTTCGAGGAGACCAGCGGGCCGCCGGAGTTGCCGCTGCGGACCAGCGCCCGGATCGTGTAGATCTCCCGGGTCACGTCGCCCGACGAGTAGATGTCCGGACCGGTGATCCGGTCGACGTCCCGGATCCGGGCGGGCCGGGCGTCGTACGGGCCGTCGAGGGGGAAGCCCAGCACGATGGCGTCCGCCCCGCTGCCGGCCTGGCCGGCGGCGAAGCGCAGCGACGGGCCGGGCAGCCCGGGCACGTGCAGCACGGCCAGGTCCCGCGCCGGGTCGTAGACGACCACGTCGCCGTCGTACCGCTCGCCGCGCAGCTCCACGGCGACCGAGCGGGTGCCGGCCACCACGTGCGCGTTGGTCATCACCCGGTCGTCGGCGTACACGAAGCCGGAGCCCTCGATGCGACGCGAGCAGCTCGGCGCCGAGCCCAGCACCTTCACCACCGCCCGCTGGCTGCTCTGCACCACCTGCGAGCCGGCCAGCCGGGGGTCGGGCGGGGAGACCTGGCGGGCCCGGGTCGGCGCGAGGTCGCCGAAGACGTCCGGGAAGCCGTTGGTGTCGACGGTGTCCCGCAGCGCCGTGGAGAGCTCCTGCGCCTTGTCCGGCAGCACCCGGTCGACCACGGTGAGCAGGGCGCTGTTGCGCACCGAGGAGGCCAGCCAGGGCAACGACGACGAGCCGAGCGGCACGGCGACCAGCCAGGCCACCAGCATCACCGCGAAGACCGAGACGAGCGCGCCGCCGACGTCGTCGAGCCGCTTGGCCAGCTCGTTGGTGATGGTCTGGCGCAGGTGTGAGCCGATCCAGCCGGCCAGCGCCTGGCCGAGCACGGCGAGCCCGAAGACCGCGACGAGCGAGATCAGCACCCGGGTGCCGCTGTCGGTGAACTGCCGGGCGACCAGCGGGCCGACCTGGAGGCCGACCAGCGCGCCCAGGAAGAACCCGGAGAACGACAGCGCGCCGATGACGAAACCCTGGCGGTATCCGCTGATCGCGAACACGAGCATGAGCAGGAGCAGGACGAGATCCACCGCGGACACGCCCCCAGGGTACGGGCACCGGGCTCGGCGATGGCTCACCGCTCGCGGAACGTGACGGCCGGATCGGCCCCCGGGAACCGCGGCGGCTCAGCGTACGGGCGTCTCGTCGACCGCGTCGGTGCCGGCGGAGGGGGCCGGGGTGGCCCCGGTCGGCGGCAGCTCCACCACCCGCTCGACCGACCAGGGGCGGGCCCAGCCGCCCATCTCCAGCAGCGTGTTCAGCACGCCGGCGGTGAAGCCCCAGACCAGCATTCCGCGTACGGAGAAGGCCGGGCCGATCCAGCCGCTGGGGTGGCGGACCCGCAGCCGGTTCGCCGGGTCGACCAGCTCGGCGACCGGCAGCCGGGCGACGTGCGCCACCTCGGCCGGCTCGCGCGGGTGCACCGGGTGCGGCGCATGCCACCAGGCGAGCACCGGGGTGACCACGAAATCGCTGACCGGGATCCAGAGCTTGGGCAGCTCGGCCAGCACGGTGACGCTGGCCGGGTCGAGGTCGACCTCCTCGTTCGCCTCGCGCAGCGCGGTGGCGCTGGCGTCGGCGTCCTCCGGGTCGGCCGCGCCGCCGGGAAAGGCCGGCTGACCGGCGTGGTTGCGCAGGGTGGCGGCCCGCTGGAGGACAAGTATGTCCGGCCCGACGCCCGGCTCCTCGCCGAGCAGCACCAGCACCGCGCTCTCCCGGCCGCCGCTCTCCGGGGTGGTGAGCCGGGTGAAGTCCTCGGCGCGGGCGGTGCCGAGGCGACCGAGCAGCGGGTCGAACCACCCGGGCGGCCGACGGGTCATGCCGCCACGTCCACGCCGAGGTGGGTACGGAGCAGCTCGGCCAGGCGGGCGTCGTCCAGCGCGCCGGTGGAGTCGGTGTGCCGGATCCGGCCGGCCGCGTCGACGAAGACGGTCAGCGGGAAGGCGTTGCGGCCCAGCGCGTGCTCGAAGGCGTCCCCCTGGTCGACCAGCATCGGGAAGCGCACCCCGAAGTCCTCGCCGATGGACTGGGCGCCGCCGCGGCTGTCCCGGCTGTTCACCCCGATCACCTGGAACCGCCCGGCGGCCCGCTCGTGCAGCCGCTGGAACGCGGGCAGTTCCTTGCGGCAGGGCGGGCACCAGGACGCCCACACGTTGATCACCGCGGGGCCCTTGACGTCCCGCAACGCCACCGGCGCCCCGCCGGTGAAACAGGAGAGCGTGAGCTCGGGCAGCCGGTCGCCGGCCTTGCCGGTCGGGGTTTCGGCGGCCTTGCCGGTCGGGGTCTCGGCGGCCGAGGCCGGCGCGGTGGTCAGCGGGGCGCAGTCGCTGAACGGGGACGGCCGTTCGGGGCGGGCCGCCGGCGCCGCCGGACGATCCGGTTCGGCGGCGGCGGTGCAGCCGGCGAGCCCGAGCAGCACCGGGACGAGCAGGTACGCGAGGCGGTTCACGGCACCTCCGCCGCGACCGCCTGCTGCGGCACCAGCTCCGGGTCGAGGCCGACGGCCGCCGCCAGGTCCCGGGCCCGTGGGCCCTTGAGCAGCTTGACCGCCACCACCGGGTCGGTCGGGCCGGCGCCGTACGACGGGCAGAGCTTGGCCAGCGTGCAGGCGCCGCAGGCCGGCTTGCGGGCGTGGCAGACCCGGCGGCCGTGGAAGATGATCCGGTGCGACAGCATCGTCCAGTCGCGCTTCGGGTACAACGCGCCGATCGCGTGCTCGATCTTGACCGGGTCGGTCTCGGTGGTCAGCTGCCACCGCCGCACCAGCCGCTGGAAGTGGGTGTCGACGGTGATGCCGGGGACGTCGAAGGCGTTGCCGAGGATCACGTTCGCGGTCTTGCGCCCGATGCCGGGGAGGGTGACCAGGTCGGCCAGCCGGCCGGGGACCTCGCCGTCGTACCGCTCGCAGAGGGCGCGGCCCAGGTTGATCAGCGAACTGGTCTTGTTCCGGTAGAAGCCGGTGGGCCGGATCAGCTCCTCCAGCTCGGCGCGGTCCGCCCCGGCGTAGTCGGCGGCGGTGCGGTAACGGGCGAAGAGCTTCGGGGTGACCTCGTTGACCTTCTTGTCGGTGCACTGCGCGGACAGGATGGTGGCGACGGCCAGCTCCAGCGCGTTGCCGTGGTCGAGCTCACAGTGCGCGTCGGGATGCGTCTCGGTCAGCACCCGGCCGATCCGCCGGGCCCGGCGGGTGCGACCGAGGTCGGTCTCGGGGGAACGCGTGGTCACGCCGGCCAGCCTACGTCGCGGGGCCGACGTCCCGGCGGGCCCACGCGCCGGGTCAGCCGCCGGACGGCACCCGGATCCGGCCGGCCGCGTCGATCCGGGCCCCGGTCCGCGGGAAGTCGGCGTGGCTCACCTCACGGACCAGTCCGAGGCCGCGCTGCTGCCGGTCGATCGAGGGCCGGCCGACGCCGTTCATCACGGTGGCGGTGAAGCGGCCGTCGACGAAGCTGCCGTCCGGCTTGAGCGTGACCTTGAGCACCCCGCCCCAGCCGAGTCGACCGGACGGGTTCAGCGACTTCCCCCCGCCGGCGAAGTTGCCCAGGCTGTACGCGATCAGCCGGCCCCGGTAGAACTCCATGCCGCGCAGCACGTGCGGCCCGTGCCCGACGACCAGGTCGGCGCCGGCGTCGATCACCGCGTGGGAGAACCTGATCGGGTCGCCCCGGTTCTCCCCGAAGAACAGCTCGGTGCCGGGCTTCACGTGGCTCTTGTCGGCGCCCTCGGCACCCATGTGCACCTGCACCACGACCAGGTCGGCACTGGTCGCCGCCTTCGCCACCACCCGCTTCGCCGACGCGATGTCGACCAGGCTGTTGGACCAGACGTACGAGGAGAAGCCGACCACCGCGACCTTGACGCCCTCGACCTCGACCACGGTGATCTGGTCCGGGGCGCCGGTGTGCTGCAGGTCGTGCTCCTCCAGCGCCCGCTGGGTGTTCCGGTAGCCCTTGGGGCCGTAGTCGTAGCCATGGTTGTTGGCCTGGTTGAGCAGCTGGAACCCGGCCTCCTTGAGGTGTTTCGCGTACTCCGGGGGCGCCCGGAACTGGTAGCAGTTCTGCGGCTTCGGCCCGCACTTGCCGGTGCCGGTGTCCTCGGTGAGCGGCTCCTCCAGGTTGCCCATCACGAGGTCGCCCTTGAGCGCGGCCTTGACGTCGTCGAAGAAGCCGTTCCCGCCGTCGGGCGGCAGCCGGTTCGGCGCGTTACCCATGATCACGTCGCCGGTGGCGGCCAGCGAGATCGCCTGCTCGGTGCCGTCGGCGGGCTGGTCGGCGGTGGCCGGCGCGGCGGAGCCGGCCGGTGCGCCATCCGCGCCCGGCCGCCACACCGACTCGCCGGTGCCGGGCTGCGCGCACCCACCCACCAGCAGGGCGGCGAGCAGCACGCCGAGCGCCGCGGCGGCGCGGCGCCGGGACGGGGACACGGAGGGGGCGGGAGCGTACATCGCCGGCCACGGTACCGCCCGGTGAACGCGCCGACGACGGCCGATCGGTCGAAAAGCCGACCCGTCGGCCCGGCCGGCTCCCGGCAGTCGGGCGCCGATCCGACCAGGGAGCGCCGTGCCGATGGCCCCGGCCGGCTCAGCCCGCCCGGCGCTGCTCGGACCAGGGGACCACGGTGCCGGCGCCGCCGGCCAGGACGGCCGCGTGCACGGCCCGGGCCAGCGGGGCGCCCCAGGCCGAGCGGGGGCCGCCGTACGGGGCCGGGTCGCCGTCGGCCGGGCAGAGCACGGTGACCGCGTCGGTGGGCGTGCCGGTGGCGGGCAGGCCCAGCTCCCAGATCGCCTGCGCCTTCGCCTCGGTGGCCGTGGCCACGGCGTTGACCAGGGCGGCGTCGCCGAGCCGGGCCGGCACGTACGCCACGATGTTGACCGTGCCGACGCGCTGCGCCGGGGTGGCGGGCGCGGGCGCCGCGGCCCACACCGGGGTGCCGAGCCCGACCGTCGCCCAGACCCGCACGCCGTCGTCGGCCCGGGCCACCACCTCGGTCACGTCGACGCCGGTCAGCAGGCCGACGCCGGGCCCGGCCAGGCCCAGCCCGCCGGCCAGTTCGGCCAGGTGGTCGGCGGGGTCGTCCCGGTCGTACGACATCGGCACGGTCGCGTTGAGCACCCAACGGCGTACGCCGATCCCGCCGCCCAGCGGGGCGCTGCCGACGGCCAGCAGCGGCGCCTCGGCCCGCCAGACCAGCAGCGGGATCTCCGACCCGGCCTCGGGGCGGGTGGTCAGGAACGGCTCGTTCAGCACGGCACCGACCCTACGATCAGAGGAGGGCAGCGGCGACGCCCGCCCGGGCCCGGCGGCCCGGACGCCCCGCCCGCCACCCGGCGCCGCCGGTCGGGAGGCGGGATTCTAGTCCTCGATCGCGTCGGGAGGGTTACGCCCAACGATCAAGATTCCAGGGGTGCGCCTCTGATTCCAGCTCATGTGCGCCTAGACTGGCGGCGCGCGAGGGATCAGCGGACGGCGGACCCGGCCGACGGACGGCACGCGCAAGCGGAGGTGCGCGATGGACGAGGTACTGGCCCGTAGCGGGATCTTCCAGGGTGTCGACCCGGAGGCTGCCGAGGCGCTCGCCAAGGAGATGGAGACGATCGAGGTCCGCAAGGGCGAGGTCGTGTTCAACGAGGGCGAGCCCGGCGACAGTCTCTACATCCTCCTGTCCGGCAAGATCAAGGTTGGCCGCCGCGCGGCGGACGGCCGGCAGAACCTGATCGCCGTGATGGGCCCGTCGGACATGGTCGGCGAGCTGTCGCTCTTCGACCCCGGGCCGCGCACGGCGACGGCCACCGCGGTGACCGACACCCGGCTGGTCCGGCTGCGCAAGCAGGCGCTGCGGCCCTGGCTGAACAACCGGCCCGAGATCGCCGAGCAGCTGCTGCGGGTGCTCGCCCGCCGGCTGCGCCGGACGAACGACTCGCTGGCCGACCTGATCTTCACCGACGTGCCGGGCCGGGTCGCCAAGAACCTGCTCCAGATGGCCGGCCGGTTCGGCACCCGCGACGGCGGCGTGCTGCGGGTGACCCACGACCTGACCCAGGAGGAGATCGCCCAGCTCGTCGGCGCCTCCCGGGAGACCGTGAACAAGGCGCTGGCCGACTTCGCGTCGCGCGGCTGGCTGCGGCTGGACGGCAAGAGCATCATCATCCTCGACCCGGAGCGCCTGGCCCGCCGCGCGCGGGTCTGACCCCGCTGTCCCGTACTGCCCGGCCCGGCCCGCCTTCGCGGGCCGGGCCGGTTTCCGTCCGTGCCCGGGCCCGCGGCCGGCGACGCGCCTGGTGACCCTCCGCGGCAGTTGCGGTAAGTGACAGCCAGCGTGGAAGGCTCGCGGAGGAGGCCGGGCGCTGCCCTGTCGCCCGGCCGAGGCGCCGGCCGTGGCGGCGGCGATTCCGCGCGCCGTCTGCCCGGCGCAGAATCCCTGGACATCGCGGCCGGGCGGGGGCCACGGTGGGGCGATGTTCGAACATGTCGCGGTCCTCTCCGACATCCACGGCGTGCTGCCGGCGCTGGAGGCCGTCTTGGCCGAGCCGGACGTGGCCGGCGCCGACCTGATCGTGCTCACCGGCGACATCGCCAGCGGTCCGCAGCCGGTCGAGGTGCTGGACCGGCTCGCCGCGCTCGGTGACCGGGCCCGTTGGGTCGGCGGCAACGGCGAACGGGAGCTGGTCGAGGCGAGGGCCGGCAAGACATCGCCGTTCGAGGTCGTCAACTGGGCGGCCGGCCAGCTGCGGGACGACCACCTGGCCCGGCTGGCCGCGCTGCCGCCGACGGTGACGCTGCCGGTCGCCGGTCTGGGCGAGGTGCTCTTCTGCCACGCCACGCCCCGCGACGACGAGGAGGTGGTGCTGGTCGACTCCCGGATGGCGCGGTGGGCGGAGGTCTTCGCCGGCCTGCCCGCCGAGGTCGGCACGGTGATCTGCGGGCACACCCACATGCCGTTCACCCGGCTCGTCGACCGCCGCCTGGTGGTCAACCCGGGCAGCATCGGCATGCCGTACGGCGGGGACGGGGCGTGGTGGGCGCTGCTCGGCCCGGGCGTGCAACTGCGCCGGACCCGGTACGACGTGGACGCCGCCTGCGCCCGGGTGGCCGCCGAGTCGGGCTTCCCGGACGCCGCCGACTTCGCCGACGAGTACCTGCGTTCCCGGCACAGTGACGCCGACGCGCTGGCCGTCTTCGGTCCGCGCGACGGCCGCTGACCACACCGCCGGCGCTGGCGAACCGAGGGGGCCGGCCGAGGTGCACGCCCCGGCCGGCCCTGCGCCGGCTCAGCGGTGGGCCAGGTGGTCGCGGGCCACCTGCCGCAGCCGGGCGTGCACGCCGTCGTAGCCGGTGGCCCCGCCCAGGTACCGCTTGTCCAGTTTCGCCACCATCGTGTAGTTCGGGTCGCAGACGTTGCCGACCGGCGCCTCACCGGCCTGGCTGACCAGCTGGTACGCGTCGAGCTGGTCCAGGCCGACCAGCTCCGCCGTCCAGGTGACCAGGTCGTGCTGGCTGATCCGGTAGGCGTCCTCGAGCGGCCGGGCCGAGCCGGTGGACATCAGCGCGTCGTCGGACTCCAGCCGGGGCCACGGCGTGCCCACTCCCTTGATGACGTCCAGCACCACGGTGGTGTTCATGGCCGCCTCAAGACCGGTGCCGCAGACCTCGCCGTGCCCCTGCCGGCAGTGCCCGTCGCCGAGGGCGAAGAGCGCGCCGGAGACGTTCACCCCGAAGTAGGCGGTCACCCCGGCCCGCAGCTCCGGGCTGTCCATGTTGCCGCCGTGCGCGTCGGGGGTGATGGTCATCCGCGCCTCGAAGGCACCCGGTGCCACTCCGGCGGTGCCGTGCATCGGGTCGAGCGGCAGCTCGACGGTGTAGTCGCCGCGTCTGGCCCGGTACGTGGCCGTGCCGGCCGCCACGTCCACGTCGTACCGCCAGACCAGTTCGTCGAGCGGGGGGTGCAGGGTGGCCGTGGTGTGCGTGCCGGTGAGCGCGCCGAAGTGCGGGAAGGTGCTGGACACCGCCCAGTCCCGGGCCGGTTCGATCGCCACGAAGTGCACGGCGAGGGTGTCGCCCGGCTCGGCGCCCTCGACGTGGATCGGTCCGGTGACCGGGTTGAGGTAGGGGAACTCGCAGACCCGCGACGGCAGGTCGTCGACGGTGCGGACCCGACCGCCGAAGCAGTCCTCGGTGTACAGCTCGACGATGGTGCCGGGGCGGACCCGGAGCACCGGCGCCCGCCCGCCGAAGGTGTAGGAGAGTTCGTCCGGCTCCGGCCGGTAGGTCACGACCTCGGTCACTGTGGCTCCTTCACCGGTTCGTCGGTGTTGTCGTGGGCGACCTCGGAGAGGGCGGGCAGCTCGGGCCGCCGGCCGGTCGCGTAGAAGGTCAGTAGCACGATCAGTCCCAGGCCGAGCCAGACGAAGCCGAGCACCTGCGCGGCGACCTTCGCGTTGATCACCACGTAGAGCAGGATCGCGAAGCCGATCACCGGCACCACCAGGTGCCGCAACCAGTCCCGGCTGCCGTTGCGGACCACGTAGTGGGTCACCACGGAGACGTGCAACGCCAGAAACGCGGTCATCGCGCCGAAGTTGACAAGGGTGGACAGCAGCGAGATGCCGTCGTCCCGGCTGGCCATGTAGAGGCCGAGCGCCAGGGAGACGGCGGCGACCACCAGGGTGGCGTTGGCCGGCACCTGGTGTCGGCGGTTGATCCGGGCCAGGAACCGGGGCATCTGCCGGTCGCGGGCCATCGCGTACAGCAGCCGCGAGGTGGCGGCCTGGGCGACCAGGGAGTTGGCGAAGCCCCAGGCGATCGCGGTGGCCGCCGCGGTCAGGCCGGCGAGCCAGCCGCCCCCGGCGACGCGGGCCGCGTCGTAGAAGGCCGTCCCGTCGGGGTCGCCGTTGTCGAGCAGGGCGGGGGCGTCCGGGACGAGCAGGGCCGCTACCCAGGTCTGGACCAGGAACAGGGCGCCGGCCAGCAGCAGGGCGGCCACCATGGCCCGGCCGATCTGCCGGGCCTCCTCGCGGCTCTCCTCGGCCAGCATGGAGATCCCGTCGAAGCCGAGGAAGGAGAGCACGGCGATCGACACCGCCCCGAACACCAGCGGCCAGGAGAAGGTGTCCGCGTCGAACAGCGGCCGCAGCGAGAAGCCGTCGCCCTTGCCCTGGGCGAGGGCGACCACCCCGACGACCAGGAAGATCGCGAGGATGACCAGTTCGGCGGCGAGCATCACCCGGTTGACCCGGGCGGTCATCTTGATGCCGAGATAGTTGACGACCGTGTTGAGCAGCACGAACGCGGCCAGCCACAACCACACCGGCACTCCGGGCACCAGGGAGTGCATGGCCACGCTGGCCACCAGGTAGAGCAGGCCGGGCACCAGGACGTAGTCGAGCAGGATCACCCAGCCGGCGAGGAAGCCGACGGGTGGCGCGATGCCCCGCCCGGCGTAGCTGTAGACCGATCCGGCCATCGGGAAGGCGCGGACCATCTGCGCGTACGACAGGGCGGTGAACATCATGGCCACCATGCCGATGAGGTACGCCAGCGCGACCATGCCGCCGGAGCCGGCGTACACGCTGCCGAAGATGCCGAACGGGGCGATCGGCACCATGAAGATCAGTCCGTAGATGAGCAGGTCGGTGAAGCTGAGGGAGCGGCTCAGCTCCTGCCGGTAGCCGAATCGTTCGACCTGGGTGGGTGTCTCGGACGGGTCGGGAGGTTGGGTCACGGCACGCCTCCTTGATCTGGTGAGGCCGCACGTTAGTGCGGCCACCCGGGCACAGGAAGATCCATGTTTCTGGATGAAAACATCGACAAAGTGGTCAACGGCCGGTGCTGGAGCAGAAAAAGTCAGTCTTGACTGTTTGTTTCGCGGCCGGCAGGCTGTCCCCGTGCCCGCCGTACCGACCCGCGTCCCCCAGCAGGAGCGCAGCCGCGCCACCCAGGCCCGGCTGCTGGAGGCGACCGTGGACTGCCTGGTGGAGCACGGCTGGTCCGGCACCACCACCACGGTGGTGGCGGCCCGGGCCGGCGTCTCCCGGGGCGCCCAGCTGCACCACTACCCGACCAAGGCCGCCCTGGTCACCGCCGCGGTCACCCACCTCACCGAGCGCCGGGCCGTCGAGCTGCGCACCGAGGCCGCGGCGCTGCCCGCCGGGCCGCGCCGGCTCGACCGGGTGGTCGACCTGCTCGCCGCCGCCTTCACCGGGCCGCTCTTCGTCGCCGCCCTGGAGCTGTGGGTGGCCGCCCGCACCGACCCCGAGCTGCGCGACGCCCTGGTCCCGCTGGAGGCGCGGGTCGGTCGCGAGATGCACCGGCTGACCGTCGAGCTGCTCGGCGTGGACGAGCGCCGGCCCGGCGTACGGGAGGCCGTCCAGGCCACCCTCGACCTGCTCCGCGGGCTCGGCGTGGCCAACCTGCTCAGCGACGACTCGACCCGGCGGACCGCCCTGCTGCACACCTGGAAGCGCCAACTCGCCATCCTGCTCACCCCCGACGACGGCCCGACGACGCCAGGGAGCGCGCGGCCGCACTGATCCTCCGGAGGCACCATGGTCGACCTGACAGCACTGCTCACGGATCTGGCCGCCGAGTCCGACCAGCTCGACGCGCTGGTCGCGCCGCTGCCGCCGGAGGAGTGGGCGCGACCGACCCCGGCCGCGGGCTGGACGATCGCGCACCAGATCGCCCACCTGGCCTGGACCGACCACGTGGCCCACCTCGCCGCCACCGACGCCGACGCCTTCTACGCCTCGGTCCTCGCCGCCCCGAACCCGGCCCGCCTGGTCGACGACGGGGCCGAGTCCTTCCTCGCGCCCCCCGACGCGCTGCTGGCCCGCTGGCGGGCCGGCCGCGCGGCGCTCACCGCCGCCCTGGCCGCCACCCCGACCGGGGAGAAGCTGCCCTGGTACGGCACCCGGATGTCGCCCACCTCGATGGCGACCGCCCGGCTCATGGAGACCTGGGCGCACGGCGAGGACGTGGCCGACGCGCTCGGCGTCCGGCGGGCCCCGACCGACCGGCTGCGGCACGTCGCGCACCTGGGCTTCCGTACCCTCGGGCACGGCTTCGCCGCGCACGGCCGCCCGGCGCCGACCACGCCGGTCCGGGTGGAGCTGACCGCGCCGGCGGGCGCGGGGAGTGAGCCTGCGAGCCTCGCGGCCGGGAGTGGAGCCGGCGCCGCCGGCGACACCTGGACCTTCGGGCCGGCGGACGCCGCCGACCGGGTCACCGGCCCGGCCCTCGACTTCTGCCTGCTGGTGACCCAGCGCCGGCACCGCGACAACCTCGCCCTGGTGGCCACCGGCCCGGTGGCCGACGAGTGGCTGGACGTGGCGCAGGCGTTCGCCGGCCCGCCCGGCACCGGGCGGGCCGCCGCCGGGGCGACGTCGTGACCGTGCTGCGGGTCGGCAACGCCTCCGGCTTCTACGGCGACCGGTTCGCCGCCTGGCGGGAGATGCTCGACGGCGGCGAGCTGGACGTGCTGACCGGCGACTACCTCGCCGAGCTGACCATGCTGATCCTCGGCCGGGACCGGCTGCGGGACCCCTCCCTCGGGTACGCGAAGACCTTCCTGCGGCAGCTCGAGGGCTGCCTCGGCACCGCGCTCGACCGCGGTGTCACCCTGGTCACCAACGCCGGCGGGCTCAACCCGGCCGGCCTGGCCGCCGCCGTCGGCGCGCTGGCCGACCGGCTCGGCCTCACCGTCCGGGTCGGGTACGTCGAGGGCGACGCCCTCGCCCGGCCCGACGCGCTGACCGCGAACGCGTACCTGGGGGCGTTCGGGATCGCCGCCTGCCTGGACGCCGGGGCGGACGTGGTGGTGACCGGGCGGGTGACGGACGCCTCGCTGGCGGTCGGCCCGGCCATCGCCCGGTTCGGCTGGACCCGGGACGACCTCGACGCGCTGGCCGGCGCCACCGTCGCCGGGCACCTCATCGAGTGCGGAGCGCAGGTCACCGGCGGCAACTACAGCTTCTTCACCGAGCTGCCGGACGGTGGTCACCGCCCCGGCTTCCCGATCGCCGAGATCCACCGGGACGGCTCGTCGGTACTCACCAAGCACCCCGGCACCGGGGGCGCGGTCACCGTCGAGACGGTCACCGCGCAGCTGCTGTACGAGGTGGACACGCCGGCCTACCTGGGGCCGGACGTGGTGGCCCGGCTGGACACCGTGGCGCTGACCCAGGACGGGCCGGACCGGGTGCGGGTCGCCGGGGTCCGCGGCACGCCCCCGCCGCCCACCCTCAAGGTGGGGGTCAACAACCTGGGCGGCTTCCGCAACTCGATGACGTTCGTGCTCTGCGGGCTGGACATCCCGGCCAAGGCGGCGCTGGTCCGCGGTCAACTGGAGGAGGCGGTCGGCACGGAAGGGCTGGAGTTCACCCTGGCCCGCACCGACCACCCCGACGCCGCCGACACCGAGGCGGCGAGCGCGCTGCTGCACGTACACCTGCGGGACGGCGACAAGGCGCGGGCCGGGCGGGCCTTCTCGGCGGCCGCCGTGGAGCTGGCCCTGGCCTCCTACCCGGGCTGCACGCTGACCACCCTGCCCGGCGACGCCACCCCGTACGGGGTGTTCACCGCCGACACGGTCCCGCAGGACGCCGTCGCGCACCTCGCGGTGCTCCCCTCCGGCGAGCGGGTGCCGATCCCGCCGCCGACCGTGCTGAGTGGTCTGCCCGGGGCACCCCCACAGCAGGAGGCGCCAACAGGGGACCCTTCCGTGCCCGCCACCCGGCGCGGACCGCTCGGCGAGCTGGTCGGGGCGCGGTCGGGCGACAAGGGCGGCGACGCCAACCTCGGTGTCTGGGCCCGCACCGACGCGACCTGGCCCTGGCTGCGCGACTGGCTCACCGTGGCCCGGCTGGCCGAACTGCTGCCGGAGACGGCGGCGCTGACCGTCGAGCGGTACGAACTGCCGAGCCTGCGCGCCGTCAACTTCGTGATCCGGGGGCTGCTCGGCCAGGGTGTGGCCGCCTCCACCCGATTCGACCCCCAGGCCAAGGCGCTCGGCGAGCTGGTGCGTTCACGAGTGGTCGATCTTCCGACGGAGGTTCCGGCATGACCACCGTGGACACGCCGGAACGCCGGCAACTGCGCGAGCTGACCCGCTCGTTCGTCACCCGGGAGGTGCTGCCGCACCTGTCCGACTGGGAAAGGGCCGGCGAGCTGCCCCGGTCGCTGCACGAGACCGCCGCGAAGGTCGGCCTGCTCGGCATCGGCTTCCCGGAGTCGGTCGGCGGCAGCGGTGGCGACCTGCTCGACTCGATGGTGGTCACCGAGGAGATCATCCGCTCGGGTGGGTCGTCCGGGCTGATCGCCGCGCTGTTCACGCACGGCATCGCGCTGCCGCACATCGTCGCGGCTCGCGACGAGGCGCTGATCGAGAGGTACGTCCGGCCGACCCTCGCCGGGACGATGATCGGTGCGCTGGCGATCACCGAGCCGGATGGCGGCTCGGACGTCGCGGGCATCCGCACCTGCGCGGTACGCGACGGCGACCACTACGTGGTGAACGGCGCCAAGACGTACATCACCAGCGGGGTCCGGGCAGACTTCGTCACCACAGCGGTCTGCACCGACTTCCCCAAGTCGGGCTCGCTGAGCCTGCTCGTGATCGACAAGGGCACGCCCGGGTGCACGGTGGGCCGGCGGCTGGAGAAGCTGGGCTGGCACTGCTCGGACACCGCGGAACTGTCCTTCGTCGATGTCCGGGTGCCGGTGACGAACCGGGTGGGCCCGGAGGACACCGGCTTCCTCGCCATCATGCAGCAGTTCGCCGCCGAGCGGCTCTCGCTCGCCACCCAGGCGTACGCGACCGCGCAGCGCTGCGTGGACCTGGCGGTGCGGTGGTGCCGGGACCGCCGGACGTTCGGCCGGCCGCTCGTCGGGCGGCAGGTCGTCCGGCACCGGCTGGCCGAGATGCACTCCCGCACCGAGGCGGCCCGGGCGTACGTGCACGAGGTCGCCGAGCGGGTCGCCGCCGGGCAGCCGGTGGTGACCGAGGTGGCGATCGCGAAGAACGTGGCGGTGTCCGCGTGCGACTTCGTGGTCGACGCCGCGCTGCAACTGCACGGCGGCTTCGGCTACCTGCGCGACGCCGAGGTCGAGCGGCACTACCGCGACGCCCGGCTGCTGGGCATCGGTGGCGGCACCACCGAGATCATGAACGAGATCATCGCGAAGGGCATGGGCCTATGAGCACGGCTGTCCTGCAGAGCACGATCGACCCGTCCGCGCCCGCCTTCACCGCCAACCGGCAGGCGCTGCTGGACCGCCTCGCCGAGCTGGAGGCGGCGCTCGACCAGGCCCGGGCCGGTGGCGGCGAGAAGTACGTGACCCGCCACCACGGGCGGGGCAAGCTGCTCCCCCGGGAGCGGATCGAGCTGCTGCTCGACCCGGACAGCCCGTTCCTGGAGCTGTCGTCGCTGGCCGCGTACGGCACCGACTTCCCGGTCGGCGCCAGCACCGTGACCGGCATCGGCGTGGTCGAGGGCGTGGAGTGCCTGATCGTGGCCAACGACCCGACGGTACGCGGCGGCGCGATCAACCCGTGGTCGCTGGCGAAGACCCGGCGGGCCGGGGAGATCGCCCTGGCCAACCGGCTGCCCATGGTCAACCTGGTGGAGAGCGCCGGGGCGGACCTGCCCACCCAGGCGGAGGTCTTCATCCCGGGCGGCCGGGTGTTCCGCGACCTGACCCGGCTGTCCGCGCAGCGGATCCCGACGGTGAGCGTGGTGTTCGGCAACGCCACGGCGGGCGGCGCGTACGTGCCGGGCATGTCGGACTACACCATCATGATCCGGGACCGGTCGCAGGTCTATCTGGCCGGGCCGCCGCTGGTGAAGATGGCCACCGGCGAGGTGACCGACGACGAGTCGCTCGGCGGCGCGGCGATGCACGCCACCACGTCCGGCCTGGCCGACTTCCTCGCCGTCGACGAGCGGGACGGCATCCGGCTGGCCCGGCAGTGCGTACGCCGGCTCAACTGGCGCAAGCAGGGTCCGCCGCCGCGCAACCCGTTCCCGGCGCCACCCAGGTACGACCCCGAGGAGCTGCTCGGCATCGCCAGCGCCGACCTCAAGGTGCCGTTCGACCCGCGCGAGGTCCTCGCCCGGGTGCTCGACGGCAGCGAGTTCGACGAGTTCAAGCCCGGCTACGGCACCGCCCTGGTCACCGGCTGGGGCGAGCTGCACGGCTATCCGGTCGGCGTGCTGGCCAACGCCCGGGGCGTGCTGTTCAGCGCGGAGGCGCAGAAGGCCGCCCAGTTCATCCAGCTCGCCAACGCCGCCGACACCCCGCTGGTCTTCCTGCAGAACACCACCGGCTACATGGTCGGCACCGAGTACGAGCAGCGCGGCATCATCAAGCACGGCGCCCTGATGATCAACGCGGTGTCCAACTCGACGGTCCCGCACCTGACGGTCAACCTGGGCGCCTCCTACGGCGCCGGCAACTACGGCATGTGCGGCCGGGCGTACGAGCCGAGGTTCCTGTTCACCTGGCCGAACGCCAAGTCGGCGGTGATGGGCCCGGCGCAGCTGGCCGGGGTGCTGTCGATCGTCGCCCGGCAGGCCGCCGCCGCCCGGGGCCGCGAGTACGACGAGGAGTCCGACGCCGCCATGCGGATGATGGTCGAGCAGCAGATCGAGTCCCAGTCCGGGGCGCTCTTCCTGTCCGGCCGGCTCTACGACGACGGGGTGATCGACCCCCGGGACACCCGTACCGTCCTCGGGCTCTGCCTGTCGGCGATCCACAACGCACCGGTGAAGGGCGCCGACGGCTTCGGCGTCTTCCGGATGTAGGGGGCATTGCGCATGATTTCGAGACTTCTGGTGGCGAACCGGGGGGAGATCGCCCGGCGGGTCTTCGCCACCTGCCGCGCCCTCGGCGTGGCCACCGTCGCCGTGCACTCCGACGCGGACTCCGACGCGCCGTTCGTGGCCGACGCCGACCAGGCGGTGCGGCTGCCCGGGAACACGCCGGCCGAGACGTACCTGCGCGTCGACGCCATCCTGGAGGCGGCCCGGCGCTCCGGCGCGGACGCCGTCCACCCCGGCTACGGCTTCCTCGCCGAGAACGCGGAGTTCGCGGCGGCGGTGGCCGACGCGGGCCTGACCTGGGTCGGCCCGTCGGCCAAGGCGATCGCCGCGATGGGCGACAAGATGGCCGCCAAGGCGCTGCTCGCCGACGCGGGCGTGCCGATGCTGCCCACCTGGACCGATCCGGCCGAGGTCACCGGCTTCCCGGTGCTGGTCAAGGCCGCCGCCGGTGGTGGCGGCCGGGGCATGCGGGTCGTCCGCGACGCCGCCGGGCTGGCCGAGGCCGTCGCGGGCGCGCGCCGCGAGGCGGCGGCGGCGTTCGGCGACGGCACGGTCTTCATCGAGCGGTACGTGGAACGGGGCCGGCACGTCGAGGTGCAGATCTTCGGCGACAGCCACGGCACGGTGGTGGCGCTCGGGGTACGCGACTGCTCCATCCAGCGCCGCCACCAGAAGATCGTCGAGGAGGCGCCAGGTGTGCTGCCCGACGAGGTACGCGCCACGCTGCACGAGGCGGCGGTGGCGGCCGGGCGGGCGGTCGACTACGTCGGCGCGGGCACCGTGGAGTTCCTGCTGACGCCGGACGGGCAGGTGCACTTCCTGGAGATGAACACCCGCCTCCAGGTGGAGCACCCGGTCACCGAGGCAACCACCGGGCTGGACCTGGTCCGGCTGCAACTGCTCGTCGCCGAGGGCCAGCCACTGCCGGTCACCAGCACGCCGCCGGCCGACGGCCACGCGATCGAGGTGCGGCTCTGCGCCGAGGACCCGGCCCGGGGTTTCCGCCCGGCCACCGGCACGCTGCACCGGTTCGCGATCCCCGGGGTCACCGCCGAGTTCGCGCCGGCCCAAGGGCTGCGGCTGGACTCCGGTGTGGCGGACGGCTCGACGGTGAGCGTGCACTACGACTCGATGCTCGCGAAGCTCGTCGCCTGGGCGCCCACCCGCGCCGAGGCGGCCCGCGCCCTGGCCGGCGCGCTCGCCCGCGCCGAACTGCACGGCGTGGCCACCAACCGGGACCTGCTGGTCCGCGTGCTGCGCAGCGCGGAGTTCGTCGCCGCCGACGTGGACACCGGCTTCCTGGAGCGGCACCCGGAGGTGTTCGCGCCGCTGCTGCCGGCCGGACAGCTTCCGGTGGTGGCGCTGGCGGCGGCGCTGTCCGGGGCCGCCGCCCGGCGGGCCGCCGCGCCGGTGCTGGCCGGGTTGCCGTCGGGGTGGCGCAACGTGCCGGCCTTCCCGCAGGTCACCCGGTTCACGGTCGGCGACAGTGAGGAGATCGAGGTCCGGTATCGGCTGGACCGCACGGGCGGCCTCGCCGAATGGTCGGTGTCCCGGTCCGACGCCACGCCGACCGTGGCGGTGGTCGACGCCGCCGCCGACCGGGTGGTGCTCGACGTGGACGGGGTGCGGCGGGCCTTCCGCGTACACCGGGCCGGGTCGTCGGTCTTCGTGGACGGCCCGGACGGGGCGGCGAGCCTCACCGAGCTGCCCCGCCTGCCCCTGCCCACCGCCGAGCTGGCCGCCGGGTCGCTGCTCGCGCCGCTGCCCGGCGCGGTGACCCGGGTGCACGTCGAGGTCGGCCAGCGGGTCGCCGCCGGTGACCTGCTGCTGACGCTGGAAGCGATGAAGCTCGAACATCCCGTGCTCGCCCCCGCCGACGGTGTGGTGACGGAACTGCCGGTGCCGGCCGGCGGCCAGGTCGAGACGGGTGCCGTACTGGCCGTCGTGGATCCCGAGGAGGACCCGCAGTGAACTTCGACCTCACCCCCGAGCAGGACCAGCTCCGCGACGCGGTACGGGAGCTGGGCCGCAAGTACGGCCATTCCTACTTCGTGTCGAAGGCCAGGGCCGGCGAGCACACCACCGAGCTGTGGCACGAGGCCGGCCGGCTCGGCTATCTGGGCGTGAACATCCCCACCGAGTACGGCGGCGGGGGCGGCGGCATCACCGACCTGGCGATCGTCTGCGAGGAGCTGGCCGCGGCGGGCTGCCCGCTGCTGCTGCTCGTGGTCTCCCCCGCCATCGCCGCCACCGTGATCAACAAGCACGGTACGGAGGAGCAGCGCAAGAAGCACCTCCCCGGCCTCGCCGACGGCTCGCAGAAGATCGTCTTCGCGATCACCGAGCCGGACGCCGGTTCGAACTTCCACCGGCTCGCCACCGTGGCCCGCCGCGACGGCGACGACTGGCTGCTCAGCGGCCGGAAGATCTACATCTCCGGGGTGGACGAGGCCGGGCACGTGCTGGTGGTCGCCCGCGTCGCCGTCGGAGACGGCAGTGCCGGCGCAGGGGACGCGTCTGCGCAGCGGCTGAAGCCGGCGCTGTTCCTCGTGCCGACCGACGCGCCCGGCCTGGAGAAGTCCAAGCTGGACATGGAGATCCTGTCGCCGGAGAACCAGTTCCTGCTCTTCCTCGACGACGTCCGGCTGCCCGCCGACGCGCTCGTCGGCGAGTCGCTGGACGCCGGGCTGCCGGCGCTGTTCGCCGGGCTCAACCCGGAGCGCATCACGGTCGCCGCGATGGGCGCCGGCACCGGCCGGTACGCGATCGAGAAGGCCAGCGACTACACGTCCACCCGAACGGTGTGGGGTGGGCGCTCGATCGGCTCGCACCAGGGCGTGTCGCACCCGCTGGCGCACGCGGCCGTCCAGGTCGAACTGGCCCGGCTGATGATCCACAAGGCGGCCACCCTGTACGACGCGGGCCGCGACCTGGAAGCCGGCATCTCCGGCAACATGGCCAAGTACGCCGCCGGCGAGGCCGCCGCGCTCGCCGTCGACACCGCCGTCCAGGCCCTCGGCGGGGCCGGCATGACCACCGAGTACGGGGTGGCCACCCTGCTCGGCGCGGTCCGGGCCGGCCGGATCGCCCCGGTCAGCCGCGAGATGATCCTCAACTTCGTCGCCCAGCACGTCCTCGGCCAGGACAAGTCGTACTGAGCCGGCGGTCCGCTCAGAGCGCCCGGTTCAGCCCGACGTGCAGGTGCCCGGCCCACCGGGTGGGCGTGGCCGGGAACTCGTCGCGTACCGCCCGCACCGTCTCGGTGAGCACCCGGGCCGCCGCGGCCGGGTCCGGGGGTTCGGTGCCACCGTTCGTCAGGCCGGCGTAGAAGGCCGTCGCGATCCGCGCGCTGTCCGTGGTCCGCCACATCGTGCCGATCACGCCCCGGAAGCCGGCGAGCTGGAACGCGGCGGCCAGGTGCAGCGGCTCGTCGGTGAACGTCGGATGCGTCTCGGCGGTGCCGCACGCGGAGAGGAAGGCCAGCTCGGCCCGGGCCAGCCGGTAGGAGCCCACCATGTGCGGGCTGAGCGAGCCACCCTTGCCGAGGCGCAGGCCGCCGGTCAGCATCGCGGCCGTGCCGGCGTCCGCCTCGCCGTGGCAGGCGAAGTGCGCGATCGGGTGCCGGCGCAGCGCCTCCTCGACCTCGGTCGGGGCCACCTCGGTCCCGGTCAGCACGGTCGAGCCGGGGATCAGCCGGGCCACCTGTTCGACCTCGGCGCGTACCTGGGACAGCGCCGGCAGGTCCCGCGCGGTCGGCACGCCGACCACGGTGGCCGTGGCGGTCGCCGGCGGTCGCGGCCGCTCCGCCGCGGCGTGCGCCAGGGCGGTGAGGGTCGGCGTGTAGGACGGCACCACGCGGTCCAGGACGGTACGCCGGCGGCCCGGCTCCCGGTGGTGACCGGCGGCGTGCAGCGGGAGGCGGGCCAGCGCGCCGACCGGGGACCACCAGAGCCGCGGCGGCGGCCCGTCGGCCGGCGCGATCCGGTCCAGCACCGGCCCGGTCACCGCGTCCCACAGCCAGGCCAGCACGGCGTGCAGTTCCTCCTGGGCGGCGGCGCGCCGGTCGAACGGCACCGCCGGGTCGAGCGCGTCGGACACCGCCGCGTACCAGCGGGTGACCTGCCGCTGGACGGCGGCGCCGGTCAGCTCGGGCAGCCGGACCGGCTGCACGGGCCGCTCCGGGTCGGCCGGCACGACCAGCGCGTCGCCCCGGTCGCCGTGGCTGTTGACGACGACCACCGGCAGGCCCGCGAGCCGCTCCCGGAGCAGCGGCACCGACGGTGGCCGCAGGAAGTCGGCGAACCCGGGCAGCCGCCGGATCCGCCCGATCACCCGGTCCCGTTCGGCGGCCAGTTTCCGGGTACGCGGCACCCAGGCGGTTCGCGGGTCCCACTCGGTCGTCGAGCTGTCCAGCAGCTCACCGTCCGCGGTGCGGCGCTGCACCTCGATGGTGAAGCTCCGGACGTGCGTGTAGGCGTCCGCCTCGGCCAGCTCCCGGTCGACCCGGTCCAGGTCGGCGGCCAGCCCGGGGCTGACCACGCGCAGTTCCGCCCGCCCGTCGCGGATGCCCAGCGCCTCGTGGAACAGCAGGCCACGGCCGCGTTCCAGGAGTTCGACGGCGCGCTCGGGGTGGTCCGCGGCGATCGCGGTCGCGGCGGCCTCCGCCGCCAACCCGTTCAGTTCGGCCACCGCCCCGAGCCGGCGCCGGCCGGCCGACGACCGGTCGATCGAGGCCGGCATCCGCCGCACCGCCCGCTCCAGCGCGGCCAGCCGGGCGGCCGGGTCGCCGGCGGCGTCCGCCAACTCGGCCTGCTGCCGCTCGGCGTCGATCCGGGTCTGCGGGTCCGCCTGCGGCGCGGCGGCGATCGCGGCGTACGTGGCGGTCGCCTCGGCCCGGGCCCGCTCGGCGTCCGGCCCGCCCGCCCGGGCCAGCTCGGCGGCCGCCCGGGCCAGCAGCCCGGCCCGCAGCGGCCACCAGTGGTGGTCCGGCGGGGTCGCCTCGACCGCCTCCCGGGCCAGCCGTACCGCGTCGGCCAGCACGTCCAGGTCGCCGCCGAGCCGGTACCGGTGGTAGCGGGCGTCGGCGATCGCGCTGCGGATCCGCGGCTGGTCGGGGTGATCCGGCGGCACCAGGGCCAGCGCCTCCCGGTAGCTGCGTTCGGCCGCGAGCAGCCCGGCCTCGTCCCGCTGCCGGACGGCCTGGACGGTGCGGCTGCTGGCGTGGTTGTAGAGGAAGCCGACCCGGCGCGGATCGCGCTCCGCCAGCAGGCCCGCCGCGCGGCCGTTCGCCGCCACCGCCTCGGCCAGGAGCGCGTCGTCGGGCGCCAACTGGTCGCGGTGCACGAGCGTCTGGGAGAGCTTCATGAGCCGCAGGGCGTACGCCTCGTGCCCCTCGGGGGTGAGCCGCAGCGCCGCCCGCTGGTGCCGCAGCGCCTCGTCGACGAGCTCGGCGTCGCGCTTCAGCCAACCGGCGTCATTCAACGCGTCACCGAGGACCACGAGTTGGTGCGCCTGCTCCTCCGACTGCCCGTCGGCCAGGGGAAGCGCCTCCCGGGCGGCGGAGACCGCGACCTCGACCAGGTGTTCGTCCTGCCCGTGCAGCCCGGCGTCCGCGGCCGCGGCGGCCAGCAGGTTCAACGCCCTGCGCCGCAACGGGTCGGCCGGCCCGGTGGCGTCCAGCGCCAGCTGCGCCCAGGTCGCCGCCTCCGCCGCGCCGCGCAGCTCGCCGCCGTGCTGCCACCGGTCCAGCTCGGCCGAGCCGAGCAGGAGCAGCGCGCGCGGCCGGGCCGGGTGGAAGCCCGGCACCACGGCGAAGAGCAGGAAGGCCGCCTCGTACTGGTCGGCCAGGGCCGCCGCCGAGGCATCCACCGCGATCCGGGCCGCGAGTTCCTCGGCCCGCCCCAGGTAACGGTCGATCACCTCGGGCTGCCCGGCCGCGGTGACCACCTCCAGCGCCAGCTCCGGGTCGATCTCCTGGGCCAGCAGGTTGACGACGGTGTTGAGCCGCTCCAGCGCGGCGGCCATCGCCGCCTCGTCGCCCGCCGCGGCGTGGACCGCGTCGCGCCAGGCCGCCGTCGCCTCGAACAGGACCTCGACCGACGCCAGCGGCGGGACCTCGGGCAGCCGGGACAGCGCCTCGGCGAACCGCGCCACCACCTGCGGGTCGGTGGGCTGCCGCCGCCAGCCGAGCTGGGCGGCCCGGCGGTACTCGCCGACGGCCAGTTGCAGCGCCCGCGGTCCGGCGCCCCGGTCGAAGTAGAGCTCCAGCAGGCGACCGCGGTCGACGAGGCGGTGCATCCGGTGCGGGTCCCGGTCGGTGGTGGCCGCGAGGGCCGCCGTGGCCGCGTCCAGCGCCTCGTCGTACGTCGGTCCCTCCCCGGTCGCCTCCGCCAGCGTCACCAGCGCCTCGGTGCGATCGGTCAGCAGGGCGGCCCGCAGCAGGGCGGTGTCGTCGTCGCGGTCCCGGGCCAGCTCCAGCAGCCATTCCTGATAGAGCGTGACGAGCATCCGGAGGGCCTTGCCGGAACCCGCCCGGTGCCGCTGCCGGAGCCCCGCGATCCGGTCCGCCTGCTGCTGGCTGAGCAGCACGTCGGCGAGTCGGGGGGACCGGGGCGGGTCGCTCTCCCGGCAGTCGGCCCGGATCAGCTCCGGCACCAGCTCCGGGTCCCGGCGGTGCACGTGCCGGAACAGCTCGACCGCCGCCCGGCGCGCCCGCAGACCGTCCAGTCCGGACAGGTTGAGGTAGCGGTACCAGTGCAGCCGTCCCAGCGCCTGCGCCGCGGCCCGCCCGGCGCCGCGCCCGCCGGCCGTCGCGGCGAGGACCTGCTCCTCGCCGGAGAGGTCCGATCCGAACAGGACGCCCGGAATCCCCGTCCGCTCGTACTCGGCGGTCACCGCGGTCACCCGCCCCGCGGCGCTACCGACCGTCCATTTCGGCATCGCTCCTCGATTCCGGTGCGCTGGCGTCGGGTGGCGATCTCCTGGTCCGGTACCGATCCTGCCCAATGGGTCCCGGTCCGGGAAAGCGGAATCCGGGTCGCGTCCCGACTGGCGGCACGGGCTTGCCGGGGCCGCTACTGTGGCAGCGGAAACGGCCGACCGGCGCACGGGGGGCGACCTTGGAACTCGTTGCGGAGCGCATCGGCCGGCTGTGCGGCCAGGCCACCGGGGAGCAGCTGCGCACGCACGCCGAGCGGTACGGCGTCGCCGAGGTGCTCGACCGGATCGTCGCGGCGGTCGGCGCGGGGCGCTGGGACCAGCAGTTGGCGGCGGATCTCGACACTCTCGACGCGGCCTTCGCCCGGCACGGCATCGACGGGCTCACCACCGGCGTACGCGGCTTCGAGCCGTGGCTCGGCGGCGGTGGCCACCCGACGGTCACCGCCTGGACCTGCCCCGGCGCCGGGCCGTGTCCCCGCAAGGCCCCGGTCGACGACGGCGTGCCGCCGACGTGCGGGCTCACCGGCGCGCCCTTCGTGGCGAGCCGGATCACCCTGTGACCGCGTTCCTCGCCGAGCTGGGCAAGCAGCTGGTGACCCGGTGGACCGCCGCGCTGGTGCTGCCGGGGGCGCTGTTCGCCGCCGCGGTGGTGCTGGCCCGGGTGCTCGGCCAGGGCCATGCCCTGGATGTCGCGGCCCTGCCGGCCTGGCTGGACCGGGTGACCGGCACGCCGGCCGGGGCGCGCGGCGCCGCCCTGCTGGTCGCCGTGGCCGCGTTCCTGCTCGGCTCGGCGGCGGCCGGGCTGGCCGCGCAGGCGGTGGGGATGTTCGTCGGGTGGACCTGGAGCCTGACCGGATCGACGCCGCTGCTGGGCCGGCTCACCGGCCGGCGCCGGCGGCGGTGGGAGCGGGCGGACGCCGAGGTGGCCGAGGCCGAGCGGGCGTTCCTCGCGGACACCGCCGACCCCGCCCGGCGGGCCCGGGCGCGGCGGGCGATCGACCGCCGCGCGGCGATCTGCCTGGTGGAGCCGGCGCGGCCGACCTGGACCGGCGACCGGCTGCACGCCGCCGACGTGCGGGTGTGGCGCAGTTACGGCCTCGACCTCGCGCCGGTGTGGCCGCGGCTGTGGCTGGTCCTGCCGGAGGAGGCGCGCGGCGAGCTGACCGCCGTGCAGGACCGCTGCGCGACGGCGGCCCGGCTGGTCGGTTGGGGCGTCCTCTACGCCGTCCTCGGGGCGTTCTGGTGGCCGGCCCTGGTCCTCGGCGCGGCGATCCTGCTGACCGCCCGGCACCGGTGCCGCCGGTCCGTGGCCGTCTACGCCGAGCTGGTCGAGGCCGCCGTGGACCTGTACGGCCGCGAGCTGGCCGTCCAGTTGGGACTCTCCTGCTCGGGCCGGCTCACCGGCGAGGTCGGCGAGCAGATCAGCGGGCTGGTCCGCAAGGACGGCGCCGTCCCCCGCGCCCGGCGGCCGGAGAGCGCGCCGCGGCCCGGCGCCTGACCGGCCCGTCGGTGCCGGTCACGGCGTCCAGGACGGGTTGTGCAGGATGGCCAGGTTCTGCCGCGCGGTGACCGCCAGGGCGTGGCTCCGGTGGCCGTCCGGCAGCGCGTCCAGCACCTCCCAGTACAGCTCGATCGCCCGCTCCCGGTACCCGGCCAGCGCCAGGGTGGCGGCCAGGTTGTTGCGCCGGCCGATCGTCTCGAGACTGCGGCGTCCCTGGCTGTGCTCGGTGTGCCGGACGTTCTGCTCGTGCAGGCCGATGGCCTGGGCGTACTGGCCGGCGTGCTGGTAGGCGACGGCCAGGTTGTTGCGGAAGACCAGGGTGAGCGGACTGTCCGGGCCGTGCAGGTGCTCGGCCGCCGACACCACCTCGCGCAGCACGTCCAGCCCGTCGTCGACCTGCCCGGCCTCGAGGTACGCCTGACCCAGCTCGTTGCGGACCTTCAAGGTGTCCTCGTCGACCGGCCCGAACGCCTCGGCCGCGGCGCCGGCGAGCGGCTCGAGCAGGGCGAGCGCCTCGTCGTACCGGCCGCTGCGGCGGTGGTTCTCGGCGAGGCTGAGCCGGTAGGCCAGGGTGCTCCGGTCGGACAGGGATTCCCGGCCGAGGCCGGCCGCCCGCCAGAGGTCGAGCGACATCCGGACCACGTCGAGCGGCCCATGCGACACCGGCGGTGGGGGCGGGGGCATCGCGGGCAACGGCGTGGGGGTCCCGGCGGCCGCCACCGCCCACGATGCGAGCTGCGCCCGCAACTGCGCGGCGGGGAGGTCGCGGACGTGGAAGCGGTACACGTCGCGGTCCAGGTGCAGGTGCAGGGACGAGCCGTCGTCGTGCCCGGGACCGAAGCTGAGCGCCAGGGTGAGCAGGCCCGGCGTGCGCACGTCCAGCCCGCGCAGCGCGTCCCACCGGACGGCGAGGAGCCGGCGGAAGGACCGGCGGAGCCGGATGCCGGAACGGTCGACGACGGCGGTGAGCCCCGGGATGGTGTCCGCCCGGTCCGGATGCCCGCCGAGATAGGTCACCTGGGGTATCGACAGCGATGACATCCCGTCATCGTTCCATCCGTACCCGGGGTTGAGAATGCCCGCGCCCGGGGCGGCCGGCGGTCCGGGCGTGCCGCTCCGGCGGCGATCAACCGGACGGCCGGTGGTCACCACCGGCCGGATCGGTGGTTGACAGCCGGACGCGCTCGGCGATGCTTGTCGGATGAGGTCGTTGCCGAAGCCCGATGCGCGGGCCAGGGCCGCCGTCGCGTCGCTGGCGGCGGTGGCGGCACTCGCGGCGCTGCTGGTCTGGCGCCCCGCGGGCATCGTGTCGGTCGCGCTGGCGCTGCTCTGCGTCCTGCTCGTGATGGTCGCCGGGGTGGCGATCAGCGCCCACCGGCAGGGCGGCGGGGAGGCCCCGGCCGAGGAGTGGCCCGCGCCGGGCAGCTACGGCGTCGACGCCGACACCCTGGAAGGGCTCGACCCGCGGGCCGTCCGCGGACTCCGCGCCGCCGCCGACTGCGCGGTCGACGCCGACACGCTGGAAGGGCTCGACCCCCGGGCGGTCCGCGACCAGCGCGCGGTGCGAGGGCTCAGCGACCGGTGAGGGTGGGCATGGCGAGCGCGTCCACGCCCCGCCCGGCCAGGCAGCGGTAGGTGCGGTCGGTGCCCGCCCCGGTGGGCGGCAGCACCTCCAGGTTCCAGTCGCCCGCCTGCCGGATGCCGCTGGCGAGCTGGAACGTGCCGACATTGCAGACCCGCTGGACGGTGGGATCGGCCACCACCGCGCCGTGCCCGGCCGTGACCAGCGCGGCGGGCAGGTCCCCCTCGGCGTAGGTCTCCCAGGTGTGCCGGCCGTCGCAGGACACCCGGGTGGCTTCCGCCCGGTCGCGGCGCAGCCGTACCGGCCCGAAACACTCCAGCTCGGTGGCGCAGCGCGCACCGGCCGGCAGGCGGACGTCGCCGGTGGCGCAGCCCGGCAGCACCTTCGGGGCGGTCACCTCGACCACCCCGCTGGCCACCGGGGTCGGCGACACCACGGGCGGAGCGCCGCCGGCCAGCCAGGCGCCCGCGCTGGCCGAGGCGGCCAGCGCGAGCACGCCCGCGCCGCCCAGGAACCAGCGGCGCCGCCAGCGCCGCCCGGCGGCCGGCACGGTCGGGTGGTCGTCGTCCGTGGGCGGCCGCGGGGCCGGCTGCCCCGTCCGGCCCAGCGGGTACGGCCAGCCGGTGCTGGTGCCCCCGGTCGGGCCACCGCTGGCCGGGGCGCCGGAGATCGGCGCGCCGCTCACCGGGGTCGCGCCCTGGTCCAGCGGGAGCGCGGCGAGCAGCCCGCGCAGCTCCACGGCGGACGGTCGCTCGCCCGGGTCGTTGGACATGCCGAGCCGCAGCACGTCGACCAGGTCGTCGGGGACCCCGGGCAGGCCGGGGATCGGCTGCTGGAACATCTCCAGCACGGTGACCAGGCTCGGGTTCCGCTCGGACTGCCAGCGGGGCGGCCGGCCGTGCATCACCGCGTAGAGGGTGGCGCAGAGCGCGTACACGTCGACGGCCGGCGAGGGCGGGCTGTGGCTGAACATCTCCGGCGGCGCGTACGCCGGGGTGAGCACCTCGAGGGTGACCGAGGCGTCGCGCACCTCGGCCAGCACGGCCAGCCCGAAGTCGGCCAGCACCGCCGGGTTGAAGTGCGAGTAGAGGATGTTGGCCGGCTTCACGTCGCGGTGCAGCACCCCGGCCGCGTGCGAGTGGGCCAGCGCATCGGCGATCTTGACGCCCAGGTCGCGGGTCTCCACCGGGCCCAGCGGGGAGGTCCGCATCCGCTCCGCGTACGAGCCGTCGCAGAGCTCCATGATCAGGTAGGGGTGCTGGTCGACGGTGACCCCGACGTCGAAGAGGTCGACCACGTGCGGGTGGGAGGACATCTTGCCGGCGGCCCGCGCCTCACGCAGGAACCGGGCCTGGTCCCGTTCGCTGTCCAGGGTGCGGTTCTCCACCTTGACCGCGACCTCGCGTCCTACCGAGATCTGGGTGGCCCGGTACACGGTGGCGTAGCCGCCCCGGGCGAAGACCCGCAGATCGGTCAGACCGGGCACGATGGGCAGCCGGACGGCGCCGGGTGAGGTCTCGGTCACGGCTCGAAAATACCCAACTGTCCCGCGCGCTCAGCGCACCGCGTCGGTCGCCGGCGCCGGCTCCGGGTCGGCGGTCAGGCCCACGGAACGCCCCGCGCCGCCCGCCCGGCGGGCGTCCCACCACAGGCCGGCGGCCGTCGCGACCGCGCCCAGCCCCTCCCACACGGCCACCCCGAAGAACCGGCCCGGGGCGATGTCGGAGAGCACCGCGATGGTGAAGACGCTGAACGTGACCAGCCGGAACCAGACGGTGAAGCGGTAGAACGGGCGCCACTCGGTGGCCGCGGCGAGCAGGTAGTAGACCCCCATGTTGAACGAGGCCATCGAGGACGCGGTGAGGAACGTGCCGGTGTAGTCACCCGGGCCCCGCTCGGCCGGCACCTCGAACCCGAGCATGCGCAGCTGAGCCTCCGGCCAGATCAGCCCGAGCGCGCCCAGCAGCAACGCCAGCACGCCGAAGACCGCGATCGTCCAGCCGGCGCCGGTGCGCGGCAGCCTCATCCGTCCTCCCCAAGACCCACCCAGCTGACTGGTCCCCCTCGATCCCACAACCTAACCGGCAGGTCCGACACGCACATCCCCGGAACCGGTAATCCTGGGCCGGGCTCGACCGCCGGATCAGCCGCCGGCGAGGCGGGCCCGGAGCGCGTCGGCACCGGCCCGCTCGCTGCGCTGCTCGGTCGCGTACGCCAGCCGGACCGCCTCCTCGGCGCTGGCCAGCGCCTCCGCCGGTCGGCCGCAGGCGGCCAGCGCCTCGGCCCGCACCATGGCCGCGATCACCTGGCTGCGGACGTCCTCGGCCGGGGCGGCCACCGCCCGCTGCGCCCAGTCCAGGGCCTGCTCGCGCTGGCCGTGGGCGAGCAGCGCGGACGCGTACCGGGCCATCGTCTGGCGGCGGGAGATGAGCAGGGACGGGCTCTTCGCGGCGGCGGTGGCGACCGGGGCGAGCAGCCCCACCGCGGTCGCCGAGTCGCCTGCCGCGAGCCGGGCCATGGCGAGCAGCACCCGGGGCGCCACCTGGGCCGGCGCCTGCGGGTTGTGCGGCTCCACCGTGGTCAGCACCGACCGGGCGTCCCGCTCGGCCGCCTCGTGGTCGCCCATGTCCAGCGCCACGAACCCGCGCAGGGTACCGGCCATCCCGGTGAGCAGCGGGTGCGTGGTCTGGTCGGCGTACCCGAGCGCGTCGGTGAGCAGGTCCGCGGCGTGCTCGGGCGCGCCCAGCCCGCGGGCCACCACCCCGCGTACGACCAGCGCGAAGCCCTGCCCCCAGTCGTCGCCGACCTCGGCGAACTCCCGGTACGCCCGGCGCGCGCCCCGGTCCGCCTCGGCCAGCTCGCCCAGCTCGGCGGTGGCGTACGCCTCGACCGCGCGGAGCGTGCCGACCGCCCACGCCTCGCCGACCCGTTCCCCGAACGGCAGGAAGACCTGCGCCAGCCGGCACGCCTCGCGCAGCCGGCCGGCGAGCAGCCGGGCGAACGCGGTGGTGCCGCGCAGCCAGGCCCGCCCGTACGGATCCTTCAGCTCGGCGAAGAGCCGGGCGGCCCGGCCGAGCACCGCGTCGGTGCCGGCGAAGTCGCCCCGGGTGGTGGTCACCCAGGCCAGGTTCTGCAACGACCAGGCCTGCCCGCGCGGATCCTTGGCGGCGAGACTGACCTGGTAGGACGCGGCGAGCCGGCTGCTCGCCTGGCCCAGCCGGCCGGCGATGAAGTCGGCCATGCCGAGCCGGCGCATCGCCGACGCGCGCACGGTCGGCAGGTCGGCCGCGGTGGCCACCTGCAACGCCTCCTGCCAGCACCGTTCCGCCCGGGCCGCGTCACCGAGGGTCTGGTGGGCCTGCCCGGCCAGCAGCAGGGCGCCGGCCCGGGTGGCCGCCGCGTCCCCGGCGTTCGCGGCGATCTTCTCGGCGAAGGCGAGGGCGTCGCCCGGCCGGCCGAGCTGGAGCAGGGCCCGGGCGTGCACCACCCGGTCGGCCAGCGGCAGCCCGTCCCGGGCCAGCTCGGCGGCGCGTTCGGAATGCTCGATCGCCAGCGCCGGCTCGCCGGAGCGCAGCGCCCGGCGGGCGGCCCGGCCGAGCGCGGCCACCCCGAGCGGGGCCACCGCGCGGGCCGGCGCGTCGGGGCGCAGCTTCACCGCGTCGGCGAGCGCGCTGGCCCGCTCGACGTGCTCGGCCACGAAGTCGTCCCGGGCGGCCTCGGTGAACCCGCCGGGCAGGGCGCCCGCCCCCGGGCTGCTCTCCGCCGCCGCCCAGCGGGCCAGCGCGGCGTGCCGTTCGGCCAGCTCGGCCTTGCTCACCCCGGCGTACGCGGCCTCGCGCATCAGCGGGGTGGCGAAGGCGAAACCGGTGCGGGTGCGGTGCAGCATGCGCCGTTGCAGCAGCTCCTCCACGGCCCGCTCGAGCTCCACCGCGGCCACCGCCGCGGGTCGCCCGGCCAGCCCGGTGCGCTGTTCGCGGAGCGCCTCCAGCGCGCCGGTGGGGACGGTGTCGCCGACCACGGCGGCGTCCCGCAGCACCGAGCGGGCGTCCGGCGGGAGCGCGTCGATCCGCGCCGCCAGCACGGCGGCCAGGTCCCGGGAGAGCAGCCGGCTGCCCAGCGAGCCGGGGGCCAGCCGCCAGCCGACGTCCGCGCCGCGCCCCGGCCCGGCGGTCAGCGCCCCGCGCTCCATCAGCAGGGTGACCAGCTCGGCCAGGTAGAACGGGTTGCCCTGGGCGGTGGCCAGCAGCCGGTCGGCGTCGGCCTGCGGCAGCTTGCCGCCGACCAGGTAGCTGGTCAGCAGCCGGGACGCGTCCGCGCCGCGCAGCGGCGGCAGGCCGTGCACCTCGGCGTCCGCGACCCGGGTCAGCGTGCCCGCCGTCCGGACCAGCTCCGGCCGGCCGAGCAGCAGCACCAGCACCGGGCCGGTGAGCCGGGAGAGGGTCAGTCCGAGCGCGCTGATCGTCTCGGCGGTCGCGTCGTGCAGGTCGTCCACCACGATCACCAGCGGGGCCTCCACGGCGAGGGCGCTGAGCAGTTCGGCGACCGCGTTCGGCACCGCCTCGGCGTCCGGCGGCGGGGCCGCGGCGCTCCACTCGCCGTTCTCGCCGGTGGCGGGGAGTTCGGCGTACCCGAGCAGGGCCAGGAGTTGGTCGACGGCGAGCGGGGGCAGGTCGCCGGGGAGCCGGCCGAGGCGCTGCCCGAGCCGACGCAGCCGCTCCTCGACGGCCGGCCGGGTGAGCGCGGTGGCCGGGTCGTTGGGCAGGCCGACCGCCGCCCGGACCAGGTCGGCCAGGGGGGCGAGCCGGCGCCGCTCGCCGAACGCGGCACAGCGGACCGAGAGCACCCGGGCGCCGGTGTGCGCCGCGTACCGGCCGGCGCCCACGTCGTAGCCGGCGGCGAGGCGTTCCACCTCGGCGGCGAACCGGGACTTGCCGATGCCCGCCTCGGCGGTCATCAGCAGCACCCGCGGCTCCCCCCGGTCGATCACCTCGGCGAGCCGGCCGGCGACCCGGCCGATCTCGGTCTCCCGGCCCACGAAGGGCGCCTCGTCGCCGAGGCCGGAGCGGGTGCCCGGGGCGTCCAGCAGACCCAGCAGCTCGTACGCCTCGACCGGCTCGCGCTTGCCCTTGAGCCGCAGCGGGCGCAGCGCCCGCCAGGAGGCGACGTGCCGGGTGGCGGCGGAGGTCCGCGCCCCCGCGTACACCGCGCCCACGGCGGCGGCGTCGGCGAGCCGGGCGGCGGTGTTCACCGTGTCGCCGATGACCGTGTACTCGATGGCGGCCTGGATGCCGGCGATGACGTCGCCGGTGTTCAGCCCGACCCGCAGGCCGAGCGGCGCGCCGCCGCCCCGCTCGTCGTCGAGCACCCGGCGGACCGCCCGCTGCATGGAGAGCGCGGCCCGCACGGCCCGCTCGGCGTCGTCCTCGTGCGCCACGGGCGCGCCGAAGACCGCCATGATCCCGTCGCCGGTGAGCTTGTCGACGTGCCCGCCGAAGGTCTTGACCGCGCCGGCCAGGGCGGCCAGCACCCGGTCGGTGACCGCGCCGACCCGTTCCGGGTCGAGATCCTCCGACCAGGAGGTGAAGTCGGAGAGGTCACCGAAGAGCACGGTGACCACCCGGCGCTCGGCGGCCGGCAGGCTGGCGGCGGCCGGCAGCGCGGCCCCGCAGTTGTGGCAGAACCGCGCGTTCGGTACGGCGACGGTCCCGCACACCGGGCAGGTCACGGCTGCTCCACCCCGAGGTATTCGAGCTGGGCCCGGACCGACCACTCGGCGGCCCACCAGAGCGAGCGGTCGACGTCGGCGTAGACCCGGGCGACCACCTCGGGGGCGGTGGTCGCGCCCGCGGCCACCGCGGCCCGGACCTGGTCGAGCCGGGCCCGCCGGTGGGCGAGGTAGAACTCGGCCGCCGCACCGCAGTCGGCCAGCGCCGGGCCGTGCCCGGGCAACGCCCGGATCCCCCGGTACGTCGAGAGCAGCTCCAGGCTGGTCAGGTAGTCGCCGAGGTGCCCGTCGGGGTGGGCGACCACGGTGGTGCCCCGGCCCAGGATGGTGTCGCCGGTGAGGACCACCCGCTCGTCGCCGTGCTCGACCAGGAAGCAGACCGAGTCGGCGGTGTGCCCGGGGGTGTTCAGCAGGCGGATCGCCAGGCCGGCGTCGCCGAGGTGCTCGCCGGCCTCGGTCAGCGGCTCGCCCCCGATGGTGTGTACCGGGTCGACGGCGCGCACGGGCGCGCCGCCGAGCAGCTCGCTCAGCCGCGGGGCGCCCTCGGTGTGGTCGGCGTGCCCGTGGGTGATCAGCACGAACCCGACCGGCCCGTGCGCCGCGACGGCGGCCAGGCGCGCCTCGTCGGCCGGCCCGGGGTCGACCACCACGGCGTGCTCCGCCCCGGGGGCGCGCAGCACCCAGGTGTTGGTCCCGTCGAGGGTCATCGGCCCCGGATTGGGCGCGCGCAGCAGCGTCACCCACCCGGGCAGCTCGTCCGCGAGCGCCCCTGCGGCTCCGGTCACATGCCCGCCCATGGCAGCGATCGTACGACCCCGCCCGCCGCTCCCCGCGATCTTGCGGGCCTACCTGGCGTTATGTCCCGTTGCGGGCCGTCTGCCGGCACGACCTCAGCAAGATCGCGGGTACGGGGCGTCAGGCGACCTCGACGATGACCTCGACCTCGACCGGGGCGTCCAGGGGCAGCTCGGCGACGCCCACGGCGCTACGGGCGTGCCGGCCGGCCTCGCCGAAGACCGCGCCGAACAGGTCGGAGGCGCCGTTGATCACGCCGGGCTGGCCGGTGAAGCCGGGGGCGCTGGCCACGAAGCCGGTCAGCTTGACGATCTTGACGACGTTCTCCAGGCCGACCAGCGCGTCGATCGCGGCCAGCGCGTTCAGGGCGCACCGCTGGGCCAGGTCCTTCGCCTGCTCGGCGGAGACCCCGGCACCCACCTTGCCGGTGGCGAGCAGCTTGCCCTCGGCCATCGGGAGCTGGCCGGAGACGTAGACGTGCTGCCCCGACTGGACGGCCGGCACGTAGCTGGCCACCGGGGGGACCACCTCGGGCAGGGCCAGGCCCAGCTCGGCGAGCTTGGCGTGCGGTCCGTTGCTCATGCCCGTCACGCCTTCGGGCGCTTCAGGTAGGCGACGAGCTGCTCCGGGTTCGGGCCGGGCACCACGGAGACCAGTTCCCAACCGTCCTCGCCCCAGTTGTCGAGGATCTGCTTGGTCGCGTGGACCAGCAGCGGCACCGTGGCGTATTCCCACTTCTGCATCGGGTAACGGCTCCCTTGCCTGACATGGACTTCGGTCAGGCACAGCCTACGATCCGGCCGACCTACCGCGACGCGGGACGCTGCTCCGGCGCGGGCGGCTCGCCGCACGGGCCCTCGTGGTCGTAGCGCTGCGGGCACCGGGACCGGTCGGCCAGCAGCAGGTCACAGAAGACGCGGTGCCGGTTGTTCTGGTCGTCGGCGGTGGAGACCGTGGTCTCGCCGGCGTCCAACTCGGTGAGGAAGCCCAGCGAGGTCGCCACGGTGCCGGCCAGCGCGGTGGCCGCCGCCAGGTCGGGCACCCGGACCGGCAGGTGGATGACGTAACCCGGCTCCTCCTCGTCGCGGCCGCGCTCACCCGGACGGACCAGCGTGCGGACCACCTCGACCGGCGGCCGGTACGACCGCTCGTTGAACGGCAGGCCGGCGCCGGGGCTCTCGCCCTCACCGGGTCGCCCGGACCGTTCACCTGGCGGGAACTGGGCTCGGGGAATGTTCTCCGCGTCACGCATGCGCTGCCTCCGGGCGTCGTACCTGCTCACCGTCACCACCATCCGGTCCGGACCGACTGACCGGTCCGGTTCCGCCTCGCGACGAACGTAGGACCTGCGAAGAGTCCCGGCAACGGGACGCGCAGGCTCGGTCACGTCCAGTCACATATGCGACAGGCCTCGGTCGGGGATCCGACGACGGCTTCGCGTTCCGGCCGGACGGGTTGTCCGTCGCCGCCTACGCGGGGCTGGCAAGCCGGCCATCGACCGCTACCCTTCCGGTCTGGACGGGCGACCCACGCCCGTGCGCCACGCTCGAATCACGCGTCGTCGCCCCGGGGCGGCGACGGCGCCGCACCCCGGGGGACGACATGACCCAACCGCCCGTCGGCGGCACCGCCGGCTCGCCGCACGAGCAGCCGCCCGCCGGTTCTCCGCCGCCCCCGGGCGCGTTCCCGCCGCCGGCCCAGGACCCGTTCGCGCAGCCCGCCCCCGGCGCCTTCCCGCCGGCCGGCCCGGGCGCCTTCCCGGCACCGCAGCCGGGCGCCTTCCCGCCGCCTCCGGGGCCGGGCGCCACGCCGCAGCCGCCGGGCCCGGACGCGTTCCCGGCCGGGCCGGGCCACCCGCCCTACCCCGGCGCCACGCCGCAGCCGTCGGGCCCCGACGCCTTCCCGCCCGGGCCCGGCCACCCGCCGTACCCCGGCGCGGCGGCCCCGAAGAAGCGGCGCGGGCTGCTGATCGTGTCGCTCGTGCTGGCCGCGGCGGTCCTGCTCTGCGGCGGTGGCGGCACGGCCGCGTTCCTCACCCTGCGCAACGCCGAGGACGGCCAGGGCGCCAAGGAGCCGACGGTCGCCGTGGAGAACTTCCTCACCGCCGTCTACAAGGAGCGCAACGCCCGCAAGGCGGCCAGCTTCGTCTGCTCCGCCGCCCGGGACGACGACAAGATCGCCGCCAAGGTCGCCGAGGTGCGCAAGTACGCCACGGAGTACCAGAACCCGCGGTTCCGCTGGACCACCCCGAAGGTGGACAACCAGACCGGCGACCGGGCGACGGTGACCACCAAGGTCACCATGTCGACGGCCGACGAGAAGGTCGCCAACCAGGACCTGCGCTTCACGGTGGTGCGGAAGACGGGTTGGTGGGTCTGCGAGGTCGCCTGAGCCCGGCGGCTGGATAGGCTCGACGGGTGGCAGCGACTGAGCAGCCGGCCGAACCGGCCGGCACCTGGCCGGCCCGCCTGCACGTGGTGACGGGCAAGGGCGGCACGGGCAAGACCAGCGTGGCCGCGGCACTGGCCCTCGGGCTGGCCGCCGGCGGCCGGCGCACCCTGCTGGTCGAGGTGGAGGGGCGGCAGGGCATCGCCCAGCTCTTCGGCACCGACCCGCTGCCGTACGAGGAACGGCACCTCACCGACGCCCCCGGGGGCGGCGAGGTGCGGGCGCTCGCGGTGGACGCCGAGGAGGCGCTCCTCGAATACCTGGACATGTTCTACAAGCTCGGCGCGGCCGGCCGGGCGCTGCGCAAGTTCGGCGCCATCGACTTCGCCACCACGATCGCGCCCGGGCTGCGGGACGTGCTGCTCACCGGCAAGGTCAAGGAGGCCACCACCCGCAGCAACGGCCAGCGCCGGACGTACGACGCGGTGGTGCTCGACGCCCCGCCGACCGGGCGGATCGGCCGCTTCCTCAACGTCACCGCGGAGACCGCCCGGCTGGCCAAGGTCGGCCCGATCAAGAACCAGAGCGAGGGGGTCTCCGCGCTGCTCCGCTCGCCGATGACCGCGGTGCACGTGGTGACGCTGCTGGAGGAGATGCCGGTCCAGGAGACCGTCGACGCGATCGCGGACCTGACCCAGTTGGGTTTTCCGGTCGGCCGGGTGATCGTCAACGGGGCCCGCCCGCCGGTGCCGGCGGGCCGCGAGGTGACCGCCGCCGAGCTGAAGCGGGGGCTGGCCGCCGCCGGGCTGCCGACCGACGGCCGGACCGTCACCGGCCTCGCCCGGGAGGCCCGTGACCAGCAGGTTCGCCGGGAGCTGGAGGACTCGCTCCGGGCCGAACTGGTGGAGCTGGGGCTGCCCCTCGTCGAGCTGCCGCTGCTGCCCGGCGGGGTGGACCGGGCCGGGCTGGAGACGCTGGCCGCGGCGCTCGTCCGGGCGGATTGACTCACACCTGCGGCCGGCACGGCGCAGAGACCCCCTCCCGACCGATACGCTCGATTGGTGCCTTCCGAAGACGCGGCGCCACCGCTGGACGTCGACCAGATCCTCGCCGACCCCGGCGTGCGGATCGTGGTCTGCTGCGGAGCCGGCGGCGTGGGCAAGACGACCACGGCGGCCGCGCTGGCGCTCCGGGCGGCCGAACGGCACGGCCGGCGCACGGTGGTGCTCACCATCGACCCGGCCCGCCGGCTGGCGCAGTCGCTCGGCCTGACCGAGCTGGACAACACGCCCCGCCAGGTCAAGGGCATCGACGTGGAGACCAGCGGCGGCGAGCTGCACGCCATGATGCTCGACATGAAGCGCACCTTCGACGACGTGGTGCTGCAGCACACCGATCCGGCGAAGGCGTCGGAGATCTTCGCCAACCCCTTCTACCAGGCCATGAGCTCGACCTTCGCCGGCACCCAGGAGTACATGGCGATGGAGAAGCTGGGCCAGTTGCACGCCCGCGGCGAGTGGGACCTGATCGTGGTGGACACCCCGCCGTCCCGCTCCGCGCTGGACTTCCTCGACGCGCCGGCCCGGCTCTCCCGCTTTCTCGACGGCCGGATGCTGCGCCTGCTGCTCGCCCCGGCCCGCACCGGCGGGCGGAGCATGTTCAGCTTCGTGACCGCCGGTTTCGGGATGTTCTCCAAGGTCGTGCAGAAGGTGATCGGCGCGCAGCTGCTCACCGACCTGTCCGGCTTCGTCGCCGCGCTGGACTCGATGTTCGGCGGCTTCCGGCAGCGGGCCGAGCAGACGTACCGGATCCTGCAGGCCCGGGAGACGGCGTTCCTGCTGGTCGCGGCGCCGGAGCCGGACGCGGTCCGGGAGGCCGCGTACTTCGCCGGCCGGCTGCGCGAGGAGCGGATGCCACTGGCCGGCCTGGTGCTCAACCGGGTGCACCGGCCGGCGGCGTCGGGGCTGAGCGGCGCCGACAGCCTGGCCGCCGCCGAGCGGCTGGCCCAGGTGGGTGGGCACGAGGGCACCGTCGAGGTGTTGCGCGCCCACGCGGCGCTGGCCCAGCAGGCGGTACGCGAGGAGCGGGTGGCGGCCCGGTTCACCGAGGCGTTCCCGACGGTGCCGGCGGTGTCGGTGACGGCGCAGCCCGCCGACGTGCACGACGTCGACGGGCTGCGGACGATCGGCGCGGCGATCGGCGGGCGCTGACGCGCGCCGACCGGCGCGGCGGTCAGTTGGCGGTGGTCACCAGGACCTTGTCCTTGCCGGCCTTCTCCTTGGCGTTCTTCTTCATGGCGGCCTCGAACATCTTCCGCCAGCTGGTCACCTGTGGGTGCCGGCGCAGCAACGCCCGGCGCTCGCGTTCGGTCATGCCACCCCACACCCCGAACTCGATCCGGTTGTCGAGCGCGTCGGCCAGGCACTCGTAGCGAACTGGGCAGCTTCGGCAGATCCGCTTCGCCACGTTCTGTTCGGCGCCCTGTACGAACAACGCGTCCGGGTCCCCGTTCTGACATGCCGCCAGTGACGGCCAGTCAGTGATCATGCCCATCTGTACACGTCCCCCCTTGCATTACCTACCGACTCCGCGCGACCAGCCGTCGAATCAACCCCCCGGTCGTCCGGCCGACCTCCCCAGGGCGGCACGGACGACATGTGGCTCCGTCGCCGCCACCATCATGCTGTGTAGTCGCCCGATTACGCAACGTTGTCGGCGAAATCCATCATTACGGACACTCCCGGCTTCCCGGGCTTTCGCCCGCCGTCTACCCGGCTCGTGTTCGTGAAAACGCTGCGCGGCTCCCCCGTTCGGAGGAGACTTCTCGCGGGTTCACGCAACCTCGCACCAGGGTTCGTGCGTTTAGCACAACGAGGCCGGCGCACGCAGGAAATGGGGAAAGTTCCCCGCGCGCCCCTCGTTCCCTACTCGCGTACCCTGTCGAGGTGACCTGGATGCGGAAACGTGACCACAACGTGCTGACCAACGCCGCATCGCTACTCATCTGTGGCCTGTTGGCCGGCGTGGTGGTCGCGGCGGCGGCCTTCCCCGCGGTGGCGATGTCCGGACTGGCCGCCAAGGCCGGCGCGGAGACCTTCGGCGCGCTACCCAAGGAGCTGACGGTGGCCCGCGCGCCGCAGATCAGCTACCTGCTGGCCGCCGACCGCAAGACCCCGCTCGCCACCATGTACGACGAGAACCGGCGCGACGTGAAGCTCAAGGACATCTCGCCGATCATGCAGAAGGCCATCATCGCGGCCGAGGACCACGACTTCTACAAGCACAACGGCGTGGACCTCAACGGCGTGGCCCGGGCGTTCGTCAACAACCAGTCCGGGACCAACTCGCGGCAGGGCGCGTCGACGCTCACCATGCAGTACGTCCGGCTCGCCATCTCGTACTCGGCCACCCACCCGGCCGACGTGGTGGCCGCGACCGAGGACACCAGCGCCCGCAAGCTGCGCGAGATGCGCTACGCGCTCCAGATCGACAAGGAGCTCTCCAAGGAGGAGATCCTGGAGCGCTACCTGAACATCGCCGCCTTCGGCAACGGCGCGTACGGCATCTACGCCGCCAGCCAGGTCTACTTCAACAAGCCGCCGAGCAAGCTCGACATCCAGGAGTCGGCGATGCTCGCCGGCCTGGTGAAGGCGCCGACCGCGTTCGACCCCACCACCCCGGCCGGCTACCCGGACGCGGTGGGCCGGCGCGACTACGTCATCGACAACATGGTGCAGATCGGCGCGATCACCAAGGAGCAGGCCGACCAGGCCAAGAAGATCAAGCTGAAGGTGGCCAAGAAGCGCACTCCGAACGGCTGCGTCGCCACCAACACCCAGAGCTGGGGCTTCTTCTGCGACTACTTCTACCGCTGGTGGAAGCAGCAGGAGACGTTCGGCTCGACCTCGTACGACCGCGAGCGGCGGCTCAAGAGCGGCGGCTACACCATCACCACCACCCTGGACGTCCAGGCGCAGAAGGCCGCCGACCGGGCCGTCCGCGACCACCTGAGCGTCAGCGCCACGGCGGCCCGGATGCTCGCGGTGGTGGAGCCGGGCAGCGGCCGGGTCCGGGCCATGGCGGTGAACCGCAACTTCAAGCTCGACAACCCGGACCACCCGCAGAACAAGCTCTCCAGCGACCCGAAGAAGGCCAGCAAGGGCATCCGCGGCAGCCGGCCCAACACGGTGAACCCGCTGATCTCCGGCGGCGGCGGCATCACCGGCTACCAGGCCGGCTCGACCTTCAAGATCTTCACGTTGGTGGCGGCGCTGGAGAAGGGCTACCCGCTCAGCTACACCATCAACGCGCAACCGCAGTTCAGGTCCGAGTACGTCATCGACGCAGGCAACCCGGCCGCCTGCAAGGGCACGCACTTCTACTGCCCGGTCAACGCCAACCCGTCGATGGCCGGCGTGCACAACATGTGGAGCGCGTTCGGTTTCTCGGTCAACACCTACTTCGTGGCCCTCCAGCAGCGGGTGGGCGCCGAGAACGTGGTGAAGGCGGCCCAGAAGCTGGGCATCACCTTCCGGGCGCCCAACGACGCCAAGTTCGCCGCGGACGCCCACGGGTGGGGCGCGTTCACCCTCGGCGTCTCGCAGACCACCCCGCTGGAGCTGGCCAACGCGTACGCCACGTTGGCGGCGGACGGCAAGTACTGCGAGCCCATCCCGGTCCAGGAGATCCGCGGCCCGGACGGCGAGAAGCTGGACATCGCCAACCCGCACTGCGAGCAGCGGATCAGCACCGAGGTGGCCCGGGCCGCCGTGGACGCCGCCCGCTGCCCGGTCGGTGACAACTCCTCGACCAGCAGGTGCAAGTCCCGCACCGCGGGCAACGTACGCGGCGTCGTCGACGCGCCGGTGGCCGGCAAGTCCGGCACCACCGACGCGGACAAGACGTCCGCCCTGGTCGCGATGACCAAGCAGTACGCGGTGGCCGGCATCGAGGCCGACCCGGACTGGCCGCAGACCAAGCAGCGGATGAAGCACAACGAGGTGCCCTGGGGCATCAACCCGGCGGTGTACGAGACGCTCCGCGACGCCATGAAGGGCAAGGAACGGCTCCAGTTCACCCCGCCGAGCGGCAAGATCATAGAGGGTGACCAGCGCTCCATCCCCGGGGTGAAGTGCGAGTCGATCGAGACCGCCAAGTCCCGGCTGCGCGGCGCCGGCTTCGAGCCGGTGGTCTCCAGCAGCAAGACGCCGTCCGAGTGCCCGCCGGGCACCGCGGCCGGCACCAGCCCGGACGGGCGCACCATCAAGGGCGGCGTGGTGACCATCGAGGTCAGCGCCGGCGGCGGTGGCAAGCCGGACGGTGGCAACACGACCGGACCGGGGGCCCCACCACCACCCAACGGCCCCGGCCGACCGCCGCGCCGCTGACCGTGGAACCGAAGCGGGCGGGCACCCCCTCGGGTGCCCGCCCGCTGTCGTCGTCCGGCCCGGTCAGAGGCCGAGCTGCCGGCGTACCTCGGCGGCGACCCGGCCGCCCTCGGCCCGGCCGGCCACCGCGGCCTGGGCCGCCTTCATGGCCGGGCCCATCTGCGCCTTGCCCGTGAAACCGCCCGCGGCGAGCGCCCCCGCGACCAGCTCGGTCAGCTCCGCCTCCGAGAGCTGCTTCGGCAGGTAACGCTCCAGCACCTCGCCCTCGGCGGTCTCCTTGCCGGCCTGCTCGCGGCGACCCGCGTCGGCGAAGGCGGCCGCCGCCTCACGCCGCTTCTTCGCCTCCTTGGTCAGCACCGCGAGCACCTCGTCATCGCTGAGCTCGCGCTTTTCCTTGCCGGCGACCTCGGCGTTGCCGACGGCCGCGAGGGCCATCCGCAGCGTGGAGGTGGTCAGCTCGTCGCGCGCCTTCAGCGCGGCGCGCATGTCGGTGGTGAGACGGTCCTTCAGCGTGCTCATGGACGGTCAAACTACCCTGAACGCCATGCGAAAGCGCACACTATTCCGGCTCGCCGCCGGGACCGTCGCCGCCGGAGCGGCCACCCTGGCGTACGCGTCGCTCATCGAGCGCAACATGTTCACCCTGCGCCGGTACGACGTACCGGTGCTCCCCACCGACGCCGAGCCGCTGCGCGTGCTGCACCTGTCGGACCTGCACATGATGCCCAACCAGCGGCGCAAGCAGGACTGGGTGGCCTCGCTGGCGGCGCTCGACCCGGACCTGGTCGTGGTCACCGGGGACAACATGGCCCACCCCGACGCCGTGCCCGGCGTGCTGCGGGCCCTGCAACCCCTGCTCGACCTGCCCGGGGCCTTCGTCTTCGGCTCCAACGACTACACCGGCCCGGTCTGGAAGAACCCGTTCACCTACTTTTTGCCCGACCGGGAGTACACCGAGGGCACCCCGCTGCCGTACGAGGAACTGCGCGACGTCTTCGTCGGCGCGGGCTGGGTCGACCTGAACAACGCCCGCACCACCGTCAAGGCGGGCGGCCGGGAGATCGAGCTGGTCGGCGTCGACGACCCGCACGTCGAGCGGGACGACTACGACGCGGTGGCCGGCCCGGTCAGTTCCGGCCCGGCGCTCGCGGTCGGCCTGGCCCACTCGCCGGAGCCGGCCGTGCTGGACCGGATGGCCGCGGACGGCTTCGGGCTGCTGCTCGCCGGCCACACCCACGGCGGTCAGGTCTGCGTGCCCGGCTACGGCGCCCTGGTGACCAACTGCGGGCTGCCCCGCTCGATGGCCCGCGGGCTGCACCGCTGGCCCGGGTCGGACGCCTGGCTGCACGTCTCCGCCGGCCTGGGTACCCATCCCACGGCCCCGGTGCGCTTCGCCTGCCCGCCGGAGGCGAGCGTGCTCACCCTGATCCCACGCTGACCGGCCGCCCGGCGGGGCGGGGGGGTACCGAGTTTGACCACCGGAGCGGGTGGGCTACTATTTGTCGGCACGCCTCGGGGTGTGGCGCAGCTTGGTAGCGCGCTTCGTTCGGGACGAAGAGGTCGTCGGTTCGAATCCGGCCACCCCGACCAGGTAAGAGGGCACATCCGATCGATGGATGTGCCCTCTAGTGCATCCTGGGTGACCAACTGAGTGACTACGCCTCAGTGGCCGGCGCGAAGATGCGATCCATGACCGCCGCGCCCTGGAGCAGCACCGGCCGGAGTTGGTGCCGGTAGACCAGCTCCGT
>NZ_JBITLH010000016.1:0-148312 GCF_044465125.1 Micromonospora sp. NPDC049836
GCAGTCTACGATGGACGATCACGTACTCTGACGCCTGATCCGGCATCGGCGGTCCTAGCTGCGCAAACACCGCGAACAGAAGTGCGGCTGGAGTATTAGTACTGCAACGGCAGTTATGGCGGATCGTGGCGGGGCGGTGCAGACGGCGCAGCTCTGCTCCCCGCGCACGCGGGGGTGATCCCTCCACCCGGTACGTTTTCCCGGCGGCGTGCGTCTGCTCCCCGCGCACGCGGGGGTGATCCGTCGGGCCGGGTGAACCGGGGGTCGTGGTGGACCTGCTCCCCGCGCACGCCGGGGTGATCCTGCCTCGGACTCGGCCGCCCGTCGCGCGACGTAGATCATCCCGAAGGTGACCTCGTCTCTTCCGGTAGCGGCAGCAAGCAGCATCGCCCACCCGCCGGCCAGGAGGGCGAACAGGGTGGCCCCCTGGGCCTTGGCGCCCACCCGTGCCGCTTCCTCCACCTCCGGGTCGGCGCGGGCCAGCAGTGCTCGTACGTCTGGTGTGGATCAGCCTGGGCTACACCAACCGTGGGAACAGGGCAGAAGAGTCGTGCCGCGGTGCGGGAGTGCTACACCGCCCCCCACGGTGGCCGCCGCCGAAGCCCTCGCGAAGCGTTCGCCTCGGCGGAACCCCGCCTGTTCAGCCCGGCCTGCGCAGTGGCCTCGCTCACACGATGTCAGCGCGATCGGCCACTCGGTGTCTTGAGGCCGAACCCTTGGATCGGAGGAAGCGCTATGCCTGGGAACATCGATGTGGTGGTGGTCGGCGGCGGGTACGCCGGGGTCATTTCGGCCAATCGCCTGACGCAGCGCGGCGATGTGGCTGTGACGTTGGTCAATCCGCGCCGGACGTTTGTCGAGCGGATCCGCCTGCACCAGGTGGTGGGCGGGTCCGATGACGCGGTCGTCGACTACCGAGAGGTCCTGGCCGAGGGCGTCCGGCTGGTGGTCGACACGGTGACCCGGATCGACGCGGCCGAGCGCTGCGTGACGCTGGCGGACGGCGGCACTGTCGGCTACGAATACCTGATCTACGCGGTGGGCAGCGCCAGCGCCGCTCCGGGCACGCCCGGAGCGGCCGAGTTCGCCCACCCGATTGCCAGCTTGGAGGAGGCGCAGCGGCTGCGGGTGGTCCTCGACGGTCTCCCTGGTACGGCCTCGGTGACGGTGGTGGGAGCCGGTCCGACCGGCATTGAGGCCGCCGCCGAGCTGGCAGAGGCCGGCCGCACGGTGACCCTGGTCTGCGGCGGGCCGCTCGGTCCGTACCTGCATCCTCGGGCGCGACGCTCGGTTGCCAGGCGGCTGGCCAAGCTCGGGGTGACCGTGGTGGACGGGCCCGGCACGAAGGTGACGACCGTGACTCGCGATGCCGTGCAGCTCGTGGACGGCCGCGAGTTGCCGAGCACGGTGACCGTCTGGACCGCCGGGTTCGGCGTGCCGGACCTGGCCGCGCGCAGCGGACTGCGCACCGACGCCTTGGGCCGCCTGCTCACCGATGAGACGTTGACCAGCGTCGACGACGTGCGCATCGTCGCGGCCGGGGACTCGGCGGCGCCGTCGGACCTGCCGTTCCGGATGAGCTGCCAGGCCGCGACGAGGATCGGCGCGCACGCCGCCGACACGGTGCTGGCCCGGATCAGGGGTGCGCAGCCGGTGCCCATCAACCTGGGGTTCTTCGGCCAGTGCATCAGTTTGGGGCGGCGCGCCGGAATCTTCCAGTTCGCCTCCAGGGACGACACCGCCAACGGCTTGTACATCGGCGGCGGCCCGGGCGCGAAGCTCAAGGAGTTCGTCTGCAAGCACACCGTGCAGCACCTGACGAACGAGGCACGCAAGCCCGGCTCGCTCACCTGGGTCAAGGATGACAGGCGCCAGGAGTTGCTGCGGGCCAAGCGCGACGAGGCGGCGATTCGCCGCTAACGGACGGCCTGCGCCAACCATCGATGATCCCAGCTCAAGCGGTTACCAGCTACCACGGGTGTCCCGGCGGAGCTCCGTCCGTGCCGGATGGGTTTCGAGGCACCCGAGTCAGAGACAAGGACAAACCGGATGAATCTAGCGCTGTGGATCGCTGCCGGATTGCTGGCAGCGGTCTCTCTGACCGGCGGCATCACCAAGACGCTCGTACCCAAGGAGAAACTAGCTGCGTTGAAAGGCGGGGAATGGACCGGACATGCCAGCAAGGGCTTCATCAGGACCATCGGGGTTCTCGAGCTCCTGGGCGCGGTGGGCCTGACCCTGCCCGCCGTTCTCGACATCGCGCCGTTCATGGTGCCGGTGACCGCCGTCTGCTGGGTTCTGCTCATGGTCGGCGCGACGATCATCCACGTCCGCCTGGGCCAGCCCCGGCTGGTAGTGGTGAACCTGGGCTACGTTGTGCTCGCGGCCTTCGTCGCATGGGGCCGCTTCGGCCTTGAGCCGTTCACCGGATGACGAAGATGTGCCGATGGCGAGGTAACGCCGTGTTGGCGCCGCGGCCCCGACCGGCCGGCGCCCCGGCAGCGGCTCCGGCCGGGCTGAGCCGACCGGTCGCGGCCAGCCCGTGTCCGGCAGGCCCTGGATCGGGTACGAGCGCGGCGTCGCCGGTCCTGCCAGAACCAGCACCTCGGCAGCAACACAGCCGGCAGCGCCACCGTGCGGATCGCGCAGGGCCGAAGGTCTCCGGCGACCAGGGCCGCCCGCGACAGAGAAGGGCCACGATATGAGCCGCGCCATCGACCCGGCGACGGACACCTTCGTCACCTACCGCAACCTGCTCTTCACCATCGCGTACGAGATGCTCGGATCGGCGGCCGACGCCGAAGACGTCCTCCAGGAGACCTGGCTGCGGTGGATCAAGGTGGACGCGAAGAACGTGCGCGACCAGCGCGCCTACCTGATCCGGATCACGACCCGGCAGTCGCTCAACCGGCTGCGTGCCGCGAAACGCCGCAAGGAGGCCTACGTCGGCCCTTGGCTGCCCGATCCACTGCTCACCGCGCCGGACGTGGCCGAGGACGTAGAGCTCGCCGAGAGCGTGTCCATCGGGCTCATGATCGTCCTAGAGACGTTGTCGCCGACGGAACGCGTCGTCTTCGTGCTGCGCGAGGCTTTCGATGTCAGCTACGACGAGATCGCCGTCGCCGTCGGCAAGAGCCCATCGGCCGTCCACCAGATCGCGCACCGCGCCCGCCAGCACGTCGACGCCCGCCGCCCTCGTCAGGTGGTCTCCCCGAGCGAGACCCGGGCGGCTCTGAGAGCGTTCCAGCGCGCGGTCGAGGGCCGGGACCTGCAGGGACTGCTCGACGTGCTTGCTCCTGACGTAGTCCTGGTGGGCGACGGAGGCGGCGTCAAGCAGGCCGCCCTCCGGCCGGTCATCGGCGCCGAGAAGGCGGTTCGGATGCTCTTTGGTGGTCTGGGCAAGGTCGACGGCACGCTCACCGCTGAACCGACCGTGGTCAACGGCAATCCGGCACTCCTCGTACGCCTCGACGGCGAGATTGACGGCATCATGGCGGCCCGTGTCGAGGACGCCCGCATCACCGGCCTCTACTACGTCCGCAATCCCGAGAAGCTGACCCGCGTCGAATCCGAGACCCCGCTGACCCGGCGATGAATCGAGTTGCCCGGTAGCCCGACGGCCCTCGATCGTCGGGGGTGGAGCGGCGGCTCCACTGCTCAGTCGGTCTCGATATGTCCCGTGGTCGGGTCAACGACGCCCAGGAAGCCACGGATGTTCTCCACGTGCTCGTCGAGCGACGGGTTCGGGGTCGGACTCACCCCGAATCCGTAGCCGGGGTTCGGCCCGCTGATCCACGTGTAGTCGGTGCCGCCGAACTCGTTCGGGCGGCAGGTGAACACCTCTCCGTCGACCTCGAGCGTGAGCGATGCGACGTCAGAGGCGCCTTCGAGGTCGGGACGCAGGCCGGGTACGGCCTCCGAGTCAGCCGCCCGGTCGCCGTCGCCGTTGTCTGGGTAGATCGCCTTCACCCCACCATCTTGGTCGAGTCGCCGGGCCGGCGTCCCGATCTGCCGCCGACGGTGCGTGTCGCTACCGGCCGGGCCGGGACGACGCGCAGCACGTTGTCGAACAGTCCGAGCGGCAATTGCCGGGCTCGACTTCGCGCTCCGGAACGGTGATCGGACTGCTCGACTGAACGGGCCGCCCGGGCCCCTCGTGGCGAGGGTCCGGCCACGGGCTGGACCGACGGCGCCCGCTCGGCGGTCGGCGCCGGCGGTGATCTCGGGACTTTCGGCCCGGGTCCCGGCAGGTGATCTCCGGTCAGGATCGTCGCGATGGGGCCGCTCCGGGTTGCGCTCCGGCACGCCTGCCACGAGCGTGGGGCATTACGGCAGAAGCTATCGAGGGAATGAGGCGTATGTCGCGAGCGACCGAGAGTGCGGAACGGGCGCTGCTGGCGGTGGGTGGACTGGTCCGCCGCGCGGAGGTCTCCGCCGACGGCCGGACGCTGCACCAGATCGGCGGGCGGGAGGCGGACGCCTTCTACCGCGACCGCTGGTCCTACGACAAGGTGGTGCGCTCCACGCACGGGGTCAACTGCACCGGCTCGTGCTCCTGGAAGGTGTACGTCAAGGACGGCATCATCACCTGGGAGCAGCAGCAGACCGACTACCCGAGCGTCGGGCCGGACCGGCCGGAGTACGAGCCGCGCGGCTGCCCCCGGGGCGCCGCCTTCTCCTGGTACACCTACTCCCCCACCCGGGTGCGCTACCCGTACGCCCGGGGGGTGCTGGTGGAGCTGTACCGGGAGGCGAAGCGGCGGCTCGGTGACCCGGTGGCGGCCTGGGCGGACCTCCAGGCCGACCCGGAGCGGCGCCGCCGCTACCAGAAGGCGCGCGGCAAGGGCGGCCTGGTGCGGATCAGCTGGGACGAGGCGCAGGAGATGATCGCCGCGGCCCACGTGCACACGATCGTCGAGCACGGCCCGGACCGGATCGCCGGCTTCTCCCCCATCCCGGCGATGTCGATGGTGTCGCACGCCGTCGGCGCGCGTTTCGTGTCGCTGCTCGGCGGGTCGATGCTCTCCTTCTACGACTGGTACGCCGACCTGCCGGTGGCCTCCCCGCAGGTGTTCGGCGACCAGACCGACGTGCCCGAGTCCGGCGACTGGTGGGACGCCTCGTACTTCGTCATGTGGGGCTCCAACGTCCCGGTGACCCGTACGCCGGACGCGCACTGGATGGCCGAGGCGCGCTACCGGGGTCAGAAGGTGGTGGTGGTCAGCCCCGACTTCGCCGACAACGTGAAGTTCGCCGACGAGTGGATGCCGGCCCAGCCCGGCACCGACGGCGCGCTCGCCATGGCGATGGGGCACGTCATCCTCAAGGAGTTCTTCGTCGACCGGCGCACCCCACGGTTCGTGGACTACGTGCGCCGCTTCACCGACCTGCCGTTCCTGGTCACCCTGGAGCCGGGCGCCGACGGCGCGTACCGGCCGGGGAAGTTCCTCACCGCCGCGGAGCTCGGCGAGACCGGGACGGAGGCGGCGTTCAAGACGGTGCTGTGGGACTCGGCGGCCGGCGCGCCGGCCGTGCCGCGCGGCAGCCTCGGGCACCGCTGGGGCGAGCAGCCGGGCCAGTGGAACCTCGACCTCGGTGCCCTGGAGCCGGCGCTGACCTGCCTCGGCGCCGGCGACCCGGTGGAGGTGGAGCTGCCCCGCTTCGACACCGACACCCCGCAGGTGCTGCGCCGCGGCGTGCCCACCCGGACGGTGGCCGGCCAGCTCGTGACCAGCGTGTTCGACCTGCTGCTGGCCCAGTACGGGGTGGCCCGCGACGGGCTGCCCGGGCAGTGGCCGGCCGGCTACGACGACGTCGCGGCGCCGTACACGCCGGCGTGGCAGGAGCCGATCACCGGGGTACCGGCCGCGCAGGTGGCGCGGGTGGCCCGGGAGTTCGCCGACAACGCCGAGCGCTCCGGCGGCCGGTCGATGATCCTGCTCGGCGCGGGCACCAACCACTGGTTCCACTCCGACGCGACCTACCGCGCAATCCTGGCGCTGGTCACGCTCACCGGCTGCCAGGGGGTCAACGGCGGCGGCTGGGCGCACTACGTCGGGCAGGAGAAGTGCCGGCCGGTGACCGGCTGGCAGCAGCTCGCGTTCGGGCTGGACTGGGTGCGCCCGCCCCGACAGATGATCGGCACCGCGTTCTGGTACGTGCACACCGACCAGTGGCGCTACGACACCTACTCCGCCGACGTGGTGGCCTCGCCGACCGGCACCGGCGCGTTCGCCGGCAAGCACACCATGGACCTGCTGGCCCAGTCCGCCCGGTCGGGCTGGATGCCGTCGGCGCCCACCTTCGACCGCAGCCCCCTGGACCTGGCCGACGAGGCCCTCGCGGCCCGGCCCGACGACCCGGGCGGCTGGGTCGCCGAGCAGGTCGGCGCGGGCGCGGTGCGGTTCGCCTGCACCGACCCCGACGCGCCGGAGAACTGGCCCCGGGTGCTCACCGTGTGGCGGGCCAACCTGCTCGGCTCGTCGGCCAAGGGCAACGAGTACTTCCTGCGCCACCTGCTCGGCACCGACGCCAACCTGCGCGCGACGGAGGCGCCCGCCGAGCTGCGCCCGAAGGACGTGACCTGGCGGGACGAGGCGCCCGAGGGCAAGCTGGACCTGCTGGTGTCGCTGGACTTCCGGATGACCTCCACGACCCTGTTCTCCGACATCGTGCTGCCGGCCGCCACCTGGTACGAGAAGCACGACCTGAGCAGCACCGACATGCACCCGTTCGTGCACGCGTTCACCCCGGCGATCAACCCGCCGTGGCAGACCCGGACCGACTTCCAGGCCTTCCACGGCATCGCCCAGGCGTTCTCCGCGCTGGCGGCGACCCACCTGGGCGTACGCCGGGACCTGGTCGCGGCGCCGCTGCTGCACGACACGCCGGACGCGATGGCCACCCCGTACGGCCGGGTCCACGACTGGGCAGCCGAAGGTACGGCGCCGGTGCCGGGCCGCACCATGCCGAAACTGCTGGTGGTCGAGCGCGACTACGCCGCGGTGGCCGACCAGATGGCCGCCCTCGGGCCGCTGCTGGACTCCCTCGGCACCACCGGCAAGGGCGTGTCGGTGGACGTCCGGCCGGAGGTGGACTACCTGCGGCACAAGAACGGCGCGGTGCGCGGCGGCGTGGCCGACGGGCGGCCGTCGCTCGCCACCGACGTGCACGCCTGCGAGGCGATCCTCGCGCTCTCCGGCACCACCAACGGCCGGGTGGCCACCGCCGGGTTCCACGACGTGGAGAAGCGCACCGGGGTACGCCTGGCCGACCTGGCCGCCGAGCACGAGGGCAAGCAGATCACCTTCGCCGACACCCAGTCCCGCCCGGTGCCGGTGATCACCAGTCCGGAGTGGTCGGGCAGCGAGCACGGTGGGCGGCGGTACTCGCCGTTCACCATCAACACCGAGCGGCTCAAGCCGTGGCACACGCTGACCGGCCGGCAGCACTTCTTCCTCGACCACGACTGGATGCACGAGGCCGGCGAGGCGTTGCCGATCTTCCGGCCGCCGCTGGACATGCACAAGCTCTTCGGCGAGCCGCGGTTGGGCGCCAACGGGGAGCTGGAGATCACCGTCCGGTACCTCACCCCGCACTCGAAGTGGTCCATCCACTCCGAGTACCAGGACAACCTGATCATGCTGACGCTGTCCCGGGGCGGGCCGACGATGTGGATGAGCGAGGCCGACGCCGCGAAGATCGGCGTACGGGACAACGAGTGGATCGAGGCGGTCAACCGCAACGGCGTGGTGGTCTGCCGGGCGGTGGTGACGCACAAGATGCCCGAGGGCACCGTGTACATGTACCACGCCCAGGAGCGGGTGATCGACGTGCCGAAGGCGGAGGTCAACGGCCGGCGCGGCGGCATCCACAACTCGCTGACCCGGCTGCTGGTCAAGCCCACCCACCTGATCGGCGGGTACGCCCAGCTCTCCTTCGCCTTCAACTACCTCGGTCCGACCGGCAACCAGCGCGACGAGGTCACCGTGATCCGCCGCCGCTCCCAGGAGGTGCAGTACTGATGCGGGTCATGGCGCAGATGGCGATGGTGATGAACCTCGACAAGTGCATCGGGTGCCACACCTGCTCGGTCACCTGCAAGCAGGCGTGGACGAACCGGTCCGGCGTCGAGTACGTCTGGTTCAACAACGTGGAGACCCGGCCCGGGCAGGGCTACCCGCGCACCTACGAGGACCAGCAGCGGTGGCAGGGCGGCTGGACCCGGACCCGCTCCGGCCGGCTCAAGCCGCGCGCCGGCGGCCGGGTGAAGAAGCTGTTCAGCATCTTCGCCAACCCGAAGCTGCCGTCCATGCAGGACTACTACGAGCCCTGGACCTACGACTACGAGCACCTGCTCACCGCCCCGGCCGGCGACGACACCCCGGTGGCCCGGCCGAAGTCCCTGCTCACCGGCAAGGACACGAAGATCTCCTGGAGCGCCAACTGGGACGACTCGCTGGCCGGCGGCAACGAGATCGCCGCCGGCGACCCGGTGCTGGCCAAGGTGTCCGACCAGGTGAAGCAGGAGTTCGAGAAGACGTTCATGTTCTTCCTGCCGCGCATCTGCGAGCACTGCCTCAACCCGTCCTGCGCCGCCTCCTGCCCCTCGGGCGCGATCTACAAGCGGGCCGAGGACGGCATCGTGCTGGTCGACCAGGACCGCTGCCGGGGCTGGCGGATGTGCGTGACCGGCTGCCCGTACAAGAAGGTGTACTTCAACCACCGCACCGGCAAGGCGGAGAAGTGCACCTTCTGCTTCCCGCGCATCGAGATCGGCCAGCCCACCATCTGCTCGGAGACCTGCGTCGGCCGGCTGCGCTACCTGGGGCTGATGCTCTACGACGCCGACCGGGTCGCCGAGGCCGCCGCGGTCGAGGACGAGCACGACCTCTACGACGCCCAGCGGTCGGTCTTCCTCGACCCGCACGACCCGGGGGTGGTCGCCGCCGCCCGGGAAGCCGGCATCCCCGACGACTGGATCGACGCGGCCCAGCGCTCGCCGGTCTGGGACCTGGTCATGCGGTACGAGGTGGCGCTGCCCCTGCACCCGGAGTACCGGACCATGCCGATGGTCTGGTACATCCCGCCGCTGTCGCCGGTGGCGGACGTGCTGCGGGACACCGGCCACGACGCGGAGCAGGCCGGCAACCTGTTCGGCGCCATCGACGCGCTGCGCATCCCGGTGGAGTACCTCGCCGAGCTGTTCACCGCCGGCGACCCCGAGCCGGTGCGCGCGGTGTTGAACCGGCTCGCCGCGATGCGCGCCTACCAGCGCCGGATCAACCTGGGTGAGACCCGCGACGAGTCCATCGCCGCCGCCGTCGGGATGACCGGCGCCGAGATGGACGAGATGTACCGGCTGCTCGCCATCGCCAAGTACGAGCAGCGCTACGTCATCCCCGCCGCGCACGCCGAGGACGCCCACCGGCTGGAGAAGGTCGCCACCGAGTGCAGCCTCGACTACGAGGGCGGCCCCGGCATGGGCGGCGGCGGCCCGTACGGCCAGGGACCCTTCGGGGAGTCCTCCGGCACGCCGGTGCCGGTGCAGGTGGAGACCTTCCACATGCTGCGCGACCGGCAGACCGCCGACGGCTTCACCGACCCGGGCGACGAGCCGCGCCGGGTCAACCTGCTCAACTGGGACGGCAAGGGCACCCCCCGAGGGCTCTTCCCGCCCCGCCATCCCGAGTCCGAGCCCACCGACGGAGGTGACCGGTGAGCCAGCCGACCTGGCGGCGGGTGGCCGCCCGCGCGGCGTCCCTGCTGCTGCGCTATCCCGACGACGAGGTGCTCGCCGCGCTGCCCACCGTGCGCGCCGCGCTCGACGGCGTACCGGCCCCGGTGGCCGGGCCGCTGCACGAGGTGGTCGCCCACCGGGCGGCCGGCACCGCCGGCGAGCTGCGGGCCGGGTACGTGGAGTTGTTCGACTTCCGCCGCCGCTGCTGCCTGCATCTGACCTACTACACCTGCGGCGACACCCGCCGCCGCGGCGAGGCGCTGGTCGGCTTCTCCGGCGCGTACCGGCGGGCCGGGCTGGCCGTGGTCGACGGTGAGCTGCCCGACTTCCTGCCGGCGGTGCTCGACCTGGCCGCCGCCGACGACGGCGGGTGGCGGCTGCTCCGGGACCACCGGGTCGGCCTGGACCTGCTGGTCGAGGCGCTGGGCCGGGAGCGGTCGGTCTACCGGCACGCGGTGGCCGCGGTACGCGAGATGCTGCCGCCGGCCCAGCCCGCGGACCTGGCCGCCGCGGCCCGGCTGGCCCGCACCGGACCACCGGCGGAGCAGGTCGGCGTGGAACCGTTCGGACTCGTGGACACCTCGGGAGGCCGCCGATGAACATCCTGCTCTGGGTCGTGTACCCGTACCTGGCGCTGGCCGTGCTGGTCGGCGGCCTGATCTGGCGGCACCGGTACGACAAGTTCGGCTGGACCACCCGCTCGTCGCAGCTCTACGAGAGCAACATCCTGCGCTGGGGCAGCCCGCTGTTCCACTTCGGCGTGCTGATGGTGCTGGTCGGCCACGTCGGCGGCCTGCTGGTGCCGAAGTCCTGGACCGAGGCCGTCGGCGTCACCGAGCACACGTACCACCTGATGGCCGTGTTCATCGGCACGGTGGCCGGCCTCTGCACGCTGATCGGACTGGCCATCCTGATCGTCCGCCGGCGGCTGACCGGGCCGGTCTTCGCCGCCACCACCCGCAACGACAAGGCGATGTACGTGGTGCTCGCCGGGGTGATCGTGCTGGGGCTGCTGGCCACGGTGCGGGCCAACGTGGTCGGCGACGGCTACGACTACCGGGAGACGGTGTCCCCGTGGTTCCGGTCGCTGTTCTACCTCAGCCCCGACCCGGAGGTCATGGCCGGCGTGCCGGTCGGCTTCCAGATCCACGTCGTGGCCGCCTTCGCGCTCTTCGCGTTCTGGCCGTTCACCCGGCTCGTGCACGCGTTCAGCGCCCCGGTCGGCTACGCCACCCGCCCGTACGTCGTGTACCGCAGCCGCGACGACCGGCCCGGGCTGCGGCCGGCCCGGCCCGGCTGGGAGGGCCCGCCCCGGCTGCCCGCCCCGGGCGGCGACCGCCGCCGTACCCGCCGCTGACCCGCACGACGACGCCCCCCGGAGAGCTGCGATGAGCATCGCCCGCGACAGCCCGGCGCCCGGCAGCACGCCCGCGGCCGGCAGCGCCGGCGCCGGCCCGCCCGGACCGGCCCGGTCCGGCGCCACCGTGCAGCTGGCCCTGGCGACCCTCGGGTTCCTGGTCAACTTCTGGGCGTGGGCGCTGCTGGGCCCGCTCGGCCCGGGCATCAAGGAGCGCCTCGACCTCAGCTTCGCCGCCCAGTCCCTGCTGGTGGCCGTGCCGGTGGTGGTCGGCTCGCTGGGGCGCATCCCGGTCGGCGCGCTCACCGACCGGTACGGGGCGCGCGTGGTGTTCCCGCTGGTCACGGTCGCCACCATCGGGCCGGTGCTGACCCTGAGCGTGGTCTCCAGCTACCCCGCGCTGATCATCACCGGCTTCTTCCTCGGCATCGGCGGCACCGCCTTCGCCGTCGGCGTGCCCCTGGTGTCCGGCTGGTACCCGCCGGCCCGGCAGGGCTTCGCCATCGGCGTGTTCGGCGTCGGCATGGGCGGCACCGCGATCGCCAACTTCACCACCGTCCGGCTCGCCGACGCCTACGGCCCCCGGGCGCCGTTCCTGCTCGTCGCCGCGATCCTGGCCGGTTACGCGGTGCTGTCGGTGCTGCTGCTGCGCGACGCGCCGCAGCGGGCCCGGCCGACCGGCTCGGCGTGGCGACGGCTCCGCGCGGTCGGCCGGCTGACCGTCACCTGGCAGCTCTGCTTCCTGTACGCGGTGGGCTTCGGCGGTTTCGTGGCGTTCAGCGTGTACCTGCCCGCCTACCTGCGCACCGCCTACGGCCTCGACGCCGCCGACGGCGCGTTGCGTACCGCCGGCTTCGTGGTCCTCGCGGTGGCCGCCCGGCCGCTGGGTGGCTGGCTCTCCGACCGGCTGCACCCGGTGCCGGTGCTGGTGTGGTGCTTCGGTGGGGTCGCCGCGTTCGCGGTGGTCCAGGCGTTCCAGCCCACCCTGGTGCCGGTGGCGACGGTCGCGCTGCTCGGCATGGCGGTCCTGCTCGGCGCGGCCAGCGGTGCGGTGTTCGCGCTGGTCGGCAAGGTCGCCCCGGCCGACCAGGTGGGTGCCGTCACCGGCCTGGTGGGCGCCGCCGGTGGCCTCGGCGGCTTCGTCCCGCCGCTGGTGATGGGCTGGGTCTACGGGTCGCAGGGCTCCTACGCGATCGGCCTCATGCTCCTGTCCGACGTCGCGCTGGCCGCCGCAGTCTTCACCGCGGTGCGGATGGGCCGGCTGGTGGCACGCGACACCTGACCCGGCGCGAACGCCCGGCTCCGGTACCCGACGTCGGGTACCGGAGCCGGGCCGGACGTCCCGGGACCGGTCATCCGCCGGGCAAGGTCAGGCGCGGTGGATGAGGATGTCGCCGAACGCGGTGCGGGCCCGCACCTCGGCCTTCTCGTCGCTGTCGGCGGGTCCGGCGGCGGCGTCCAGGCCGTTGCACACCTTGCCGAACTGGGTGTGCAGGTCGAGCCGGGCCGCCGTGCCGCGCCGGATGCCGATCTCGATCCGCCCCGCCGCGGTGCGCAGGCTCGCGTGGCCGCGCACCAGCTCACCGATGCGGATGCTGCCGTTGGCGGTGGTCGCCGCCACGGAGCCGGCCGCGTGCTCGGCGGAGACGTCGCCGTTCGCGGCGTTGATCCGCAGTTCGCCACGCGCGTCGCCGATCCACGTCTCGCCGTTGCCGTTCTTCAGCACGGCGTGCCCGCCGACGGTGCGGAGGCTGACCTTGCCGGAGCCGGTGGTGACGTCGGCGTTGCCGGCCACGTTCTGCGCGATGGCCGCGCCGAAGCCGGTGTGCAGGGTGAGCGTCCCGGCGTCCTCGACCTGCAGGTCCCCGGCGCCGGTCTTGAGCCGGCAGTCGGCCAGCGCGCCGGAACAGGTGACCGTGCCGGCGCCCAGCTTGCCCTCCACGCTGGAGCCGGCCGGCAGCTCGATGGTCACCTCGACCGAACCGGTCCTGCCGAATACGCCGAAGCCGGGCTGCTTGGTCCCGCGGATCACGAGGCGGCCGGCGGCGTACTCCACCCGGGTCTGCGCGGCGGCGCGCACGTCGCGCTCCTCGGCGTCATCGGCCGGGCGCACCTGGACGACGGTGTCGGTGCGCGCAGCGGCGACGATCCGTACGTCGCCGGCGACGAGTTCGACCGACGCGGTGATCGGGGTGGGGGTGTCGAAGGATGGCATGTTGCTCCCCTTTCGGGATGTCGGTGGGGCTAGCGCACCCAGCCGGTGAAGCGCTGGCCGCCGGTGGCGATGCCGGACCGGCGGGGGGCGTCGGGACGGTGCTGCTGGTTGTCGGTGTCGACGGCGGCGGCCGCGGCCCGGATCAGCCAGGTGTTGATCGAGACGCCGGCGCGGGCGGCGGCCTGCTCGACGCGCGCCTTGAGGTGCTCCGGCAGGCGCAGGCTGATCCGCACGGTTGCCTCGTCCTCGCCCTCGGCGGGCGTCGGCAGCGGGTTCGGCGGGGCCGCCGCTGCCGCCGCTTCGTCGGCGTACTGCTCGGCCGGCGGTGGTGTCACCACGAAGCTGGGCTCCCGGTCGCGCAGCCGCAGGTCGACCGAGCCGGGGGCGAGATCACGCGTGATCTCCGTGGCCGCCTCGGAGAGCGCGTCCAGCAGGGCGAGCCGGACCGCGGACTCGAGCGGCGCGGTGAGCCGCTCGGCCAGGTCCCGGGCGTCGTCGCCGCCGGCCGCGGCGGCCACGGCGAGCTGCTGGCGGATCGCGTCGACGTAGCTGCGGAGTTCCATGACGCCATCATGGCATCATCGTGATGCCATGCGCAAGGGTCAGTGATGCCACTCTGACGCACCGCGCCGGCTGACGGATCGCGAGGGGTGGGGGACAGCGCCCGGCGCAGCAGTAGCCGGGCGCGCCGTGTCTGCGGCGGAACCGGACGTTCGGTCAGCGGCCTCCACGGCGCGCCGTGAGAGGCACGAGGACGAGGACGGCAAGGCCCAGTGCGGCGGCGCCGACAGCCCACCACCAGAAGAACCGCGAAAAGACCGAGGCGACCAGGAGCCCGATGCCGAGGCCGGCCAGCAGGCCGAGGGCGAACAAGGCCCGTGGGGGCAGGGCGAGGTACGGCAGACGCCGTACCACGAGCACTTCCAGCCAGGTAGCGCCCACCGCCAGCAGCGCCGCGCCGACCCCGTCCACAGCGGACAGCCCGTGACCTTCGCTGAGGGGCACGAGTACCTTGCCCTCGGCGCCGGCGGGGACGAGGAGGATGAGCACGCCAGCGCCTATGAGCAGGGCGGTGATTGCTACCTGGCTGCGCGGCGCGCCCCCGACATCTTGCGACATCGCTACAGTCTCGGTCACCCGCCATGGTCTGCGCACGAGCCGTATCGCCGAACATCGAATGCCGGCGGTGATCGCCGCGTCTCGATCCCGCCGGGAGAGCTCGCCAGAAGGCACCTTCGAGTGCCGGTTCTGTCGACTTCGATATGGTGCTGTCCGTCATGCAATGCCGTCGGTGGGGCTACTGGCGGCCTGGACCAGAAGAGGGCAACATGTCCGACAAGATCCGGCTGAGCGCGGTCACTCTGGACAGTTCGGACGCCATCCGCCTGGCGGAGTTCTACGCCGACATCACCGGCGGGACGATGACGCAGTTCGGCGACGAGTGGGCATGCGTGCAGAGCCCGGCCGGGCGGCTGAATTTCCAGACCGTGCCCGGATACACGCCTCCTTCCTGGCCCGACCCCACCGCGTCGAGCATGATGCACCTCGACTTCATGGTCGAGGACCGAGACGCCGCCGAGGCGCGCGTGCTCGCCGCTGGCGCCACGAAATACGACTTCCAGCCCAACAGCGAACAATGCTTCGTCTACGCTGACCCGGCCGGCCATCCCTTCTGCCTGACCACCTGGGAAGCCCCGACGGTCTGACGAGAACTCTGGCGCACGGACGGTAGCCGTGGTGTTGTCGAGCTGGGGTTCTGGTCGCGGGTGGAGACCCCGTTCGGATCTGGTGGCACGCTTCTGACCGGTACCCCGTCAGGCGGCTTCCCGTCGACGGGTCGGCGCGCCGGCCCGCGGCTCGCGGACCACCCGGAAGGCCGGGTAGCGCGGCGCGATCGCGGCGAACTCGGCCAGCGACGCGTGCCGATCGACGGGCATGTGCGGTCGCGCCCCGGGCACCTTCTGCAGGTAGCGCTTCAGGATCGGGGCCCGCTCCGCGACGGGGACCTCGATCAGCCGGCAGGCCCGGGCCCGGCCGTGCCGGATGGTGGCCCGGCCCCCGGCCGCGCGGACGTTGCGGACCCAGTTGCAGTCCTCGCCCAGCATCGGGACCAGATACCACTCCCCCTGCCAGTCGGCCATGCCCAGCGGGAAGCGGGTGCGCCGCCCGGTGCGGCGGCCACGGACCTCGAGCGTCACCCAGCGCCGGGGCAGCAGCCCGGCTCCGAGCACCACCGCCCACACCCGGGCGAAGCGCCGCGCGGTGGCGTCGGCGCGCCCGCCCGCGTACATCCGGCGTAGGTCGTCGTCCGAGTACGGCCAGCTTCTTCTCATCGCGACCTCCAGCGTCCACACCGAACCCGTCGGAGTTCATCGAACCCGAGGTGCGGTCCGGGGCGGCAGAGCCCAACGTCCCGGGATCCGGCCCGGCCGGGCGGCCCATCCGGACCGGTGGCGAACGCCGGGGGTGTCAGGGAGCGAGCCGGCTCAGCACCCAGGCCGGCTCCGGATTCACCACGGCCTCGCCGCCGGCGACCACCGTCGGCACCGTCTCGTCGCCGCCCGTGACGGCCCGGACCGCCGCCGCCCCGGCCGGATCGCGCCAGATGTTCACCCAGTACGCCTGGCCGGCCCGGCGGCCGAGCCGGCGGCGCAGGCGCAGGCAGTACCGGCAGCCGGGCCGCCAGTAGACGACCGGCCGCCCGTCGCGGGCGCTGCGCTGCTGCGCCTGCGCGGCGGTCAGCGAGCGGGGGAACACCAGCGGCGACGCCAGGACCGCCAGCGCCAGGAAGACGATCAGCTCGACGAGGCCGACCCGCCGGTCGTCCTGGACCGCCGCGACGAACAGAGCGCACGCCACCAGCAGACCCGCGAACCACCAGCTACGCCACACGCCGGCGAATGCTACCCGCCGGCGGTCAGGCGGTCGCGTCGGCCAGCAGCTCCAGCAGGTGCCGGTACGGCTGCCCGGTGGCCCGGGCCAGGCCGATCTCGCAGGTGCGGTTCACCGAGGCGTACCCGTCGAAGGGGCGCCCGGCGACGGCGGCGGCCTCCGCCCGGGTGGCCGAGGCGGTCAGCTCCGGGTGCAGCAGGCCCCGGTCGCCGGCGAAGCCGCAGCACTGCCAGCCGTCCGGCACCACCACCTCCTCGGCGATCGCCCCGGCCACCGCGAGCAGCGCCTCGTCCAGCCCGAGCCGGGTGGACGAGCAGGTCGGGTGCAGGGCGAGCGAACCCAGCCGGCGCCGGACGGTGAGCCGGGGCAGCAGGTCGGTGGCGACATACCCGACGGCGTCGACCACCCGCAGGTCACCGGCGTCGGCCAGCAGCCGGGCGAACCCCTCGGTGCACGACGCGGCGTCGCTGACCAGGGGCAGCGCCCCGGCACGGCTGGCCGCCCGCAGCGCCGGCGCGACCCGGTCGTGGACCGCGCGGTAGCCGGCGGTGAGGCCCTTGGACGACCAAGGGGTGCCGCAGCAGGTGGCGGCGATGCCGTCGGGCACGAGCAGCCGCACCCCGGCCCGCTCGGCGAGGGTCAGCAGCGCGGCCGCCACCCCGGAGCCGCCCTCGGCCGGCGCGAAGAGCGTGCCCAGGCAGGACGGCACGAACACCGCGTCCGGGTCGTCGACCGGGTGCGGACGCCGGACCGCGCCGCCGGCCGGCAGGTCGCGGCGCCACTGCGGCACCCGGTCGGCGCCGAGCACCGCGCGGGCGGCCCGGGTCGCGGTCTCGGGCAGCGCGGGCGGCACCGCGCCGGCCAGGTCGAGGCCGCGGGCCAGGCCGCGGGTCGCCGCGCCCCAGCGCCGGGCCGCCCCCCGCCAGCCGGCCTGCGCCACCGGGCCGTTCTCCTCGGCACGCAGCCGCTTCACCAGGTCACCGGTGTTGATCAGCACCGGGCAGGCGGTGGCGCACATCCCGTCGACCGCGCAGGTCTGCACCGCGTCGTAGTCGTACGCCCGCTCCAGCTCGCGGGCCAGGGCCAGGTCGCCGTCGGCGCGGGCGGCGGCGATCTCCCGGCGCAGCACGATCCGCTGCCGCGGCGTGGTGGTGAGATCGCGGCTGGGGCAGACCGGCTCGCAGTAGCCGCACTCGACGCAGCGGTCCACCTCCTCCTCCACGGTCGGCACGGTCTTCAGGTGCCGCATGTGGATCTCCGGGTCGTCGCTGAGCAGCACGCCCGGGTTGAGCACGCCGGCCGGGTCGCAGAGCGTCTTGAGCTCGCGCATCACCTCGTACAGCTCGTCGCCGAACTGGCGGCGCACGTACGGGGCCATCACCCGGCCGGTGCCGTGCTCGGCCTTGAGCGTGCCGCCGTGGCCGAGCACCAGGTCGACCATCTCCTCGGTGAAGTCGGCGTACCGGGCCGGCGCCGCGCCGTGGGAGAACCGCTCGTTGAGCATGAAGTGCAGGTTGCCGTCCTTGGCGTGGCCGAAGATGACGCTCTGCTCGTACCGGTGCCGGGCGAACAGGTCGGCGAGCGCCGCGCAGGTGTCGGCGAGCGCGCCCACCGGGACGGCGATGTCCTCCAGCAGCGCGGTGGTGCCGGACGGCCGGGCGCCGGCCACGGCGGCGTACAAACCCTTGCGGATGTGCCACAGCGCGGCCCGCGCGGCCGGCTCCCCGCTGAGCCGGGCCGGCGCGGTCAGCGGCAGGTCGGCGAGCACCGGCCGGGCCGCCGCGACCCGCGCGGCGAGCGCCTCCGGGTCGGACTCCTGCCACTCGACCAGCAGCGCGGCGTGCTCGCGCACCGCGAGGCCGCGCAGCGCGGCGTCCGCCTTCGGGTCGGTCTGGGCCACCCGCAGGGCGGCGGCGTCGAGCAGTTCGACCGCCGCCGGCCCGGCGGCCACCAGGGCCGGCATGGCGGCCATCGCCGCGCCCAGGGTGTCGAAGACCATCAGGCCGGTCGCGGCGTGCCGGTGCACCGGCACGGTACGGAAGGTCGCGGCCGCCACGAAGGCGAGGGTGCCCTCGCTGCCCACCACGAGGCGGGTGAGCAGGTCGGCGGGCGTGTCGTGGTCGAGGAAGGCGTTCACCCCGTACCCCATGGTGTTCTTCATGGCGTACTGGGCGCGGATCCGGCGCACCGAGTCCGGGTTGTCGCGGACCCGGTCGCGCAGCCGCAGCAGCCCGGCGTGCAGCTCCGGCTCGGCCGCCCGCAACCGGTCGTCGGCGTCCGGGGCGCCGGTGTCCAGCACGGTGCCGCCGGGCAGCACCAGCAGCACCGACTCCAGGGTGCGGTAGGTGTTGAACTCGGTGCCGCAGGTCATCCCGCTGGAGTTGTTGGCCACCACGCCGCCGATCGTGCAGGCGGACTCGCTGGCCGGGTCCGGGCCGAGCTTGCGGCCGTACCGGGCGAGCCGGGCGTTGACCTGCCGCAGCACGACTCCCGGCTGCACCCGCACGCGCCGGCCCTCGTCGAGCACCTCGAGGTCGCGGAAGTGCCGGCGGGTGTCGACCAGGAGGTGGTCGGTGACCGCCTGCCCGCTGAGGCTGGTGCCGCCGGAGCGGAAGGTCAGCGGGGTGCCGGTGCGGTGGCTGTGCCGCAGCAGCGCGGCGACCTGCCCGGCGTCGGCGGGGGTGACCACCGCGCTCGGGTGCAGCAGGTAGTGCGAGGCGTCGTGGGCCAGCCGCAGCCGGTCCGCGGCCCGGGTCGCCACCCCGCCCGGCACCGCCGCCTCCAGTCCGGCCCGGGCCGGTCCGCTCAGCTCCGCCATGTCGCCACCTCCCGCGCTGCCACCCTAGTCAGCTCCCGGTCGACACGCCGCTCACCCCTTGTCCCGACATCGACCCAGGTGGATACTCGCGGCTACAGCGTTCGCCGAGGTCACACCCCGAACGGATCCCGGCGACACGGCATGGACGCCGACGCAACCGGCGGCCTTCACCGTCCGAGGAGAAGACCGTGAGAATCCGCCGCAGTCGACTGACTCCCCTGCTCGCCGCGACCGTCGGCCTGGTGGCCGCCGGCGCGTTCACCGGGCCGGCCTCGGCCGCTCCGAGCTACACCGCCGGCCAGCTCGCCCAGGTCGACGCCGCCGTCACGGCCTCCGGTGTCGACGGCATCGCCTGGCGGGTGGACACCGCCACCAACCGGGTGGTGGTGACCGCCGACGAGAGCGTCTCCGCCGCCGAGCTGGCCACGCTCAAGAAGAGCGCCGGCGCCACGGCCGGTGCGATCCGGGTGGACCGGGCCAAGGGCGTCTTCCGGCCGCTGCTCTCCGCCGGTGACGCCATCTACGGCGGCGGCTACCGCTGCTCGCTCGGGTTCAACGTGGTCAAGGGTGGGGCGTACTACTTCCTCACCGCCGGGCACTGCGGCGACGTCGCCAACACCTGGTACACCAACTCCAGCCAGTCCACGCTGATCGGCCCGACGGTCGGGTCCAGCTTCCCGGGCAACGACTACGCCCTGGTCCGCTACGACAACGCCGGGCTGAGCCACCCCGGCGGCTACACCGCCGCCAACGCGTTCGTGGGTGAGGCGGTCAAGCGGACCGGCTCCACCACGGGCACCCACAGCGGCACCGTGACCGCGCTCAACGTGACCGTCCGCTACCAGGGCAGCGGCACCGTCAAGGGCATGATCCAGACCACCGTCTGCGCCGAGCCCGGCGACTCCGGCGGCCCGCTCTACGACGGCACCAAGGCGCTCGGCATCACCTCTGGCGGCAGCGGTGACTGCAAGCGCGGCGGCACCACGTTCTTCCAGCCGGTCACCGAGGCGGCCAGCGCGTACGGCGTGACCGTCTACTGAGTCCACCGCCGGCGATCGGCCGGCTCGCGAGACCCGCACCAGCCCCCGTGCCGGTGCGGGTCTTCGCGTGTTCAGGAGGGACCCGGCGCACCGCTGATGCGGCATTCGCGATTTTAAACTCCGCCATTGTCACGAATTCGGGGTGCGAACATCACACACCGGTCATGACCGATCACACTTTGCTCCGTCCTCCTCCGTCCGCAGGATTGACCTCACCCGATCAGCCGGTGGAGGCAGACGACATGGACGAACGGTACGACTCGTACTGCGCGGTCGACCCGCTGTTCTACGACTCGCTCGCCAGCTCCGCCGCCGAGGCCCCCGGCTACCTGACGGACCGCCAGTCGGCGCCCGGTTGGGAGCACGAGATCAAGGATGACTGGCTGATCCACGCGCCGGTCGACGGCTCCCTCCCGCCCCAGGGGTGGAAGATCCACGTGTCGGCCCGGTTGGACAACGCGGAGCGGGTGCTGGCCCGGGTGATGGACTACTGCCGGCCCCGCGGCATCCCGTTCAAGCACCTGCGCGGCCCGCGGATGCTGCTCATGCGCAACAGCAAGTATGCCCGCCGGGCGGCCAGCGGCAAGTTCATCACCGTCTACCCCCGCGACGACGCGGAACTGGAGCTGACCGCCAAGGAGCTCGCCGCGCTGCTCGACGGGGAGACCGGACCGTACATCCTGAGCGACCTCCGCTACGGCGACGGCCCGGTCTACCTGCGCTACGGCGGTTTCGCCGCCCGGTACTGCCTCTCCCCCGAGGGCCAGGTCGTGCCGGCGATCGAGGACGCCAACGGCACCCTGGTGCCCGACCGACGCGACCCGGTCTTCCACCTGCCCGACTGGGTCACCCTCCCGGACTTCCTCGCCCCGCACCTGGCCGCCCGGAACGCCGCCACCACCACCGACCTGCCCTACCGGATCGACAAGGTCATCCACTTCTCCAACGGCGGCGGTCTCTACGAGGCCCGGGACACCCGCACCGGGGACCGGGTGGTGCTGAAGGAGGCCCGCCCGCACGCCGGGCTGGACGCCACCGGCGCGGACGCGGTCACCCGCCTGCGCCGGGAGGCCGAGACGCTGCGCCGGCTCGCCGACGTGCCGCACCTGGTGCGGGTGCACGACGAGTTCAGCTTCGGCGGCCACGAGTTCCTGGCGCTGACCTTCGTCGCGGGCCGCCCGCTGAACCAACTCGTGGTGGAGCGCTACCCGCTGGTCCACCTCGACGCCGACCCGGCCGCGTACACCCGGTGGGCCCTCGAGGTGCACCGGCAGGTCGCCGAGGCGGTGCAGGCCATCCATGCCCACGGCGTGGTCTACGGCGACCTGCACATGTTCAACATCATGGTCGGCGACGACGGGGACGTCACGCTGATCGACTTCGAGGTGGCCACCCCCGCCGCGGCGGCCACCCGGCCGGCGCTGCGCAACCAGGCATTCGCCGCGCCCCGCGACCGGACCGGCGTCGAGGTGGACCGGTACGCCCTGGCGTGCCTGCGGCTGGCCCTGTTCCTGCCGCTGACCGCGATGCTGCGGCTGGCGCCGGAGAAGGCGGCCCACCTGGCCGAGGTGGTGGCGGAACACTTCCCGGTCCCCCGGGACCTGCTCGACGAGGCGGTCGCCGTGATCCTCGGCCGGACCGCGCCCGAGGTCGGTCAGTTCCCGGCCCGCCTTGCGGGCGACGAACCGGCCCGGGTCGGGACCCGGGCCGAGACCGAAACCCGGGCCGGAACGGAGGCCGGGGCCGTCGACCGCTACCCGGACCGGCCGCGGATCGACCCGGACGACTGGCCGGCGCTGCGCGACCGGCTGGCCACCGCGATCACCGCGAGCGCCACCCCGCACCGCGACGACCGCCTCTTCCCCGGCGACATCCGGCAGTTCGCCGGAGCCGACGGCGGGCTCAACCTGGCTCACGGCGCGGCCGGGGTGCTCTGGGCGCTGCACGCCGGCGGCGCCGGCACCGACCCCCGGCACGAGCAATGGGTGCTCGACCGGGTACGGGAACCGGCGTCCGGCAGCCGGCTCGGCTTCTACGACGGGCTGCACGGCGTCGCGTACGTGCTGGACCTGCTCGGGCACCGCACCGAGGCGGTACGGCTGCTGGACCGCTGCCTCGACGAGCCGTGGACCGAACTCGGCGACGACCTGACGAGCGGCCTGTCCGGGGTCGCGCTCAACCTGGCCCACTTCGCCGGCCGCACCGGCGACGGGCGGTACGCCGACGCGGCACGCCGGGCGGTCGACCTGGTCGTCGGCCGGCTCGGCGACGTCGAGTCGGTGGCCGAGGTCAGCGGCGGTCGGCACCCGTACGCGGGGCTGCTCCGGGGCGGGGCGGGCGTGGCGCTGATGCTGCTGCGGATGTACGAGCTGGACCAGGACCCGAGCCTGCTCGAGCACGCGGCGACCGCGCTGCGGCAGGACCTGCGCCGGTGCGTCCGGCGCGACGCCGGCCACCTGGAGGTCAACGAGGGCTGGCGGACCATGCCCTACCTCGGCGAGGGCAGCGTCGGCATCGGCCTGGTGCTCGACCAGTACCTGCGCCACCGCGACGACGAGGGCCTGCGCACCGCGGCCGAGGCGATCCGCCGCTGCGCCGACTTCCCGTTCTACGCCCAGTCCGGACTCTTCGCCGGCCGCGCCGGCATGGTGACCTACCTGGCGGCACGCGGTGAGGTCGAGGCGGCGCGCCGGCAGGCTCGGCTGCTGAGCTGGCACGCGCTGCCGTTCCGGGGGGCGACCGCCTTCCCCGGCGACCAGTTGCTGCGGCTCTCCATGGACCTGGCCACCGGCACCGCCGGCGTGCTGCACGCCCTCGCGGCCACCCAGCCGGCGGGCACCGGCCTGCCGTTCCTGTCGCCCCTGCCCGGCGTCACGCCGGCCGGGCCCACCCCACCGGCCGGCGGCTGACCGGCCCACCCAGCTCCCCGGGGGTCACTCCGGGGCAATCCGACCCGACCCGTACGGAAGGAGGTGAACGACATGGCCCTGCTCGACCTCCAGGGGATGGAGCTGCCGGCCGCCGAGCGCCACGGCGGGGGCAGCCAGGCGAGCCTGCTGCTCTGCGGCGACAGCTCGCTGAGCATCACCACCTGCAACTGACCCGGTGGCCACCGTGATGGCCACGCCACCAGATCCGACCAGCAGTCGACACGAGAGAAAAGGGGAACATCATGGCACTGCTCGACCTCCAGGGCATGGAACTGCCGGCCATCGAGCGCAACGGCGGGGGCAGCCAGGCCAGCCTGCTGCTCTGCGGCGACAGCTCGCTGAGCATCACCACCTGCAACTGACCTCGGTTCGCCTGGCCCCGGGCCGGCTCACGCCGGTCCGGGGCCGCGCCCTGCGTGGAGGTGCGATGACCCCGGCCGACCGGCTCCTCTGGCGGGCCGTCGGGTCCGCCGGCTGGTGGACCCCGGTGCTGGCGCTGGCCACCGTGACCGTGGCGGCGGCCGAACTGGCGCTGCCCGCGGCGCTGGGCCGGGCGGTCGATGCCGCCGTCGGCGCCACCGCCGGGGAGTCCGCCACCCGCTGGCTGGCCGCCGTGGGTGGACTGGTCGTCCTGCTGGTCTGCGCCGGTGCGGTGCGGGACTACGGCACCGGCGCGGCGAGCGCCCGGTCCGTCGCCGACCTACGCCACACGCTGACCCGCCACATCCTCGCCCTCGATCCCCGGGCCGCGGTCCGCCACCCGGTGGGCGACCTGGTCGGTCGACTGGTCGGCCAGGTGGCCGACGCCGGGCAGGCGGCCCCGACCATCGTGCTGGCGGGCACCGTGCTGCTGCCCCCGGTGGGCAGCCTGGTGGCCCTCACCATGATCGATCCCTGGCTCGGCGCGACCTTCGTGGTCGGGTTGGTGCTGCTCGGCGTGCTGCTGCGCGGGTTCGTCGCCGACGCGTCCGCGGCGGTCGCCGGCTACCAGCGGGCCCAGGGGCACCTTGCCGGGCTGCTGGTCGAGGCGCTCGCCGGTGCCCGGACCATCGCCGCGGCCGGCACCACCGGGCGGGAGGTCGACCGGGTCCTGACCCCGGTCGCCGAGCTGCGGCGCCACGGCACCCGCACGTGGACCGTGTTGGCCGGGGCGGCGACCCGGGGCGCGGTGCTCAGCCCGATGCTGCAACTGGCGGTCGCCGCGGTCGGCGGCCTCTCCCTGGCCGCCGGGCGGCTGACGCCGGGAGACCTGCTGGCCGCGCTCCAGTACGCCGCGCTCGGCGCGGGCCTGGGCACCGTGGTGAGCGCCCTCAACAAGGCCGTCCGGGTGCGCGCCGGCTGCCGCCGCGCCGCCGAGGTGCTCACCGAACCGGCCCGCCGCTACGGCGAGCGCACCCTGCCGCCCGGTCCCGGCTGCCTGGAGCTGCGCGGGGTGAGCGTGCTGGCCGACGACGGCCGGACGCTGCTCGACGGGGTGGACCTGCGGGTGCCCGGCGGCGCCCTGCTCGCCGTGGTCGGCCCGTCCGGTGCCGGCAAGTCGCTGCTCGCCGCCGTTGCCGGCCGGCTGCGTGACCCGGACGCCGGGCAGGTGCTCCTGGACGGCGTCCCGCTGCCCGAGCTGTCCGCGGCAGCGCTGCACGCGGCGGTCGGCTACGGGTTCGAACGGCCGGTGCTGGTCGGCGAGACGGTGGGGGCGGCGGTGGGCGGCGGGGCCGACCCGGTGCCGCTGGCCCGGGCCGCGGCCATCGACGACTTCGTCGAGCGGCTGCCCGACCGGTACGGCACGCCGTTGGCCGAGGTCGCCATGTCGGGCGGGGAGCGCCAGCGACTCGGCCTGGCCCGTGCGCTGCGGGCCGAGCGGCTGCTCGTCCTCGACGACGCGACGTCCAGCCTGGACACCGTGACCGAGTACCGGGTGAGCCGGGCGCTGACCGACCGGTCGGACGGGCGTACCCGGGTGGTGGTGAGCCACCGGATCGGCACGGCGGCCCGGGCCGACGTGGTGGCCTGGGTGGCCGGTGGGCGGATCCGCGCGGTCGGACCGCACGCCGTGCTCTGGGACGACCCCGGCTACCGGGCGGTGTTCCGGTCGTGACCACGGTCGGTGCGCTGCTGCGGGCCACGCTGTGGGAGCGGCGGGCGGGGCTGGCGCGGCTGGCGGCCTGGTCCGCGGCCGAGGCGCTGCCGGCGGCGTTGACCGGACTGCTGACCGCGCGGGCCGTGGACGCCGGCTTCCTGGCCGGCCGCCCCGCGGTCGGGCTGCTGTGGCTGGGCCTGCTCGGGGCCGCCGTGCTCGTCGGCGCGGTCGGCACCAACCGGGCGTACGCCTGCCTCGGCGACGTGGTCGAGCCGTTCCGCGACGACCTGCTGCGCCGGGTGGTGGCCGGCGCGCTGGCCGGCGCGGCCGACGGCCGGGTCGACGACGCCGCGGTGGGCCGCCTGACCCACCAGGTGGAGATCGTCCGGGACACCTGGGCCGGGCTGCTCACGGTGGTCCGCGGCTTCCTCTTCGCCGCCTGCGCCGCGATCATCGGGCTGTGCTCCCTCGCCGCCCCGGTCGCCCTGCTCGTCGCCGTGCCGGTCCTGGCCGGTCTCGGCCTGTTCGCGCTGGCCGTGCCGGCGATGATCGCCCGCCAGCGGGAGTACGTGCACACCGACGAACGCCTCACCCGGGCCGCGGTCACCGCGATCACCGGCCACCGCGACGTCGCGGCCGGCGGCACCGGCGACCAGGTGACCCGATGGCTGGGCCGACAGGTCGACGCCCAGGCCCGGGTGGAGCGGCGACTGGCCACGATGGCCGTCACCCGTGGGTTGAGCCTGGCCGTCGGCGGCTGGCTGCCGGTGCCGGTGGTGCTGCTGGCGACGCCGTGGCTGGTCCGGCAGGGCCTCGGGCCGGGCGCCGTGCTGGGCGCCCTGGTCTACGTCGTCCGCGGCGTGCAGCCGGCCCTGCACACCCTCGTCCAGGGGGTGGCCGCCGGCGGGCTGCGGTTCACCGTCACGCTGGACCGGCTGCTGAGCAGCTGCGTACCGACGTCCGAGCCGACCGGCCCGGCCCGGGCGAGGCGCGCCGGGCGACCGGACCCGCCCGCGCTGTGCCTGCGGGGTGTGACGTTCCGGTACGGGCCGCACGCCGACCCGGTGCTCGACGGCTTCGACCTCGACGTGCCCGACGGCGACCACCTGGTGGTGGTGGGCGCCAGCGGGATCGGCAAATCGACCCTGGCCGCGTTGATCGCCGGGGTGCTGCGCCCGCAGTCCGGCACGGTCGAGGTGGCCGGACTGCCGGTGGCCGGCGCGGCGGCCGCCGAGCTGGCCCGGCACCGGGTGCTGATCCCGCAGGAGGCCTACGTCTTCACCGGCAGCCTCCGGGACAACCTGCGCTACCTGCGGCCCGACCTGGCGGACCCGGAGATCGTCCGGGCGGCGGCCCGGCTGGGTCTGTCCGACCTGGTGGACCGGCTCGGCGGGCTGGCCGCGACGCTGCGCCCGGCCGGTCTGTCCGCCGGGGAGCGTCAGCAGTTGGCCCTGCTGCGCGCCTGGCTCTCGCCGGCCGCCCTGGTGATCCTCGACGAGGCCACCTGTCACCTCGACCCGGCCACCGAGGCGCGGCTGGAGACCGCGTTCGCCGAGCGTGCCGGCACGCTCGTGGTGATCGCGCACCGGGTCAGCTCCGCGCTGCGCGCCCGCCGGGTGCTGCTGCTCGACGGCCACCGCGCGCTGCTCGACAGCCACCCGGGGCTGCTGGCTCGTTCGGCGGCGTACCGCGAGCTCGTGGGCTACTGGGAGGGCGGGACGGAGCCGGTCAGATCCAGCCCGACTCGCGGGCGATCCGCACCGCTTCCAACCGGGTCCGCGCGCCGCACTTCGCCATGATCCGGGACAGGTGGTTGCGCACCGTGCCCGGCGAGACCGCCAGCTTCTCGGCGATCTCGCGCACGGGATGCCCCTCGGCCGCCACGTCGAGCACGTCCCGCTCGCGATGGGTCAGCGGGCTGTCGGCGACCTCCAGCGCCGCGACCACCAGCTCCGGGTCGAGCACCATCTGCCCGTCGGCGAGCAGCCGTACCCCCTCGGCGATCCGCTGTGGCGGCACGTCGCGGCTGAGGAAGCCGACCCGGCGTCCGTGCTCGGCGAGGACCGGGCGGACCCGGGCGGCGCGGCACTGTTCGACCAGGATCAGCAGCCGGCCGCCGCCGGCGGGTCGGGCGGCGGTGATCCGGGCGAGCTGGTGCAGGGGCACCAGGTCGGTGTCGACGACCGCGACGTCCGGGCGGTCGTCCCGCAGCGCGTCACGCAACGCGTGAACGGTGGCCGCCTCACCGATGATGTCGATGTCGCCCTCGGCGGCCAGCAGCTGGGCGAGGGCTCCCCGGACGAGTCGACCCTTGAGCGCGAGCAGCGTTCGTATCATGGCGACTCCCGGACACGACCCCCCCGATTCTGACCAGACGTCGGCGTCTGATGACGGACCGTCACGAACCTAATCGAAGATGACCGCTGCGCGACACCCCTGTCCCGCGTGTCGTCAGATCCAGCACGCCTCCCGGGCCCGCTCGACGGCCTCCCAGCGGTTCCGCGCGCCGGTCTTGCGCAACAGGCTGGACACGTGGTTGCGCACGGTTCCCGGCGCGAGGTGGAGCAACTTGGCGATCTCCCCGGTCGGCAGCCCCTTCGCCGCCGCCGCGGCCACCTCACGCTCCCGTTCGCTCAGCGGGTTCACCGCCGCGTCGAGGGCGGCCAGTGCCGTCAGCGGATCGATCATCCGCTGCCCGCCGGCGATCGTCCGCAACAGCTCGACCAGCTCCTCCGGGGGCACGTCCGTGGCGAGCACCCCGCGCACCCGCGCGCCGAGAGCCCGACGCAGCGCTCGGGCGGTCCGGCGGGCGGTCAGCACGACGACGGCGCAGCCCTCAACATCCGGTCCGCTGACCACGGCCGGGTCGTCCACCGCGTCGAGGTCCACCAGCAGCAGCGTCGGACGGCAGGCGGCCAGCAGCTCCGGCACGTTTCCACCCGGCTCGGTCTGGCCGACCACCTCGAAGTCCGCCGTGGCGGCCAGCACCGCCACCACGGCGGTGCGCAGCAGGCCCGGTTCCGCGACCACCGCGACGCGCACCGCCGCCGGCTGCGCGCGGCCCGGCCCGGGCACGGATCCCATCTGATCGCGTACCTCTTCCACGCCCACACCTTGCCCCGCGGCGCGAGCCGCCAGTCGACCTGCGCGGGAATCTCCCGCAGTGCGGACACCAGCGCGGCGGGACCGCCATGGACAGGCACCCCACCCGCTCCCTCGGAGCCCGCCGCCCCGGGCCGGCGACGGTGGCCGGTCAGTTCTGGCGCAGCGCCGGCATCGGCACCGGGACGGCCAGGGCGGTCGCTCCGGCGCCCGCGCCCTTCTCGCAGGTGTTCGGCGGCACCGTGCCGATGCCCCGGGTGGCGGGGCGTTCGGCGGCCCAGAACATGAAGCCGAGCAGGCCGGCACTGGTGCCCGCGCCGTTCGGCGCGACGCTCTGCACGTACGGGGCGGCGGCCTTCTGCACCGAGGTGGCGTAGTCGACGCACTCCGGCAGCGGCTTGCCACCGTAGGCGAGATAGATGCCGCCGGTGAACTTGGCCGGCGCCAGCGGCGGCACCGGCGGGCTGTACTGCGCCTTGCCGTCGATGTGCTCCTGCCAGTTCGCCTGGGCCGTGCTGGCCGAGGCGGGCCGGGCCGACACCATGGCGTTGGCGTAGTCCAGGACCGGGCTGTCGGTGCGCAACCAGTCGGCGGTGGCCTTGCGGTTGAGGGCGATCAGCCAGCGGTCGCCGGCGGCCACGTCGATGGTGAGCCGGGCCTGCGGTCGGGCGCCGGTGGCGTCGTACGGATGGACCGCCCGGTAGGCGTCGATGAAGGCCTGCAGGCCGGCCAGGTCCGGGTCGGTGTTCTGCTCGTAGTCGATCTCGATGCCGACGCCGAGCCGGGTGGCCGCGGCGGCGGCGCGCTGGCCGAGCAGGGTGGGGTTCTCGGCGAGGGCGGCGTCCCAGTCGTCGGTGTAGGTGATGCCGCCGATGGAGAGCATCACCCGCACGCCGCGCGCGGTGAAGTACTGCACGATCTCGGGGGTCATCCCGCGCGGCACGCCGTCGAGGGTGGCCGCGTCGGTGGTCTGGCGCAGCAGGTCGAGCGGGTTGACGAAGCTCAGCACCACCAGGTTGACCGAGGGCCGGCCGTCGCCCCGGTCGACGAGCCAGTGGTTCTGGCTGTCGAACTCCGCGACCGTGCGCGGGGTGCTCCAGGTGCAGAAGTCGTTGCCGCAGTGCCAGGCGCCGTAGACCTGGATCGGGGTGGCGGCCAGCGGGGTCGGGACCGGACCGGGCGGTGGCGCGGCGGCGGCCGGGGCGGTGGTGGCGAGGGTGAGCAGGAGTGCGGCGGCCAAGGGTAGGGAGCGACGCATGATGACCTCCCGATCAATCAGTACGCCTTGTTTACAGTCTGATGCCGATCGGCGTCAATGCATCGCGGCGACCTCGGCGCGGACCCAGCGCTGGAAGGCGCGGGCCTCCCGGCCGGTCGGCGGCGGGCCGCCGTGCCGGGCCGCGATGGCCCGCCCCACCAGGTCGGCGTGCCAGCCCTGCCCGAGCACCCAGCGGCCGGCGTCCACCTTCGACAGCCAGGTCCCGGACCGGACCCGGGCCAGCGACCGGCAGGCGCCCAGCACCGCGTCCTCGCTGCCCGGGGCCGGCCCGTCCGGGGCGGGCAGGGTCAGCCACCAGTCCAGCGCGGTGCGGATCAGCCGGCGCAGCGCGGCCGGCTCGGGATCGGCGAACACCTCCGCGGCCGGCGGGCCGAGCAGGGCCAGGCCGGACTGGCGCAGGATGCTGCGGTCGAGGGCGTACCAGAACCGCCCGTCGGCCACCGGCCGGTCGGCCGGGTCGTAGGTGGCCCGGAACGGCATGGTGGCGCCGGTGTTCAGCTCGACCTCGAAGCCGGGCTCGGCGGTGCCGCTGGCCGCCACGTCCCGCCGGTAGCCGACCAGCTCCAGGCCGCGTGCCGGGCAGGGCAGCGCCTCGTGCCGCAACCGGTCGACCAGGGCACGCTTCGCCGCCGGGTCCACCGGGCCGGCGACCACCAGCGCCACGTCCACGTCGCTGCGCCCCGGCTGGTACGCGCCGAGCCCCACCGAGCCGGCCGCGTACGCCCCGACCAGGTTGTCGCCGAGCACCGCCCGGGCCCGGTCGACCAACTCGGTCAGGTAGTCGCGCAGCGGCTCGTCCATGCCGGCCATCCTGCCGTCCGGCCGCCGGGCACACCGCCGCGGGTCAGCCGGCCGGTTCGGGGCAGCAGACGGTGAGCGCCGCCGGCACCGCCTTCACCTTGAGCCGCCGGGCCGTCGTGCGCGCCCCGCCGTCTAGCTCGTACGTCTTGGGTTCGGCGAACCGGACGGTCACCTTGCGGCCCCGGGTGATCCGGACGAACGGCGACTCGTCGGACCGGCCGGCGGCCATCCGGCTCAGCGTGCGGGCCCAGTCGACGGCGCCGCTGGCGGTGGAGACCCCGATCTCGAGAGCCCCGTCGTCGGGGCGCGCGTCGTCGAACGCCGGGATGCCGCCGGTGATCGTGCCGACGTTGCCGAAGAGCACGCAGCTCGCGTCACCGTCGAACCAGTCAGCGCCGTCGACCCGGATCCGGGTCCGGACGCACTCGCCCCGGACGTGGCGCAGCCCGGTCCAGACGTACGCGACCCGGCCGAGCCGGCCCTTGAGCTTGCGGTCGGCCTCGCGGATCAGGTCCCCGTCGAAGCCGGCGCCGGCCATCACCGCGAAGTGCTCCCCGTTGAGCCGGCCCAGGTCCAGCCGGCGCCGCCGCCCGTGCAACGCGATCCGGACCGCCTCGGGCAGGTCGGCCGGGATGCCGAGGTTGGTGGCGAAGAGGTTGGCGGTGCCGGCGGGCAGGATGCCCATCGGCACGTCCGATCCGGCCAGCGTGTCGGCGCAGCGCTGCACCATCCCGTCGCCGCCCCAGACCAGGATCAGCTCGGCGCCCTTGTCGAGGGCTTTGCGCACCTTCTTCGGTGCCTTGCGGCTCTTCGGCACCTCGTACCACAGCAGCGTGCCGACCCCCGCGGCGACCAGGGTGGACCGCAGCTCGTCGAGGCCGCCGCCGAACGTCTTCTTCCGGTGCGCGACGACCGCGACGACGCCGGCCGGGCGGGCGGGGGTGGCGCCGGCCGGCCGGGCGACGGTGGGTGTGCTCATGCTCCGGCTGGTACCCCGTCGCCGGATCGGCCACGCCTGCCCGTCGGCGACACGGACGAATCGGATCAGCGCCGCTCTGTGATCGGAGCGCTGCTTTCGGTAGAGTACGGGCGCCGGCGCTGGCCGGCTGCCGGAGGGGTGCCGGGATGACTCGACGGGGCAGGGCGCTGACGCGGTGCACGCTGCGCCTGGGGCTCCTGCTCGGCGGTGTCGTCGCCGCCTGGGCCGGTCACGAGATCGCCACCTCGACGCCCGCGCACGCCGCCGACCGGCCGCCTCCGAGCCCGGTCGTGGCGACCGTCCACCTGGTCCGGAGCGTGCTCGGCCCGGTCCTGGGCGGGGCGCCCGACAGCGGCGCGACCCGGCCCGACACCGGCGCCGCGACGCCGCAGGACCGCTCCGCGCCGCCCCCCGCCGGGCCGGCCAGTGGCGGAGCACCGCCGGCGGCGACCGACCCGGCCAGCCGTTCCGGCACGGCACCATCGGCGACCTCGCCCCGCCAGGACGCCACCGGACCGGATGCCAGGACCGCGCCGGACGGTGGCCGGACGGCCACCACGCTCCCCCGCCCGGCACGGCCCGGCTCCACCCCCGCCCGGGCCGGGACGCCGCCCGGCGAGCCCACCGACCGGGCCACGGCACCAGCCGGCAAGCCCACCGACCGGGCCGGGACGCCGCCCGGCAGAGCCGCCAGCCGGACCGCAACACCGCCCGGCGAGGCCACGGGCCAGGCCGGGGCGGCCAGTGGCCGGCGGACGGCGGGCACGGGCCAGGCCGGGGCGGCCGATGGCCGGCGGGCGGCGGGCACACCGCCTGGCGGGCTGCTGGCGCCGGTGGCCCGCCTGCTGGAGCCCGTGCTCGGGCCGGTCCACGGCCACCTGCTCACGCCGGTCGCCGGTGTGCTGGCCCCGGTGACCCGGGCGCTCGCCCCGGTGCTGGCCCCGGTCGGCCGGGTGCTGGCCCCGATCACGCAGGGGCTGGGCGAGGTGCTCACGCCGGCCCCGGCCGACCCTGCCCCGGCCGACCCTGCCCCGGCCGATCCCGCCGCCCCCGACCCGGGCACCGACCCACCGCCCGCCGCGCCGCCCGTGGCCGCGCCGGCCGACGCACCGGCCGCTCCGAGCCCGGAAGGTCGGCCCGACCCCACCCTCCACGCCGGCGACCACGCCCCGGGTGGCCCGCTCGCCGACGCCCAGCCGGCCGGCACGCCGACCCGGGCAAAGCCGGCCGCGGCGCGGGCGTCGGCCCCGCCGCACCCGCACCGACCGATGCCGACCGGGCACGCCCCGGCCGGCGCCGCCACGACCGGCCCCGGCGGCACCGGTTCCGCCGGCCCGGCCCACGGCGATCCGGCCGACGCCGCCGGCACCGGCTGGGCGCCGTCCGCCTCGGACGTCCGTCGTCACCTGCCGGCCGCCGGCGCGGCCCTCTCCTCCCGCTCGCCCCGACCGGGCACCCGTCCCGCCTGACCGGCACGCCGGGCCGTCCGCGCCGCGCGGACCGCACCGGCCGCTGCGCGTACCCGTCAGCCTGCCGGCCCCTGGTGGCCCGCCGGCCCGGACGCCTCCCGTCCCGCCGGCACCCGCGACGTACCCGATCACCGAGTGACCAGGAGTCACCCATGAACGTCAACCTGCCCGTGGTCCGGGCCCGGTGGTGCGACACCGGCCGGATCGTCGACCTCGTCACCGAGACCCTCGCACCCACCGCTCTCGGCGCCTGGCTGGTCCCCGACGAGCCACACCGGCCGCAGGTGCTCGCCGCCGTGACCCGGATCTGGGTGGAGCACGCGCTGCTCTTCGGCGACGTGTTCCTGCTCCAGGACGGCTCGGCGGCGACCGTGTGGTTCCACCGCTACCGACCGTTGCCACCACCGCACCGGTACGCCGCCCGGCTCGCCGAGGCGTGCGGCGCGCAGCACGACCGGTTCCGCCGCCTGGACCGGTCGCTGGCCCACCGGCGGCCGGCCGAGGCGCACAACCACCTGGCGCTGCTGGCCGTGCCCGGGCCGGACGCCGGCCATCGCGCGCTCGCCCTGGTCACCGGCGCGCAGCGGTGGATGGACACGCTGAACCTGCCGAGCTACGCCGAGGCGCTCACAGAAGCCGACCGGGACCTGTACCGGCGGCTCGGTTACACCGACCGGGACGCGTTCCCGGTGCCCGGGGACACCACCCTGCACGGCATGTGGCGGCCGGCCCCGGTGTCGGCCGGCGGGAACGCCCGCTTGCCGGCGCGGCGACGTACCGCCCGGACCCGCAACGGCCGGGCCACCGGGTGGGCGCTGCGCTGAGCGATGCCCGGCGCCGGGCCGGCCGCACCCGCGGCCGGCCCGGCGTACCGGTCACCGCAGCGGCGGGTTCGCGTACGTCACCAGCTCCAGCGCCTGCTCGGGGAACCAGGCCCCGGCGGCCGGGTCGGCGATGCCGCCGCGCGCCGGGTCGTGCCCGGTGCCGGTGCCCCGGTCGCACTGCCCGTCGGACTGGCCGGGGGTCTTCACCCAGAGGAACGCGTCGGCCAGCGGCTCGCCGGTCGCGGTGGTCGGGCGCAGGCCCAGCCCCCGGTCCGGCGGGTTGCACCAGGTCTGCGGGTCCGGCCAGGTTACACCGGCCGGGGCCGTCCAGGGCCCCTGCCCGTTGCGGCTGGTGTCGACCACGAAGTGGGCGAGCCGGTCGGCCGGGACGTCGCCCACGTTCTCCGCGTACCAGGCGTCGGTGCGGACCCAGGTGCTGAAGTCGGCCGGGTCGGCCGGGTAGTACTGGCTGGCGCACCAGTCGAAGTGTCCGCGCGCCCACTCCGGGCCGGCGGTGCCGTAGTACACGCACTTGGCGATCCAGCTGCCGAACTTCAGCTGCCGCTCGGTGGTCTCGTAGTTGGAGACGTTGAGGAAGAAGCCGTCAGCCCGGTCGACGCCGGCCTTGACCAGCCGGTCGGCGATGTCGCCGACGCCCAGCCAGGCGCTGTGCGTGCCGTCGAGGTAGACGCTGGTGCGGGGCAGCGCCGCCAGGGCGTCCACCGCGTAGTTGAGCATGGCGAACCGGTCGGCGGCGGCGGTGGCCGGGTCGGCCTCGGCCGGTTGGCACCACTCCTGGCTGCCGTTGATGGTGGTGTACCACGGGATGATGCCGAGCCCGTCGGGCTCCAGCAGGACGGCCGCCTCGCGGTTGCCGATGCCGGCGGCGAAGGCGTCGATCCACGCCTGGTAGTCGGCCACCGAGGCGGCGCCCCCGGCCGAGTACTGGGAGCAGTCGCGGAACGGGATGTTGTAGGCGACCAGGACCGGCAGCGTCTTCTTGCCGGCGGCCCGGGACACCTCGGCCTTGACGGACTGGGTCAGCGCGTGGCCGGAGCCGCCGGTCACCCAGACCGCCTGGGGCGTCCGGACCATCTCGGTCAGCTGGGCCGCCTGCCGGAAGTGGCCGGTGGCGGTCAGCCGGGCGATCTGCGTGACCGCCCCGTGGTCGGGGCGCGGGGTGTAGAAGGTGGCGCCGTCGCGGATGGCCGCGGTGGCGGGCGCGGCCGGCAGGGGCACGGCCGCGGCGAGGGTCGCGGCGACGGCGGCGAGGCCGGTCACGGCCCGCCGGCGCCGAGGTGTCAGGGCCATCATCGCTCCTGGTCGGACGGGGGAACGGCAACGTGGGAGCGTTCCCGAAGCTCGTCCGAGGGTGCCCCGTCCACCCGTGGGTGTCAATGTTTCCCCGGTGTTTCGCCGTCGGCGCACCTGTGCCCGGCCCGGGGCCCACGATGGCGGGAGCCGCGCCCGACGGCCCGCCGGACGGCACCGCCGGCGACCGTGGGCGGCCACGGCGTCCGGGCTGCTCCGCTAGCCTGGCGCCGAGCAAGGGCACGATTCGGCCGAGTAGTCGGAGGGTATCGGGTGCGGGTGCAGCCAACCGGTGACAACGACAACGCCAACGGCGCCGCCGCCCGGACCCCGGGGCGGCCGCGGCGCCGCCGCCGGCTGCTGGTCGTGCTGGCCGTGGTCGCCCTGCTGGCCGGCTCCGGTCTGTTGGCCGGCGGCTACTACTTCGACAGCGTGCCCACCCCCACCGACCTGAAACTGCCGGAGTCGACCACCGTCTACTACGCGGACGGGAAGACGCCGATGGCCAAGCTCGGCGCGGAGAACCGCACCATCGTCCCGTACGGGCAGATGAACGACTCGGCGAAGCAGGCCATCGTGGCCGCCGAGGACCGCAGCTTCTGGACCAACAAGGGCGTCGACTTCAGCGGCGTGCTCCGGGCCGCCTGGTCGAACCTCACCGGCGGCCAACGCCAGGGCGCCTCCACCATCACCCAGCAGTACGCCCGGGTCGCCGCCGACCTGCGGGGGGTCACCTACTCCCGGAAGCTGCGCGAGGCGGTGATCGCGTGGAAGCTCGACGACAAGTACAGCAAGCAGGACATCCTCGGCTTCTACCTGAACACCGTCCCGTTCGGCCGGGGCGCGTACGGCATCGAGGCGGCCGCGCAGACCTACTTCGGCAAGACGGTACGCCGGGACGCCCCACCGCAGCAGCAGCTCACCCAGGCCGAGGCGATGGTGCTCTGCGCCATGGTGAAGCAGCCCGAGGCGGACCCGAACGACCCGGAGGGCTCGCCCGGTTACGACCCGGCGCGCAACGCCCTGGCCAAGCAGAACTCGATCGACCGGTGGAACTACATCCGCGACGGCATGGTGAAGCTGGGTTACCTGACGCCCGAGCAGGCGGCGAACCTGGCGTACCCGGACTCGGTGAAGCCGATCGACAAGAACGCCGGCCAGTCCGGGCTGGACCGGCCCACCGGCCTGGTGGTCAACCACGTGCTCGCCGAACTGCGCAGCACCGAGCCGTTCGAGGGCAAGACCGACGAGGTCATCCGGGACGGCGGTTACCGGATCGTCACCACCATCGACAAGCGGGTCCAGGACGCCGCCGAGGCGGCCGCCGACATCCGCCGCGACACCGCTCCCGAGGCGGTCCGCGGCCAGCCGAAGAACTGGCAGGCGGCGCTGGTGGCGGTGGAGCCCGGTACCGGCCGGGTGCTCGGCTACTACGGCGGCAACAGCGGCTCCGGCGCCGACTACGCCGGCTGGTACTACGACGAGAAGGGCCAGGCCCGCGGCTTCGGCCAGCACCCGCCGGGGTCGTCGTTCAAGGTGTACGACCTGGCCGCCGCCGTGGAGAACGGCATCTCGGTCAAGCATCGGTTCGACTCGCCGGACACCAAGGAGTTCCCCGAGTCGGGGCGGACCAAGGGCAGCGCCGCCGGGCCGATCCGCAACGCCGAGCACGCCGCGTGCCAGCCGAACTGCGCCCTCTGGGAGGCGACCGTCGCCTCGCTGAACGTCACCTACTTCGAGCTGACCGAGAAGCTGGGCGTACCCAAGGTCATCGACATGGCGAAGCGGGCCGGGGTCAACTCGATGTGGGAGACGGTGAAGGGCAACCCGCGGCCGCAGCGGGTGGACCTGCACGAGCAGTCGGCCGAGGAGGCGGCGAAGCACTTCTCCACCGAGGTGGGCATCGGCCAGTACGGCATCAGCGTGCAGGACCACGCCAACGGGATGGCCACCTTCGCCGCCGGCGGCAAGCGGGCCGAGGCACACTTCGTCCGCTCGGTGACCAAGGGTGACGAGAAGGTCTGGGGTGAGCAGCTGAAGACCACCGACCTGGAGCTCGACCAGGAGGCGATCAACCAGCTCGACTGGACGCTGCGCCGGGTCCGGGCGGCCAAGCTCGACAACGGCTGGGACACCGCCGGCAAGACCGGCACCTGGCAGGCCGGGCAGAGCACCACCCAGAACGTGCACACCTGGATGGTGGGCTGGACCGGCGCGCTGGCCGCCGCGGTCTGGCTCGGCACCACCGACGGCAAGCCGCTGAAGACCAGCGACGGCAGCTACGAGGTGTACGGGTCCACCGGTCCCGGACCGATCTGGCGGCAGTTCATGGAGCGCGCCACCGCCGCCATGAAGCTCGACCCGGACAAGTACCGGTTCGCGGACCCGGCCTTCCCCGGCGACGCGGCGACGGAGTCCGCCCCGCCGCCGTCGGCCCCGGCCACCTCCTCGCCGACGCCGAGTGCCCGGCCGACACCCAGCGCCGAGCCGTCCAGTCCGAGCCCCAGCCCCACCGACCGGCCGACCCCGCCGCCGGCCACTCTCTCCCCGCCGGCCACGCCGGCGCCGACGCCCACCCCGACCCGGACCCGCAAGCCGGGCTGACCCGGCGGGCGGCGATCCGCCGGCGGGTCGGGTCCCGGCCCCGGGCGGCCGCCGCCGGTGCGACGATCTGCTGATGGAGCAGTCGACGACCGACGCGGTCGGCGCGGCGTGGCGGGCGCTGGGCGGGGACCCGGCCGACGCCGCACAGCTGGACCTGCGCGGCCCGGCGGGGGTGCTGCCGTCCCGGCTGCCCGTCACCGACCTGGCGGTGGCCTGCGTGACGGCCGCCGGGCTCGCCGGCCTCGAGCTGGCCCGAGCCCGGGGTGCGCCCCCGTCCGGCCCGCTCACCGTGGACAGCCGGGCCGTGGCGGTGGCCTTCACCAGCGAGCATCACCTGCGGCTGGACGGGCGGGCGTTCACCGGGTTCGCCCCGCTGTCCCGGTTCTGGCCGGCCGCCGACGGCTGGGTCCGTACCCACGCCAACTACCCGCACCACCGGAAGCGCCTGCTGACCGCCCTCGGCCTGGACCCCACCGCCGCTGACGACGACGCCCTGGCCGCCGCCGTGGCGGACCGGATCCGCGCCCAACCGGCGGCCGAGGTCGAGGAGCGGGTGTACGCCGCGGGCGGCCTCGCCGTGGCGGCCCGTACGCCCCGGCAGTGGGACGAGCACCCGCAGGCGGCGGCGGTCGCGGCCGAGCCGCTGGTACGGCTGGCCCGCGACGCCGCGACTGCGCCCCGCCCGGGGCCGCCTCCCCCGCCGGGCCGGCCGGCGACCGGCATCCGGGTGCTGGACCTGACCCGGGTGATCGCCGGTCCGGTGGCCACCCGGTTCCTGGCGCTACTCGGCGCGGACGTGCTCCGGGTCGACCCGCCCGGCCTGCCGGAGATCGACGGGCAGCACCTGGACACCGGCGCCGGCAAGCGTTCCACCCTGCTGGACCTGTCCCGGCCCGCCGACCGGGACCGGTTCGACGCGCTGCTCGCCGAGGCCGATGTGGTGGTCGCCGGCTACCGGCCGGGGGCGCTGGACCGCTGGGGGCTCGCCCCGCAGGCGCTGCGCCGCCACCGGCCCGACCTGGTGCTGGCGTACCTGTCGGCGTGGGGTCGGGCCGGGCCGTGGGCGGACCGGCGCGGCTTCGACAGCCTGGTCCAGGCGGCCACCGGGATCGCCGAGGTCGAGCGGCGGCCGGACGGCAGCCCGGGGACGCTGCCCGCCCAGGCCCTCGACCACGGCGCCGGTTACCTGCTGGCGGCGGCCGTGCTGCGCGCGCTGGCCGCGCGGGCCCGTACGGGTGGCGCGTGGACCGTCGAACTGTCGCTGGCCCGTATCGCCCGCTGGCTGCGCCGCGAGCTGCCGGCCGGCCCGGCGACCGCCGGCACCGCACCCGAACCGGACGCCTGGTGCGCCGAGCGGGACGCGCCGGCCGGCCACCTCCGGTACGCGCTGCCGCCGGTGTCGCTGCCGGGCGGGCCGCGGACCTGGGCGACCCCGCCGACCCGCTGGGGCAGCGACCCGCCCCGCTGGCGGGCGGAACCGGCCTGACCACACCGGCAGCCGCCCTGCCCGGCCGCGCGTCACGGTGGCCCCACCGGTCCGCGCCCGGGCAGTGCCGAAACGACCGCCGCCCGGTCGGCGGGACGGTCAGCGCCAGGCCGCCGTGGTGGCCGCCGCCGAGGCGGAGGCCGCGTAGCAGGCGGCGGTCAGCCAGGCGGTGGCGAGGGCCGCCGGGTCGGCCCCGACCAGCCGGCCGAACACGTCCCGCTCGCGGCCCTGTCCGGCCCGGCGCAGCGCGGCGAGCGCCGCGGCGGCCGTGGGCAGTTGGGCGTCGCGCAGCGCCCGCAGGTCCCGGTCCTGGTCCGGGAGCAGGGCGACCCGGCCGGCCGCGACGACCCGGCGCAGCTGGTGGGTGAGCAGGTGCAGCGGCGGTCGGGCCGGCTCCGGCGGCGCCGGGGCAACCGGTCCGGCGCCGGGCAGGTCGGCCCGTTGCAGCCGGTCCACCCCGAGGTCGACGTGCCCGCCGTACCGCTGCGGCAACCAGTCGGCGGCCAGGGCCAGGCCGTGCACCCGCCGAGGGCCGGCGAAGCGGCCGATCAGGCGCACCGGGTGGCCGGCGGCGTGCGCCGCCAGGGCGCGGGCGTTCGCCACGTACGGCAGCATCGGATCGTCCTGCGGGGCGAGGACCAGCACCGGGCCGGAGCCGGACGGGCCGTGCAGCAGCAGCCCGCGCTGGTCCGCGCCCAGCACCCCGTCCAGGAACGCCAGGTCGTGTCCGGCCGGCCGCTCGTGGACCGGTGCCCCGCCGGCGGCGAGCCATCGGGCGGCCTGCTCGGCGGGCGGCTCCCGCCACAGCCCGGCCGCCGGCTCCGCCCACCAGCCCCGCCCTTCGGCCCGCACCGCGCGCACCGCCCGCCCGTGGCCGAGCCGCCGGTCGGCGGAGGCGTACGCCTCGGCGGCGAGGATGCCGGAGCGGCTCAGCTCCCGCAGGCTCAGCCGCGCCTCACCGAGGTCGACGGGGGCGTTGGCGGGGTGGCCGGCCCCGTCCCGGTCGCCGGGGCGGGCCTGCGCCACGCTCCACACCGTGCCGTGCGCGTCGACCAGGTAGGTCACCGCGCCGACGTGCCCGGTGCGGGTGCTCAACGGCTCCACGCAGAGTCCGTACAGGCGCAGCTCGCCGACCGGCTGGTAGCCGCGGCGGGCGACCCCGCGCGCGGCGGCCGGATCGGTCGGTCCGGCGCGCAGCAGGTGGCAGACGAGCAGCGCCTCCCGCACGTCGTCGGCGAGTTCGGCGAGGCGGAAGTCCGGCGCGGACCGGCGGGCCGCGCGCGCCTGCGCCACGATCCGCGTCCCGGCCGCCGCCAGCCGGGGCAGCCCGGCGGCGCGGGCCTGGTGCACGGCGCGCAGCAGATCCGCCTGGAGGACCGCGCCAGCGCCGGGCAGGCCGTGCGCCAGCAACCCGGCGACGGCGTCGGCCATCAGCTCCACCGCCGCCAACTCCGCCGCGCCGACCGGCCGCTCGGCCGGCGCGGGGTCCGGTCCGTCGGCGTCCCGCTCGGCCGGCGTCGCGACGGCGGCCGGCCCGGCGGCGCCAGCGGACGGCGGGTCGACGGCGCCAGCGGACGGCGGCACGGGGGCGCCAGCGCACGGCGGCACGGCGGCGGGAGCCGACGGCGGGCCGGCGGCGAGAGCGGACGGCGGCACGGAGGCGACGGTCGCTGGCGGCACAGGGTCGACGGCCGACGGCGGGACGGACGGGTCGAGCACCGGGGCGGCGGCCAGCACGGCGGTCCGGTGCAGGCAGCGCGGCGCCAGCAGGCAGCTGCAGACCGCCCGGCCGGCCGCGTCGACCGGCACGGTCAGGGTGACGCTCACCTGCTCGTCCACGGTGACCACCGCGCCGTCCGGGGTGGCGGTGACCGTCCAGCCCGGCACCTTCTCGATGGCCTGGTCCAGTTTGGCGCGCAGCCGGGCGGGCAGGGCGGCGACCGCGTCGGCGACGACGTCGGGCGCGACGGCGGGCAGGCTCATCGGACCTGGTCCCCGATCCAGCGGGCCAGGTCGGTGGGGCTGAGCGCGGCGATCGGCATCCCGGCCGACACCAGTTGCCCGGCGACGGCGGTGCTGTAGCGGGGCCGGCCGGTGTCGTCGAGGCTGGCGCAGCCGAGCAGGGTCACCCCGTCGTCGGCGAGGGCGCGGACGGCGGCCAGCAGCCCGGCCACGCTGTGCCCCTCCTCGAAGTCGCTGACCAGCACCACCATGGTCCGGGCGGGGACCGTGACGAGCTGGCGGGCGTAGCGCAGCGCGCCCGCGATGTGGGTGCCGCCGCCGACGCGTACCTCCAGCAGCAGGCCCAGCGGGTCGGTCACCCGGTCGGTGAGGTCCACCACCTCGGTGGAGAAGGTGACGAAGTGGGTACGCAGGCTGGTCACCCCGGCGAGCACGGAGGCGGTCAGCGCGGCCCAGATGGTCGACGGCTCCATCGAGCCGGAGACGTCGACGAGCAGGACGATCCGCCAGTCGACGCTGCGCCGGCCGCGGCTGCGGAACACGATCCGCTCGGGGGTGAGGCGCAGCACGCCGTCGGGGTCACGGTGCGCGGTGGGCAGGTTGGCCCGTACCGTGCCGCCCAGGTCGAGCCGGCCGGCGGGGCGGCGGGTCCGCCGCGGCGTGCCGATGCCGGTCAGCGCCGGCCGGATCCGCCGGGCCAGCTCGGCGGTCAGCTCGGTCACCAGGCGTCCGACGAGAGGACGCAGCCGGTGCAGGCGCGCCTCGGGCAGCCCGCCGGCCAGGGCCAGGACGGTGTGCAGCAGCTCGACCGACGGACGCACCTGCTCCGGCGGCACGGTGAGCAGCGCGTCGGGGCGGCCGGCCTCGGCGGCCCGGGCCAGCACCTCGTCGCGTACCGCCGGGCCGAAGAGCGCGGTCAGTTCCTTGGCCCAGTCGCGTACCTGCGGATAGGCCCGCGCCCGCCCGCCGCCGGAGCCGGCGCTGTGCGCCCCCTCGCCACGCCCGGCGCCGTACAGCTCGTCGAGCGCCGTGGCCAGCCGGCGGGCGTGCGGCGGAAGGTCCTCGGCGCGGCGACCGAGCAGCAGCCGCCAGCGCTGCGACGCGGGGATCCGCGACGCGTCCCGCGGGACGCGGGTGTCGCCGCCGGTTTCCGGACGGTCGACGGACGGAGCCGGCCGAGCCGCCCCGGCCGACGCGGGCGAAGCGGGCGAGGCCAGGCCGAGCGCGGTCAGCGCGTCCCGGCCGGCCTGGTCGACGGCGAGCCAGCCGGCGAGGGTGGCCCCGTCGACCGCGAGGGTGGGGTCGACGTCGCCGATGCGCTGCCGCACGGTGTCCAGCAGCCGGTCCCGGTCGGCGGGGCTGAGCACGTCGAAGCCGCCGCGCAGCGCGGGCAGCCGCCGGGTGAACCGCTCGTCGTCCCAGCCGTCCACCGTGTCCAGCAGCGGCGTGAGCGGGTCGCCACCGGCGGCGAGCAGCGCGCCGGCGAGGCTGAGGGCGCCGCGCAGGCGGCCGGTGCACTCGGCGTCGGGCAGCTCGGCCCAGGAGGCCAGCGCCGTGCCGAAGGCGGCCGGCTCGGCCACGCCGAGCACCACCCGGACGGCGTGCGCGGCACCCCGCATCAGCGGGGAGCCGTCCCGGGTGAGCGCGGTCAGGGCGTGGTCCAGCCGCAGCGGGTGGCCGGCCTCGTCGGCGTGCCGGGCCAGCGCCAGCAGCGCCCGGGCGTCGCCGGGATCGGTGGAGCCGGCCAGCCCGGCCACCGCGGCGACGGCGGCGGTGTGCAACGTGGACAGCAGCTCGTCGAGGCCGGGCGGCGGGTCGGGCAGGGCCGGTACGTGGCCGCGACGCAGCCGGCCGACCAGCGCGACGGCGGTGCTCAGCTCGGCGAGGGTGGCGGTGGCGGTGACGGTCGTCCGCAGGTCGTCGAGGCGGGCCTCGACCAGTTCGGGCAGGCCGCACTCGGCGGCCCGGGTCAGCCCGTCGAGGGTCTCGGCGGCGGTGGGCCCGCCGGCGCGCGTCTCCCGTCCGCGCGTGCGGGCCAGCAGCCCCGCCGCCGCCTGGGCGAGGGTCACCCCGTGCGGGGTGGCGGCGGCCAGCGCCGCCTCGGTGCCGGGGGTCCAGTGCGCGCGCCACCGGGTGGTGAGCGGGTCCGGGCCGGGCGCGTCGGTCACCACCGGCTCGGCGTACGGGACGCCGCAGGCGACCAGCCGGCGCAGGGTCGTCTCGCGGCGGCGGTCCAGCGCGGAGCGCAGCGGGTCGAGGCGCACCTGCCGGGGCGGGTCGTCCGGGCCGGGCAGGCGCAGCTCGCGGAGCAGGTCGCGCACGGCGGGGCGCAGCCCGCACACCGGAGTCTGCGGGCACGGCCGGCCGCGCCGGTCGCCGACGAGGACGTGGTGCATCGCCTCGGCGACGGCCCGGCCCCGGCCGACCGGCTCGCCCTGGGCCAGCACGGTCTGCGCCGCCTCGACCAGTTCGCCACGGCCGGGGGCGGGCAGGCCGCGCAGCCGGGCCAGGTCGGCGGCGAGCCGGGTGATCTCGGCGGCCTCCACGGGCCCGGTGGGGTGCCCCTGCGCGCGCAGCCGCCGGGTGATCTCCACGGCCGCCCCGCGCAACCGCCCCACCAGGGCCGCCGGGTCGCCGCCGGTGTCGTACACCGCCTGCTGCCAGCGCGGGTCCCGGATGCCGGCCGGGTAGCCGGACCGGGCGTCGAGCAGCTCAAAGGCGTACGGCACCAGCGACACCACCGGGGCCGGGCCGGGCGGGTCGGCCGGTTCGACGCCCGGTCCGGCGGGCCCGTTCCGGTCGCCGGCCAGCGCCGGGGCGTGGAAGGCGCCGACCACGACGGCGAGTCGGCCGGGCGTGCCGGCCAGCCGCCGCCGCATCCACGCCTCGCGGCGCAGGTCCAGGGCCGAAATCGCGCCGCCGGCCGCGGCATCGTCGCGCAGCGCCCAGCCGACCGCGAGCGCGGCCCGGCGTACCGCCTCCGGCGGGGAGCCCGGGGCGGCGGCCTCCACCCAGCGGTCCCACAGGTCGTCCCCGTCGCGGCCGGTGAGCCGGGCGCGGACCGCGTCGCCGTAGCCGGCCGGGCCGGCGGCTCCCGGGTCGTCCGCCCGGTCCCGCCAGGCCGGGTCGGCCAGCGGCAGGTCACAGCAGTACGCCGGGACGCCCCGCCGCCGGGCCCAGCGCACCGCGGCCAGCTCCGGCGAGAAGTCGGCGAACGGCCAGAAGGCGGGCGGCCCGTCGCCGGTCGCGGCGGCCAGCGCCACCGGGGCGGTGGTCTCCGGATGGGCGAGCCAGTCCAGCCAGGGCTGCGTCTCCTCGGGTAGCTCCACCAGCACCGCGTCCGGGGCGGCCGCGTCCAGCAGGGCGGGGACGGCGGCGGCCAGGGCCGGCGAGTGGTGGCGTACGCCGATGAGCAGCGCCCGGCCGGCATCGGCGACCCGCCCGACGGCCACCCGGGGGTCCTCCCGGGCGGGCGCCCGCTCAGTCACGCAGCACGTCCCGGTGCTCCCAGAGCTGGCGCCACATCCGGCCGCCGGCCTCGGCGCGGCGGCGCAGCGCCCCGTCCCAGTACGCCAGCAGGCGGGCCTGGTCGGCCGGGTCGTCCTTGCGGACCACCCCGACCAGGTGGCCCGGCAGCAGCGACAGCGGGTCGGGCCCGGGCAGGTACGCCGCGGACAGCCCGATCGAGGCGGCGACGGCGACCGCCTCGGCGGTGCTCAGCACCGACGACGGCCGTTCCACCTCCCAGCCCTCGACGGTGTGGCCGGTACGCAGGTCGCGGAACGCGGTCACCAGCGTCTCCAGCACCGCCTCGTCCACCGCGTACGGCGCGCCGACCCGCTCGACGGCGGCCCGGGCCTGCCGGGACACCAGGGCCACCTCGGCGTCGAGGTCGGCGATCGGCGGCACCACCTCGAAGTTGAACCGCCGCTTGAGGGCGGCCGACATCTCCGAGACGCCCCGGTCGCGCAGGTTCGCGGTGGCGATGAGCGCGAAGCCCGGCGCGGCGTACGCGACCGCATCCTCCCCGCCGCCCAGCTCGGGCAGGACCAGCCGGCGGTCGGAGAGGATCGAGACCAGCGCGTCCTGCACCTCCGGCAGGCAGCGGGTGATCTCCTCGACCCGGGCGATCGCCCCGGTGGTCATCGCGGTGAGCACCGGGGAGGGCACCAGCGACTCCCGGGACGGGCCCTTGGCCAACAGCAGGGCGTAGTTCCAGCCGTAGCGCAGCTGTTCCTCGGTGGTGCCGGCGGTGCCCTGCACGGCGAGACCGCTGGTGCCGCAGACGGCGGCGGCGAGCAGCTCGGAGAGCATCGACTTGGCGGTGCCCGGCTCGCCCACCAGCAGCAGGCCCCGCTCCCCCGCCAGGGTCACCACGCACCGTTCGACCAGGGCGCGCTCGCCGACGAACTTGGCCTCAACGGTGCGGCTGCGACCGTCCGGGGCGGTCACCGGCCGGCCGGCGGAGCCGGCCACGAAGGTGACCACCGCGCGCGGGGTGAGCCGCCAGCCGGCCGGCCGGGGACCCGGGTCGGCGGCGGCGAGGAACTCCAGCTCGTCGGCGTACCGGTGCTCCGGTGGGTCGATCTGACGGGCGGTCACGGCTGCTCCCGGAGGTCGAGGTAGCGGGGCGGGTCACCGGCGGTGACCCGCTGCCAGGCGTGGCGGAACAGGTCGGACAGCGGCCGGTCGACGACCGGCCGGACGTCCCCGGCCGGGTAGAGCGGGCGCTTCCAGGTCTCCAGCGGCACGCTCGGGTGCCGGGCCGGGTGCCAGCCGCCGGGAAGGAACACGCCCCGGCCGGCCCGTTCCCGCTTGGCCGCCACCACCAGCCCGGCGTCGACCAGGGCGGCCTGGGCCTGTTTCAGCGCGGCCGGCCGCCAGCCGTTCCACCCGCGGACGTTGACGTCGGTCGGGTCGGGCAGGGCGAGCAGTTGCAGGTAGTAGGCGGCGTGGTCGCGGCCCAGTCCGGTGTGTCCGGCGACCGCGTCCACCAGGTCGGGCACGGACACCCGGGGGTCCCGGGCGTCGCCGGTCACCCCGTCCGGGGTGGCCACCACCGCGTCGAGCCGGGGCGAGAGCACCAGCCGCAGCGCGTCGGCCGTACCGGCGTCGAGGAAACCGAGCGCCGGGTCGTCCGCGCCGGTCAACCGGGCCGGGGCGACGTGGTGCAGCACGTGGTCGCCGGTGGCGTGGCCGGCCACCAGCGCGGAGCCGTCGACCGGCGGCCGGTCCGCCCGGAACCAGGCGGCGCCGACCAGCAGCTTCGGGTTGCGCAGCCGGTCGCGCAGCAGCGCCACCGCGCGGGGCAGGGCGGCCCGCAGCGGGTCACCCCAGGGCAGCCGGTACGCCAGCCAGAGCAGCGCGGTGGTCCCGGCAGCCAGCCATTCCCCGGAGAACGCGGTGCCCTCCGTCGCCCCCATGCGGACGCCGCCCCAGTCCAGCGCCTCGCTCACCCCGTCGGTGGTCAGCCAGCTGCCGGCCCGCGGCTCGGCGATGGCCTGGAGCAGTTCGGCCACCTGCCGGGCGGGCAGGATCCGGGCGGCCTCGGTGAGCAGCTGCTCCGGCACGCCGACCCGGGCGCCGCGCAGGGCCAGCCACCGCTCGGCGAGGGCGTCCACGTCCGGCCCGGTGCGCCACAGGGCCGCCGGGTCGGCGGGCAGCGCGGCGTCGAGCAGGGCGAGCCGGTCCGCCGGGGTCAGCGACCGCAGCGCGGCCCGGCCCACCTTCGCCTGGGCCATGGTCACGCCGAGCACCCCGCGCTGTGCGGGGCTGAGGAAGTTGGCCTGCCAGGCGGCGAACCCGGGCAGGCCGGCCAGGAGCAGGACCGCCTCGGGCCGGCTCATCCCGGTCCGCGCCACCAGCCGGTCGGCCTGCTCGGGGCGCCAGGGAGCGGGGCCGTGTTCGGCGAGGAGGCGGCAGAACTCCCGGAGCTGTCCGGCGTCCCGCCGGCCGGCCGCGACGGCCTCCGCCTCCACCGTGACGCCGGGCGGCGGTGTGAAGCGCCCGTCGGGTCGCAGCTGCACGGCCCGCCGCCGGTAGCCGCCGGATCCGCCCACGTTCCAGATCCGGTCGTGCTCGGCGAAGAGCACGGTGACCTGGTCGCCGTCGCGGTGCACCTCGACCCGGTCGCGGGGCGGCCCGTCGGTCTGGCGGACGAGCAGGGTGCGGACGGTGCCCTCGGCGAGGATCGGGTCGGCGAGCGCGGCCAGCAGGGCGCTCAGGGCGTTCCGCTCGGCGGCCCCGGTGACCGGGGAGGCGGCCCGCAGCGCCAGCGCGCCGAGGCCACCGAGCGCGTCGAGCCAGTCCGGCGAGCTGGCGGGCACCCCGTCGGCCGGCCCGCCGCGCAGCAGTTCGGCGACCCCCCGGATCTGCGGCAGGATCTCGGTCCGGCGGCCGACCGAGCCGTAGTGGTAGCGGTAGACCTCGCGGTCGAGCAGCCCCGCCCAGGACTCGCGCAGCTCGTCGTCGGCGATGCCGTCCGCCGCGGCGGGTGCCGCGGCGGGACCGGTGGCCAGCAGCGCGGCCAGCTCACCGAGCCGCCGCCGCAGCCGCACGGCCCGGGCCACCAGGTCGGCCAGCGCCGAGCGCAGCGCCGGGGCGGTGACCTCGGGCAGCACCTCGGCGACCCGGGCGGCGGCGGCCTCGGTGAGCGCGGTGCTGCCGGTGACGGTGTCCTCGATCGCCAGCATCCGCTCGGCGTCGGCCGGGGTGAGCCGGCGCAACCGGGCGGAGCCGGGCGCGTCGCGGGGCCGTAGCGCGTGCCACCAGCCCAGGGGCGGCAGGTACCGGGAGGGGCCACCGCGCTCCAGCGGCTGCCGGCCGTCGGCGGTCCACACCGTCCACCGGGGTTCGTGGTGGCCGCGCGGCTGCGCGGTGACCGGCAGCAGGTCGCCGCCGGGCATCCGGAGGGCGCCGACCAGTCGCTCGGCGTGGTGGGTCCGGGCCGCGACGTCCTCGGGTCGCCAGGTGACCGTCCGGCCGTCGACGCCCTCGCCCAGCTGGGTGCCGTCGGGCAGGGTGGCCAGCCGCCAGCCGACCAGGCCGTCCCGGAAGCCCAGCGGCGAGTCGGCGTACCCGGCCGGCGCGGGACGCAGCTCGCCGCCGTCCGGGACCAGGGTCGCCCCGTCGGGCAGCGGCGCGGCGAAGAAGGCGGGCAGGCTGTGCCGCCCGGCCGCGCCGGTCGCCGGGTCGTACTCCCGCCAGCGCCATTCGCCGGCGGCGCCGGGCGGCTCGCACCGCCAGTACGTCCGGCCGTCGGTGGCCACCGGGTAGGACCCGGCCGGGCCGCGGGTGTCGCCGGCGTGCCAGGGGCGGGAGCCGGTGGTGACCGCGCCGCCGGGCAGCGGCAGCGGGATGCGCCGGCGGCCGAGGAACGCCTGCTCGTTGGGCTGGCCCAATTCGAAGACGGTGTCCGGGTCCGCCGACCAGTACCCGGCCCGGGCCCGGCCGCCGTGCCAGTGCACCAGCAGCTGGTCACCGACGAGCTGGCAGCCGGTCTGGGCGTACGAGCTGCGGGCGTGCGGGCTGTCGGCGGGCGGGTAGCGGAACAGGTGTTCGGTGGTCGACCCGTCCGGCTCGATGACGTGCGCGACCTGGTTGTCGTGCACCACGAGCTGCGGCCAGGCGTCGCCGAAGCGGGCCGGCAGCATCCCCGCCTCGGCCGCCTCGTAGGCGGGCCAGCCGAACTCGACCAGCAGACCGGCGCGCAGCGTACGGGCCAGCACGGCGGGCACGTCCACCCGGGCGAACCCGGCCAGCGCCGCCGGCGCGAGCGCCACCCCGGCCGGCGAGGCCAGCCCGGCCAGCTCGTCCCGCAGGTCGGCCAGCACCGGCACGGTGCCGGCCGCGGCGACCCGGGCGACCCGCTCGGCCAGCGCTTCGGCGAGCACGTCGCGCAGCCCCGGGACGCCGAGCACGCCGGTGACCACGTCGGTGGGGAGCGGCCCGGTGCCGCCGTGGCGCCGGTGCAGATCGGTGAGCGCTTGGACGGCGGCCGCAGCGAGCAGCGGCCGCAGGGCCGCATCGGCGGCGACCGCGGCAAGGTCCCGCCGGTCCGGGTTGTCGTCGTGCGCCCACCGCGTGACGTTGAGCTGCTGCGGCTCGACAGTCACCGGCACACCGCCGGCCCGGCACGCGTCGAGCACGTCGAGGTCGCCGCTGTGGGAGCCGGTAGGGCTGAGCTGCACCGGCTGCCCCTCGGCGCGCAGCCGCGGCGCGAGTCGCTCGACCGCCGCGATCAGCGGGGCGCAGCGCCACTGGTGCCGCCGTTCGCGCAGCAGCAGCAGCCGGGTCAGCCAGCGGTGTGCCGGCGGCGCGCCGGGCGCGCCGGCCAGCAGGTCGGCCAGGGCGCCGGTGCTGTCCAGCAGGTCCAGCCAGAGCGCGGTGAGGTCGGTCGACCAGCCGGGCGGTTCCGGCAGCAGGTCCAGCAGCCGGGCCCGCACGGCGGCGTCGGCTCGTGCGGCCCGCTCCAGCGGCTTCCGGTAGGCCTTCCAGAAGCCCTCCTGGGCGCGGACCACCGCGGGCAGCGCCAGCAGCTGGGTGATCACCTCCGCGGCCTGCCGCTCCGGGTCCAGGCCGGCGGCCCGGGCCAGCCGCCGCAGGTCGTCGGCCATGCTGGCGTACGGCGGCAGGCCACCGGCGACCCGCCGCACGGCGAGGGTCCGGACCAGGTCGTACGCCTCGGCGGCGGGGCGGCGGGTGGACACGCCGCGGGCGTACTCGGTGAGCATCCTGGCGGTCAGCGCGCCGGCGAAGGCGAACTCGAGGTGCACCTCGCGCAGCCGTTCCTCGTCGACGGGCAGGCCGTGCACCTGCTCTGCCCGCCGGGCGTCGGTGAAGCAACTGCCGGCCATCCGGGTGTTGTCGGCGGCGAGGAAGGCGCGGCCCGCCTGCTCCCAGAAGGTGGGCAGGAAGTGCGGCGCGGCGGCGCCGAGCCGCTCGGCGAGCTGCTGGTAGCCGTCGCGGGCGTTGCCGGGCTTGGCCAGCGCCGTGCGGGCGAGCCGGCTCATCTCCTTGACCAGGGCCAGCGCGTGCCGGCCGTTGGCCGGGTCGTTGACCAGCGCCCAGGCGGGGAAGCCGACGGCCCGGCGCAGCGCGACGCCGACCGGGGCCGGTGCGCCGGCCCGGGTGAAGCCGAGGAACTCCAGCGACAGGTCCTCGGCCTCGCCGAGCGCGGCCCCGGTGAGCCGGACCACCGTGCGGCCGCTGAGCGCGGGGTGGGCGTACCGACGGGCGGTGACCACGTCGCTGCCCGCGTCGGCGGGTGCGCCGGGCAGGATCGCGCCCGCCTCCAGCAGTGCCTGGGTCACGCCGACTCCTCGTCCTCGGCGATGACCCGACCGGCGTGCAGCGCCGCGGCCATCCGCATCCCTTCCGACCAGGCGACCGGTCCGACATCGTCGGGTCGCACCGGCCCGCCGGCCGGGTCGGTGAAGCCGAGCGGCCCGGTCTCGGTCTCCCACGCCGGGTCGCCCTCGCCGATCCACACCGAGGCGACCACCGGTACGCCGTCCTCCCAGATCTTGACCGTGGCGGTGCCGCCCTGGACCCGGTAGCCGGCGGCGGTGGCCCGGGCCTGCAGGTGCCGCAGCTCCCGGTAGTGGGCGGCGGCGTACCGGGTCAGCTCCCGGCGGCGGGCGTCGGCGTCGTCGGGGCGGGTCCACACCTCGCGGAAGAGTTGCCGGGTGCCCTGCTTCACGCCGAGGTCGGTGGCGAACTCGCGCAGGTCGGTCAGGTCGGGCAGGCGGACCGGGTGGGGCAGCACGATCTGGGTGCTGGTGAGCCGTCCGGTCTCGCCGTCGAGGTCGACGACGCCCAGTCCCTTGTCGACGTCGGCGTCGCGCAGCAGGCCGGCCCGGTCGGTGTCCCACCGCCCGGCGTCGTCGACGGGCATCACGACGAGGTCGCGCAGCGGGGCGCGCCAGGCCTCGTCGGCCCACACCTCGACGATCAGCGCGGTGGGCACCGGCAGCGAGCGGACCAGCCACTGCTCGACCTGCTCCCGGCAGGCGGTCTCGTGGCGGACCAGCCACTCGTGCAGCTGCCGCAGCTCGAGGTACGCCTCGGTCTCCCGGACAGCCTTGGGCACGCTGCGCAGCACCCTGCCCTGGCGGTTGCGGGCGACGACGCGTCCCGCGTCGAGGCGCACCTCGTGGTCGGCACCGGCGGCCAGCCAGCCCATGTTGATCTCCTCCCCGCCGTTGCGGTGAGCGGGATTGTGCCATCGGGCACCGACACGCCGGCCCCGGCGGGCCTGCCCCGTGCCGGCCCGGCTTCCGGGTGGCCGGATCGCGGTGGCGGCACCGCCGCCGGGGGCGGGCCGGGCACGATTCGCGACCAGACGTCGGTCGATGCGCGCGGCCCGGGGAAATCTTCGCCATCCGCCGACACCGGCAATAACCGCGAATCCTTCATGTTTCCGGAAGATGTCACGGACATCCGCCCTGGCCAGGGGCTATTGAAGATCATGGCTTCCTCGATCGGCGGTATCGGCGCGGCCACGCGGCGGAGTCGGTTGCCCGGGTCACCCATTGATCCGGGCCCGGGGGCGTGTGATTGTGCACCCAACGAGCCGCCGACCACGGCGGCCCGGACGGTCGGTCTGTCGAACCGGACCCCACGCCGGCAGGCCCGGAGACCGACCGCCACCCGCCTCGCAGCACGCGCCGCACGCCCCTACCGGGCTCCGTTCGGCGCGCCTAGGAACAGGAGCACACCCCCTTGAAGCTCTCACCTCGCCTCGTCGCGCTCTCCGGCGCGGCCGCGGCCGGTCTGGTTGCCGCTGGCACCGCCGTCGCCGTGCAGGCCGCCCCGCCGAGTCCCGCCCCCGACGCCGCCCAGGCCCGCGCGACCGCCGCCCGGTCGGCCAGCGCCCTGGTCGCCAACCGCCCCGCCTACCTGCACGCCAGCGCCGACGAGGCCTTCGTGCAGCGCCCGGTCATCACCTCCGCGGGCACCCAGTACGTCCCCTACGAGCGCACCTACAAGGGACTCCCGGTCACCGGCGGCGACTTCGTGCTGGCCACCGACGCGGCCGGCAACCTCAAGTACGCCTCGGTGGCCCAGCAGCAGGCCATCGGCGACCTCGCCACCACGCCGAAGCTGACCGCCGCCGCCGCCGAGAAGACCGCCCGCGCCCAGCTCAAGACGGTCAGCTCCGTCGAGGGCAGCACGCTGGTCGTCTACACCCTCGGCGCGCAGCCGGCGCTGGCCTGGGAGACCACCGTGCGCGGCACCAGCGCGGACGGGCCGAGCCGGCTCACCGTGGACGTCGACGCCCGTACCGGCAAGGTGCTGCGGACCCAGGAACACGTCATGGCGGGCAGCGGCACCGGCGCGTGGAACGGGCCGGTCACCCTGACCACCACCCTGTCCGGCAGCACCTACTCGCTGAAGGACCCGAGCCACACCAGCCTGGTCTGCCAGGACGCCGCCAACAACACCACGTTCAGCGGCTCGGACGACGTGTGGGGCAACGGCACCGCGTCCAACAAGGAGACCGGCTGCGTCGACGCGTTCTTCGGCGCGCAGACCGAGGGCAAGATGCTCTCCGCGTGGCTCGGCCGCAACGGCGCCGACGGCAACGGCGGCTACTGGCCGATCCGGGTCGGCCTGAACGACCAGAACGCCTACTACGACGGCACCCAGGTCCAGATCGGCAAGAACACCGCCGGCGGCTGGATCGGCTCGCTGGACGTGGTCGCGCACGAGATCGGCCACGGCATCGACGACCACACCCCGGGCGGCATCTCCGGCGGCGGCACCCAGGAGTTCGTCGCCGACACGTTCGGCGCGGCCACCGAGTGGTACGCCAACGAGCCGGCCAGCTACGACGCGCCGGACTTCCTGGTCGGCGAGAAGGTCAACCTGGTGGGCAGCGGCCCGATCCGCAACATGTACAACCCGTCGGCGCTCGGCGACCCGAACTGCTACTCCAGCAGCATCCCGAGCACCGAGGTGCACGCCGCGGCCGGCCCGGGCAACCACTGGTTCTACCTGCTCGCCAACGGCAGCAACCCGACCAACGGCCAGCCGACCAGCTCCACCTGCAACGGCAGCACGGTCACCGGCCTCGGGATCCAGACCGCCATCAAGATCATGTACAACGCGATGCTGCTGAAGACCTCGTCGTCGTCGTACCTGAAGTACCGGGTCTGGACGCTGCAGGCGGCGAAGAACCTCTACCCGAGCAGCTGCACCCAGTTCAACGCCGTGAAGGCGGCCTGGACCGCGGTCAGCGTGCCGGCGCAGTCCGGTGAGCCGACCTGCTCCAGCGGCACCCCCACGCCGACGCCGAGCACCACCACCCCGGCGCCGGGCGGCTGCTCCGGCCAGAAGCTGGTCAACCCCGGCTTCGAGTCCGGCAACGTGAACTGGTCGGCGAGCTCCGGGGTCATCACCACCGACTCCGGGCAGGCCGCGCACAGCGGCTCGTACAAGGCCTGGCTGGACGGCTACGGCTCGTCGCACACCGACACGCTGTCGCAGTCGGTGACGATCCCGGCGGGTTGCCGGGCGACGCTGACCTTCTGGCTGCACATCGACAGCGCGGAGTCCACCACGAGCACCGCGTACGACAAGCTGACCGTGAAGGCCGGTAGCACCACCCTGGCCACCTACTCCAACCTCAACAAGGCGACCGGTTACGTCCAGCGCTCCTTCGACGTCTCGTCGCTGGCCGGCACCACCGCCACCATCTCGTTCACCGGCGTGGAGGACAGCTCCCTGCAGACCTCCTTCGTCGTGGACGACACGGCGCTCAACCTGAGCTGACCGACACCTGTCAGCGGCCGGTCGTCGTCCTCCCGACGGCCGGCCGCTGCGTCACGTCGGGGATCAGGCCGGGCGGCGGGTGCGCGTCTGCCGACCCGGGTCGCGGTTGAGCCGGGCCGCCGCGCCCTCCATCGCCCGGCCGAACAGCTCCATCCGCCGCGCCGAGCGCTCGGGCGGGTCGCCGAGCCGCGCGGCGAGGGCGTCCACGTCGGCCTGGGCGGAGGCGGCGACCCGGGCGTCGAGCCCGGCGAGCGCGGCGTTGACCGCGGCCACGACGTGCCGGCAGACGGTCTCCCACCCCTCGTCGGCCAGCGCCGGATCGACCGTCACCGACTCCAACCGGCCACCCTGGACGGCCACCGCCCGGACCCGGCCGCCGGCCGCGGCGCCCTCCGCGCGCAGCAGTTCCGCCGGGTCGCCGTCGGCGTGCTCGACGGCCCGCGAGCGCATCGCGGACAGCGTCTGCTGGGTCCGGGTGAGCAACTCGTCCAGGCTCGCGGCCGCGGAGAACGGGTCGTTGGTCATAACCGCGCTTTCTTCACGTCTTTCCGGAGCACCGTGACGATAGCAACCAGCACCGACACCACGGCGGCACGCACCGCCGCGAGCCGTACGCCGGCACCCGATCAGCCCGGACCCGGCCGGCACCGGCGTGTCGCGCCGGCCGCCGGGGAGCCGAACGCCCGGCCGGAGACCCGGCCGGGCGTTCGTGGGGGGAGCGGTGGGCCGATCCGGTGGCCCGGCGGCCGCCGGCCGGGTCAGCGCAGGCGCAGCCGCTGGCCCGGGAAGATCAGGCCGGGGTCGGTGCCGACCACGTCCCGGTTGCGGGCGTAGAGGGCGTGCCACCCGCCGGCGACGTCCTTCGCCTCGGCGATCTCGGAGAGGGTGTCGCCGGGGCGCACCAGGTAGCCGCCGGTGGCGCCGGTGCTCGGCGCGGTGCGCCGGTGGCTGCGGGTGGCCGGCTGGTCCCCACGCGCGGACTTCTTGCCGGTGGCCTTCTTCGGCGACCGGGTCGAGCCCGAGTCCTTGGCGGCGTAGTGCTTCGTCGAGCCGCCCTTCTTGCCGCAGACCGGCCAGGCGCCGATGCCCTGCCCGCGGAGCACCTTCTCGGCGACGGCGATCTGCTCGCCGCGGCTGGCCAGGTCGGCGCGACTGGCGTACTTCTGCCCGCCGTAGCCGTTCCAGGTGCCCCGGGAGAACTGGAGCCCGCCGTAGTAGCCGTTGCCGGTGTTGATGTGCCAGTTGCCGCCGGACTCGCACTGTGCGATGGCGTCCCAGTTCACGCTGGACGCGCTGGCCGGCGCGGCGGGCCCGAGCAGGGCCGCGGCGCCGGTGGCCGCGCCGGCGACGAGCGCGCCGACGGCGATCCGGCGGGCGCCGGCGCGACGATGACGGGCGAGATGTTCAGTTGCCATGGTTTCCTCCACGCCGACGAGGTGAGCTGTCGGGTTCGGGCCGAGGAGCCCGGCCGCCGGTGGGCGGCTTCACCCCGAGGTGTCGAGCACCGAGGAACGTGTGGGTCCCCCGCTCCCGCCTGAGGTCCAGGTACCACCGGGCCGGCGGCGGGATTAGGCGTTGCCGGCCCGTGGTGTCCGCGATCGCGAACGGATACGACGTTAGGAATGGTTTCGGACGATCGCCCACTTCTTGTGAAGTTCTTCACCCGGCCGAGCGACGGGCGGACGCCCCGGGTTGCGGGCGGGGCCGACGTGCCCTACAACGCGACGCCATCACCCACAGTGACCGTCCACGTCGGCCCGCGCGCGTCCCGTCAGTACGTCAGGCCGAATCCCTGCGGGAAGAGCGGGACCTGCCCGTCGCCGGCGTTGATCGGCTGCTGGCTGACCGAGTTCATCCAGGTCATCGGCAGTTTCCCGGTCGGTGCGTACCCGCCGAAGAGGACATCGGCAACGCCGGCGCCCTCGGTGCCGGGCAGCCACGCGGCCAGCAGCGTGTCCCACCTGGGCAGTTCGGCGGCGATGTCCAGCGGCCGGCCGGAGACCAGCACCACGATCACCGGCACGCCGGCGTTGCGCAGCGTGGCGATGGTGCGCAGGTCGTCGCGGTCCAGGCTCATGCCGCTGGTCCGGTCGCCCTGCCCCTCGGCGTACGGCGTCTCCCCGACCACCGCGATCGCGGCCCGGTAGGTGCGGTCGATGCCGGTGCCCCGCTGGTTGTAGGTGACCGTCGTGGTCGGACCCACGGCGGAGCGGATGCCCTGCAGGATGCTGGTGCCGGGGGTGACCGGGCCCGACGAGCCCTGCCAGGAGATGGTCCAGCCACCGCTGGCGTTGCCGATGTTGTCGGCGCTCTTGCCGGCCACGAAGATCTTGTTGTTGTCCCGGGCCAGCGGCAGCACGCCACCGGCGTTCTTCAGCAGCACCTGGGACTGGCGTACCGCCTGCCGGGCCAGTGCCCGGTGCGTCGCGCTGCCCACGGTCGGGGTCCAGCTCCGGTCGGTGTACGGCCGCTCGAAGAGCCCCAGCTCGAACTTCTTGGTGAGGATGCGCCGGTTGGCGTCGTCGATCCGGCTCATCGGCACGTGCCCGTTCTGCACCTCGGCGCGCAGCGTGCTCAGGAACGTCTTCCAGGCCGTGGGCACCATCACCATGTCGATGCCCGCGTTGATCGCGGCGCTGACCTCGGCCGCGGTGAATCCGGCGGCGCCGTCGATCTGGTCGATGCCGTTCCAGTCCGAGACGACGAAGCCGGAGAAGCCGAGCTCTCCCTTGAGGACGGTGCTGATCAGGTACTGGTTGCCGTGCAGCTTCACCCCGTTCCAGCTGCTGTAGGAGATCATCACCGAGCCCACGCCGCGCTGCACGGCGGCCTGGAACGGCGGCAGGTGGATGGCCCGCAGGTCGGCCTCGCTGAGCACGGTGTCACCCTGGTCGTCGCCGCCGGTGGTGCCGCCGTCGCCGACGTAGTGCTTGGCGGTGGCGAGCACCGAGGTCGGCCCGCCGAGGTTGACGCCCTGCAGGCCGGTGACCAGTGTGGACAGGCTCGACGGCAGGTCCGGGGTCTCGCCGAACGACTCGTACGTGCGGCCCCACCGATCGTTGCGGGCGACGCAGAGGCAGGGGGCGAAGTCCCAGTCCACCCCGGTGCCGGCGATCTCCTCGGCGACGGCCTGGCCGATCTGCTGCACCAGGGCGGGGTCGCGGGTGGCCCCGAGCCCGATGTTGTGCGGGAAGATGGTCGCGCCGTACACGTTGTTGTGGCCGTGCACGGCGTCCACCCCGTAGATCATCGGGATGCCCAGCGGCGTGGCGAGCGCGCCCCGCTGGAAGCCGTCGTACATGTCGGCCCACGCCGTGGCGGTGTTCGGGGTGGGCGCCGAGCCGCCGCCGGAGAGGATCGAGCCGAGTCGGTAGGTGGTGAGGTCGGCGGCGGTGACCGAGCCGCGTTCGGCCTGGGTCATCTGGCCGATCTTCTCGTCGAGCGTCATCCGGGACAGCAGGTCGGCGACGCGGGTGGCGACGGGCAGCGACGGGTCCTGGTACGGCAGGGCGGCGGCGCCGGCCGGCACCGGCCCGGCCAACGCGGTGACCGCGCACAGGAACAGGGCGAGGGCGAGCGGGCGGGCGCGGTGGCGGTGACGGATCACGGGTCGCTCCTTCCGGAGGAACACTGGGCCGTTCACCGGCAGCCTATGCCGGCAGCCATTCACTGTGAACGATCCGTTTGGGTTCCGGAACCGGCGGACGGACCGGCGCCCCGGCGGACTACCGTGAGCGGGGTTGGCACAAGATCGGCACGAGGCGGCGGGACGGACATGACCGACCACGGACACGAACTGCACTTCGGCGGCTTCCTCACCCCCGGGGCCGGGCGGCCGGAGCAGGTGGTGGCGCTGGCCAAGCTCTGCGAGCAGAGCGGGCTGGACCTGGTCACCTTCCAGGACCACCCCTACCAGCCGGGCTTCCTGGACACCTGGACGCTGATCTCGTTCGTGGCCGCCGCGACCAGCCGGGTCCGGCTGGCCGGCAACGTGCTGAACCTGCCGCTGCGCCAGCCGGTGGTGCTGGCCCGCAGCGTGGCCAGCCTGGATCTGCTCACCGACGGCCGGATCGAGCTGGGGCTGGGCGCCGGGGCGTTCTGGGAGGCGATCGAGGCAGCCGGCGGCCGGCGGCTCAGCCCGGGGCAGGCGGTGGCCGCCCTGGACGAGGCGATCCGGGTGATCCGCGAGGTGTGGGACACCGAGCGGCGCGGCATGGTCCGGGTCGAGGGTGAGCACTACCGGGTGGTCGGCGCGAAGCGCGGCCCCGCCCCGGCGCACCCGGTGCAGATCTGGGTCGGCGCGTACAAGCCCCGGATGCTGCGGCTGGTCGGGCGGGCCGCGGACGGCTGGTTGCCGTCGCTGTCGTACCTGCCGAAGGGGCCGGCGGAGTTGCCGGGCCTCAACGCGCTCATCGACGAGGGCGCCGAGGCCGCCGGGCGGGAGCCGGCGGCGGTACGCCGGCTGCTCAACGTCAACGGCAGCTTCGCCCGCTCGTCGACGGGTTTTCTGGCCGGACCGCCCGAGCAGTGGGTCGACGAGCTGGCCGGGCTCGCGCTGGAGCACGGCATCGCCACGTTCATCCTCGGCAGCGACGACCCCCGTGCGATCCAGCTGTTCGGCCAGGAGGTGGCGCCCGCCGTGCGCGAGCTGGTCGGTGCCGAGCGGGCCGCGCCGGGCGACCGCGCCGAGGCGGTGACCCAGGAGCGGGCGGCCGTCGCGGCCGGGGAGACGACCGCGCTGGCGGTCACCCCCACCCCCGATCCGGGGGTACGGCTGAGCGCGCGGCGGCTCTGGGACGAGAGCGCCCGCCCGGCGGCCCCGCCGGCGCCGGCCGGCCAGCGCTACACGGTGCGCGGGCAGGCGGCCGGCCAGCATCTGGTGGACGTGCACGACCACCTGCGGCAGGAGCTGGGTCAGGTGCGTGACCTGCTGGAACAGGTGCGGCGCGGGGCGGTCTCGGCGGGTGCGGCCCGGGCCGCGCTGAACGAGATGACCATGCGACAGAACAACTGGACGCTCGGGGCGTACTGCGCCGCGTACTGCACGGTGGTGACCCAGCACCACGGCCTCGAGGACAACTCGATCTTCCCGCACCTGCGCCGCGCGGACGCCGGGCTGGGCCCGGTGCTGGACCGGCTGACCGAGGAGCACGTGGTGATCCACGAGGTGGTGGAGGGGGTGGACCGGGCCCTGGTGGAGTTGATCCACCACCCGGGTGACTTCACCGCGCTGCAGGAGGCGGTGGACCTGCTCACCGACACCCTGCTGTCGCACCTGTCGTACGAGGAACGGGAGATCGTCGAGCCGCTCGCCCGGTACGGCTTCTTCGCGGGCCAGCTCTGAGCCGCGGGTCTCCCCCGCCGCTATTCCCCTCTCCCGGTGTGAGGTAGCTGGCTTTGGTTTTCCTAAGTCAGCTCGGGTAGCGTCGCCGGCATGACGGACCTGCTCGCCCGGCGTGACACCTGGACCACCGCCAACTGCTCGATCGCGGCGGCGCTGGACGTGGTCGGCAACCGGACCACGCTGCTGCTGCTGCGGGAGGCGTCGCTGGGCACCCGGCGCTTCGACGACTTCGCCCACCGGGCCGGGGTCAGCGAGCCGGTGGCCGCCGCCCGGCTCAAGCAGCTCGTCGCCGACGGGCTGCTCGAACGGCGGCCCTACCGCCAGCCGGGCCAGCGCACCCGCGACGAGTACCTGCTCACCCCGAAGGGCCGGGACCTGCTTCCGGTGCTCGCCGCGCTGCGGCAGTGGGGCGACACGTACGCCGTCGACGAGCCGTCGATCCGGATCGCCCACCGCGACTGCGGCGCTCCCGTGCAGGTGCGGTTGCGCTGCGACGCCGGACACGACGTACCGGCCGACGAGGTGGCCGTGCTGCCCGGACCCGGCCTGCTGCCGGCCACCCCGCCGGCCCGGCCCGCGAGCCCGGACCGGCCCGCGAGCCCGGACCGGCCGGGGAGTCCTGACCGGCCGGCGAGCCCCTCACCGGCCGGCGAGCCCGGACCGGCCCCCGGCGGCGCTGAGCGGCGCTCCGGACACCGAATGAAGGCCAGGCCCGCCCGCGCACCGGGCCCGGCCGCCGTCGACCTGCCCCACCCATCCCTGCCACACCCTCAGGAGCAGACATGAAGATCGCAGGACGCACCGCCCTGGTCACCGGGGCCAACCGGGGCTTCGGCCGGCACCTGGCCGCCGAACTGCTGGCCCGCGGCGCCACCGTCTACGCCGGCGCCCGCAACCCCGACACCGTGGACCTGCCCGGGGTCACCCCGGTCCGGCTGGACATCACCGACCCCGCGTCGGTGGCGGCCGCCGCCGAGCTGGCCGGCGACGTCACCCTGCTGGTGAACAACGCCGGCTCGGGCACCGGCGCGGACCTGCTCGACGCCGACCCGGCCAAGGTCCGCCTGGAGATGGAGACCCACTACTTCGGCACCCTGGAGATGGTCCGGGCGTTCGCCCCGCGGATCGCGGCCAACGGCGGCGGCACCGTGCTGAACGTGCTCTCCGCGCTGTCCTGGTTCGCCCTGCCCGACGTCGGGGCGTACAGCGCCGCGAAGTCGGCCGAGTGGGCGCTGACCAACGCGCTGCGCGCGCAGCTCGCCGGGCGCGGGGTGCGGGTCGCCGGCCTGCACGTCGGCTACATGGACACCGACATGACGGCCGGGCTCGACGTGCCGAAGTCCGACCCGGCGGAGATCGCCCGGATCGCGGTCGACGGCATCGAGTCCGACCGGTACGAGATCGTCGCCGACGACACCGCCCGCCGGGTCCTCGCCGGCCTCTCCGGCGGCGTCGCCGCCCTCTACCCCGACCTGCCCTGACCGACGCGAGGAAGGGGCCCTTCGCCACGCCCGGCGTGGCGGACGGGCCCCTTCGTCCCGCACCGCCCGGTCAGGGGGCGTTCAGGTCCAGCTCGGCCAGTTCGGCGCGGGACACCACGCCGAGCTTCGGGTACGCCTTGTACAGGTGGTAGCCGACCGTCCGGGCGGACAGGAACAGCCGCGTCGCGATGTCCTTGTTGGACAGCCCGGCGGCCGCGAGTGAGACGATCCGCAGCTCCTGCGGGGTGAGCCGGGCGGCCGGGCCACCCGCGGGCCGGGGCGCCGGGGTGCCGGCGGCGCCCAGCTCGGTGCGGGCCCGCGCCGCCCACGGCGCCGCGCCCAGCTTGTCGAAGGTGTCCCGCGCGGCGGCCAGGTACGGGCGGGCCTCCGAACGGCGGCGGCCGCGGCGCAGCCACTCGCCGTACAACAGCGCGGTGCGGGCCTCGTCGAACGGCCGGTTCAGCCGGCGGTACGCGGCCAGCGCCGCCGCGTACGACTCCCCCGCCGTCTCGTCCGGGTCGAGCAGCGCCTGGCAGCGCAGCACCACCGCGTCGATCCACGGCTGCCGGGCGTGCGCGGCCCAGCGCCGGTACTGCGCGAACGCCTCGGCCGCCGCGTCCGGCCGGCCGGCCCGCACCGCGGCCTCGACCAGGTCCGGGGTGCTGCGGGTGGCCGAGACGTGGAACCGGGACCGCCCTTCCGCCAGCGGCGCCAGCCAGGTCAGCGCCGACTCGGCGCGGCCGTGTCCGAGGTCCAGCAGGCCGAGCGCGGCGTACACCCAGGGCACCTGCCAGGCCGGGTCGCCGCCCGCGACGCCGGCTAGCGCCTCGTCGGTGATCCGCCGGCACCCGTCCTCGTCCCCGGCGATCGCGGCCAGGTACGCCAGCGGCTCGCCGAGCCGGTCGATCCACTGCCGCTGGTCGGTGTCGCGGGCGATCGCCAGGGCCTCCTCCGCCGCGGCGGCCGCCTCGGCCTGCCGGCCCGCGAACTGCCAGCCGCACGCCAGGTAGAACAGCGCCTGCGGGAGCCAGCCCACGCGGCCCTGCCGGCGCGCCAGCTCCACCTGTTCCTCGGCCAGCTCGACGGTGACCGCCTCCTGGCCGAGGATCAGCCCGAGCCCGGCCACCAGGATCGCGGCGCCCGGCTCGCTCTCGGCGGCCCGGGCCGCCCCGATCATCGCACCGGGCGCCGCCCAGTCGACAGCGTCGTCGCCGTCCACCCCGCCGACGACCGGGGTCACCGCGTGGATGAGGAGCCGGGCCAGCGGGGTCAGCGGGTCGTCGGGGAGCAGCACGGAGCGCAACCGCGCCACCGACTCCGACAGCTCCCGCTCCCCCGCGTACCAGCCGACGTGCAGCGCCTCCACCAGCAGACTCAGCGCCAGGTGCCGGTCGGCGGCGGCGACCTGGGCGGCACCGCGCAGCAGCCGGGCGTGCGCCGACGGCAGCGCGCCGCGCCAGAAGTCCGCCGCGGCGCGCACCGCGGTCAGCCGGGCCGCCAGCACCGGATCGGCGGTGCCGGGACGCTCGGCCCGGGCGGCGAGCGCGTCGGAGCGGTCCAGGTCGCCCGCCTCGGCCGCCGCCTCGGCGGCGAGCGTGAGCCGGCGCAGCTGGGCGCCGGGCTCGGCGGAGAGCTGGGCGGCCCGCTCGTACGCGGCGGCCGCGGCGGCGTGCCCGCTGCGCTCACCGGCCCACGCCGCGGTGCGTTCCAGCTCGGCGGCGACCCCCTCGTCGGCCCCGGTGGTCGCCGACGCCAGGTGCCAGGCGCGCCGGTCGGCGTCACCCGGCCGGTCCAGGGCGGCGGCCAGCGCGTCGTGTACGGCGAGGCGCCGGCCGGGCGGCGTGCCGTGCCACACGGCGGCCCGGACCAGGGGGTGCCGGAACGACACGGTGTCATGCGCGGTCACCAGCCCGGCCCGGACCGCGGCGTCCAGCTCGGCGCTGCCGGCGCCCAGCTTGCCGGCGGCGGGCAGCAGCACCCCGAGGTCGCCGGTGTCGTCGGCGGCGAGCACCTCCAGCACGGTGCGGACGGCATCCGGCAGCGTCCGCACCCGGGTGTGGAACGCCTCGCGCAACCGGTCGGGCAGCGCACCACCGGCCGGTCCGGCCGTCGCCGGCAACTCGATCAGCGCCAGCGGGTTGCCGACCGCCTCGGCCAGCACCCGGAACCGCGCGCCGGCGTCCAGGTCGGCCGCGCGCTCGGCGAGCAGCGCCGCCGCGGCGGACGGGTCCAGCCCGCGCAGCGGAAGCTCCGGCACGCCGGGCGCCGGAAAGCCGTCCGGGCGGGCGGCGAAGAGCACGCCGACCGGCTCGGCGCCGAGCCGCCGCGCCGCGAACAGCAGGGCGTCGGCGGAGGCCCGGTCCAGCCACTGGGCGTCGTCCACGACGGCCAGCACCGGGCCGGTGTCGGCCAGCTCGGAGAGGAGCGACAGCACCGCGAGGCCGACCAGGAACCGGTCCGCCCCGCCGGCCACGGCCAGCCCCAACGCGCCGCGCAACGCCTCGGCCTGCACCGCCGGTACGGCGTCGAGCCGGTCGAGCACCGGATGCAGCAGCAGGTGCAGGCCGGCGAAGGGCAGCTCGGCCTCCGACTCCACGCCGGCGCCGCGCAGCACGCGCAGGCCGGCGGTGTCGGCGTGCTCGAGCAGCGCGGTCTTGCCGATGCCCGGCTCGCCGCGCAGCACCAGGGCGCCGCTGCCGCCGGAGCGCACGGTGTCCAGCAGCGCGCCCACCGCCGCCAGCTCGGCGTCCCGCCCGTACAGCATGGCCGAGACGTTACCGACCTCCACCGACGGAAGTACTGATGCGTGACGGATTCCGCGCCCGCCCCCGCTGCATAGCGTTTCCCGCATCGGCAACGAGATGGAGGAACGCCATGAAGGTCATTCACCGGTACCTGGAGTGCTGGAACGAGACGGACCCGGCCGCGCGGCGGGCGCTGATCGACGAGGTCTGGGCCGAGCAGGGCCGGTACACCGACCCGCTGGCGGTCGCCGAGGGCCGCGACGCGATCGACGCGACCATCGCCGCCGTCCAGGGGCAGTTCCCCGGGCTGCGGTTCGATCTCGGCCCGGTGGACGCGCACCACGACATCGCCCGCTTCACCTGGACCCTCGGCGCGCCCGGTGCCGAGCCGCTGGTCGTCGGCTTCGACGTCGCGGTGCTCACCGGGGACGGCCGGATCGCCGCGGTGCACGGCTTCCTCGACAAGATCCCCGCCTGAGCACCTGGAGGCACGAGCCATGAGCACCGTCACCGCGCCGGCGGTCACGCCGCCGCGGGCCGAGACCGGCTGGGGCGCCCTGCTGGTCCTGCTGACCGGCACGTTCGTCACGCTGCTGGACTTCTTCATCGTCAACGTGGCGATCCCGTCCATCCAGGTGGACCTGCGGGCCGGGCCGTCGGCCGTGCAGTGGGTGGTCGCCGGTTTCGGGCTGGCGCTGGCCGCGGGCCTGATCACCGGTGGCCGGCTGGGTGACCTGTACGGCCGGCGCCGGCTGTACGCGTCGGGCCTCGGCCTGTTCACGCTCGCCTCGGCGGCGTGCGGGCTGGCGCCCAGCGCGGCGGTGCTGGTCGGCGGCCGGGTCCTGCAGGGTGCCGCCGCGGCGCTGCTGATGCCGCAGGTGCTGGCCATCATCAACACCGTCTACACCGGCGCCCGGCGGGTCCGCGCGTTCAGCGCCTACGGGGTGGCGGTCGGGCTGGGCGCGGTGTTCGGGCAGCTCGTCGGCGGGCTGCTGATCCGCGCGGACCTCGCCGGCCTGGGCTGGCGCAGCATCTTCCTGATCAACGTGCCGGTCGGCCTGGCGGCGATGGCGGCCAGCCGGCGCCTGGTGCCCGAGTCACGGTCGGCGACCGGCGCCGGCCTGGATCTGGTCGGCACGGTCCTGGTCACGGTCGGCCTGGTCGCCATCGTGTACCCGCTGGTGGCCGCCGCGCCGGCCGGCTGGTGCCTGGCGGCGCTGCCGCCGCTCGCCGCGTTCGCCTGGCACCAGCGCCGGCTGGCGGCGCGGGGCGGCGCGCCGCTGGTGCACCCGCACCTGTTCGCCGCCCGCTCGTACACGGTGGGGGTGCTGGTCAGCCTCGCCTTCCAGCTCACCATGGCGTCGTTCTTCCTGGTGCTGGCGGTGTACCTGCAGGACGGGCGCGGCCTGTCGGCGCTCGCGTCCGGGCTGCTCTTCGCGCCGCTCGGCCTCGGGTACCTGGTCACGTCGGTGCTGTCCGGGCGGATCGCCGCCCGGCTGGGCCGCCAGACACTCACCGTCGGCACGCTGGTGGTCGCCGCCGGGTACGGCCTGCTGGCGCTCGCCGCGCAGGAGCCGACCGGCTGGCTGGTGCCGGGGCTGACGGTGGCCGGTGCGGGGATGGGCTTCGTGGTGGCGCCGCTGCCGTCGATCGTGCTGGCCGGCGTGGCGGCCCGGCACGCGGCGGCCGCCTCCGGGGTGCTGTCCACGGCGCAGCAGGCCGGCAACGCGGTGGGCGTGGCCCTGATCGGCAGCGTGTTCTATCACGCGCTCCGGACCGGCCCCTTCCCGCACGCGTTCGCGCTGAGCCTCGGGGTCCTGGTGGCGCTGAGCGTCGCGGTGGCGGTCCTCGTCCAGTGGCTGCCCCGGCGCGGCGCCTGACCCGCGACGGACCCGACCCGACGGCCGAGCCGACCCGGCGCCTGACCCGACGGCCGGGCCGACCCGGCGCCTGACCCGACGGCCGAGCCGGCCCGGCGAGACGCCGGGCCGGCTCCGAGTCGCCGCGAGCCGGCGGAGCTACAGGCTGCGGGCGAGCCGGTCGGCGAGGATCCGGGTGAACCGGGCCGGATCGGCCAGCTCCCCGCCCTCGGCGAGCAGCGCCATGCCGTACAGCAGCTCGGCGGTCTCGGTCAGCGCGGTGCTGTCGGCGCCCTGCTCGTGGGCCTTGCGCAGCCCGGTGACCAGCGGGTGGGTCGGGTTGAGCTCCAGGATCCGCTTGACCCGGGGCACCTCCTGCCCCATCGCCCGGTACATCTTCTCCAGCGTCGGGGTCATGTCGTGCGCGTCGCCGACCACGCAGGCCGGCGAGGTGGTGAGCCGGGTGGAGAGCCGGACCTCCTTGACGCTGTCGGCCAGCGCGCCGCTCATCCAGCCGAGCAGGTCGGCGTACTCCTGCCGCTCGGCCTCGGCCTTCTCCTTCTCCTCCTCGGTCTCCAGGTCGACCTGGCCCTTGGCGACCGAACGCAGGGTCTTCCCGTCGTACGCGCCGACCCGCTCGACCCAGACCTCGTCGACCGGGTCGGTGAGGATCAGCACCTCGTAGCCCTTGGCGCGGAACGCCTCCAGGTGCGGGGAGTTCTCGATGGTGGCCCGGTTCTCCCCGGTGGCGTAGTAGATCTCGGTCTGGCCGTCCTTCATCCGCCCGACGTAGTCGCGCAGCGTGGTCAGCTCGGCCGGATCGTGGGTGGACGCCGCCCGGACCAGGTCGAGCAGCGCCTCGGTGTTGTCCGGGTCCTCCAGCAGACCCTCCTTCACCGCCGCGCCGAACTCGGTCCAGAAGGTGCGGTACGACTCGGCGGGGAGGTCCTTGAGGGTGGCGAGCACCTTCTTGACCAGCCGGCGGCGCACCGCGCGGATCTGCCGGTCCTGCTGGAGGATCTCCCGGGAGATGTTCAGCGACAGGTCGTGCGCGTCCACCACGCCCTTGACGAAGCGCAGGTAGTTGGGCATCAGCGCGTCGCAGTCGTCCATGATGAACACGCGCTTGACGTAGAGCTGCACGCCGCGGCGGCCCTGCGGGGCGAACAGGTCGAGCGGGGCGTGCGAGGGCAGGAAGAGCAACGCCTCGTACTCGAAGGTGCCCTCGCCGCGCATGTGGATGGTCTCGAGCGGGTCGGCCCAGTCGTGTGCGACGTGCCGGTAGAACTCCTTGTACTCGGCCTCGTCGACCTCGTCCCGGGAGCGGGCCCAGAGCGCCTTCATCGAGTTGAGCGTCTGCTCCTCGCGGGTGGTCGCGCCGTCCTCGCCCGGCTTGTCGACGGTCATCCGGATCGGCCAGGCGATGAAGTCCGAGTAGCGCTTGACGATCTCCCGGATGGTCCACTCGGCGGTGTAGTCGTGCAGGTTGTCCTCGGTGTCGACGGGCTTGAGGTGCAGGGTGACCGAGGTGCCCTGCGGCGCGTCGTCGACGGCCTCGACCGAGTAGGTCCCCTCGCCGGCGGACTCCCACCGGGTGCCACCGGCCTGCCCGGCCCGCCGGGTGAGCAGGGTGACCCGGTCGGCCACCATGAACGTCGCGTAGAAGCCGACGCCGAACTGGCCGATCAGCTCCTGGGAGGCCGCCGCGTCCTTGGCCTCGCGCAGCCTGGCCAGCAGCTCCGCGGTGCCGGACTTGGCGATCGTGCCGATCAGGCCGACCACCTCGTCGCGGGACATGCCGATGCCGTTGTCCCGCACGGTGAGCGTGCGGGCCTCCTTGTCGACCTCGATCTCGATGTGCAGGTCGGCGGTGTCGACCTGGAGGTCCTTGTCCACCAGCGACTCCAGGCGCAGCTTGTCCAGCGCGTCGGAGGCGTTCGAGATCAGTTCGCGCAGGAAGACGTCCTTGTTCGAGTAGATCGAGTGCACCATCAGCTGGAGCAGCTGACGGGCCTCGGCCTGAAACTCCAACGTCTCGACGCGGTCGCTCACACCGGCTCCTTCCACTTCGCGGGCTTCCGGCATGAAGGATACGAGGCGTGACCGTGGCGGCACCGACCGCCCGGTCCCGATCGCCTACCGCTGTCCGGTCGCCCGACGGTAGGCCGCCCGGACGGCCGCGACGGCGTCGCCCGCCCCGAGTTCCCGGCGCAGCCCCAGCAGATAGCCGGTCGGGTGGTTCCGGCGGACCTGGTCACGGCCGCCCAGCATGCCCGCGGTGGCGCCGAGGACCCCGACCGCCACCGCCCCCGAGCCGGTCATCACCGGCGGCAGCTCCAGCGCGCCGCCGAGCAGGGCGAGCGCCGCGGGCGGGACCAGCGTCTGGGTGGTGAGCAGCGCCCGGGCCGGCTCGAAGCCGAGCTTGGTCAGCTGCCTGCGGGTGGCGTCGAGCCGGTCGCCGATCTCGCGTTCGACCATCGTCTCGAGGTGGGCGGCCCGGACCGCCGGATCCGGCACCGTGGCCAGGTCGGCCAGGACGGGCGCCAGCGAGTCCAGGTAGGCACGGTAGGCGAGCAGCTCCGGGTGCAGGTGCCGCCGGGCCTCGACGATCCGTCGGACCGGGACGTCGGCCAGCCCGCCGGGCACCGCGACGGAGAGCGCCAGGACCGCGAACGCCTGGGCCGGTTCGGGGTGGGCCGGCGAGGCCGGCACGGCGTCCGCCAGCAGGGCGGCGGCCATCGACTCGATGGTCCAGCCGCCGCTGGTCGCCAGGGTCACCGGCCGGTCGGTGACGGTCGCCATCCGGTTGGCCCGGGCCACCGTGTCGGCGAGCACCGCGAGGTAGAGGGTGCCGAGGTCGCGGTGCAGCGCCAGATCGCCGGTGCGCACCCGGCGGCCGTCGGGGAGCAGCCGATCGAGCCGGCACAGCAGGCCCTCGTCGGCGAGCCGGTCCGCCAGCCGCCAGGACATCTTGTCCGGGTGCACCGCGGTGAGGCGGGGATCGCGTGGCACCTGTCCGCCCCGGCCGGGCCGGTTGTCGAGCATCGGGTCGATGCCGAGCCGCTGGACGCCGTACCGGGGACGCAGCTCGGCCAGGTGCCGGTCGAGGAAGCCGTAGAACAGCTCGTCGACCGGCGCCAGCGAGCCGTGCCGGTCCCCCGGCCAGATCGGCACGTCCACGATGCAGTCGAGCGCCGCCCGCAGTTCGAGGACGGTGGCGGAGTCCGGCGGCGCCGGCAGGCTGTACGGCAGCAGCCGGGCGATCTTCGGCCAGTAGAGGACGGCGCCCTTGAGCCACGCCTCGTCCTGGAACCGCACGTACGGGTGGTAGAGGGCGATGTCGCTCACCGGGTCATTCTCCGACGTCGCTGCCCCCCGCGGAAATCCGACTGGTCCAACCAGTTGACGGGTTGATGTGTTCGGCACCACACTGCTGGCCATGGCCTTCGCCCCCGCGCCCCGCGCCTCGGTCTCCGACCACGTCTTCGGCCAGCTCCGCGACGCCATCGTCAGCGGCCGCTACCGGCCGGCGGAGACGCTGCCCGGCGAGCGCGAGCTGGCCGCCGCGTTCGAGGTCAACCGGCACGCCGTCCGGGAGGCGCTGCGCCGGTTGCAGCAGCTCGGCCTGGTGCGGGTCAGCCAGGGCGGGGCGACCCGGGTGCTGGACTGGCGGATCCACGCCGGGTTGGACCTGGCCCTGTCGCTGGCCCGCTCCGGCGACGTACTCCCGGTGGAGACGCTGCTGCGCGACATGCTGGAGATGCGGGCCTGCGTCGGGATCGACGCGGCCCGGCTCTGCGCGGAGCGCGGCGACCGGGCCGTCACCGCCGCGCTGGTCACCGCCGCCGAGGAGTACGGCGCCCTCGCCCCCGACCTCGACCGGATGCACGAGGCCAACATCGACATCTGGCGGCTGGTGGTGCGCGGCAGCGGCAACACCGCCTACCTGCTGGCGTTCAACAGCCTGATCGCCGGCACCCTCGCCGTCGGCGACGTCCCGCCGGACGCGCGCGCCGCCGAACTGCTCGACGTCGCCGGCCACCGCCGGCTCGCCGCCGCAATCGCGGCCGGCCAGGGCACGGCCGCCGCCCGGCACGCCCGGGCGCTGCTGACCGCCCCGGTCACCACCCCCACCCCCACCCCCGCTCCCCAGGAGGAGGCCCGAGCATGATCCCCGCCGTGCTCTACGCCATCCCGGCGTTCCTGCTGTTCATCGTCCTCGAGGCGGTGTCCTACCGGTTCCTGCCCGACGACGAGGAACGCGGCTACGAGGTACGCGACACCGCCACCAGCCTCTCCATGGGACTGGGCAGCCAGCTCATCGGCTTCCCCTGGAAGCTGGCCACCGTCGGGCTGTACGCGGCGCTCTGGACGATCGCCCCGGTGCGGCTCTCCCCCGGTGACTGGTGGGTCTGGGTGCTGCTCTTCTTCGCCGACGACCTGGCCTACTACTGGTTCCACCGGCTGCACCACGAGGTGCGGGTGCTCTGGGCCAGCCACGTGGTGCACCACTCCAGCGTCTACTACAACTTCTCCACGGCGCTGCGGCAGAGCTGGACGCCGATGACCTCGCTGCCGTTCTGGCTGCCCCTGGCCCTGCTCGGCATTCCACCGTGGATGATCTTCCTGCAGCAGTCGATCAGCCTGCTCTACCAGTTCTTCCTGCACACCGAGCGGGTCACCGTGCTGCCCCGGCCGATCGAGCTGATCTTCAACACCCCGTCGCACCACCGGGTGCACCACGCCTCGAACACCGAATACCTGGACCGCAACTACGGCGGCATCCTCATCGTCTGGGACCGGCTCTTCGGCAGCTTCGCCCCCGAGCGGGCGCCCGTCCGGTACGGCCTGACCAAGAACATCGCCACCTACAACCCGCTGCGGGTGGCCACCCACGAGTTCGCCGCGGTCTGGGCCGACGCCCGGTCCGCCCGGTCCTGGCGGGAGCGGGTCGGCTACGTGTTCGGCCGGCCCGGCTGGCAGCCCTCCCGGTGAGCCGCCACGGGCTCCGCCTGTTCGGGGTCGTCGCCGTGGTCGAGCTGATCGGCGTCGCCACCGACTCCACGCTGACCCAGTGGCTGGCCAAGCCGCTGCTGGCGCCGCTGCTGCTGGCCTACCTCTGGTCGGTCCGGCGGCGGTTCGACGGGGTCGCGGTCGGCCTGGTCGCGGCCACCGCCGGGGACGTCGCGCTGCTGCTGCCGGGCCGGACCGCGTTCCTGGCCGGCATGGGCTGCTTCCTGCTCACCCAGCTCGGCTTCCTCACCGCGTTCCTACGCCACCGCCGCCCGCCGGTGGCCGCGGTGCTCGGCTACCTGCTCGCCTGGGCGGCGGCGAACGCGCTGCTCTGGGGCGCGCTCGGGCCGTTGCGGCTGCCGGTGCTCGGCTACAGCCTGGCGCTGTCGGCGATGGCCGCGGCCGCGACCGGGGTGTCCCGGCGGACCGGGCTGGGCGGCGCGCTCTTCCTCGGCTCCGACCTGCTCATCGGGCTCGGCGCGGCCGGGGTCGACTTCGCGGGCCGTGGCCTGCTGGTGATGGCCAGCTACGCGGCCGCCCTTCTGCTGATCACCACCGGGTGGGCCGGGCAGCGGCCGCCGGGTGGGGCCGGCCGGCCGCGGCCGGCCGATCCACCGGACGGGCGGGTGCCGGACCGGATGGCGGCCCGCTGAGCCGCCGCCCCGCCGGCCTGCTGAGCCGCCGCCCCGCCGGCCTGCTGAGCCGCCGCCCCGCCGCCCCGGGCAGACCCGCCGGCCCGGCCCGGGGCGGCGGCGACCGCGGGACGGCCGGGGCCGGCGCCCGGATATCCTGCCCTCGGCGCGGCGGACGAGGAGGCAGGGCGTGGCCAGGGAGAACGGGCGCAAGGTCATCGCCAGCAACAAGAAGGCGCGGCACGACTACACGATCCTCAAGACCTACGAGGCGGGGATCGTGCTGGCCGGCACCGAGGTGAAGTCGCTGCGCGAGGGACGGGTGTCGCTGGTCGACGCGTTCGCCCAGGAGCGCGACGGCGAGATCATGCTGTACGGCCTGCACATCGCCGAGTACGGCTACGGCACCTGGACCAACCACGCGCCCCGGCGGACCCGCAAGCTGCTGCTGAACCGGGTGGAGATCGCCCGGATCCTGGAGAAGCTGCGCGACGGCGGGATCACCCTGGTGCCGCTGTCGATGTACTTCGCCAACGGCTGGGCCAAGGTCGAGCTGGGCCTGGCGAAGGGCAAGAAGTCGTACGACAAGCGGCAGGCGCTCGCCGAGCGGGACGCCAACCGGGAGATCGCCCGGGAGCTGGGCCGCCGCCTCAAGGGCCGGGCCGGCACCGGCCGCTGACCGGCCGGGCGCCGATCGAAACGCAGGTTCTTGCCGCCCGAGACAAAGACGAAGGTAAATATTGACGGACGGCGTCAACACGGACAGAATCGGCGCACCCATGATCCACCACCCTGGGAGCCCACCATGATCCGTCCTCGCCTGCCGTTCCCCCGGGCGGCCAGCCGGCTGGGCGCGCTCGCCGCCGTCGTCGCCGGCGTGCTGCTCGCCTCCGTCACCCCCGCCAACGCCGCCGTGCCCGCCGGGCGCTACGTCGCGCTGGGCGACTCGTACACCGCCGGCCCGCTCGTCCCCACCCAGGTCGACCTCAACTGCCTCCGGTCCAACCGCAACTACCCGTCCCTGGTCGCCGCGTCGGCCGGCTCGGCGTCCTTCGCCGACGTCAGCTGCTCCGGGGCCACCACCAACGACATCCTCAACGGCGGCAGCGGTCAGCTGGGCATCTCGGTGCCGCCCCAGCTGAACGCGGTGACCTCGAGCACCGCGCTGGTGACCGTGCAGATCGGCGGCAACGACATCGGCTTCTCCAGCATCATCAGCGACTGCGCGCAGGCCAGCCTGGACAGCCCGTTCGGCTCGCCGTGCAAGAACACGTACACCGCCGGCGGCACCGACCAGCTGCGGGCCAGGATCAACGCGGCCGCACCGAAGGTGACCACCGTGCTGCGGGCGGTCCGGGCGGCCGCTCCCGGCGCGCGGATCGTCGTGATCGGGTACCCGGCGATCGTGCCGGACAGCGGTTACGGCTGCTGGCCGCTGGTCCCGATCGCCTACCAGGACGTGCCCTACCTGCGCGGCGTCGAGAAGGCGCTGAACACCATGCTGGCCAGCACCGCCGCCGCGAACAACGCCAGCTACGCCGACGTCTACACCCCGTCGATCGGCCACGACGCCTGCAAGAGCAGCGGCACCCGCTGGGTGGAGGGCCTGATCCCGGAGAACTCGGCCGCCCCGTTCCACCCGAACGCCCGGGGCGAGCAGGGGATGGCCACCGCCGTGCTGGCCCACCTCAACAGCTGACCGCCCTCCCCCACCGGCAGGCCCCGTCGCACTCGCGGCGGGGCCTGCCGCCTTTCCGGGACCGGCCGGGCGGGCCGTCATTCGTTCCACAAGACTTCTTGTACATGCTTTCTTGTTCTTCTAGGCTGAGGCAGTGACCGAAGAAGAGCCCATCCTGCGGCTGAGCGACCCCCGCGCCATGCGGGCCCTCGCCCACCCCACCCGCCTGCGCCTGCTCGGCGAGCTGCGGCTGCGCGGCCCGCAGACGGTCGGGACGCTCAGCGAGATCGTCGACGAGGCGGTCGGCTCGGTGAGCTACCACCTGGGCAAACTGGCCGAGCACGGGTTCGTGCGGGAGGCGCCCGAGCTGGCCCGCAACCGCCGGGAACGCTGGTGGCGGGCGGCGCACGCCCGCACCAACCTGGAACTGGTCGAGATGCTCGCCGACCCGGAGCGCAAGGCCGCCTCCGACCTGCTGCGCCGCGCCGTCCTGGACCGGTACGTCGAGCGGCTGCGCAGCTACCTCGACGCCGAGGCCACGCTCGACCCGGCGTGGGTACGCGGCACGGCCAACAGCGATTCCTGGCTGCACCTGACCAGCAAGGAACTGGTCGAGCTGCGGGCGGATCTGGAGGCGCTGGCCGCGCGCTGGCACGCCCGCAGCGACGCCGACCGGCCCGACGCCCGCACCGTCACCCTGATCTACCACGCCTTCCGGGACCCGCGATGACGGCGGCCGCACCGCGCCGCGCCCCCCTGGCCGGGCTGCTCGGCGCGCACGTGGTCTCGCTGACCGGCAACATGCTGACCCTGATCGCGCTGCCGCTCTACGTGCTGGCCGAGACGGGGTCCGCCGCGGCAACCGGGCTCACCGGCGCCTTCGCCACCGCCCCGGTCGTGCTCGGCGGCGCGTTCGGCGGCGTGCTCGTCGACCGGATCGGCTACCGCCGGGCCAGCGTGCTGGCCGATCTGGTCTCCGGCGTCACGGTCGCCGCCGTACCGCTGCTGCACGCCACGGTCGGCCTGCCGTTCCCCGCCCTGCTCGGCCTGGTCTTCGTCAGCGGCCTGCTCGACACCCCGGGCCAGACGGCCCGAAACGCGCTGCTGCCCGAGGCGGCGACCGCGGCCGGGGTGCCGATCGAGCGGGCGGTCGGCTGGTTCGAGGCCACCGAACGCGGCGCCCGGCTGATCGGCGCGCCGGTGGCCGGCCTGCTGGTCAGCCTGCTGGGCGCGCTGCCGGTGCTGGCCGTGGACGCGGCGACCTTCGCGGTGTCCGCGCTGATGGTGGCGATCCTGGTGCCGCGGAGCCTGCAAGCCGACGCCGCAGCGGAGGCCGGATCGGGCGGCTACTGGCGGGACTTCGCCACCGGGCTGCGCTTCCTGCTCCGCGAGCCGCTGGTGCGCGCCGTGGTGCTGCTGATCCTGGTCACCAACCTCTTCGACGCGGCCAAGAGCAACGTGCTGCTGCCGGTGGTGGCCACCCGGGAGCTGGGCGGGGCGAGCGCGTTCGGCCTGCTGGTCGGCGCGATGGGCGGCGGCGCCCTGGTCGGCTCGCTGCTGTTCAGCGCGGTGGGGCACCGGCTGCCCCGGCGGGCCACCTTCGTCACCGCGTTCGCGGTGGCCGGCGCGCCGCCGTTCTGGGCGCTGGCCGCGGCCCCGCCGCTGCCGGTGGTGATGGCCGTCTTCGCGCTGGCCGGCCTCGCCGCCGGCGCGATCAACCCGCTGATCGGCGCGGTGAAACTCGAACGGATCCCCGCGCACATGCGGGCCCGGGTCTTCGGGGTGGTCGGCGCGGGCGCCTGGGCGGCCATGCCGCTGGGCGCGCTCGGGGCCGGCGTGGCCGCCGAACGGTTCGGCACCACCGGGCCGCTGCTCGCCATCGGCGCCGGCTACCTGCTGGTGGTGCTCACCCCGCTGCTCGGCGGGCCGTGGCGGGACATGCGCCGGCCCGCGCCCGAGGGCCAACGCCCCGAGCGGACACCGGCGCCCGCCGCGCAGTGACGCTCGACCGGGCCGCCGGTCGGTCTCCCCGATCAGGGTGGGAACCGGGGAGACCGACCGGCGGGGGTCAGCGCGCGACGCGGACGAGCAGGGTGAACGCCCGGACCGGGTCGCCGCTGAGCTGGGCGTGCTCGGCGTCGGCGAGCAGGGCGGCCCAGTTCTCCGGCGCGTCGCCCCGGACCACCGCGTCCTGGGCGGCATCGCGGGCCACCGCGAGGACCGCGTCGACCAGTGCGGCGTTCCCGCGGTCGGCGCGCAGCTGCCCGCCCAGGCGGTCCAGGATCCGCGGCGCGTCGCGCAGCGAGCCGTCGGCGTGCCAGGCGGCCGGCGCGAGGGCCGCGCCCAGCTGGGGCCGGTCGGCGGCGAGCGCCGCGAGCCGGTCCCGGCCCCGGTCGGTACGCAAGCCCCAGCCGAACGGGTACAGCGGCCGGTAGTCGGCGTCACCGACGTTGATCGGCACCTGCTCCTCGGCGCGCGGCCAGCTCACCGGCAGCCGGCCGGTGAACGGGCGGCGGCCGAAGAGCACGTCGGCCACGCCCGCGCCCTCGCTGCCCGGCAGCCAGGAGGCGACCAGCGCGTCGATCTCGGCGAGCTGGTCGGTGAGCACCTGCGGCCGGCCGGAGACGACCAGCACCACACAGGTGGGCAGCGCCGCGCAGACCTTGTCGACGACCGCCCGGTCGGCCGGTTGCAGCCGCAGTGACTTCTCCTCCTGCTGCGGCACGCTGCACCAGCCGCACTCCGGGCCCCCGACGTCGCCGTAGCCCTCCGCGTACGGGGTCTCGCCGACCACCACCACGCCCACCTGGGCGTCGCCGGTCGGGGCGGAGGCGTCCGCGCTGTAGGTGACCCGGGCGCCCGGTGCGACCTGGCGGATGCCGTCCAGGATCGAGGTGCCGGGGATCGCGTCCGGGCCGGAGACGCCCTGCCAGGTGATCGTCCAGCCGCCGGCCTGGTTGCCCAGGTCGTCGGCGTTACGGCCGGCCAGGTAGATCGACGCGTCGGGGCGCAGCGGCAGGGCCCGCCCGCTGTTCTTCAGCAGCACCTGCGACTTGGCCACGGCCTCCCGGCCGAGCGCCCGGTGCGCCGCGCTGCCCACCTGGTCGACGTTGGCCGCCGAGGCGTACGGATTCTCGAAGAGGCCCAGCTCGAACTTCTTGGTGAGGATCCGGCGCACCGCGTCGTCGATCCGCGCCATGCCGACCCGGCCGGCGCCGACCTCGGCCAGCAGCAGCTGCTCGAACTGCTCGGCGGTGTTGGGCTCCATGAACATGTCGCTGCCGGCGTTCACCCCGACCCGTACCTTGTAGGCGGTCAGCCCGCTGTTGGTCGGCTCGGCCGGGTCGGGGATCTGGTGGATGCCCTCCCAGTCGGTGATGACGAAGCCGTCGAAGCCCAGCCGGCCCTTGAGTTCGCCGGTGATCAGGTCCGGGTTGGCGTGCATCTTGATCGGGTTGCCGAGCCCGTCGGAGGTCCAGTCCACGCTGGAGAAGGAGGGCATCGCGCTGCCCACGTCGTGGCGGCGCACCGCCGGCCCGTACGGCGCCAGGTCGATCCGGGCGAAGCGGGCCCGGTCGGTGACGGTGACGCCCTGGTCGATCGGGTACTTCTGCTCCCACCACGGCTTGCCCTCGTTGGCGGCGGCGGTGGCCTCGTCGTAGTCGGTGTCGCCGTCACCGGCGAAGTGCTTGGCGGTGGCGAGCACCCGGTCGGCGTCGTCGAGCTGCCCGGACCGGCGGCCCTGCAGGCCGTCGATGACGCTCTCCATCGACACCACCAGGGCCGGGTCCTCGCCGAAGCTCTCGTAGCTGCGGCCCCACCGCTCGTCGCGGGACACGCAGAGGCAGGGCGCGAAGTTCCACGGGATGCCGGTGGCGCGCACCTCGGCGGCGGTGGCGTGCCCGATCCGCTCGACCAGCGCCGGGTCGCGGGTGGCGCCGAGGCCGACGTTGTGCGGGAAGATCGTCGCGCCGTAGACGTTGCCGTGGCCGTGCACGGCGTCGATGCCGTAGATCAACGGGATCTGCAGCCGGGTGCTCAGCGCCTGGGCCTGGAGCCCGTTGACCATCTCGACCCAGGCGGCCGGGGTGTTGGTGGCCGGGGTCGAACCGCCGCCGGAGAGGACGGAGCCGAGCTGCCAGCGCGCGACCGCGGTGGGGTCGTCGGCGACGGCGGCCCGCTCGGCCTGGGTCATCTGGCCGACCTTCTCGGCCAGCGTCATCCGGCCGAGCAGGTCGGCGACCCGCCGCGACACCGGCAGCCGGCGGTCCAGGTACGGCAGGCCGTGCGCGTCGACCACCACGGTGGGCCGGGCCGCGACGGTGGCCCCGGCGGCGGTGAGGGTGACCGGCACGGTCTCGGCGGTTTCCGGGATGCCGTCGGCGCGCACGGTGACGGCGAGCGAGCGGGTGGCCCCGGAGGGGCTGCCGGCGGGGAAGGTGACCGCGCCGGAGTCGGCGGTGAAGTCGGCGCCGGCGGTGGCGGTGCCGCCCCCGGCGGTCCAGCGCACGGTGACGGCCGCGCCGAGGGGCCGTCCGTCGGAGGTGGACACCGCCAGGTCCACCGGTGCCCGGCTGCCCTCGGCCGCCAAGTACACCGACCGGCCGGTGCTGACGGTGACGGTCTGGGCGTCGGCCGCGGCCGCGGGTGGGGCCGGGAGCAGGGCCAACGCCAGCACGCCGACCCCGGCGAGCGTGGCGTACCTGGGCAGTCTCATCTGGTGCCTCCCCACGGGACCGGTCGCCCGGTACCCCGTCGGTCCGGTGCCGCCCCTCGTCCCGCTACCGGATCCTTCCGAACGGCATCGCGTGACGTCAATATTACCGGCGGGTTCCGGAGTCGTTCCCGCCGCCGAGGAAGCGCTCTCTTGACAGCCGTCGACTTCGTTCATAGCTTCATCGAAGTCTATCTTTATGGTTTGTTTACCGTTCGGGCGGCCGTCCCGCGGCCGGACGGGAACGCCACAACCGCAGGGAGGCATCCGTGCGCAGCATCCGCACCATCGCCGCCGTGGCCCTGGCGAGCGTGGGCCTGACGGTCGCGCTCACCGCCACCACCGGCAGTCCGGCCCTCGCCGGACCCGGGGCCGTGACCTGGTCCGACGACTTCAACGGCGCCGCCGGCGCCGCACCCGACGCGAGCAAGTGGCGCTATGACATCGGCGGCGGCGGTTGGGGCAACAACGAGCTGGAGTACTACACCAACAGCACCCGCAACGCCGCGCTCGACGGCAACGGCAACCTGGTGATCACCGCCCGCAAGGAGAATCCGAACGGCTACAACTGCTGGTACGGCAGCTGCCAGTACACCTCGGCCCGGCTGCTCACCAACGGCACCTTCGCCCAGGCGTACGGCCGGTTCGAGGCGCGCATCAAGATCCCGCGCGGGCAGGGGCTCTGGCCGGCGTTCTGGATGCTCGGCAGCGACATCGCCACCAACCCGTGGCCCAACAGCGGTGAGATCGACATCATGGAGAACGTCGGCAACCAGCCGTCCACCGTGTACGGCACGCTGCACGGCCCCGGCTACTCCGGCGGCAACGGCCTCGGCGGTTCCACCTCGCTGCCGAACGGCCAGGCCCTCGCCGACGCCTTCCACACCTACACCGTCGACTGGGCGCCCGACTCCATCACCTGGTATCTCGACGGGGTGGCGTACTCCCGCAAGACCCCGGCCGACGCGGGCAGCAACCGGTGGGTCTTCGACCACCCGTTCTTCATGATCATGAACGTCGCGGTCGGTGGCAACTGGCCCGGCTCGCCCGACGGCAGCACCACGTTCCCGCAGACCATGACGATCGACTACGTCCGGGTCCAGGCCTGGGACAGCGGCAGCGGCGGGGGCACCGGCGGCCCGATCACCGGGTACGGCAACAAGTGCGTCGACGTCGCCTCCGCGAGCACCGCCAACGGCACCGCCGTGCAGCTCTGGACCTGCAACGGCACCGCCGCCCAGCGGTGGACGTGGAACTCCGACGGCTCGGTGCGGGCGCTCGGCAAGTGCATGGACGTGGCCGGCGGATCGACCGCCAACGGCGCGAAGGTGCAGCTCTACGACTGCAACGGCACCGGCGCCCAGCGGTGGACCTTCACGTCCGCCGGCGACATCGTGAACCCGCAGTCCAACAAGTGCCTGGATGCCACCGGGGTCAGCTCCGCCGACGGCACCCGGCTGCAGATCTGGGACTGCACCGGCGGCGCGAACCAGAAGTGGCGTCGCTGAACCACCTGCGCGGCGGGGGCCGGCGCTCCATCGAGCGATCCGCCGGCCCCCGGCCCCCGATCCCCTGCCCTCGCCCCCGGCCCGAGGCCCCCGGCCCCGGGCCCCGGAGCGAGACCGCCAGCTTGCCGCTGGCCTTGCTGACCGATGTCTGTCGTTGCGCCGGCCCTCCAGCCGACGGATCAGGTTGGAGGTTACTCACGAGCGATATGCCGCTGAGGCATATTCATGCCACAGAGGCATACCGCTTGAAGGCATGCGGGCCTCCTGGTTTGCGGACAGCCAGGCCGGACGGGTGCCCGGCGGGGCGGACGGGGGACCCGTCCGCCCCGCCTCCGCGCAGGCCACGCCGATTGGTCAACCGCGCGAACGCGCCCAGCCGATGAAGCGGTCGTACAGGCCGGCCGGCGCAACGCCGTCGTCCGCGCCGGGGAGCTGCTCGGCCGCCTCGGCGGCAAGGGTCGCCAGGTAGATCAGTAGACCCGGGCGGGCATCGCGGTACTCGGTGAGGAGCCGCAGCTTCGCCGGGGAGCAGGGCCAGGCGATTCCGCACGCCCGGCAGCGCCAGGTCGGACGCGAGGGGATGTGCGCCATCCGGGCGCGGTTCATCGCAGCCTCAGGGCGACGGCGCGCGCCTCCTCATCGGTGAGCGGGAAGAACCACAGGAACCGCCGCACGATCTCGAGCGGCTGCGGACCGCCCGAACGACCGCGCAGATCCCGGATCGCCCGACGAGCCAGCCGGACAAACTCCGGCAGCAGCTCGGCCCGCCGGGCGGCATCGGTCGGCGGATCCGTCCACGCCGAGCAGGGCCAGTCCTCGCCGCAGTCGTCGCAGGTCCAGCCCGGCGGCGCGGTCGTGTGCGCGGCCCTGCCTGACGGCGGTCGGGTGGCACACGTCGACAGCCAGGCGCAAGCGCAGATCATCGAACAGACCGAGGACATTGCTACCCTGGACAGGCGGTGGGAGCGGGTTCGTGGAGAGGCCCTGTCCCGAGCCCAATCCCTCGACCTGATAAGGGAAGCAGCACGATCATGGAACTGATCGGCGCGCGGTGGCGCAAGAGCACGAAGAGCGGCAACAACGGTGGCGACTGCGTCGAGGTCGCCGACAACCTGCCGGGCGTGGTCGGCGTACGCGACTCGAAGGACCCGACGGGCCCGGTGCTCACCTTCGCCGCGCCGGCCTGGCGGGCCTTCGTGGCTCAGCTCGGCTCGCGGTCCTGACCGCCGGCCGCCCGGGTGGCGCGGAGGAATCGGCTGCCCCACTCCTGGACGTGCGCGACGAACTCCGGCGGCCCCAGCACCTCGAAGTCGGCGCCCACGTTGCCCAGCGCCTGGGTCGGCCAGTCGAGCGAGGTCGAGGTCATGGTGAGCCGGCAGCGGTCCTGATCGACCGGTTCGACCGTGCCCCAACTGCCCACCGCCTGCCGCACCCGGGCGGCGGGCGCGTGCACCAGCGCGGTCACCGTGTACGGCGCCGGGGCCCCGCTCGCGGCCTGGACGAAGGTCACCGCGTCCTCGGCGGGCAGCGGGCGGGGCCGGAAGCGGGCACCGGTGGCCGCCGGCCCGCTCAGCCGGTCGAGCCGGAAGCTACGCCAGTCGTGCCGGCCCAGGTCGTAGGCGACCAGGTACCAACGGCCGCCGAGGGCGACCACGCGGTACGGCTCGACCTCGCGCTCGGTGGGTGCGGAGCCCCGGGCCGTGTAGCCGAACCGCAGGCGCTCCTCGTCCCGGCAGGCCTGGGCGACCGCGGTGAGCACGTCTGCCGCGACGACCGGCCCGGCGGTGACGGCGGACAGGGTCATCGCCCGCAGGGTGTCCACCCTGGCCCGTAGTCGGGGCGGCAGGACCCGCACCACCTTGGTGAGCGCGCGCAGGGACGCCTCCTGCATTCCCGCGATCCCGCTCTGCGCCGCGTCGCCGACGCCCACGGCGAGGGCCACCGCCTCCTCGTCGTCGAGCAGCAGCGGCGGCAGGACCGCGCCGGGCGCCAGCTGATAGCCGCCGTCGGTGCCCCGGGCGGCGCCGACCGGGTAGCCGAGCTGGCGCAGCCGCTCGACGTCGCGGCGCAGCGTCCGCTCGGACACCCCGAGCCGACCGGCCAGTTCCGGGCCGGACCAGTGTCGGTGGGTCTGCAGCAGCGAGAGCAGCCTGAGGGTCCGCGAGCTGGTGTTCGCCATACCGACATCCTGCCTCGACTTGCGGTCAGGAACTGACCGCAAGCCTCTCTAGTGTCGATCACGACAGCCACACCCGAGGCAAGGACAAAAGATGATCACCCGTGAGATTCAGCTGACCGCCCAGGTCACCGGTAGCCCCACCCTCGACCACTTCACCGTCGCCAAGACCGAGGTGGACGGCGAGGTCCTGGTACGCACCGAGCAGATCGGCCTCGCCGCGACGTACCTGGAGTTGATGCGGGCCGACTGCGCCATCCCGGTGCCGGCCTGGCAGCCGGGCCAGCGGGTCGGGGTGGCCACGATCGGCACCGTCGTGCGCTCGGACAGCCCCGACCTCGAGGTCGGCGACCTGGTCCAGTCGATGACCGGCTGGAGCGAGTACTCGGCCGGTCCGGCCGGCTCGTACGTCAAGCTCGACCGCGCGCTGTTCGCCGACCCCGGCTACCACCTCGGCCAGGGACCGACCGCCTACCACGGGATGGCCGAGGTGGCGGCGGTCGGCGCGGGCGACGTCGTATTCGTCTCCGGCGCGGCGGGCGGCGTCGGCTCACTGGCCGGACAGATCGCCCGGTGCCTGGGCGCCACCCGGGTGATCGGCAGCGCCGGCAGCCCGGCCAAGGTCGACTACCTGGTGCGCGAACTCGGCTACGACGCCGCCTTCGACTACCACGACGGCGCCACGGCCGACCGGCTGCGGGAACTCGCCCCCGAGGGCATCTCGGTCTTCTTCGACGTGGTGGGCGGTGAGCAGTACCAGGGGGCGTTGCAGGCGGCCCGGCCCGGCGCGCGCTTCGCGCTCTGCGGCTCGCTGTCCAGTCAGCTCGGCGGCGCGGCGCAGCGCTTTCCGCAGCCCGACCCCGCGGCGGCCGAGGCCCGCGGCGTCACGTTGCTGCCCTTCTCCTGCCACCACACGCCCGCGCAGATCGCGGCCTGGCGGGAGCACCTCAGCACCTGGCTGGGCGAGGGCCGCTTCGTGTATCCGCAGACGGTGGTCGAGGGCGGGATCGAGGACGTGCCGCAGACGTTCCTCGCCCTGCTGCGCGGTTCCTACCGGGGCAACGTCTCGGTGCGGCTGGCGTGACCACCCTCTCGCTCCAGGCCCTGAACCGGGCGCTGCTGGACCGCCAGTTCCTGCTGCTGCACTTCGTGGCCTGAGCCGCGCGCCGCCGCCTACCGGTCGAGTGGCTCGATCACCTGCTTGCGGGCGTGCTGGTAGATGACCGAGCTGCGGAACCCGACGATCTCGCGGCGCCCGCTGAACTTGTCCATGAGGAAGGCGTGCAGGCTGTCCACGCTGGGCACGGCCACCTGGACGAGGAAATCGTCGCCGCCGGCCACCACGAACACCGACACGACCTCGGGCAGGCTCATCGCGTACGTCTTGAAGCCCTCGATGACGGTGCGGCTCAGCGGGCGGACCTGCACATGCAACAGGGCCTGCACCCCGCGGTTGAGCGCGGCGAGACTGATCTCGGCGTGGTAGCCGGTGATCACGCCGCGATCCCGGAGCGCGCGCACCCGCTCGAGGCAGGTCGACGGCGCGATGCCCACGGCGCGGGCCAGCTCGCGGTTGGTCTGCCGCGCATCTGTCTGGAGGTGCCGGATTATCGCCGAATCAAGTTCGTCCACGATCGAGATCGTCGCACCGTTTCCGAATGACGTTCGGTAAGAGCCGGTAGCGCCCGTCCAACTGCCTACTGTCGACCCCGTTCGGGCAGGCGGATGACGGGAGGAATCATCATGGTCACGGCGGCGGTCGACAGCGGGTCCATGCACGAACACGTCGTTGTCCGGCGGGGCGGCCGGTCCGGCCTGCCGATCATCGTCGCGGTGCACTCCACCGCGCTCGGGCAGGCCATCGGCGGCTGCCGGTTGGCGCACTACCCGCACTGGCGGGACGGGCTCACCGACGCGCTGCGCCTGTCCGCCGCGATGTCGGACAAGTGCGCGCTGGCCGGGCTGCCCAACGGTGGCGGCAAGACGGTCGTCGCCCTCCCGCCCGGCCGGACGCCGGACGGGTCCACCCGCCGGGCCATCCTGCACGACGTGGGCGACGTCATCGCCGGTCTGGCCGGCGCCTACGCCACCGGCCCGGACGTGGGAACCGGACCGGACGACATGCTGACCATCGCCGACCGGACCCCGTACGCGTTCTGCCGACCGGTCGACGCCGGCGGAAGCGGCGACTCCTCCGCGCACACCGCCGCCGGGGTGCTGGCCGCGCTGCGCGCGTTGTGCGCCGAGCGGTTCGGCTCGGCCGACCTGTCCGCGCGCAGCTTCGCGGTGCTCGGCCTCGGCCGGGTCGGCGGCCACGTGCTGCGAATGCTCGCCGGCGCCGGCGCGACGCTGGTCGCCGGCGACGTCGACGACACCCGCCGCCCGCTCGCCGACGCGGCCGGCGCCACCTGGGTCAGCCCGCCGGACTGCCTGACCGCCGAGGTGGACGTCCTCGTCCCCGCCGCGCTCGGCGGGCTGCTCACCGCGGAGTCGGTACCGACGCTGCGCTGCACCGCGATCGCCGGACCGGCCAACAACCAGCTCGACGCCCTGGCCACCGCCGATCTGCTGCACCAGCGGGGCATCCTCTGGGCGCCGGACATCGTCGTCAGCGCGGGCGGCATCATCCATGCCACCGCCGTCGAACTGCACGGCGAGACCTCCGAGCAGGCCGCCGTCCGGGTCCGCGGCATCGCCGACACCCTCACCGACGTCCTGCGTACCGCCCGGGCCACCGGCTCGACCCCGGCCACCGCCGCCCGGCTCCGGGCCCGCCAGCGCATCCGGAACGGCCACCGGTGAGCGGTAGCCGCCGTCGCCCACGCACCCACGCCCGCACCCGCCGACCGGCCTGGAGCGTCCCGGCATGACCTTGAGCACCCCCGCCACAACGGGCACGCCGACCTGCTCCGCGACCGGATCGACGGGACGGTCGGCAGGTAGCCCTGCCATGATCAGAAGCATGACGCCCCGCACCCCGGAGACCATCCGCACCGAGCGGCTGCTCCTCCTGCCGCTGCTCGTGGCGCACGCCGAGGAGATGGCCGCCGTGCTGGCCGACCCACGGTTGCACACCTTCATCGGTGGCTCCCCCGCCGACCCGGCGGCCCTGCGCGCCCGCTACGAACGGCTCGTCGCCGGCTCCCCCGACCCGGCCGTCTCCTGGTGCAACTGGGTGATCCGGCTCGCCGACGAGGAATGCCTGGTGGGCACGGTCCAGGCGACCGTCACCGGCCCGGCCGACGAACGCACCGCCGAGATCGCCTGGGTGGTGGGGACCCCCTGGCAGGGGCGGGGCATCGCCACCGAGGCGACCCGCGCGCTGATCGCCTGGCTCGGGCGGCACGGGGTAGGCACCGTGATCGCCCACATCCACCCCGACCACCGGGCGTCCGCCGCCGTCGCCACCGCCGCCGGCCTCACCCCCACCGACGTCCGGCACGAGGGCGAGATCCGCTGGGTACGGGCCGCCGGCGGCTGACCCGTAACCTGGCGCCATGACGGAAGTCCTGCGGTACGCCGCCTTCACCACCGACCCGGCAGCGGGCAACCCGGCCGGGGTCGTCCTCGACGCCGGCGCCCTCACCGAGCCGGATATGCAGGCCATCGCGGCCGACATCGGCTACTCCGAGACGGCGTTCCTCACCGCCACCGGCCCCGGCGAGTACGACGTCCGCTACTTCAGCCCGCAGGCCGAGGTGCCGTTCTGCGGCCACGCGACCATCGCGTCGGCCGTCGCGGTCGCGGAGCGGGGCGGGACCGGCGAGCTGACCTTCCGGACCCGCGCCGGCACGGTCCCGGTGGCGACCGCCCGAGACGCCGACGGGCGGCCGACCGCCACGTTGACCAGCGTCGCGCCCGCCGACGCGCCGGTGCCGCCGGACGACCTCGCCGAGGCGCTCGCCGCGCTGGGCTGGGCCGCCGGCGATCTCGACCCGGCGCTGCCGCCCGCCGTCGCGTACGCGGGCGCCCACCACCTGATCATCGGCGCGGGCACCCGGCAGCGGCTGGCCGCGCTGGACTACGACTTCGACCGGTTGCGCGAGCTGATGCTGCGCCGGGACTGGACCACGGTGGCGCTGGTCTGGCGCGCCGCCGGCACCGAGTTCCACGTCCGCAACCCGTTCCCGGTCGGCGGCGTCGTCGAGGACCCGGCGACCGGGGCGGCCGCCGCCGCCTTCGGCGGCTACCTGCGTACCCGGGGGCTGGTCGAACCGCCGGTGACCCTGCGCCTGCACCAGGGCGCCGACCTGGGCCGGCCCGGGCTGCTGGTGGTCGACGTGCCGGTCACCGGCGGCATCCGGGTGACCGGGACGGCCGTGGTCATGCCGCCGGTCGAGGGCTGAACGCGCCGGGGCCCGGCTCCCACGGGAGAGCCGGGCCCCGGACGCCTCACTCAGTCGGTGCAGGACGGGGTGTCGAAGTGCCCCGGGGTGGACGGGAACGCCGCCCCGGCACCCTGATCCTTGTTGTCGCGCGGATACACGTAGGACAGCTCCAGGAACGCGGAGGTGCCCGCCGTGGTCACGTCGTCGGCGCTGCGTCCGGCGCCGGTGGTCCAGGCCAGCCGGGTCAGGAAGTCCTGCATCGCCGGGCTGTGCTGGCGGATGTCGTTGAACCCGCCGTACGCCGAGTTGCAGTGCGTGAACAGGTTGTACGCGCCGTTCCAGTCGAAGAGCCGGTCACCGTTGTTCGGCCCGTTCTGGGTCACGTCGCCCTGGAGCACGTCCCGGTCCCAGCCGCCGTAGATCCAGTCCGTGCCGTGGTGGTGCTGGTTGTCGGCGAGGACGTCGTTGTCCAGGTTCGTCGCCTCGAACCAGCGGCACGGGTCGACCGTCCCGGTGGACAGGTCCACCGGCCAGGCCCCCGCCGCGCAGTTGTCCGGGTAGGAGCCGCGCGGCCGGAAGTCCAGCAGGTCCGAGCCGAGCACCGCGGTGACGGCCGGGCCGCTGGTCGCCCCGGCGCCACCGAAGATGTGGTCGACGTACTGGTCCTGGTCGCCCCGGGCGGCGGCGCTGAACACCCCGTTCACCAGGCACTGCGGGTTGGTCGCGTCGAGCACCGGGTCGCAGCCCTTGCCGCCCCAGAGCACGTCCGAGCCCTCGCCGCCGAACACCTCGTCGCCGCCGCTGTCACCGTTGGCCACGTCGTCACCGAAGCCGCCGTGGATGTTGTCCGCGCCGGCCCCACCCCGGATGTAGTCGGCCGCGCCGGCCGTGAGGCCCGCGTGCGGCATGGCCGCCGAGGTGGCGCTGCCGATCCAGGCGTCCCCGTCGGTGTCGTGCAGCAGGTCCACCCGGCGGTCGTACCCGCCGGCCCGGAACCCGGTGTACGACTCCTGCGGCACCGACGACAGCGTCGCCGTGAAGCCGAGCGCCGCCACGTCGTCGGCGTTCAGGTACTGGTTCACCACGCCACCCCGGTCACCGAGGATGGCGTCCCGGCCGTCCTCGCCGTACAGGGTGTCGGCGCCCAGCTCACCGAAGAGGTCGTCGTCGCCGGCGCCACCCCGGATCAGGTCGTCGCCGTCCTGGCCCCACGCCCCGTCGTTGCCGGCGTCGCCGAAGAGCTGGTCGTCGCCGTAGGCGCCGGCCGGTTCGCAGGTGGCCTGCCCGGTGGTGCAGAACCGGGTGGACGGGCCGGGCAGCGCCGGGTCGTGGGTGCGGGCCGCGGTCGCGTCGGCCGGCACCGCGCCGGTCGGGTACCGCTCGGTGTAGACCCGCTCGGCCGGACTGCCGTTCACCGTGGTCACGGTCCGCAGCAGCGAACCGTTGTCGCCGAGGAGCACGTCGTCGCCGGCGTTGCCCTCCAGGACGTCTCCGGTGTCCCGGAACCCGGCGGCCGCGCTGCCGCCGATCAGGTCGTCCTGCCCGGCCGGCGCGCCCGCGCCGACCAGCTCGGCCGCCGGCGACGGGTCGCCCGGCCAGCCCGGGTCGGGCAGCGGGGTGACCGTGGCGTGCCCGGCCGCCCCGAGGGCGCCGTCGCCGCGCAGGCTGTCCGCGCCGCCGTTGCCCTCCAGGTAGTCGCCGTCGCCGTCACCGGTCAACGCGTCGTCGCCGTCCTGGCCCCAGAGGGTGTCCACGCCGTCGCCGCCGCTGATCCGGTCCGCGCCGAACCGGCTGGGGCTGAGCGCCGCCCGGTCCAGCAGCACCACGATCCGCGGGCCGAACGGGGCGCCGTCCGCGCCGAGCCGGACCGTCACGGCCGTGGGCTGCTCGCCGGGGAGCGGGCGCAGCACCGCGCCGTTGTCCCCGATGACCGCGTCGGAGCCGGGCCCGCCGAACACGGCGTCCGCGGTGTCCGGCTGGCCCGTCGTGCTCGGCCCGGTCCCGTCGTACGCGGTGCTGGACCCGCCGACCAGGTCGTCGTCGCCGGCGTCGCCCTCGACCCAGTCGGTGCCGGAACCGCCCTCGGCGAAGTCCGCGCCCGCGCCCGCGTGCACCCGGTCCGGACCGCCCTGACCGAAGATCACGTCGTCGCCGTCACCGCCGGAGATCAGGTCCCCGCCGCTGGTGCCGGCGGCCGGGCTGAACCCGAGGTCGAGCAGGGTGACCTTGCGCTGCGGGCCGGTCCGGCCCTGGGTGACCCGGGTCGCGTCCGTGGTGGCCGGCGTGAACCGGCCGTTGTCCCCGGCGATCAGGTCCGCGTCGCCGTCGCCGAAGAGCCGGTCGCCGGTGTCCGGGCGGCCCGTGCCGGTGGCCGGCTCCTGCCCGGAGCCGCCGACGATCTCGTCCCGGCCCGTGCCGCCGTGCACCAGGTCGGCGCCGTTGTTCCCCTCAAGCTGGTCGTCGCCGCCGTCACCGTCGACCCGGTCGTCGCCGAGGCCGCCGTACGCGACGTCGTTCTCCGGGCCGCCGGAGATGACGTCCCCGCCGCCCGCGGCCGGCACGTCCCCGGCCAGGTCCAGCGGGTACGGCCCGACGTCGCCGATGCGCGGGGTGCCGTTGTCGCCGACGATCCGGTCCACGCCCCCCTCGCCGTAGACGAAGTCCCGGCCGTCGGCCACGCCGGCGGTGCGCCCGCCGCCGTAGAGCACGTCGCCGTCATCGCCGCCGAGCACCTGGTCGGCGCCCTGGTTGCCCTCCTCGGTGTCGACGCCGGTGCCGCCGTACAGGCCGTCGTCGCCGGTGTTGCCGAAGAGCAGGTCGTCGCCGTCGTCGCCGTGCAACTGGTCCACGCCCGGACCGCCCCACGCCCGGTCGGCGCCGCCGCCCAGGTGCAGGGTGTCGTCGCCGAGCTGACCGCAGGCCCGGTCGTCGCCGCCGCCGAGGTCCGCCCGGTCGTCGCCGCTGCCGGCGGTGACCACCTCGACCCCGGCGCCGCCGAGGATCAGGTCGGCCGCGCCCTGGTCGGTCGGGTCGGGCTGGGCGTCGGCGAGCGCGGCGTCGGCACAGGTCTCGGCGGTCAGCCGCCGGTCGCCGAAGACCGTCGCCCCGCCGTCGCCGCCGATCAGGTGGTCGCTGCCCAGGCCGCCGACCAGCAGCTTGGTCTGCGACTGGGTGCCGGCCGGCAGCGGCTGGTGGCTGACCGGCCGGGCCGGGCCGTACCCGTCGGTGCCGTCCGGCTCGCCCACCGTGGCCGGCTCGGCGATCACGTAGTCCTCGTCGGGGCCGCCGAACAGCTCGTCGGTGCCGTAGCCGCCGACCAGCACGTCGTCGCCGCCGTAGCCGTAGAGGTGCCCGGTCTGCCCGTTCGCGGAGTGCGAAACGACCAGGTCGCTGCCGGCGCTGCCGTGCACGGTGTCCTGCCCGGAGCCGGTGTCGACCTTGTTGACCAGCCCGGCGTCGCCGCTGCCCGGCGCGTCCGGGTCGGCCGGGGCGGTGCTGCCGGCGGTGTGGATGGTGTCGTCGCCGGTGCCGCCGTTGAGGATGTCCGAACCCGGCCCGCCGATCAGGGTGTTCTTCCCGTTCGGCCGGTCGTCGACGACCACGCCGAGCACGTCGTCGCCGCCGTTGCCGTAGACCGTGCTGGCGCCGTGCCCGACGGTGACGTGGTCGTCCTCGCCGCCGGCCGCCTCGCTGGGCGCGGTGAGCTTCGTCCAGTCGACCAGGCCGTCGAGGGTCTTGTCCCCCACCGAGGTGTGCACGGTGGTGCCGCCGGAACGGTCCACCGGGCCGAGACCGCTGTCGCCGGCCACCACGTTGTCGCCGTCGCCGGTGGTCACGGTGTCCTTGCCGGCGCCGCCGGCCACTCGGCTCACCTGGCCGGCCGCCTCGGCCGTGACGATCACGTCGTCCCCGCCGCGACCGTCCACCCAGGCCGGCCCGCTGCCGGTGCGGATCTGGTCCCGGCCGTCCGAGCCGATGACCACCGCGGCCCGGTCGAACACCGAGGTCTTCGTGCCGTCGCCGCCGGTGTCGCCGTCGCCGAGCAGCAGGATCGACAGCGAGGTCTTGTCGGCGTCGGCGACCTGGTAGCCGCGGCCGTCGACGACCACCCGGGTCAGGTTCGGGTCGAGGAACTCCTGCTTGCGGCCGAGCGCCTCGACCGCGAACCCGTCGAAGTCCGGATCCGGGTCGGCGAAGTGCACGGCGTACACCTTCACCACGTCACCGGCGTACGTGCCGGCGCCGTTGTCCCACGCCTTGTCCCCGCGCTGGTCCTTGGTGCCGAACTTGCCGGCGAAGACGACCAGGGTGTCGCCGACCGTGCCGCCGAGTTCCGGTGGTTTCGGTTTGCAGTCCGGTTGCGCCCGGAAGTCCAGCAGCGTGGCGTCGACCAGGGTGAAGTCGAAGGTCTTGCTGAACAGGAAGAGGTCGATGGTGATGTAGACCTTGAGGAAGACCGACAGCGCGCCGCTGGTGGTGAAGAGGCAGACCGGGTTGACCAGGAGCGCCTGGAGGAACTCGCTGGTGCGGAACTTGCCGTCGTTGTTCGGGTCGTTCCAGCTGAACCCGACGGTGAGCCGGATGCCGCCCTCGATGCCCGCCTTGACGATCAGGACGCTCACCTGCGCCCCGGCCGCGATCTCGCCGCGCAGGGTGACCACCGGGACGGCCGTGCCGGTGCTGTCGGCGGTCTTGAAGTAGAGGCCGTCCAGCAGGCTGACCGCGTCCAGCGCGGTGCCGTCCGTGGCGGCCTCCACCGCGTGCCGGATGCCGGCGGTGTCCAGGCCGGCGATGAACCGGGCGGTCACCGAGGCGCTGCCGGCGAGGGTGACCAGCACCGGCGGCGGGGCGTAGACCGGGCCGAAGGACTGCCGCCAGCTGAACCCGAGCGACAGCGGCCCGGAGTCGAAGCTGACCAGTTCCACGTCCTGCCCCATGAGCAGGCCGAACAGCGAACCCGGGTTGTCGAACACCGGGAAGCTGAAGCCGGTCTTCTGGGCGTTGGTCCGGCCCTGCCCGTCGGGCGTGAACAGCTTCCCGGCGTCGCCGCCGGCCGCGCCGTCCACCGCGGACTTGACGTCCGACGTCTTCGCCGGCGCGTACCCGTGGTCCTTGTCGATCAGGCTCTCCGCCGCGGCGGGCGAGACCGCCGTGGTCAGCGCCCGGCCCGGGTCCACCTGGAACGCGCCCAGCGGGATGGCGCAGTTGGTGGCGCAACTGGTGGGGATCGAGTTGACGAAGCTGATCACCGAACGGACGGTGTCCACGAAGTCCAGCTTCGGCCCGCCGGCCAGGGTGCTGAACGTCTTGGCCAGCCAGACCAGGGTGATGTCCGGGCCACCGGTGGCCTTGGACAGGTCGGACAGCACCGGGATCGGCGCGTACAGGGTGTCGATGACCGGCTGGAGCGGGCCGGTGACCGCCTTGATCTTCTCCACCACCGGCTTGAGGATCTTGGTGAAGAAGGCGCCGGCGTCCAGCGCGATGTCGGTGAAGGCGACCTGGAGTGGGGTGCTGACGTTGTCGCCGGTCGGGGTGAGCCCGCCCTGCTGGTGCGTCAGCCCCCACTTCAGGGTGAAGTGGGCGCTGACGCCGGGCAGCGCGGAGACGTCGCCGCCGGTGTCCACCGCCGCGGCCAGCCGCCAGTCGATGTTGACCGCGGCGGTCAGGTCGGTGGCGAGCAGCGAGCCCAGGTCACCGAACTCGGCGAGGGTGAGCTTGTCGTCCGGCTTGGCGGTGCAGTCGGCGGTGACCGTCGGGTCGAAGCAGCTCTTCTCCCCCGCCGAGCCCTTCAGGTCGATCCCGAAGTACGCCCGCACCAGCGGCGCGGTGCCCTGCTTGGTCGCCTTCACCTGGATGAAGGCGAGCTGGGCGGCCAGGTCGCCGGTCATGTCGAAGCTCGCGCCGATCTGCACCTCGGGCGAGGTGTCCCCGTCATGGGTGGGGACGTAGAAGCCCTCGTCCCGGTCGAGGACCAGATCCAGGTGCAGCTTCCAGCCGAGCTTGGCCTGGATGCCGTCGGTGGCGCCCTTCTTCGCCTTCAGCGACAGGCCCGGGATGCCCAGGTCGAGCGGGACGTTGGCGGTGAGGCACCGGTCGGCGTCGCCGGCGTCCGTGCAGCCGGCCGCGGCCGACGGGGTGCCGCGGGAGGTGGTGAGCGTGATCCGGATGGACTGGAAGTCCTCCGGCTGGCAGGGCGCGGTGACCCCGCTGCGGCAGCCGACCACGGCGCTCACGCCCGGGTCCAGGTCGTGCAGGGCGGTGTTGAGGGCGGCCTGCATGCCGGCGCTGTCCAGGGTGGCGTCGGCCAGCGCCGGACCGATCGCGGCCTTGACGTCCGCGCGCAACTGGGCGATGAACTTCTGGCCCTGCTGGAGGTCGTCGCCGACCAGGGGCAGCTTGCCGTCGAAGCTGGCCAGCCGCAGCGCCTCCTCCACCTTGGCCAGGTAGCCGTCGATGCCGACGTTGAAGTCGGTCAGCTTCAACGACAGGTTGGCGAAGCAGGAGGTGAGGTCCGGGGTCTGCGCGTGCGGCGCCAGGTCCAGCCCCATGGTGAAGGTGAGCAGGTTGGTGGCGTCGTCCGGCTCGCAGTTGTTGACGAACAACGGCGCGCGGGCGCAGATCGGGGTGCTCGTGCCGCCGACCCCGTCGCCGCAGTCGACGCCGGCCGTGGTGAAGCTCGGGGTGACGCCGAACAGCCCGCTGACCGGGCCGTCCGCGGCGAGCCCGCCGAGGCCGACGCTGAGGTTGGCCTTGACGGTGGCGAAGTCCGGATCCTTGCCGAGGTCCAGGGCGAGCGGGCCGACCCGGGCGGCCAGCGCCGCGTCGGTCACCCCGCCGCTGACCGTCACCTTCGCCGAGGAGTTCTTGTCCAGCAGCGGCGCCGCGTTCAGCTTCAGCGGCAGCAGCAGGCCGAGCTGAGCGCGGGCGTCGACGTCGAGCGCGAAGGTGCCGGAGCTGTCCAGGCTGATCAGCTCGCGGGCGCCGTCCCAGGCGAAGGCGAGCGGCCCGGCGGTACGCACGTTGCGCTTCCAGTCCAGCCCGATCCGCAGGTACGGGCCGCCGGCCCGCTCGTCGAGGGTGAACTGGATGCCGCTGTCCGCGCCGATGGCGCCGTTGAGCAGGTCGAGGGCGTCCTGGAGGTTGTCCGGCGGTGCGGCGAGCAGCTTGTCCAGCGCGTCGGCCAGCTCGGGCCGCAGCGCGTACGCGGACCCGTCGCCGGGCTTCGGCGAGCCGGCCGCCTCGACCCGCAGGGTCTGGCCGTCCACCCGGGCCAGCACCCGGTAGGCCTTGCTGCCGATCACCACGGTGCGCCCGGCCAGCCGCGGGTCGAACGCCGCGTCGCCGCTGCGGCCGGCGTCCTTGAGCAGGAAGTTCGCGCCGTCGGCGGTGAACGTGACGCCCTTGCCCACGCCGCTCTCGTCGGCGCCCAGCAGTTCCCGGGCGGAGCGGCCGAGCAGCGGGATCTCGGTGTTCAGCGGGCCGCTGCCGCCACCGGGCGCGGAGAGCGCGGTGTTGACCAGCCGCAGCGCCTCCACCACCACGGCGAAGAGCGCCTTCGGGTCGTCGGGGTTGAAGTCGACGGCGAGGATGTCGGCCAGGCCGGCGGTGTCCACCACCGGCTGCCCGCCGGCCTGCCAGCTGACGTCGACGCCGACGCCCTCGCCGAGCGCACCGGTGGCGCCCGGGACGCTGACCGTGACCCGGCCGGTGGTCTTCACCGAGGAGGAGACGGCCAGCAGGTTGCCCGGCTCCGACTGCAGCCGGCGGAACAGCTCGCCGAGGCTGACGTCCTGGGCCTGCTTGAAGCCGACCCGCAGCATCCGCTGACCGGTGGCGGCGGGCCCCACGGAGAGGTTGCCACCGAGCTTGACCTTGAGGAAGCCGGCCGTGGCGAAGAAGTCGACCCCGGTGGTGATCGGGAAGTCGGCGGCGAACAGCGGCGTCGCCGGGTCGGTGCGCAGCAGCACCCGGTCGGCGTTGGCGGCCGCGCTGCCGAGGTCGTCGCGCAGGTCGAGCACGAGGGTGACGGCGGCGCTGTAGCTCGGCTTCACGGTGGCGAAGCTGGCCTGGGCGTTGGCCGTCCGCAGGCCGACCTTCTTGTCGCCGCCGGCCGGTTTGGTGAGCGTGCCGGCCAGTTCGACGGCGCCGATGTTGGGGCTGGATCCGCTGATCACCCAGACGCTGTCGGCGGCCGGCCGGCCACCGATCCAGTCCCCGGACAGGGTGATCGAGGTGGCGGTGTTGGCGGCGATGGTGCCGGCCGAGGTGCCGGCGACGACCCGCTGGCCGACCAGCTCACCCGCGGTGAACCGGCGGTCGTCGTCGGCGAGGCTGAGGCCGTTGGCGGTGAAGGTGGCGCCGCGGCCGGAGATCGAGGCGGCGCCCGGGTCCAGCGGCACCGCCACGGTCGAGTTGCGTTCCAGCTTCACCCGGAAGACCAGCTTCTCGTCGGCGAAGGAGAGGTTGTCCACCGGCAGTCCCTCGGCGGCGAGCAGCTTGACCAGTTCCTGGATCGAGCTGAACGTCGGCTGGCCGGCCTTGGCCGGGTCGTCGGTGGCCGGGTCGAAGTCGGGGTCGTCCGGTTTCGGGTGGACGTACTTCTTGAGGAAGCCGGTGAGTTTCTCGTTGACCTTCACGGCGTCGGCGAAGGTGCCACGCAGGAACGGCAGGTTGAGGTTGCCCGCCGGCCCGCTCTGCTGCACCCCGCCGAGCAGGGTGGCGAGCTGGGCGAGCCCGGCGGCGAGGTCCAGCGGGCTCATGTTGCGGAACCTGGCGATCGTCTCGTCCAGGCCGGTGGTGGTGACCGTGGGCGCGCCGACGGCGATGTCGTTCCAGTCCACCTTGACGGCCGCCGCGACGGCGGGCAGGGCGAAGGGTGCACCGGCGGTGGCCGCACCGAGGTTGACCACGGCGTGCACGGAGCCGGGCCCCGGCTCGGTCTCGGTGTCGGAGATCTTCCCGCCCCCGGCGCCGTCGAGGGCGACCTGGACCAGCCCGGCGAGCGAGCCGGCGGCGCCCAGCTCACCGGTCCCGGCGCCGGCGGCCGTGTCGAACGCGAGCCGGCCGTCCCCGTTGGGGTCGGTGAGGGTCACCTTCACGTGGGTACGCGCGGTCAGCGTGCTGCCGGCGGTGAGCGTCACGCCCAGGATGCCGACGGAGGCGGTGGCCTGGTCCAGGTCGGCGCGCAGCTTCGCGGCGGCGTCGATGTCGAGCCGCGGGGTGTCGCCGTCGCGGACCAGGTACGTCTCCCCGGCGGCGGTGTGCCGGGCGCGCAGGTGCAGGGTCGCCCAGCCGGTCACCTCGACCGCCTTGGCCACGGTGACCCCGCCGACCGTCAGGTCCTTGTCGCTGACCTGCCGCTTGGTGGTGAGCAGCACGTCCAGCAGGTGGTCGCCGCCGTCGGCGGTGACCGAGCTGGTCAGCCGGGTGCCGCCGCCGAGGTCGACGTCGTCCTTGGTCAGCCCGGAGGCCAGCGCGTCGGCGGCCTTGCGGGTGAGCTTGTCGGTCTCGACCAGGGCGCCGGGGCTGACCCCGAGCAGGGGCAGCGGCTGGCCGAGCTGGCCGATCCGGGACAGCCCGCCCTCCGTCCAGGTGGCGGTCCGGGTCATCAGGTTCTTGAGCGCGGACTCCCACGCCTCGTCGGCCTGGGCGGGCGCCGCGGTCCACACCAGAGCGAGCGCGGCGGTCACCACCGTCGCGGTCAGTGCGGCCAGCAGCCGCCGTAGTGCCACCATGAGCCACCTCTTCCTGGATGGTCCGTCACCGACGGCGCTGGTCCCGCGACAGCACATCGATCAAAGAGGTGACCCACAACTTCTGTGTCGAGATCGTGACAGCCTGTCAGGCTGATCGGTCGACGTGATTGCGCCGGCCGTCGTGATCGGACTGAGCAATCAGCCAGAGCGATCCGCCGCCACGGATCGAACCGGCCGGCGCGCGTAACGAAACTGCCGTCGGTGGCGCTATTACCTAGCGCTCCGACGCCCCAGGATCCCGGTGGCCGGCGCGGGGCGGGCAGCCGCCGGCCCCCGGACAGCGACGGCCGCCGGGCGGATGACGCGCGGGTCAGAACGGGGCGTCGACGGCGAGCCGGCGCACCTGGGTCAGGTAGGGGTCCAGCTCCCCCACCTCGAACCGGCAGGTGCCGATCACGTGCCAGAACTGGCCGCCCGGATCACCGTCCAGCTTGTACCGGCCGTCCGGGCTGACCGCGGCCCAGCCCTCGGGCAGGCCGATCAGGGTGGCCCGCAGCTGCGCCTGCTCCGGGTCGGCGACGTCCCAGAGCCGGACGGTGCCGTCGTCGCCGGCGCTGGCCAGCAGGCTGCCGTCCGGGCTGAACGCCACCGACCAGACCCGCCGGGTGTGCGCGGACAGGGTGCCGTGCAGCCGGCCGGTGCCCGGATCCCAGAGCCGGATGACCAGGTCGTCGCCGGCGGTGGCGAGCAGCGCCCCGTTTCCGCTGAACGCGCAGGACCAGAGCCGGCCGGCGTGCTCGGTGAGCACCGTACGCGGCTCGCCGGTGTGCGCGTCCCAGATCACCGCGGTGCCGTCGTTGCTGGCGCTGGCGAGCAGCGACCCATCGGCATTGAAGCTGACCGCGTACACCCGGTCGGTGTGCCGGGGCAGGGTGAGCCGGCAGGAGGCGGTCGCCGCGTCCCAGAGCCGGACCAGCCGGTCGTCGCAGCCGGTGGCGATGGTTTCGCCGTCCGGGCTGAAGGCCACCGCCCGCACCCGACCCTCGTGCGGGGCGAGGGTGGCGAAGTGCCGGCCGGTGCGCCGGTACCAGAGTTGGACGGTGTCGTCGTCGTTGGCGGTCGCCAGCGCGTCCCCGTCCGGACTGAACGCGGCCGCCCAGACGTGGTCGGTGTCCACGTTGAGCTCGCGTTCGTCGGTGCCGGTGTCGGTGTTCCACAGGTGCACCCCGCCGTCGCCGCTGGGCGCGGCGACCAGCGCCTCACCCGGGCAGAAGACCGCCGAGAGCAGCCGGTCGGCCGGGCTCGCGAGCTGGCGGACCAGCCGGCCGGTGCGCGGCTCCCAGAGCCGCACCACGCCGTCGTTGCCGCACGCGGCGAGGACCTCCCCGTCGTCGCGGAAGGAGAGCGCGGTGATCCGCCGCCCGTGCCCGCGCAGGGTGTGCTGGAGCTGACCGGTCCGTACGTCCCACAACCGGGTGGTGCCGTCGTTGCTGCTGGTGGCCACCTGGGCCTGGTCGGGCCGCCAGACCACCGGCCAGACCGAGCCGCGATGCCGGGTCAGCTCGTGCCGGAGCTGACCGTCGGCGGTGTCCCAGAGCTGGATGGCGCCGTCACTGGCCGCGCTGGCGAGCAGGCTGCCGGCGGCGTTGAACCGGACACTGTAGATCGCCCCGCGCTGCCGCCCCAGCACCCGCAGCGGCCGGCCCGTCTCCACCTCCCAGAGCCGCAGGGCGCCGTGGGTGTCGCCGGTGGCCAGCATCGTCCCGTCCGGGTGCACGTCGAGGGCGTACACGTCGGCCTCGTGGCCGCGCGCCTGGCGCAGCAGCGCCCCGTCGGCGGCCCGGCGGATCCAGACCCGGCCGTGCTGGCCCACCGCGACGAAGTGCCGGCCGTCCGGGGTGTGCACCACCCGGTAGACCACCTCCGGCTCGCGTACCTCGAAGACCGGCCGGCCCGTGGCGACGTCCCAGCCGCGGACCACGCCGGCGCTGTCCACCACCACCAGCCGGCGGCCGTCGGGGCTGAACGACGTGCCCCAGATCGGCGCGGCGTGGCCGGGCCACTCGTGGCGCAGCCGCGCCGTGCGGGTGTCGTAGAGCCGGACCACACCGGCCGCGTCGCCGACCACCAGCCGGCCCCGCGCGCCGTCGGTGAGCAGCGGCCACACCCAGCCGGCGAAGACGTCCTCGATGACGTGCCGCACGTCGCCGTGGTCGGCGTCCCAGAGCCGGACGGTGAGATCCGCCGCGCCGGTGACCAGCTGGTGCGAGGCGGCGTCGAAACGCACCGCGTAGACCCGGCCGCGGTGCCCCTGGAGGGTACGCACCGGCAGGCCGGTCGCGGTGTCGCAGATCAGCACGCCACCGTCGTCGCTGCCCACGGCGAGCACCGACCCGTCCGGGCTGTACGCCGCGGGCACCGGCAGCCGGCCCACCTCGAAGCCGTACGAGACGCCCACCGCGGGCGGGGCGAGGCCGGGCGCCACCGGGCGGCCCGGGGCGACCACCGCGCCGCGCAGTTCCGGCGCGCGCAGCAGCGCCGGATCGGCGCTCACGTCGATCAGGGCGCTCCGGTGCCAACTGCTGCCGGAGAGCTGGACGCCGCGCAGGTCGACCCGGAACAGCCGGGCCCCGCCCAGCTCGGCGCCGCGCAGATCCGCCCCGGCCAGGCGGGCCTGGTCCAGGCGGGCGCCGCGCAGCCGGGCGTGCGCCAACCGGGCGTCGGCCAGGTTGGTGGCGATCAGCCGGGTGTCGGTGAGGTCGGCGCCGGTCAGGTCGGCGCCGGCCAGCTCCCGGTGCGACAGATCCTCGCCACGCAGCACCGCGCCGCGCAGGTCGGCCCGGTCGGGCAGCCGCAGCCGGGCGCTGAGCCGCAACGCGTTGGCCCGTACCGTCTCCCCGGCGCTCTCGTCGCCGAGCACCCGGGCGGTCCACGCCGTGCAGCGGGCCGGGTCGGCGAGGTCGCCGAGGAACTCCACGGTCAGCGCCGACAGCGGCCGCACGGCCAGCGCCGCCGGCTCCTCGCCGCGGTTGAGCTGGGCGGCGATGCCCTCGGCGACCAGCCACTCCATCACCGAGGTGTGGATGAACCCGAACAGGCCGTCGTCGGTGCGTACCAGCAGGCTGCCGGCGCCCACGGCGTGCGCCGCCTGCGGGCCGGACAGCCGGGAGTCGGCCAGCCCGGCGAGCTGGCCGGTGGTCTCGGCCAGCTCGGCCAGGCGCAGGTACGACTCGCCGGTCTCCCAGAGCTGGAAGGCCAGCCGGCCGACCGCGTGCCACAGCTCGGGGCGGCGCAGGCTCACCGGCGCGCCCGGGATCCCCTGGGTACGCCGCTCCTCGAAGTCCAGCCAGGACTCCAGGATCTCCCGGTACAGCGCGGCGGCGCTGAACGTGCCGCCGGCGCCCGCCACGGCGGCCAGCCGCCCCTCGTCGAGGTTGGCGATGAAGCCGAGCATCCGCGGGTTGCGGGAGAGCCCGAGCAGGTCCTTCACGCCGGCCAGCAGGTCCATCCGGTCCCGGGCGGCCCGCTCGTCACCGCCGTACCGGTTGCGCAGGAAGGACTCGATCTGGCCGGGGGTGAAGTCCTCGATGGCCAGCACCCGGCGATGCGGCAGCAGCCCGACCCGCTCGCCGAGCGCGGTGAGCACCTGCGAGTTGGTCTTGAAGTGCTGGGTCCGGCTGCTCACCACGATCTTGGCGTTCCCCTCGGCCGCCTGCAGCAGCGTCTCCAGGTGGTCGGCCGCCCGGTCGTAGGTGACCCGGGCCACCAGCTCGTCGAAGCCGTCGAAGAGCAGCACGATGCGCCCCTGCCGCAGCATGTAGCGGAACGCCTTGAGGTCGATCACCTGCTCGCCGTGGTTGGCCAGGTGCGCGGCCACCAGCCCGTCGACCGAGTGCGCCTTGTCCAGGGCGCGCAGCTCCACCAGGATCGGGATCAGGTCCGGGGCGGCGGTGGGCAGCCGGCGGGCCACCTCCCGCAACGCGAACGTCTTGCCCCGGCCGAAGTCGCCGAGCACCAGCACGAACCGGCCGTCCGGCGCGGAGATGGTCTCCAGCAGCTCGTCCACCACGTCCTCGCGGACCCGCTGGTCGGCGCCGACCAGGTGCCGGTAGCGCTGCGGCACGTACTGGCCGGGCGGGTAGAGGCGGTCGGCCTGCAGTCGGGCGGTCTGTGCGGCCACGTAGTCGCGCAGGTCCAGCAGGCCCTGGAACTCGGTCAGGTGCAGCACCCGGATGCCGCGCCGCTGCGCCTCCTCGGCCAGCCCGCGCGGCACCCGGTCGCCGTCGTAGACCAGCTCGGAGGGGATGTCCGGGTCGGTGGCGTGCACCCGCCGGGCGAAGTGGTCGACGTCGGCGGCGGTCGGGGTGCCCACGTGCCCGCCGACCCGCTGCTGGCGGACCACCCCGTCGGCCCGGTACGTGACGAACAGGTGCGGCGGCTCGGCCGGCACCCGGCGCACCAGCACCCGGTCGTGGCGGGCCTCGCACACCTCGGCGAGCCGGTCGAGCAGGCGGTCCAGCGGCGCCGGTGGCGCGCCGGCCGGGACGGCCGCCGGCGGATCGGCCGCCGCGCCCTGGGTCGGCCCCTCCTCGACGGTGGGCAGCCGTGGATCGGGCACCTGGGCCGGGCCGGCCGCCCCGAAGGTCGCCTCCGTCCCGGGCCAGCGCAGCGCCGCCGGCTCACCGACGTCGTGCCGGTCGTCGCGGCCGAGCACCCAGCGGGTCATCCCGTCGGCGGCCAGCCGGAGCAGCTGGGCACGGCCGTCGCGGGAGGTGGTGGCCAGCGGCACCGCCGAGTCGACCCGGGCGCCGGGCGCGGCGTCGCAGAGCAGCAGGTTGAGCATCGGCCCGACCAGGCGGTGGAACCCGCTGCGGTCGCGCAGGGTCGCCCCGTCGGGGATGGCCACCTCGTCGGCGTACGGGGTGCGCGGGCCGGGCGCGTGCGCCATGGCGCCCAGCCGCAGCCAGCCGGACTGCTGGTAGTGACGCAGCCGCTGGGCGAACCAGGTGGACTGGGCCTCGCCGAGGAAGCCGTACCGGTCCTCCTCGCGGTGGGTGAGCGCGATGGTGGAGTTCAGCCCGGCCACCACCACCCGCAGGTCCGGCACGGGGAACAGCGTCCACGGCTGCTCGCTGTCGAAGATCCGGTCCTCCAGGCCCTGGTACAGCTCGTCGAAGAGCCGGGCGTAGTGCCGCCACTTCGGCCAGTACGGCGGCTGCGGGTCGACGTCGTCGGCCTCGCAGGTGGCGAAGTACGCCCGGCTGGCGGCCATCGTGACGTCGCGTGGACCCGGCACCACGACCAGCCGGTGCGGTTCCAGCCCGAGCAGCACCCGCAGGCCGGTGAGGAAGGTCAGCGCGTCAGAGAACTCCCGCGGGCTGCCCGACTCGGTCAGGTTGCCGGACACCACGAGCAGGTCCGGGCGGGGCACCCCGTCGTTCATCAGCAGGGTGAGGTCGCCCATCAGGTGTTCCTGGAGCTCGCCGGGAGTGACCGGGGCGCCGGGGGCGATCATGCCGCGGCCGAAGCGCGGCCCGGCCACCTGGAGCACGGTCAGCGTGCCGCGGGACACCGGCGCGGTGGTCGCGGCGGGCGGGAACGGCGGCGGGTTGATCGGCGTACGCCGGGCACGCCGGGGCGCCGGCGGGCCGGCGGCCGGTGCCGCGAGCACCCCGGCCGGGTCGGCGGGGTGGTGCGGGAACGCCGGCTGCCGCATCGGCTTGGCCCGGCCGTCGAGGGCCTCCCGGATCCGGTCGAGCACCCGGCCCCGGGCCTGCGTCGGGTCGGTGACGCCGACCAGGTCGACGTAGGTGATGGTGGCCAGCAGCCCGTCGATCGGGCAGTCCTCCACCCGGACGGTGACCAGCTTGTTGCCGGTGCCGTCCGGGTCGGCGCGCAGCGCGGCCTGCCACTCCAGCTTGCCGTAGGTGGAGTGCAGGTAGCGTTCGGAGAGCACCGCCACCACCACCTCGGCCTCGCGGACCCCGCGGTCCATGAAGTCGATGAAGTTGGTGCCGGCCACGAAGTCCCACGCCTGCAACAGGGTGCGGTACCCGGCGGCCTCGAACTCCCAGGCGAGCCAGGTGGCCCAGCGTTCGTCGGCCGGCGAGTAGCTGATGAAGAAGTCGATGGGGCGGTCGGACCGGGTGGGGTGTGCGCCTACAGCCACGTGGTCATTATCACCACCGACGGTCAATCGGTGGCCACCCTCGGCAGCCGCGTCGGGCGCGTCCGGCCGCGCGGTGGTGTGCGAGGATCATGCGTCGTGAAGACCGTCGGCGAGCCGCCGTCCGCCGTACCGGACCGATCGCGTTGGGGCCGGCTGCACGTGCTGGACTGGATCGCGATCGGGCTCGCGGTGGTCGGCGTGGCCTGTGTCCTCACCGGCCTGCTCCCCCGGGCCGACGCCGAGGCCACCCTCCGCCGGATCGGGCCCATCCTGGTCTTCCTCGGCACGGTCGTGGTGCTGGCCGAACTGACCGCGGTGGCCGGGGTCTTCGACGCCCTCGCCGCGCGGGTGGCGATCACCGCGCGGGGCAGTTACCGGGCGCTGTTCTGGCTCTGCGTCGGGTTCGCCTCGGTGACCACCATCGCGCTCAACCTGGACACCACCGCCGTGCTGCTCACCCCGGTGATGATCGCCCTGGCCCGCAAGCTCGGCGTGCCACCGACGCCGCTGGCGATGACCACGGTCTGGCTGGCGAACACGGCGAGCCTGCTGCTGCCGGTGTCCAACCTGACCAACATCCTGGCCAGCGACCGGATCGCGTTGGAGCCGGTGCCGTGGGCGGCCCGGATGTGGGCGCCGCAACTGGTGGCCATCGTGATCACCATGGTGCTGCTGTGGTGGTGGTACTGGCGGCCGGCCCGGGCCGGTGCCGACCCCTTTGTGCCCCCGCCGCCGCACGTGCCGCCCGACCGGGTCCTGTACCGCACCGCGATCCTGGCCTGTCTGCTCTTCGTGGCCGGGATCCTGGTCGGGGTCGAGATCGGCGTCGCCTCCGGGGTGGCCGCCGCGATCCTGGTCGCCGGGTTCGCGGTGCGCGCCCGGGGCAGCCTGCGGTTCGCGCTGGTGCCGTGGCGGCTGCTGGTCTTCGTGACCGGGCTCTTCCTGGTGGTGCAGACCATCGGCCGGTTCGGGCTGGACACGGTGATGGGCACGCTGATCGGTGGGGACCCGGGCGCCGAGGGCGCGCTGCGCGCGGGCGCCGTCGGCGCGCTCTCCGCCAACGTGGTCAACAACCTGCCCGCGTACCTGGCCGGGGAGGCGGTGATCGCCGTCGACCACCACACCCAACTGCTGGCCCTGCTGGTCGGCACCAACGTCGGCCCGCTGGCCACCCCGTGGGCGTCGCTGGCCACCCTGATCTGGTACGAGCGCTGCCGGGCCGCCGGGGTGGCGGTGCCGCTGGGCCGGTTCGTCGCCACCAGCGCCGCGCTCGCCGCCCTGGCCACCGCGGCCACGGTCGCCGCCCTGCTGGTGGTTTCCTGACCGTCCTGGTTGGCGCACGGGCGGTCCGGGTCACGACGACCGGGCCCGGATTCCGGCGCCCGCACCGGCTCTTGCACTGTCGCCGAGGGTCGTGTGCACTGACACGGTCGGTAGCCGGTGAAGGGGAGGTGGCCCGGTGCCGGAGACGCGCGACCCCTCCGCCGGTGCGGCCGAGCCTGCCGAGCCCGCCGCGCCCGGCGACCCGTCCGGGCCGGCGCCGGACCCGGGGCACGGGCTTGGGCCGCGCCTGCCGGGCCGGTTGAGGGCGCTGCTGCGCCGCCTGGCACCGGCCGGCCCGCCCGCCGGCCGCTGGTTCGCCGGCGTCGCCGCAGCCGTCGTGACGGCGGTCCTGACCGCGTGGCTCCTCGCCTGGGGCCTCGCGCCGCAGCCGCCGGAGTCGCACGGGCTGCCGTTCACCGTCGCCGTCCGCACCAGCCACGACTCGAACCTCGGCTGGGTGGTCGACGCGCCGTTGGCGACCGTCCCGGCCCGGCCGAGTTGGGCGGAGGACTGGTCGTCCTGGGCCCGGAAGGCGGCCGGCGTGCCGGCCTCCGGAGCAGCGGTCTACTTCACCGTCCAGGGGACCAGCGAGGCGCAGGTGACCCTCACCGACCTGCGGGTGCGCGTGCTCGCGCGACGCCCGCCGGTGCGGGGGGTGTTCTTCGCCCCGGGTGGCGGTGGCCCCAGCGCCTACCGATGGGTCAACGCGGACCTGGACGAGGAGCCGCCGGTGCTCACGGCCGGCATGTTCGAGGACGGCGAGGGTGGCGTCCCCGAACACGAACGGAAAGAGATCCGCTTCCCCTACCGGGTCTCGGTGTCCGATGCCGAGACGTTCCTCGTCATCGGCTACACCGTCCACTGCGACTGCTACTGGAAGGTCGAGGTGGACTGGGCGTCGCAGGGCCGCCTCGGCACCGTCACGATCGACGACGCGGGCCGCCCCTTCCGGGTCACCGGCACGGCCGGCGCACACACCGAATGCTGGATGGGGCCCGAGGACACCGAGGACTGCCGGCAGCCCTGACGGGTCCGGCCCGGCTCAGCGCGACCACCCGGCTCAGCGCGGCCGCCCGGCCAGCCGGCGGACCGCATACAGCAGCGCGCTGGCGGCGAAGAGCACCCCGCTGACCGCCAGCCACCGGCCGAGCATCACCCGGGGCGCCAGGCCGGTCGCCGCCCGGTAGGTGCCGTCGCCGAGCCCGAGGATCCCGGGCAGGTAGACCAGGAACAGCAGGCCGGCGCCGAGCGCCGGGACCCGGACGTGGTTCAACAACGACGGCGTCCCCCGTCGGCCCAGGGTGGCCCGCAGCACCCGGTCGACCGAGGCGTACGCCGGGAAGAGGACCAGGTCGTGCGCGACGGCCGCGCCGACGAACCAGAGCAGCATCCGGCCGGCCGACGCCTCACCGGCCAGCCGCAGCGCGATCCAGCCGGTGACCGCGAAGCAGCCGGCCAGCAGCGCCAGGTGCCAGGGCGCGGCGCCGTACGCCCGCCGGAACTCAGCCATCGAAGACGATCTCCTCTACCCACTTGGTGCAGTGCACCCCGGGCAGTGCGGGCACGATGATCCGGGCCGGGTAGCCGTGGTCCGGGCTGAGGTCGACGCCGTTGACCCGCAGGGCGAGCAGCGCGTCGGGATCGGTGACCTGGTTGCCCTGCAGCCTCGCCTGGCGGAACTGGCCGGTCCGCTCCAGCGAGCGCACCCGCGCCGAGCCCGGGTCGGTCGCGCCGACCAGGGCGGCGAGGTCCCGCAACCGGACCCCGCTCCAGGTCTGCGACGTGGACCACCCCTCCACGCAGGCGATCGGCAGGGTGGCGGTGTGCTGCGCCAGGGCGAGCAGCCGGGCCCGGTCCAGGATGGCGGTGCGGTCCCCGGCGCGCAGGGTGAGCCGCCAGGCCGGCCCGGTCTGCTCCGGCGTGACGCCGGCCGCGGCGACGCTGCGGTTGACCGGGAAGCCGGTGGGGCCGGCGCCGGCCGGCCGGCCGCGGGGCAGCAGCAGCGCGGTGCGGCGCAGCGCGTCGACGCTCTGCCCGACGGTCAGCGCGGCGAGCAGCAGCGAGCCGCCGCCGACCAGGGCCAGCACCCCGCGCCGGCTCATCGTGGCCGGGCCGGGCCGCCGGGCCACCAGACCGTCCGGGTCCGCCGGCTCCGGCCCGGTGCGGTCCAGCGGGGTACGCCCGAGGTTCGGCCCGCGCAGCGCGGTGAGCATCCGGGGCAGTTTGATCGCCACGTGCGTCACCAGGGCGGCCGTGAAGATCCAGGCGCCGTACCAGTGCGCGGTGTAGAAGTCGAAGCCGAACAGGTACGCGTACTGGATGTTGAGCAGGCCGGTGGCCGTCTGGAAGAGGATGCCGCCGACCAGCAGCAGCAGCGACAGCCGCTCCAGCAGTTGCGCGGCCGAGCGGGCGGGCGGCCAGTCGAAGAGCTTCGGCACCACCGACCAGAGCTTGCCCAGCACCACCGGCACCAGCACGATGCCGAGCGTCACGTGCAGGCCCTGGGTGACCCGGAACAGCCAGGCGGGCCGGGTGGGCCAGGCGAAGACCGGCGGGTGCAGCCAGCCCACGTTCCCGGGGAAGGCCTGGTCGAACCGGGGCGCGTAGGCGATCCAGTCGAGCAGGCCGGTGACGATCACCAGCGGCAGGGTGGCCAGCAGCACGGCGCCGAGCACGGAGGTCAGCCAGGGCCCGCGCACCGGGCTGCGCCAGGCGCGGTCGAGGGTGTCGACCACCGGCGGCCGGTGCCGGGCCAGCCGGCGCCACAGCGCCGCCGGGGCGGCGGCCGGTGCGTCGTCCGGCGGCGGTGGGCTGGCGGGCACGTCTCCTCCTGCGGGCGCGGTCCGGGTTCCGAGCCAGACGCTAGACGGCGGACCCGCCGGTCGGTCCGGTTTGCCGCATTACCGAACGCTTACCGCTCGGCGGGCGCCCGCCCGGCCCGCCCGCCGGGGCACCCGGCTGGCGGCGGCGGTGCCGCCGGACTCTTACCGACCGCTGACGTCCACCGCGACCCGGCCGGCCCGGGCCGCCCGGGTGCCCTAGCGTGGGTCGCATGCGGGTACTGGTCACCGGCGCGGCCGGCTTCATCGGATCGCAGATCGCCGACCTGCTGGTCGCCGAGGGGCACCAGCCGGTGTGCCTGGACGCCCTGCTGCCCCAGGCGCACGGCGGCACCCTGCCGGAGTGGTCCCGGCGGCACGACCCGGTGATCGGCGACGTGCGCGACGCCGGGCTGCTGGACCGGCTGCTGTCCGGGGTGGACGCGGTCTGCCACCAGGCGGCGATGGTGGGGCACGGGCTGGACCCGTCGGACGCCCCGGACTACGCCGGCCACAACGACCACGGCACCGCGGTGCTGCTCGCCGCGATGCACCGGGCCGGGGTGTCCCGGCTGGTGCTGGCCAGCTCGATGGTGGTCTACGGCGAGGGGCGCTACACCTGCCGGCGGCACGGGGTGGTCCGGCCCGCGCCGCGCCGCCCCGCCGATCTGGCCGCCGGCCGGTACGACCCGACCTGCCCGGCGTGCGGCGGCACCCTCGCCCCGGCCCTGGTTCCCGAGGACGCCCCGCTCGAGCCGCGCAGCACGTACGCGGCCAGCAAGCTCGCCCAGGAGCACTACGCCGCCGCCTGGGCCCGGCAGACCGGGGGCGGGGTGTGGGCGCTGCGCTACCACAACGTCTACGGGCCGCGGATGCCGCGCGACACCCCGTACGCCGGGGTGGCCTCGCTGTTCCGCTCGGCGCTGGCCGGCGGGCGGGCGCCGCTGGTCTACGAGGACGGCCGGCAGCGCCGCGACTTCGTGCACGTCACCGACGTGGCCCGGGCCAACCTGCGGGCGCTCACCGCGCCCACGCCGGACGGCCTGGTGGCGGTGAACGTCTGCTCCGGCGAGCCGCACACGGTCGGCGACCTGGCGGTGGCGCTGGCCCGGGCCATGGGCGGCCCCGAGCCGGAGGTGGTCGGCGGCGCGCGGGCGGCCGACGTGCGGCACGTGGTGGCCGACCCGCGCCGGGCCCGGGAGCTGCTCGGCTTCACCGCCGAGGTGGGCTTCGTGGACGGGGTGACCGCCTTCGCCACCGACCCGCTGCGCGAGCCCGCGGCCCTCCCCGCCTAGCCCCTCCCCCGCGTCCTCCCTCGATCGCGACGCCGGGCCGCGCAACCCGACGCGGCCGGCATCGCGGGGACGGTCCGGAACCGGCCGCGCGACCCGACGCGGCCGGCATCGCGGAGGCGGCCCGGGGCCGGCCGCGCGGCCCGATGCTGCCGGCGTCGCGGAGACGTGTCCGGGGCGGTCAGGAGACGGTGAGCAGAAGGTGGTTGACGGCGAGGGCGGTGAGCGCCTGGCCGGCGAGCCACCAGCGACGGGCGGGGGCCGGCAGGTGGGCGGTGGCGACCAGCAGCCACACCACGAAGGGCAGCCAGATCCGTTCCACCTCGGCCTTGCTCATCCCGGACAGGTCGGCCGCGAGCACGGCCAGCGCCGCGCCGGCCGGCAGCAGCACCGTCGGTCCCACCGCCCGCAGCCGCCACGTCCCCGCCCGGCCCGCCCGCCACCGCGCGCGGGCCGCCAACGCCGTGCGGCGCAGCGCGGGGCCGAGCACCGGACCGGCGGAGAGCAGCAGCGCGGCCAGGTTCGCCCAGACCCAGTACCCGTAGGGACGCTCGGCCGCCCAGCCCTGGTAGTAGCGCTCGACGACCCGGTCGTACCCCTCCCACCAGCGGAAGCCGGCCAGGACGAACGCGGCGGTCACGGCGGCGACCCCGGCCGCGGCGGCCAGCAGCGCGGCCGGCCGGCGGTCCCGGCGCAGCGCGAGCACGACCGCCGCCAGCGCGCCGACCAGCACGAAGCCGTACGACAGGTACAGCGCGAAGCCGAGCAGCAGTCCGCCGGCCAGCGCGGCGACCGGGCCCCGGACCGCCAGCAGGGCGAGCCCGGCGGCGACCACGCCGGTGAAGACGGCGTCGCCGGAGGCGCCGAGCCAGACCGCGCCCGGCAGCAGCACCAGGAAGGGCAGCACCGCCCGGGCCGCGTCGGCGGCGCCCAGCGCCCGCAGGGTGACCGGGACCGAGACCACGGCGGTCGCCCCGACCAGCACGCAGCACAGCGCCGCCGCGGTGCCGCCGCCCAGGCCGACCCGGTCCAGCCAGACGAAGACCAGCAGCGCGCCCGGCGGGTGGCCGGCGGTGTGCGTCGACCAGGAGTCGGGCTGGAAGTCGAGGATCCGGTCGGTGAAGCCGGCCAGCATCCGGGGGATGTCCGCCACGCCGGGCACCTCGTGCAGGTACTCGGCCTGCGGGGTGAGCCGCCGGGTCAGCCCCACCGACCAGCCGTCCACCAGGGCCAGGGCGAGCGTCCAGGCGACCGCCGCGAGCCAGCCGGCGGCCAGCAGCGGCCCCCACCGGGCGGTCCGGGCCCAGCGCAGGCCCGGCCCGAGCACGACCCCGGCGACCAGCAGCGCGAGCGGCGTGCCCCAGCCGACGTGCGGGTGCCAGGTGGCGTACAGCGGGGCCGCGTCCGCGTGCAGCCCCACGCCGCGCCGGTTGAGCACCAGGCCGGCCAGCACCGCGGCGGCGAGCAGCGCCGCCTCGACGGCGAGCACGAGCAGGTCGGCCGGGCGCCGCCGCGGGGTGCGGTCCACGGCCGGCCGGCCGGCCAGGGTCGGTGCGGGTCTCATGACGACCGGACGGTACGGCGGATCCGGTCGTCCCGTCCGCCGAACGGCCGGCCCGTCACCGGACGGTAAGAATCGCCCGTCCGGTAAGGGTTCGGTAAGGACGATCGCGGCGTACGGGGCCGCCCGGCGGCCTAGCGTCGGCGGCATGCCGACTGAGATCGACGTGGTGCTGCCGTGCCTGGACGAGGCCGCCGCCCTGCCGGGCGTGCTGACGGCGCTGCCGCCCGGCTACCGGGCGATCGTGGTGGACAACGGTTCGCGGGACGGCTCGCCGGAGGTGGCGGCCCGGCACGGCGCCCGGGTGGTCCGCGAGCCCCGGCGCGGCTACGGCGCGGCGGTGCACACCGGACTGGAACACGCCGAGACCGAGCTGGTCTGCGTCCTCGACGCCGACGGCTCGTTCGACCCCGCCGAGCTGCCCGCCCTGGTCGCCCCGGTGGCGGCCGGCACGGCGGACCTGGCGGTGGGGCGGCGGCGCCCGGTCCGGGCCGGGGTGTGGCCGTGGCACGCCCGGGCCGGCACCGCGCTGGTCGCCGCGCTGCTGCGCCAGCGCGGGGTGCCGCTGCGCGACCTCAGCCCGATCCGGGTGGCCCGGCGGGAGGCGCTGCTCGGGCTCGGGGTCACCGACCGGGCCTTCGGCTACCCGCTGGAGCTGATGATCCGCGCCGCGGCGGCCGGCTGGCGGATCCACGAGCGTGACGTCGCCTACGCCCCGCGGGCGGCCGGCACCCGGTCCAAGGTCTCCGGCTCGGTACGCGGCACGCTCCGCGCCACCCGGGACTTCGTCACCGTGCTGCGCACCGTGGACGGCCGGCGGTGACGATCCTGCTGGTGGTGGCGAAGGCCCCGGTGGCCGGGGCGGTCAAGACCCGGCTCTGCCCGCCGGCCACCCCCGCCCGGGCGGCCCGGATCGCGGCGGCGGCCCTGCGCGACACCGTCGACGCGGTGGCCGCCACCCCGGGGGTCACGCCGGTGCTCGCGCTGGCCGGCCGGCTCGCCGAGGCGGCGGACGGCGAACAGTTGGCCGCCGCGGTCGCCGGCTGGCCGGTCCTGCCGCAGCGGGGCCCGGACCTCGCCACCCGGCTGGCGCACGCGCACGCCGACGTGGCGGCGGCGTATCCGGGCCGGCCGGTGCTCCAGATCGGCATGGACACTCCCCAGGTGACCCCGTCGGACCTGGCCGAGGCGGTCCGCCGGCTGGCCGTCGCGGGGACCGACGCGGTGCTGGGCGGTGCCGCGGACGGCGGCTGGTGGGCGCTGGGCCTGCGCGACCCGCGGCACGCGGCGGCGCTGCGCGGCGTGCCGATGTCCACTGCCGGCACCGGGCGACTCACCGGGGCGGCGCTGGCCGGGCGGGGCCTGCGGGTGGCGCCGCTGCCGGTGCTGCGGGACGTCGACGGCTGGGCCGACGCGCTGGCCGTGGCCGGCCTGGTGCCCGGCGGCCGGTTCGCCGGGGAGGTCGCCGCGCTGCACCGCGCCCTGGCGCTCGGGGACTCCCGGTGACCGGGGACGGCTTCGCCACCGCGCTGCGCCCGCGGGGCACGCACTGGCTGGTGCACGCGGACGGGACGCGCAGCCGGCTGCCGGTGGAGCGGTGGCACGGTGCGGCCGAGGCGGCGATCCTCGCCGTGGTCGCCCGCTGCGCCGGCCCCACCCTCGACCTGGGCTGCGGTCCGGGCCGGCTCGCCCAGGCGCTCACCCGGGCCGGGGTGACCACGGTCGGGGTGGACGTGTCGGCGCGGGCGGTCGCGCTGACCCGGGCGCGCGGCGCGGTCGCCGTCCAGGCCGACCTGTTCGACCCGCTGCCGGCGGAGGGCCGGTGGCGGCACGCGGTGCTGCTCGACGGCAACATCGGCATCGGCGGTGATCCGGCGGCGCTGCTGCGCCGGTGCCGGGCGCTGCTGCGGCCCGGCGGCAGCGTCCTGGTCGAGCTGGACCCGCCGGGCAGCGGCGCCTGGCGGGGGCAGGCGCGGGTGGTGTCCGGCCGGCGCCGTGGGCCGAGCTTCCACTGGGCCCGGCTGGACACCCGGGCGGTGCCCGAGGTGGCCGCGACGGCCGGGCTGACGGTCCGCGAGGTCTATCCGGCCGGTCGCCGCTGGTTCGCCGAGCTGGCGGCCGGCTGATCCACCGGGCACCGGGAGCGCCTGCCCCGGTCCGGTGGCCCCGGCGCGGTCGGTCAGTCGCCGAGGTTGGCGAGGTCCAGCCGGCCCAGCCGCTCGGGGTCGGCGATCACGTCGATGGTGGCGATCAGTCCGCCGGTGACGGTGAAGGCCAGCACCGAGAGCGGCCGGCCGGCCACCGCGACCAGGACGCCGGCCGCGCCGTTGACCAGCACCGGCCGCGCGAACGGGGAGAACCGTCCGAACGTCGGGGCCTGCGCGGCCACGGTCCGGGCGCCGGTGAGCACGGTGGTGTGCCGGGCGCGGGTGGTCCCGCCGTCGGCGCGCAGCACCACGTCGGGGTGGAGCACGGCGAGCAGCCCGTCGAAGTCGCCGTCGCGGGCGGCGGCCAGGAACGCGCCGACCACCGCACGCTGGCGGCTCAGGTCCGGGTCTGGCGCGGGCGCGCGCCCCTGCACCCGGCGACGCGCCCGGCTGGCCAGCTGCCGGGCGGCCGCCGGCGAGCGCTCGATCAGCGCGCCGATCTCGTCGAACGGCACGCCGAACATGTCGTGCAGCACGAACGCGAGCCGCTCGGTCGGGGTGAGCGTGTCCAGCACCACCAGCATCGCCAGCCCGACCGAGTCGGCCAGCACCGCCGCGTACGCCGGGTCGTCGGTCTCCGCGGCCCGGACGACCGGGTCGGGCATCCGGACCTCGAGCGGTTCCTCGCGGCGGGACCGGCGGGCGCGCAGGGTGTTGAGGCAGATCCGGGCGACCACCGTGGTCAGCCAGGCGCCGAGGTTCTCCACGTCGGCGGCGTCGGTGCGGGCCAGCCGCAGCCAGGCCTCCTGCACCGCGTCGTCGGCCTCGGCGTGCGAGCCCAGCATCCGGTACGCCACCGTGCGCAGCCGCGGCCGTTCCCGCTCGAACCGCTCGGCCAGCCAGCCCTGCTCGTCCATCCGCCGTTCCTTCCCCCTCGGGTCCTACCGGCCCGACCCCGGCCGGGCCGGCGACGTGACGGCCGGTGACCCGCATCACTCCGGTCACACGCTCCGCTCCTGGCGGGTCGAGGAGGTGACGGCACGAACCCTACGGAGGACGACATGAGCGCACCCATCCTGGTCACCGGCGGCACCGGCACCCTCGGCCGCCTGGTCATCCCCCTGCTGTGCGACGCCGGGCACCGGGTGCGGGTGCTCAGCCGCCACGGCGGTCGCCCGGCCGACGGCGTCGCGCACGTCACCGCGGACCTGCTGACCGGGGCGGGCGTGCTGCCCGCGGTGCAGGGCGTGCGTACCGTGCTGCACCTGGCCGGCGGCCCCAAGGGCGACGACGTGGCGGCCCGCACCCTGGTTGACGCCGCGCGGCGGGCCGGCGTCCGGCACCTCGTCCACATCTCGGTCGTCGGGGCCGACCGGGTGCCGCTGGCCTGGCTGCGCTCCAAGCTCGACGCCGAGCGGGCGATCGCCGACTCCGGCGTGCCGTGGACGGTGCTGCGCGCCGCGCAGTTCCACGACCTCACCCTCACCATGTTGGCGAAGCTGGCGGCGCTGCCGGTCGTGCCGGTGCCCCGCGGGCTCCGGCTCGAGCCCGTCGACGCCGCCGAGGTGGCGGCCCGGCTGGTGGAGCTGACCCTGGGCGAGCCGGCCGGCCTGGTGCCCGACCTGGTCGGGCCAGCCCGGTACGGGGTGGACGAGCTGATGCGCGACTACCTGCGGGCGGTCGGCAAGCGGCGGTTGTTCCTGCCGGTCCCGCTCCCGGGGCGGGCCGGGCGGGCGTACCGGGACGGGGACAACCTCGCCCGCGACGGCGCCGTGACCGGCGGACGGAGCTGGGCCGAGTTCCTGGCCGAGCGCCTGGGGCAGCGCGACGTGGCCGCCGCCGGTCGGTGACCGGGCCGCCCGCCGGACCGGCCCGCGCCGAGCCGGTCGGGGCGGGCCCGGCCGGTCACCGGCCGTCGCGCGCCCGGACGGTGGCCTCGACCAGAGCGGCCGCCTCCGGCAGCCGGGCGGCGTCGGGCGGCCCCAGCCCGGCCCGCCGCCGCGCCGCCGCCGGCACCGACCCCAGCGGGCCCGCGTCGGCCACGTACGCCGACAGCAGCTCACCGGCCACCCCGCACAGCGGCTGCGACCGGTCCACCGCGACCTCGGCCAGGATCAGCGCGGTCATCGCCCGGTCCAGCGCGGGCGGGCCCTCGGTCGCGTTCGTCCAGTCGATGACGACCGGCCCGGCCGGCGTGACGAGCACGTTCAGCGGATGCAGGTCGAGGTGGAGCAGCCGGACCGCCGGATCGGCCGAGCGCGGCGCGGGCAACGCGTGCAGCCGCGCGTGCAGGTCCACCAGCAGGCGCGCCACCGACCGGAGCGGCACGTCACCCGCGACGAACGCCTCGACCAAGGTGGGGCCGGCCACCCGGTCGAGCACCAGGTCCGCACCGTCGGCGTGGTGCACCCGGGGCACCGGGTAGCCGGCGGCGTGCAGGTGGCGCATCACCGCAGCCTCGGCGCGCACGTCGCCACCGGACCGGTACCGGCGCAGCACCCGGTCACCGTCCAGGGCGTACACGTCGGCGGTCCGGCCGGACGCCAGCGGCGGACCCGTCAGCGCGGGAACCGCGCCGCTGCCGTCGGCCGGCGGGACAGTGCGCTGGACCGGGTCGATCGCCATCGGGTCTCCCTCCACCGAGGGGGCCGGCGGCCCAACCCCGCCTCACCGTAGGGCCGATCGACAACGACCCGTACGCCGACTACGGTCGCTGGCACACCGCCCGCTCGCCTCGCCGGCCGGTCCGACCCGCCGGTCGCCGCGCCGCGCCACCGGAAGGGGTCGCCGTCATGACGGTCAGCAGCACCAACACCGCCACGGGTCCGGTCCGCGTCGGTCACGGCCCGCACAAGGTGCTCGCGCTGCACGGCTGGTTCGGCTCGGCACGCGGCTGGGGCTTCCTGCCGGACCTGATCGACCCGGAGCGCTTCAGCTGGGCGTTCCTCGACTACCGGGGGTACGGCGCGCGCCGGGACGTCGCGGGCGACCACACCCTCGCCGAGATCTCCCACGACGCGCTGGAGCTGGCCGACTCCCTCGGCTGGGACACCTTCTCGGTGGTCGGGCACTCGATGGGCGGCAGCGCGGCCCAACGGGTCCTCGCCGACGCGCCCGACCGGGTGGACCGCCTCGCCGGGATCAGCCCGGTCCCGGCCGGCGGGGTCCCGTTCGACCTGCAGGCCTGGGCACTGTTCGACGGCGCGGCGGCCAACCCGGCCAACCGGCGCGCGATCATCGACCTGACCACCGGCAACCGGCTCTCCGGCCGGTGGCTGGAGGAGATGGTCCGGTTCTCCCTCGACCACTCCACGCCGGAGGCGTTCGGGGCGTACCTCACCGCGTGGGCGCGCACCGACTTCACCGACGAGGTGAAGGGCAACGAGGTCCCCGCGCTCGCCGTCGTCGGCGAGCACGACCCGGCGCTGGGCGCCGACACGATGCGCGGGACCTGGCTGCGCCACTACCCGAACGCCCGGCTCGAGGTGCTCGCCAACGCCGGGCACTACGCGATGTACGAAACCCCGGTCCGGCTGGTCACCGTCCTCGAGGACTTCCTCGGCGCGTGAGCCTCGACCCGACACCCCTGGTCGACCCCCGCACCTTCGTCGACGGCGTCCCGTACGACCTGCTCGCCCGGCTGCGCGCGGCCGGGCCGGTGGTGTGGGTCGAGGAGCCGCCGCTGCTCGGGCTGCCCGGCGGTCCCGGGTTCTGGCTGGTGCTGCGGCACGCCGACGTGACGGCCACGCTCCGGCAGCCGCGGCTCTTCTCCTCCTGGCTCGGCGCCACCCAGATCCGGGACCCGGCCAGCGACGCGGATCTCGGGTACGTGCGGCGGATGATGCTCAACATGGACCCGCCGGAACACGGGCGGCTGCGCCGGCCGGTCGCCCGCGCGTTCACCCCGCGCGCGGTGGCCGCGCTGGAGGCGTCGATCCGGGCGAACGCGGCCGCGCTCGTCGCGCGGGCGCTGGGCGACGCGGACGAGGGGACCTGCGACTTCGTCGGTGATCTCGCCGCGGACCTGCCGCTGCTCACCCTCGCGGACGTGCTCGGCGTGCCCGAGCCGGACCGCTGGCTGCTCTACGACTGGTCGAACCGGGTGATCGGCTTCCAGGACCCGGACTACGCCGGGTCGGCCGCGTTCGACCCGGGGGGTGGTACCGCGATGGCCCGCGCGGCGCTGCGCCACCGGCCCGCGCCCGGCCCGGACGGCCGGCTGCCGGACCCGCGCACCCGGGCCGGGATGGCCGACCTCTACGCGTACGCGCACCTGCTGGCGCAGGAGCGGCGCCGCCGGCCCGGGCGGGACGTCATGTCCGTCCTGTTCGCCGAGCGGGGCGAGGACCGGCTCTCGGTGGACGAGTTCGAGAACATGTTCTGGCTGTTCGCGGTGGCCGGCAACGAGACGATCCGCAACGGTCTGCCGGGCGCGATGATCGCCCTGCTGGAACACCCGGCGGAGCTGGACCGGCTGCGCCGGGACCCGTCGCTGTTCGACACCGCCGTCGACGAGTTGGTGCGCTGGTGGACACCGGTGATGGTGTTCCGCCGCACGGCCACGGCCGACACCGCGGTGGCCGGCGTGCCGGTCCGGGCCGGGCAGAAGGTGGTGGTCTCGTTCGCCTCGGCCAACCGCGACGAGCGGGTCTTCGCCGACCCGGACCGGCTCGACCTCGCCCGCCACCCCAACCCGCACCTGGTCTTCGGGCACGGACCGCACTTCTGCCTCGGCGCGCACCTGGCCCGCTGCCAGCTCCGCGCGCTGGTCGGGGCGCTGCTCGCGGGCACCGCCAGCATCAGCTACGCGGGCCCGCCGGTCTTCCTCCGCTCGACCTTCCAGCGCGGCGTCAAGCGCCTGCCGATCCACTGGCGCCGCTGACCGGGTCGGCGCCGGGCGTCCGCCCGCGGCCCGCCGGGTCGACGTGGTCGCGCCAGGAGTGCCGCGGCTGGTAGCCCAGCAGCCGGCGGGCCTTGTCGATGCTGAGCAGCGTCTCGTGCTCGCCGAGTTCCCGACGGACCTCGACGCCGGGGTAGACCTCGGCCATCAGGCTGGCGCTGGACCGGCTCATCACGGTGTCGGCGTTGGCGATGATGAACACCTCGGCGCCGGGGCGGTCGTAGCGCAGGGCCCGCTCGACCGCCTGGGCGCCGTCGCGGGCGTCGATGTAGCCCCACAGGTTCCACCGGCGCAGCCGCGGGTCGGCGTCGAAGGACGGGAACTGCGCGTAGTCCTCGACGCCCATCACGTTGGAGAAGCGCAGGCCGACCAGGACCAGCTCCGGGTCCCAGCGGCTGAAGTGCCGCGCCATCTCCTCCTCGAGCGCCTTGTTCAGCGAGTACGTCGACTCGGGCCGGGGCGGGTACTCCTCGTCGACCGGCGCGTACGGCGGCGGGGTGTCGAACGGCAGCCCGAGCACCGTCTCGCTGGACGCCCACACCACCCGCTTGATCCCGGCCGCCCGGGCGGCGGCGAAGACGTGGTAGGTGGCGGCCGAGTTGTTGGCGAAGGTGGTCGCGTTGGGCAGCAGCCCGGGCGCCGGGACCGCGGCGAGGTGCACCACCGCGTCGATCCGGCCGGCGTGCTCGTCGGCCGCGCCGGTCAGCGCCTCCACCACCTGCCCGTAGTCGGTGAGGTCGACGAGGAGGAACTCGCCCGCCACGTCGCGCGGGTCGCGCCCGCCGGTCCGGTCCACCGCCAGCACGTCGACGCCGACGCGGCGCAGGTGCGCGACCACGGCCCGGCCCAGCTTGCCCGCCGCACCGGTGACCACCACCCGCCTCGGCAGGGCGTTGTCCCGCAGAGGTTCCGTCATGGCCCCATCCTGACCTGTCCCGCTGCGGGCTGCCGCAACGGGGTGCCGACCCTTGACCGTGGCGGGTGACCCGCCTAGCTTCATCGATCAGAAAGGTCTCTTAACTAATCCCGCCCGTCCGATGTGGGAGTGCCGATGCGACCGTTCCGCCGCCTGACCGCCCTCGCCGTCCTGGCCACCCTGCTGGTCACCGCCGCCCCACCGAGCACCGCCGGCGCGCACGGCCGCACCGGCTACCACCGGGTCGGCTACTTCACCCAGTGGGGCATCTACGGCCGGGCCTTCCCGGTCAAGAAGCTCGACACCTCCGGGGCGGCCAGCCGCCTCACCCACGTCAACTACGCCTTCGGCAACGTCAGCCCCGACGGGCGCTGCTACCTCGACGGCGGGCCGGGCGAGGGCGACGCGTGGGCCGACTACCAGCGCCCGGTGCCGGCCGAGGAGAGCGTGGACGGCGTCGCCGACGCCTGGGGCGAACCCCTCAACGGCAACTTCGGCCAGCTAGCCAAGCTCAAGGCCCGGCACCCCGACCTGCAGGTGCTGATCTCGCTGGGCGGTTGGAGCTGGTCGACGTACTTCTCCGACGCCGCCCGCACCCCGGAGTCCCGCCGGGCCTTCGTCGCCTCCTGCATCGACCTCTACCTCAAGGGCAACCTGCCGGTCCTGGACGGCGGCAGCGGCGGCCCGGGGGCGGCCGCCGGCGTCTTCGACGGCTTCGACCTGGACTGGGAGTGGCCGAACTGGCCGGGAGAACCGGGCAACGTGATCCGCCCCGAGGACCGGCAGAACTTCACCGCGCTGCTCGCCGAGTTCCGCCGGCAGCTCGACGCGTACGGCCGGCAGACCGGCCGGCACCACCCGCTCACCGCGTTCCTGCCGGCCAACCCGGCCACCATGGACGCCGGCTACGAGGGCCGCAAGATCTTCCGGTACCTGGACTTCGCCACCGTGCAGGGGTACGACTTCCACGGCACCTGGGAGCCGGTGACCAACCAGCAGTCGGCGCTGCGCGTGCCGGCCGGCGCACCCGACTCCCCCGACTTCTCCGCCGAGGTGGCGATCGACGCCTGGCTGGCCCGCGGCGCCCCGCGCGGCAAACTGGTCCTCGGCATCCCCTACTACGGTCGCGGGTGGACCGGCGTCACCGGGGGCGGGGACGGGCTGTTCCAGCCGGCGACCGGTCCCGCCCCGGCCACCTTCGAGCCCGGCTCCGAGGACTACAAGCAGCTCAAGACCCTGCCCGGCAAGGGCTACACCGTCCACCGCGACCTGCGCGCCGGGCACGCCTGGCTGTTCGACGGCACGACCTTCTGGACGTACGACGACCCGGCGGTGGTGCTGCAGAAGACGCTCTACATCCGGCGGGCCGGCCTGGCCGGGGCGATGGTCTGGTCGCTCGACGGCGACGACGACCACGCCACGCTGACCAGGACGATCAGCCTCGGGCTCGGCACCCGGTAGCGGCCACCAGCCGGCCCCGGCCGCCGTCGACCGCCACCGGTCGGCGGCGGCCGGGGCGTGCCCCGGCTCCCGGAAATCCGGTACGGCCGCCGGCCCGCGCCGGGTTAGCGTGCCGGGATGAACGCCGGCCGCGCGGGCGTACCCCGCCTGCAGTTCTGCACCGACCCGGGTGAGTTCCTCGCCGCCACCGGTGACCACCTCTCCGCCGACCCCGTGGTCAGCACCGTGGTGGCCACCCTCGCCGAGCGGGCCCGTTCGGAGCGGGCCGACGGGATCGCGCAGCCCGACCGGAACTGGTGGCTGGTGGTCCGCGACGACGCCGGAAAGGTGCTCGGCGCGGGGATGCGCACCGCACCGTTCCCGCCGTACCCGCCGTTCCTGCTGCCGATGCCCGACGACGCGGCCGTGGCGCTGGCCCGGGCGCTGCACGAGCGCGGCGAGGAGGTGCGCGCCGTGAACGGCGCCCTGCCCGCCGTCGAGCGCTGCGCCGCCGAACTGGCCCGGCTCGCCGGCGGCCGGGTCGAGGTCGGCCAGCACACCCGGCTGCACGAGCTGGGCGAGTTGCTGCGGCCGGACCCGGTGCCCGGCGCGCTGACCGTCGCCACGGAGCACGACGTGGCCCTGGTCGCGCGGTGGTACGACGCGTTCATGGGCGACGCCGACGAGCAGGCCGGCCGGCCGCGCGGCGTCAGCGCGCACGAGGCCCCCGACCGTACGGACCTGCTGCGCCGGATCGCGACCGGCCGGGTCTGGTTCTGGACCGACGAGGCGGGACGACCGGTGCACCTGACCGCCGCCAACCCGCCGGCGTTCGGGGTCGCCCGCGTCGGTCCGGTGTACACGCCGCCGGAGCAGCGCGGGCGCGGCTGGGCCAGCAACGCCGTCGCCGAGGTCTCCCGGCTGCTTCAGGCCGGTGGCGAGCGGGTGTGCCTCTACACCGACCAGGCCAACCCGACCTCGAACAAGATCTACGCCAACCTCGGCTACCGGCCGGTGGTCGACATGGCCAACCTGGTCATCGTCGGCGGAACGCCCGGCAGCGGCAAGCGCTCGTGACGGACCCGGTCGGCCCGGCGTTCCGGACGACCTCAGGGGCGCACCGCTGCGCTCGCGGCCGGGCCGAGCAGGTACGCGACGACGTCGGCAGCGCTGTAGTCGTCGTCACCACGGACCAGGTGCGGCAGGAAGGCAAGGTCCTGTCCGAGCGTCACCAGGGGTGGCTCCCGGTAGCCGTCCGGACGACGCTGGCCGAGTCCCACGGTGGCGACCAAGCCGTTGCACAAGCATCGGCTGCCGATCGTGTCGCCGGCCGAGCCGCCCTTGCGCACGTAGTCCTCCACCGGCTCGGCAGGGCAGCGGTAGCCAACGCCGCCGTCGACGCGACGGTAGGGCGTACGCAGGTACCCCAGGTCGCAGTGGCGCGGCCGGTCGGCGTAGACCTGCTCGTCGGCGGTGGTGCCGGACAGGTGGGCCAGCTTGAACGGGAAGCCGGTCGGCGAGGCCGTCGCATGGTTGCGCACCACCAGCTCACCCCGCGCCGCATCGCGGAGCATCCGCCGCCGTAACCCGGGATCGAGACCGGACTCGCGGCACAGCGCGAAGGCGGTGCCCACCTGCACGCCGCTGGCGCCGGCCGCCCGGGCCGCGGCCAACCGCTCCGGTCCGGTCTGCCCGCCGGCCAGCCAGAACGGCAGGCCCAGCTTCGCGATCTTCGCGACATCCGGGCGGTCCCTCGGCCCGTACACCGGCTCACCGTCGACGCTGAGGGTGAGCGGGCCACGGGGCCGGACGCTGTGCCCGCCGGCGACCGGGGTCTCCAGCACGAAACCGTCCGGACGGGTCCGCTCGTCGCGCGCCAGGTAGGCGGCGAGCGTGGCGGACGACACGATGGCCAGCAGCCGGGGCCGCGGCGGTGGTGAGGGCACCTCGCCCAGCAACTCCCACGGGTCGAGGGTGATCTGGTGTCGTTCACCGCCGGCGGCGCCGTGCACCGCGACCGGCAGCCGTACCGAAGCGTTGGCGGCCAGGGTGTCGAGCAGGCGCGGGATGTCGGTGGGCAGGCCGGCGCCCATCAGCACGTAGTCGACGCCGGCGAGCATGGCGCCGTACAGCGCGGCCGGCGTGGCCAACTGGATCTTCTCGAGGTAGTTGACACCGACCTGACCGTCGTGGCCCTCCTTGGCCAGGAAGACCTCCACGAAGTTGGCGACGACCGTCAGCTCCTGTCCGTGCCGGCGAGGGCGCAGCCCGAGCCGCGGCACGGGCCGGAACGGCTGATCCTCCGCCAGCCCACCGGGTACGAAGTACCGGTGCAGCACCCGCTCGGCCACGGCGGAGACCGGAAAGTGGGCCATGGCCCGGCGCAGGTGACCATCGACATCGCCCCGTTGCAGGCGTCGCGCGAGGAGCGCGTCGAGGGCCACCCCGGAGACCACCCCGAGCTGCCCCGTCCGCGCGACCGCCCGGGCGAGCGGCCAGCCGGAGACGCCCACCCCCATGCCGCCCTGTATGACGGCCGGGGCGTGCCTGGCCGCATGTTCCGTGCAGAGCGCCATCGTCGTCTCTCCCGTCGCCGCGCCGTTCTCGGGCGGGCCAGGTCCGGCACCGCTGTTCCGGTCGGGGCCGGCCCGGCGCCGTCCCGAACTCTGGTGCGCGCATACCTCGTATCTCAGAGGCAAAGGTCCCGGCGACCGCCGGGGGTGCGGACCGCGGACGGCGTGCGGTCGGGAAGCGGGACCCGGTGCTGATCAGGAAGCGGATCGCAGGGCGCGGCGCGCCGAGCCGAGCAGTGCCCGGCACATCGCCGCGAAGACCACAAGCCAGGCGGCGACGGCCACCGCCGTCCAGGCCCGGCCGAGCTGTTCGATCAGGGGCAGGCCGGCCGCCGTGCCGAGGTGCATGCTGGCCACCGCGTACATGCCCAGGGGGAAGACGATGCTCCACAACGCGGGCAGGTAGGTCAGCCGCACCCGCTTCGGGCCGTGCCGCCACACCCCGAAGATGATCAGGAGCGGGATGAGCCAGGAGCCGAATGCCCAGAGCACCACGGCGAGGCCGCCAACCACGGGCCGGGTGGTGGTGACCGCGGGGGACGGCGGCATGGTCAGGATCTGCGCCGCGGCCAGGACGGTGATGGCGGTGGCGCCCATGGTGACCCAGTACGGCGGCGTCAGATCCTCCGGTCGCACGTCGAGCAGGAGCAGCCGGGTCAGCACCAGGGTGGCCACGACCAGGTACAGCACGGCGCCCACCGACCACATCAGCACGGCGAGCAACGCCGCCACACTGGCCTGTCCCGGTTCCTGGCGGTCCAGTACCGCCGCGCTGACGGCGACCGACTGGGTACCGACCACCCAGATGAACCAGGTGCCGTTGACGCTTGCCAGTACCGGCTGCGGGCGAGGTCCGAGAATGAGCCGGACCGGAATGGTGTACGTCAGGCCGAGCCACGCTGCTGCACCGAGGACCGCCAGCGTGATCGCGAGGCTCCGGTACCCGTCACGTGCGAACCTGGCGCAGAGTACGTCGCAGGCGGCGACGAAGGTGAAGAATGCGAAGGCCCGATCGGCAGTGCCGAGGTCGGTGAGCACCAGGCGGGGGTAGCGGACGATGCGCCACAGCAGCGCGGCGCACAGCACCGCGAAGCCCACTACCGCGATGACCAGGAGGATGGCGGACAGTCCCACCCAGTCGAGGTCACGCAGGGCGATGGAGCAGATCCCGGTGGCCATGACCATCGCGAAGTACCCGGGGTAGAGATTGCGGACTCCCATCGCCCTTTCCATAACGTCAGTGAGTGTCGCTGTTCGTCCCGGCAATCAGTTCACCCGCTCGTCCGGCTGTTCGTGCATCCTGACGTGCCGGGCGATCGCAGGGGATGGGTCGGGGGTCGCTCCATCTGGGGCAGAAGGCCCCTGGGGCGACCTGATTCGGGCCGGGTAGCGCGGAAGACGTCACCAGCCGACGGTGGTCAGGCTGATCGGGGTGAGCCGGCGTACCTCCGGCTCGATCCACTGGGCCGCGGTGACCAGCTTCACCAGCCGGTCGATGGTCTCCGGCGGGCCGGCCACGAAGCTGCGCCGGTCGGCCGGGCAGCCGTACCGGTCGTCGAAACAGCCGCCGTCGAGGGCCCGGACCGCCATCCCGGCCTCGGTGGCCAGCAGCAGGCCGGCCGGCAGGTCGACCGCCTCCGGGCGGTAGCCGACGATGCCGTCGATGTCGCCGCGGGCCAGCATCACCCAGGACAGCAGCGGCGCCCACAGTTGCAGCACCCGCCGCGCGGTGGAGTCGAGCACCACCTTCAGGGCGCGGGCCGTGCTGTCGTCGCGGCGTACCTCGTGGCCCTGGGTCCAGGCCAGCACCGGCGCGGCCGGCACCGGCCGGCGCGGCGCGTGCAGCGGCCGGCCGGCGCCGCCACCGGCGTGCACGAAGGCGCCCTGGCCGCGCAGCGCCGACCAGGTGCGGCCGGCGACCGGGTCGTGCACCACGCCGAGCACCGGCGAGCCCTGCTCGCACAGGGCGATGCCCACCACGTACGCGGGCAGCCCGATCGCCACGTTGTTGGTGCCGTCGAGCGGGTCCACCAGCCAGGCCCAGGACTCGTCGGCGGCGTACTGGCCGCCCTCCTCGGCGATCACCCCGTGCCCGGGCCAGCGGGCCCGGATCCGTTCCACGATCAGCCGTTCGGCCGCCAGGTCCAGGTCGGTGACCAGGTCACCGGAGTCGTTCTTGGCCCGGGCGTGCAGCTCGCCCCGGGTGCCCCTACGGAGCAGCCGCCCGGCGTCCCGGGCCGCCGCCACCGCGAACCGGTGCGCCTCGCGCAGGTCGGGTCCGCCTCTGCTCGGCTCCACGTCCATGGCTCCTCCAAGCCGGTCAGCCCCGTGCCAACAGTCGGGATATCTCCCGGGCCACCCGGGCCGTCTCCGCCGGGTCGCAGCGGTCCCGGCGGACCCGGTGGCTGCGCCCGTCCACCGCGCCGAGGCTCAGGTCCCGCACGCCGGGGGTGGTCCGGCCCAGCGCCACGGTCACCGCCGGCTGCCCCGGCTCCACCTCGGAGGTGTGGAACCCGCCGGCGCGCAGCGCGTACGAGTCGCCGGCCGAGTGGCTCTCCACGGTGGCGGTCACCGCGCTGACCAGCCGGTCGGTGGCCGCCATCTCGTCGACGTCGCCGTGGCTGTGCACCTCGTACACCCGCCACGCCGGGTCGGCGCGGGTGTCGGTCACCTCGATCAGTTCGTTGCGGACCCGGCCGTGCAGCACGTGGCTGAGCAGGTCCCAGCTGTGCGAGTGCATGGTGGAGGTGGTCGGGCGCACCGGCGACGGGTCGGCCGGCCAGGCGTGCACGCAGATGCCGTCCGGGCCGGAGCGGTCCACCGGCAGGCAGGTGAAGCCGAGCGGGTGGCGTACGGCCCGCAGCGGCCGGCGCCCCGCCCCGACATCGTCGAGGACGTCCAGCACCCAGCCGCGCAGCAGCTCCGGTCGGGTGCCCCGGTCGATCTCCCGTTCGAGGTCGGCGTAACTCATCATGTGTAGGGGTTCCTCGCCTGGATGGCCCGGCCCACGATGTCGGCGACCTCGCGGTCGCCGAAGGACCGGGGCAGCGGCAGCCCGAGCGCGGTGAACAGGCGGCGGACCTGCTCCACCGAGGGCTCGTCGTCGAGTTTGACCGACGCGGCCGCCTCGATCGGCACCCGTCTGCTCTGCTCGCGGCTGTACTGGAGGTCGATGTTGAACCGGTTGTAGTAGAGCTCCTTGCGGTCGATCCGCAGCGCCGGGGTCTGCGGGTTCTCCTGGGTGATGATGACGCAGCTCGACGAGAGGTCGTAGCGGAAGGTGGTCATCTGCGCGGAGAGCCGCACGTCGATGGTGAGCAGCCCGGAGCGTTGCAGGTGCCAGCACGCGGCCAGCACGGTGGCGTACGACTCCTTGCGGGTGCGGTCGACGGTCCACCGCTCCCCCGGCGCGTCCGGGGCGAGGCTGCGCCGGAACCGCGCGTACCGCTCGCAGACCTCCTCGTCGGTCGGGTCGATGATCTCGATGGCGACGTGCAGGGTGGCGTTGCGCCGGCGGGCGTGCTCCAGGCACTCGGGGAGGGTGACGGCCCGGGTGTAGGTGCCGGTGCCGCCCTTGAACGTCCAGCGGTCGGTGTGCCGGCGCGCCTCGGCCAGCGCCTGCCCGACCTCGCTGCCGTGCAGCACCCGGACCATGGAGACGCTGTCGATCGCCTCCCGGGCCCGGTTCAGCGCCCCCTCCGGCCCGGTGATCTCCCGCATCTGGGGCACCAGGTCGGTGAGCCGGTCCCGGGTGTCCCGGACCACCTGCCGGAGCTGGTGCTCGGCGGTCTCCCGGCGCAGCCGGTCGCGCAACAGGGCCTGGGCGAGCAGGGCGAGGATCAGCAGGATCGCGCTGTTCACCACCTCCTGGCTGACCGTGCTGGTCAGCCCGAGGACCGCGACGGTCAGGGCGAGGAGCAGACCGATGAACGCGTCGAGATTGTTGACGACCCAGGTGAACAGGCGCGCCATGACATCCCCCGGTCGACGACGGAACCCCCATGATAGCCCTATGTCAATATCATCATCACGCGCTGTTCGGTCGCTGCGGCACGGCCGGTGACGGCGGCCCGGGCAGCCGGCGGGCCGCGCAGATCAGCGACCCGCCGAGCCCGGGCGCGACCCGGGCCAACAGCCGGGAGGTGACCCAGCGCCCGCCGGGCAGCCGCCAGCCGACGTGGTTGGAGCGGATCGCCACCGGCTCGAAGCCGACCCGGCGCAGCACCCGACGCAGCAGCGACGCGGTGAACGGGCGGATGTGCAGCCACAGGTACGGGTGCAGCGGGTCCACCTGGCGGGGCGCGCGGCCGGCCAGGAAGGCCAGTCGGTCCTGGACGGTCGCCAGGTTGGGGGTGGTGAGCACGAGCAGCCCGCCCGGGACGAGCACCCGGTGGCACTCGCGGAGCAGGGCCACCGGGTCGTAGACGTGCTCGATCAGCTCGCCGGTGAGCAGCCCGGCAAAGCTGCCCGCGCGGAACGGCAGGCCCCGGGTGGCGTCCAGGCAGACCGGCAGCGCCCGCCCGGCGGCGGCCCGCCGGGCCGCGCCGAGCGCGGTCTCCGCCATGTCCGCCAGCACCAGCGGGCCGGCCAGCCGCGCCGGGTCCAGCATGCCGCGCGGGCCGCAGCCCAGCTCCAGCACCGGTCCGCCGCCGCGCACCCCGGCGCGCACCAGCCGGGCCGCGACCGCCCGGCGGACCCGGTGGTACGGGTCGTCGACGTACCCGTTGACCTGCGCGCCGTCGTGATAGCTGCGCCGGTTGGCGCGGCGGCCGTGGGCCTGCGCGCTGCCCGACGGCACCCCGGTCGGCGGCTCGGCCATGGCACCTCCCCTGCGCTGGTCGCCGGCGGCGGCACGGCGGCCGCGCCCGGCGTCCAGCCTCGCACCGTCCCCGGTGTCCCGGTGGCATCCGGCGGCGGTGTCGGCTCCCGGCCGCCCGCCCGCAGCCGGGCCGAAGCCGCACCGCAGCCAACCCTCATCCGGCGCTAAGACCGCCGTCACGGGCCGTTCCTAGCGTCTGCGGCGTCGGCGACACCACGCCTCGTCGCCGTCGGAGCAGGAACGGGGTACCCATGCCACCGACCATCGACGCCGCCTGGCTCAGCTGCGCAGCGGCCCGCCCGAGCGCCCGGCTGCGCCTGGTCTGCCTGCCGTACGCGGGGGCGGGCGGCGGCGCGTTCCGGCCGTGGGCGGCCCGGCTCGGCCCGGACGTGGAGCTGTGGACCGCGCAGCTGCCCGGCCGCGAGCGCCGGCTCGCCGAACCGCCGGTGACCACCATGGACGACCTGGCCGCGCCGCTGGTGGTGGCGATCGTCGACCGGATCCGGCCGCCGTACGCGATCTTCGGGCACAGCATGGGCGCCCTGATCGGCTACGAGGTGACCCGCCGGCTGGTCGACCGGGGCGGACCGGCGCCGGAACGGCTGGTGGTGTCCGCGGCGCTGCCGCCGCACCGCTCGGCCCGGGCCGGCGCGGCGCACACCCGCGACGACGCCGGGCTCACCGCCTGGCTGCGGGAGCTGGGCGGGGTGCCCGACGAACTGCTCGCCGACCCGGCCCTGCTCGCGCTGATCCTGCCCACCGTCCGGGCCGACCTGGCGGTGGTCGCCGGCTACCGGCCGGCGCGGGTGCCGGCGCTGCCGCTGCCGGTGGACGCCGTCGCGGCGGCCGACGACCCGCTCGTCGCGGCGGCGGCGGTGGCCGGCTGGGCCGCCTGCACCAGCGCCGGCTTCACCCACACGGTCGTCCCCGGCGGTCACCTCTACCTGCACGACTCCCCTCCCCCGCTGCACCGCCTGCTGGCCGGCGGGCCCGCGCCCGACCGGGCCGCCCACGCGTACGCCGAAGGGGCCACCCCATGACCCAGAACCTGCACCCGGACCTCGCCGACCTCACGCCGGAGCAGCGGGAGCTGCTGGCCCTGCGGCTGCGGCGGGCGCGCGGGCGCCGGGCCGACCCGGGGGCGCCCCGGCCGCTGTCGGCCACCCAGGAGCAGCTGTGGTTCCTCGACCGGCTGGACCCCGGCACGCCGGTCTACAACGTGCCGTTCGCCGAGCGGATCACCGGCCGGCTGGACGTGCCGGCGCTGCACCGGGCGGTCAACGCGGTGGTGGCCCGGCACGACGCGCTGCGGGTGGTCTTCACCGACGCCGACGGGACGGTCACCCAGCGGGTCCGGGACGCCCTGGAGGTGCCGCTGCCGGTGGTGGACCTGCGCGCGCTGCCCGACCCGGACCGCCGGGCGGCGGCCGGACGGGAGACCGTGGCGCACGCCGCCGTCCGCTTCGACCTGACCGCCGGCCCGCTGCTCGCGGTCCGGCTGCTCGCCCTCGCCGACGACGAGCACCTGCTCCTGGTCACCGTCCACCACATCGTCTTCGACGCCTGGTCGGCCGGGCTGTTCCGGGACGAACTGGTCCGCTGGTACGGGGAGTTCGCCGGTGCCGAACCGGCCCGGGTGCCGGCGCTGCCGGTGCGGTTCGTCGACCACGTGGCCGCGCGGCGGCGGCCGGACGGGGAGGCCGCGCTCGCCGCCCACCTGGCGCACTGGCGGGAGCGGCTGGCCGACGCCCCGGCCCGCTCGACCCTGCCGCCGGACCGTCCCCGCCCACCGGTGCAGACCCACCGGGGGCGCAGCCTGCCGTTCACCGTGGACGGCCCGACCGTCGCCGCCCTCGACGGGCTGGCCCGCCGGGCCGGCGCGACCGTCAACGCGGTCGCCCTGGCCGGGCTGGCCGCCCTGCTGCGCCAGGCCACCGGCCAGGACGACCTGCTGCTCGGCATGCCGGCGGCCGGCCGCTCCGGCACCGAGCTGGAGGCGCTGATCGGCTGCTTCGCCAACATGCTGGTGCTGCGGGTCGACGCCACCGGCGACCCCACGGTGCGGGACCTGGTGCGCCGGGTGCACGGCACGGTCAGCGAGGCGTACGCCCACCAGGAGGCGCCGTACGCCCGGGTGGTGGAGGAGGTCCGGCCGGCCCGGGACCCGAGCGTCAACCCGCTGTTCCAGGTGATGGCGACGATGACCGACGGGGACGCGACCGACCGGCGGGCGGCGGGCGCGGTCTTCACCCCGTACCCGGCGGAGAACGGGCTCACCGACTTCGACCTGTTCGTCAGCCTCACCCGGCACGCCGACCGGATCGACGGCGCGGTCGACTTCAACGCCGACCTGTACCTGGACGAGACGGTGGCCGGCACGGTCGGCCGGCTGCCCGAGCTGCTGGCCGCGATGGCCGCCGCCCCGGACCGGCCGCTGTCCGAGCTGCCCGGGCTGCGCCGGCACCGGATCGCGCTGGCCGCCACCTTCACCGTCGACCCGCTGCGCGACCCGGTGCGTTTCTGGCTGGACTTCCTGCGCACCCCCGCCGACGTGGACCTGGTCGGCTACGGCCAGCTGGTGGCGCACCTGCTCGCCGGGCCGGCCGCGGCCGCCACCGTCGGCCTGCTGCGCTGGGAGGACTGGCTGCGCCGGCAGGACGGGCCCGACGAGGCGGCGCTCGACGCGGCCATGGACGACCTGACCGGGGCCGTGCGGGCGTACCGGGCGCGCACCGCGGCACCGCTGCTGCTGGTGGTCTGCCCGGCCTCGCCGGCGTTCGCCGACGCGCGGGCCCGGGCGCTGTCCGGCCGCCTCGACGACCGGCTGTCGGCGCTGGCCGCGGGCATCCCCGGCGTGCGCGCCGTCTGGGCCGCCGACCAGGCCGGCCGGTACCCGGTCGGCGAGGTGTGCGACGTCCGCGCCGACGAGCTGGGCCACGTGCCGTACACCGCCGAGTACTTCGCCGCCCTCGGCACGGTGGTGGTGCGGGAGCTGCGCCGGGCCGCCGGCCAGCCGGGCCGGCTGGTGCTGGCCGACGCCACCCGGCTGCCGGTGGACCGGATCGCCGGGGCGCTGACCGGGCACGAGGTGCGGGCCTGCCCGCCCGGCGGGTACGCCGCCGCCCTCGCCGACGCCGACCCGGCCCGCGCCGTGGCGCTCGACCCGGACCCGGCCACCGTCGCCGGGCTGCGCGCGGCGTACCCGGAGCTGCTCGCGTTGACCGTGCCGGCGGGGTGGGACGAGCTGCGGCCGTACCTGGCCCACGTCTGGGCGCTGGACCCGCCGCTGCCCACGGCCACCGCCGGCGCTCCGGCGGCCGGCGGGCCCGGCGGCGCGGACCTCGACGGTCCGGGTGCCGGCCGGGCGACGGCGGACAGCCTGCTCACCCCGATCGGGGCGGAGCGGGCGGCGTACCTGGCGACCGAACTGGACAGCCCGGCCGCGGTGGCCGAGCGGTGCCGGCCGGCCGCCGCCCCCGAGCCGGCCGGCGCCGAGCTGGTCGCCCCGCGCACCCCCACCGAGCGGCGGCTGGCCGGACTCTGGGCGGCCGCCCTCGGGGCCGAACAGGTCGGTGTCACCAGCGACTTCTTCGCCCTGGGTGGACACTCGCTGCTCGCCACCCACCTGCTGTCCCAGGTGCAGGCCGAGTTCGGTCGGGAGGTGTCGCTCTACACCCTCTTCACCCACCCGACCGTGGCCCAGCTCGCCACCGTGCTCGACGGCGACGCGGCGCAGCCCGCCGACCACGCGCCGATCACGGCGGCGCCACCCGGCACGCCCGCCGTGCCCTCCTCGGCGCAGGTCCGGCTCTGGGCCCTCGACCAGCTCGGCGACGACGTGGTCCGGCACAACACCACCGCCGCCGTGGAGCTGCGCGGCGACCTCGACGCCGACGCGCTGCGCCGGGCCCTGGCCGACGTGGTCGCCCGGCACGAGGTGCTGCGGACCACCTTCCGGGACCGGGGCGGCGAGCCGGAGCCGGTGGTGCACGCGCACCTCGACCCCTGGCAGGAACCCCTCGACCTGACCGCGCTGCCCGACGCCCGGCAGGCCCGGGCGCTGCGGCGGGCGGTCACCGCCCACGCCGCCCACCGCTACGACCTGGCCGCCGGCCCGCTGCTGCTCGCCCGGCTGGTCCGGCTCGCCCCGCAGCGGCACCAGCTGCTGCTCGGCATGCACCACATCGTCTGCGACAACACCTCGTGGAGCATCGTGCTGGCCGACCTCGCCGCCCGGTACGCCCGGCACCGCACCGGCGCCGGCGGCGAGCTGCCACCGCTGCCCGTGCAGTTCGCCGACTACGCCCGGCACCAGCGCGACTGGCTGGCCTCGGCGGCCGTCGAGCCGCACCTGGCGTACTGGCGGGAGCGGCTGCGCGACGCGCCGCCACTGCTGGCGCTGCCCACCGACCATCCCCGACCCGAGGAACGCTCCGACGTGGCCGGTTACCGGTCGCAGCGGCTGCCCGCCGGGGTCGGCGCGGCGGTCCGCGAGCTGGCCCGCGCCGAGGGGGTCACCCCGTTCGCCGTGCTGCTGGCCGGCTTCGCCGCGCTGCTGCACGCCGAGAGCGGCCAGCCGGACCTGGTCCTCGGGGTACCCACCGCCGGCCGGGACCGGGCCGAGCTGGCCGGCCTGGTCGGCTGCTTCGCCGACCTGCTGCCGCTGCGGGTCGACGTGGCCGGCCGGCCCACCTTCCGGCAACTCGTCGGGCGGGCGTACCGCAGCGCGCGGGAGGCGTACCGGCATCAGGGGGTGCCCTTCGCCACCGTGGTGGAGGCGCTGCGGCTGCCCCGGCAGACCGCCTACCACCCGCTGTTCCAGTGCGTGCTCAACGTCATCGACGGCGCGGACGAGCTGCCCGAGTTCGCCGGCCTGGCCGCCGCCCCGGTGGACGTGCCGAGCGTCGGCGTCGACTTCGACCTGTTCCTCAGCCTCACCTGGCAGGACGGGGAGCTGCACGCCGACCTGGCGTACAGCGCCGACCTGTTCACGCCGGAACGGATGGCCCGGCTGCTCGGCGCGCTCGGCCGGGTGCTCGACGAGGGGCTGCGCCGCCCCGACGCCCCGATCGCCGGCCCGGCCACCGCCGCGCCGGCCCGGCCGGCCACCCGCCCGGCACCCCGGCTGGTGGTGGGCGGCACGGTCGAGGCGCCCGAGCTGGCCCCGACCGTACGGTTCTGGTCCGAGCTGCTCGGCGTGCCGTACGCCGTGCGGCCGCTGCCCGCCGGGGCGCTGCTGCGGCTGCTGCGCGACCCGGCCGCCGGCCTGGCCGCCGCCGCCACCGACCGCAACGCGCTGCTGCTGCGCTGGGAGGACCGGATCCCCGCCGGGCCGCTGGGCGCTGCGGTGCTCGCGCTGCGCGCCTACCGGGCCGAGCTGGCGTCCGCCCTGGCCGCCTACCGGGGCTGGTCGGCGGCCCCGCTGACGCTGCTGGTCTGCCCGGCCACACCCCGGTTCGCCGGTGCCCCGTGGGCCGGTGTGCTCGCCGAGCTCACCGCCGGGCTGCGGGCGAGCCGCCCGGCGTCCGGGGTGGACGTGGTCGCGGTGCCGGCCTGGGCGCACCACTACCGGGTGCCGGTGCCGGACCGGGCCGACGGGTGCTCGCCGGAGCTGTCGGCGGTGCTCGGCACCCTGCTGGTGCGGCGGGCGCTGCGGCACCCGGCGGTCGACCGGCTGGTCGTACCGGCCGGTCCGGCGCAGCGGCAGGCGGAGCTGGCCGCCGTGCTCGCGGCGCAGGCCCGGGCCGGGCGCCGGGTCCTGCTCACCACCGCGCCGCAGGCCCCCGAGCTGGCCGCCCTGGTCGCCGCCGGGCTGGTCGGCGTCGACCCGGCGCCGGCCGCCGCGCCGGGCACCCTGCTGCTGCACCCGGCGACCGAGCCGGGCCCGGCGGACCCGCTCGCGGTGCCGTTCGACCCGCAGGACGGGCCGGCGGCCGTGCTGCGCGGGCTCTGGCTGCTGGACCGCCCGCCCGGTGACACGCCGGCCGGCGACGCCACACCGGTCGACCCGGGCCTGCTCGCCGAGGTGGCCGTCGAGCTGGCCGACGCCGGCGCGATCCGGGCCGCGGTGGCCGACGGCTACCGGCGGCGCGCCGAGCGGGCCGCCGCCGCGCCGCGCACCGAGCGGGAACGGCAGCTCGTGGCGATCTGGTCCGACCTGCTGCGCACCGGCGGGCTGGGCATCCACGACGACTTCTTCGCCGCCGGGGGCGACTCGCTGCTGGCCATGCAGCTGGTGGCCCGCTGCGCCGAGGCCGGCATCACCGTCACCCCGCGTCAGCTCGTGCGGCATCCGACGGTCGCCGAACTCGCCGCGAGCCTCGGCGCGGCCACCGCCGTCGACGCCGAGCAGGGCGAGGTGACCGGCGAGGCGCCGCTGACCGGGGCGCAGCGCTGGTTCACCGACCTGATCGCGCCCACCATGGGCCGGCCGGCGCTGTTCAACCACCCCTACTACCTGCGGCTGGCCCGCCCGCTCCCCGCCGACCTGCTCCGCGCGGCGGTCCGCCGGCTGGTGGCCCAGCACGACGCGCTGCGGCTGCGGCTGACCCGCCGGCCCGACGGGAGCTGGCGGCAGCACCACGCCGACCCCGCCGACGCGGTGCCGTTCACCAGCCACGACCTCACCGGCCTGCCGGTGGCCGAACGGGAGGCGGCGGCCGAGGCCCGGTGCGCCGCCGAGCAGACCGGGCTGGACCTGACCGCCGGTCCGCTGGCCCGGGTGGCGCACCTGCGGCTCGGTCCGGAGCTGCCCGACCGGCTGCTGATCGTGGCCCACCACCTGGTCGTCGACGCGGTCTCCCGGGGGCTGCTCCTGGCCGACCTGGAGACCCTCTGCGGCCAGCTCGAGCGGGGCGAGGCGCCGGTGCTGCCGGCCAAGACCACCTCCTACCGGGCCTGGGCGGAACGGCTGGCCGGGTACGCCGGCTCGGCGCGGCTGCGCGAGCAGCTGCCGTTCTGGCTGGCCCAGACCGGGGACGGCGGGCTGACCCGGCTCGCCGACGTCCCGCACGACGGTCCGTACCGCCTCGGCGATCTGGGGCTGGCCTCGGTCACCCTCGACGCGGCGGCCACCCGTGGGCTGCACGCCGCCGCCCGGCGGCTGCGCACCGGCGTGCGGGACCTGCTGGTGTGGGCGGCGGCGAGCACCGTGGCGGCGCGCACCGGCGGCCCGGTCACCGTGGCCACCACCGGCCACGGCCGCGAGCCGCTCTTCGACGACGTCGACACCACCCGCACCGCCGGCTGGTTCCAGGTGCTCTACCCGCTGCGGCTGGAGCTGCCCGCCGCCGGCCCGGCGACCCGCTCGCTGCGCGCGGTGATCCGCCAGCTCGGCCGGGTGCCGGACAACGGCATCGGGTACGGGCTGCTGCGGCACCTCTGCCCCGACGAGCCGGTACGCCGGCAGCTCGCGGCGATCCGGCCCCCGGCGATCGCGGTCAACTACATGGGCGGCTTCGGCTTCGACGACGTCTCCCCCGGCAGCCAGCTCCTCGACGTCTGCCCGGCGCCGTTCGGGCCGACCGAGGACCCGGACGGCCACTGGCCGTTCCCGTTCGACGTCACCGGCGCGCTCACCGGCGACGGGCTGCGCCTCGACCTCAGCTACGCCACCCCGGCCTTCCGGCCGGAAACCGCAGATGACCTGCTCGACGGCATCCGGACCAGCCTGCTGCGCCTGGTCGGGGACCACGGGCAACCGCCACGTCAGTAGGAGGACTCCCCATGGCGTTCCGACGCCCGTCCCGGTTCGCCGGGTTCACCACGATCTGGTTCGGCCAGTTGCTGTCGGCGCTGGGCACCCGGATGACGAACTTCGCCCTGAGCATCTGGGTGTGGGACGCCACCGGCCGGGCCTTCGACCTGACCCTGCTGATGGCGTTCGCGTTCGGCGCGACCGTCGTCTTCAGCCCGATCGCCGGTGCCCTGGTCGACCGGTGGAGCCGCCGGCTGACCGTGGTGCTCAGCGACATCGGTTCGGCGGTCACCACCGGCGCGCTGCTGCTGCTCTTCCTCACCGACTCGGTGCAGGTCTGGCACCTCTACCTGGTCAACCTGGTCACCGGCGCGTTCCTGGCGTTCCAGCTGCCGGCGTACCAGGCGACCATCACGGTGATGATGGAGAAGGGCCAGTACCCGCGGGCCAACGCCATGATGTTCGCGGTCCGGACCATCCCGGTGATCTTCGCGCCCGGCTTCGCGGCGGCCCTGCTCGGGGTCCTCGACATCAAGGTCATCCTGCTGGTCGACGCGCTGTCCTACGTGGTGGCCATCGGTGCGGTGCTGCTGGTCCAGTTGCCGCCGGTGCCCCGGGCCGCGCACGACGACGGCGGTTTCTGGTCCGACACCGTGCACGGCTTCCGCTACATCCTGGCCAGCCGGGCGTTCACCGGGCTGGAGGCGATCATGTTCGCCATCAACGTGCTGGCCGCCGTCGGCTTCGCCCTGCTCGTGCCGCAGATCCTGGCCCGTACGGACAGCAGCACCAACGCGGTCGGCCTGGTGCAGACCATCGGCGCGGTCGGCGGCGTGGCGGGCGCCGCCCTGCTCGGGTTCCTGCCGAACACCCGGCACAAGATCCGCCGGATGCTGCTGGCCATCCTCGTGTTCAGCGTGCTGGGCCGGATCGTCTACGGCGTCGGTGACTCGATCATCGTCTGGTCGGTGGCGCTGCTCTTCCTGCACCTGTCCATCCCGTTCATCGACGGGTACGCCCAGTCGGTCTGGCAGGAGAAGGTCGAGCCGTCGGCCCAGGGCCGGGTCTTCGCGGCCCGGCAGTTCATCGAGGACCTGGCGTACCCGGGCGGCACCGCGCTGGCCGGCATCGCCGCGGACCGCTGGTTCGAGCCGATGATGCGCGAGGGCGGGCCGGGCGTGCCGCTCTTCGGCTGGCTGGTCGGCGACGGGCCGGGCGCCGGGATGGGGCTGATCTTCGTCATCGTCGGCGTGCTCGGCATCGGCGTGGCGGCGGCGGGCTGGCTCTCGCCGAGCATCCGCCGGATGGAGGTCGACCTGCCCGACCACGACGAGCCCGAGCCCGGCCCGGCCCCGCTGCCCGCGCCGACCGGCACCGACGAACTGACCGACGACCGCGCGGTGGTGGCGAAATGAGGCTCGCCGAGGTGGTGGCCGGGGTGCTGGAGGTCGACCCGGCGGAGGTGACCGACGAGTCCGGGCCGGAGACCATCCCCACCTGGACCAGCCTGCGACACCTGCAACTGGTGGTCACCTTAGAGGAGGTCTACGGGCTCTCCTTCGCCTTCGAGGAGATCCGCGACGTGCGCAGCGTCGGCGCGCTGCGCGACGTGCTGCGGGCCAAGGGCACGGTGCCGGCATGAGCGGCGACCTGTTCGCGCTGCGGTCCCGCTGGCAGGCGGTGTGCCGCACGGACCGGGCGCCGGTGCTGCGGATCGGGCTGCTGGCCAGCTACACGGTGGACCCGCTGGTGCCGTACCTGGGCCTGGCGCTGCACGACGCCGGGCTGCCGGCCACCGTCGACGTCGGACCGTTCAACCAGGTGGTCCAGCAGTGCCTGGCCGGGGACGGCTTCCCCGCCACCGTCCGCCCCGACGTGCTGCTGGTCGCGCAGCGGCTGGAGGAGGCCGGCGCGACCGGCCCGGCCGGCGCCGGCTGGGTCGAGGAGCTGCTGGCCGGCGCCGACGCGGCGGTCGCCGCCGCGCGCCGGCAGGGCGCCCTGCTGGCGTACGTGCTGCCGGCGATCCCCGAGGACCGCCCGTGCGGGTACGGCGACGCCGTCGACGCCGACGGCGTGACCGCCGCCGCCACCGCCGCCCGGGAACGGCTGCGCGTCCGGCTGGCCGCCGACCCGGGGGTGCTGCTGATCGACGCCGAGGAGGCGGTCCGGGCGGTGGGCGCCCGGCACGCGTACCACCCGGCGCTGTTCCGGTTCGCCAAGATCCCGTACACCGAGGAGGTGTTCGCGGCGCTCGGCGCGGCCACCGCCGGGTTGCTGCGCCGCTGGTACGGCGCGGCTCCCCGGGCGCTGGTGCTCGACGGCGACGCGCTGGCCGACCCGGCCGCCCTGCTGCCGGTCCTGCGCGAGCTGCGGGCCGCCGGGCTGGCGGTGGCGCTGCGGGCCGGCGGCCCCGGCTGGTGGTCGGCGGGGAGCCACGCGGAGCTGCTGCCCGTGCTGGACGGCTGGATCACCGACGACCGGCCGGTGCCGGCGCAGCTCGCCGAGATCGCCGCCGAGCTGGACCTCGCCCCGGCCCAGCTGGTCCTGGTCACGACCGGGCCGGACGCCGGCCCCGGCGGACCGGACGCCCCCGGCCCGGTCGGGGCGACGCTGCGGCTCGGGGCGGACCCGGCGGGCTGGGCGGACACCCTGCGGGCCGCCCGGCTGACCGACCGGATCCCGGACCGCCGCTGGGCCGGCGGTGCCACCGGCGCCCCGGCGGTCGCGCCGGCGGACCCGCCGGCCGGCCTGTCCCTCGACGACTTCGTGTCCAGCCTGGACGTCCGGCTGGCGTACCGGCCGGTCGCCGCCGCCGACGTGCCCCCGGTCGCCGAGCTGGTGGCCCGGGCGCACGACTTCGCGCTCTGCCCGGCCCCGCCGGCCGGCGTGCTCGCCGGCCGGGCCGGCGACCTGCTCGCCGTCGAGGTCCGCGACCGGCTCGGCGACTACGGCACCGGCGGCCTGGTGGCGGTACGCCCGGACGCCGACCGCTGGACGGTGGACCTCTTCTCGCTCTCCTGCCCGGTGCTCGGCAAGGGCGTCGAGGCCGCGGTGCTGCGCGAGGTGGCCGGCCGGGCGGCCGCCGCCGGCGCGGGCGAGGTGCGGGTCCACTGGACCGACACCGGACGCAACGGCGCCGCCGCGCGGTTCCTGTCCACCCTGGACGGGCTCACCGGCACGCCCGTACCGGTCCGGGCCGTCCGGGTCGACGCGGACGTGCCGGTCGCCGCCGAGCCGGTCGGAGCGCTCCGGTGACCGCGGCGCGCCGCGCCGCCGTCCCGGCCGGGCCGCGGACCGCCGAGGGCCGCGCCCAGCCCGCCGGAGCGTCGGACACCCCGCCGGTCGCGCTCGGGGTGGCCGCGCTCGCCCACGTGCTCGGCGAGCCGGTCGACGTGGCGGTGGCCGCGCCGCGGTACACGACCGACCTGGACCGGGTGCGCTCCTGGGAGTACCGGACCTTCCACCGGGCCGCCGACGGGATCGGGGTGACCGACCTGGCGGTGGTGGCCGGCGGCACCGCGCTGGACCGAGCCGGGGTGGCCGCCGCCGACCTGGACCTGGTCGTGCTGGCCGTGCCCGACCTGGTGGAACACCTCTACTGGGACGCGGCCGCGCACACCCAGGCCCGGCTCGGCGCGCACGACGCCGAGGCGGTGCTGCTCAACCAGGCGTGCGGCGGCGGGGTGGCCGGCTTCGACACGGCGGCCGGTCGGTTCGCCACCCACCCCGGCTACCGGACGGCGCTGCTGATCGGCGCCAACCGGGTCTGCGAGCCGTACTGGAACCGGATGGAGATCAACACCAGCGTCTTCTCCGACGGCGCCGCCGCGGCCGTGCTGATCCGCGACCACGACCGGTGCCGCTGGCTGGCCACCGAGACGATCAGCGACGGCCGCTACGCCGGCTTCATGCGGATGCCCGTCGGCGGCGCGGCCGCCCCGTTCACCCCGGACGCCGGCACCCCGCGCGTCGGCGACCCGGCGGAACGGCTCAACGAGTTCTTCGCCGGCGACGTGCGGCGGATGTTCCGGTTCGTCGCCGCCATCCGGGACCGCAACCGGCGGGTGGTGGCCGCCGCCTGCGCCCGGGCCGGCGTCACCCCGGCCGACGTACGCCGGTTCGTGCACTTCCACGACAACGCCCGGCAGTTCGCCGAGCTGGCCAAGGACCTCGGCGTCGAGCTGGACCGCACCAACGTCGACCTGGCCCTGGACCACGGCCACGTCGGCTGCGCCGACCAACTCATCGGCCTGGAGCACCACCTGGCCCACGGCGACCTGACCGCCGGCGACCTGGTGGCGCTGACCAGCACCGGCAGCGGCATGCACTGGGTCTGCACCCTGCTGCGGGTCTGACCACCGACGCGACCCCGACCGACGAACCGCCCCGCCGACCCGGCGGGGAGGAAGGACGACACGATGAGAGTCGAGGAGGCGCTCCTCCGGATCCGCCGGCTGCGCCGCCCGGACGCGGCCCCCGACCCGGAGCTGGCGGCCGCGCTGGTCCACCTGGACGACGCGCCGGTGACCACCCTCGCCACCGCCGGGCGGCTGCTGGCCGACGTGCCGGCGGAGAAGCTGGCCACCCCGGACTTCCCGCTGCGCCCGCTGCGGGTCGCGGTCACCGGCACCTTCACCCCCGGCACCGTCGAGCCGCTGCTGCGGATGGCGCTGCTGCGCATCGGGATCGCCCCGGAACTGCACGTCTCCGGCTTCGACCAGCTCCTGCTCGACCTCAGCGATCCGCGTTCCGCGCTGGTCGGGTTCCGCCCCGACGTGACGCTGTGCCTGCTGCACGACGGGTGGTTCCTGCCCGCCGAGTGGGACCCGGGCGACCTGGCCGGCCTGCGGGACACCCTCCTCGACCGGGCCGACGTGCTGGCCGCGGCCGTCGCCGGCCACACCGCCCGCAGCGACGGGGCGCTGCTGCTGCACACCGTGCCGCTGTCCCGGGTGGAGCACCGCAGCCTGGTGAGCTTCCGCGGCCGGGCCGGGCTGGGCCGGATCTGGCGGGAGCTGAACGGGCGGCTGCTGGAGCTCGGCGAGCGGGACGGGGCGTACACGCTGGACCTGGAGACGGTGCTGGTGGACCACGACGGGCCGGTCCGCGACGAGCGCCTCTACCGGTACGCCAGCATGGCCTGGACGCCCGGGGTGGAGCGCCGGTACGCCCACGAGGCGGCCACCTTCTGCCGCGCGGCGCTCGGCAAGGCCGCGAAGGTGCTCGCCCTGGACCTGGACAACACCCTCTGGGGCGGGGTGCTCGGCGACGACGGGCTGGCCGGCATCGCCCTCGGCACCGACTACCCGGGCAACTGCCACCGGGACGTGCAGCGCCGGGCCCTCGCGCTGCGCCGGCAGGGCGTGCTGCTCACCGTGTGCAGCAAGAACGACCCCGACGTGGTGGCCGAGGCGTTCGCGCAGCACCCGGACCTGCTGCTGCGCGCCGACGACTTCGTGGCGCAGGCGGTGAACTGGGGCCGCAAGGACGACAACCTGCGCCAGCTCGCCGGCACGCTGAACCTGGGGCTGGACAGCGTGGTCTTCGCCGACGACAGCCCGTTCGAGTGCGAGCTGGTCCGGCGGGAGCTGCCCACCGTACGGGTGGTGGAGCTGGCCGGCGACCCGGCCGGCTTCTCCCGCCGGCTGCTCGACGAGGGGCACTTCACCGTGCTGACCACCGGCGCCACCGACCGGGAGCGCACGGCGCTGTACCGGGCCCGGGCCGGCCGGCAGCGCTTCGCCGCCACCTTCGCCTCCGCCGAGGACTACCTGCACGAGCTGAAGCTGCGGGTGGTGGTGCGCCCGGTGGACGAGCTGAGCCTGCCCCGGCTGGCCCAGCTGGGGCTGCGGACCAACCAGTTCACCATGACCGACCGGGCGCACACCGAGGCGCAGACCCGGCAGCGGGCCGCGGACCCGGGCCGCCTGGTGCTCACCGTCGAGGTGGCCGACCGGTTCGGCGACGAGGGCCTGGTCGGCGGGGTGTGGCTGGACCGCGGCGACCCGGACCGCTGGGTGGTGGAGAACTTCGTGCTCAGCTGCCGGGTGTTCGCCCGCGGGATCGAGCAGGCGGTGCTGCAGCGGGTCACCGAGCTGGCCCGGGACGCGGGTGCCACCGGGTTGGAGGCACTGTTCCGGCCGACCGCCCGCAACAAGCCCGGCGGCGCGGTCTGGCCGGCCGCCGGGTTCACCGTCGCCGCCGAGGAGGACGGCACCACCCGGTACGCGCTGCCGCTGCACCCGCCGCCCCGGCTGCTGCCGGCGTGGATCGCCCTAAAGGAGAAGGGAGACGTCCGTGCCTGAGCTGTTCGCCACCGTCGCGGACCTCGTCGCGCAGGTCGCCGACGTACCGGCCGGGCAGGTCACCCCCGAGGTGCGCTTCGACGCGCTGGCCAACTGGACCAGCCTGGAGGCGCTGCGGCTGCTCACCGTGATCGAGGACGACCTCGACGTCCGGCTGGACCTGCGCGAGTACCTGGCGGTGACCGACGTGGCCGGGCTGGTCGCGCTCATCGCCGCCGAACGCGACGGGGTGCCCCGGTGAGCGCCACCGCGACCGCCGCGCCGGCGCCGGCCCCGTCCCGCCTCGACGACGACGACCTGGACCTGCTGCTGCTCATCCGGCACTTCGAGCTGGCCCTGCTGGACATGTTCGGCCGGGGCGAGCTGCACGGCACCACGCACACCTGCCTCGGGCAGGAGTACGTCCCGGTGGCGCTGCGCCCGCTGCTCGCCGACGGCGACCACGTGTTCAGCAACCACCGCGGGCACGGGCACTACCTGGCCCGGTTCGGCGACCCGCACAGCCTGCTCGCCGAGGTGATGGGCCGGCAGGGCGCGGTCTGCCACGGGGTCGGCGGCAGCCAGCACATCCTGCGCGAGCGCTACCTGTCCACCGGGGTGCAGGGCGAGAGCGTGCCGGTGGCCGCCGGGGTGGCGCTGCACCTCAAGCGGGCCGAGCCGGGACACCTGGCGCTGGTCCACCTCGGCGACGGCACCTGGGGCGAGGGCGCGGTCTACGAGGGGTTGAACATGGCCGCGCTGTGGCGGCTGCCGCTGCTGCTGGTGGTGGAGCACAACGGCATCGCCCAGTCCACCCCGACCAGCGCCCAGCTCGCCGGTGACCTCGCCGGCCGGGCCCGCGCCTTCGGCGTGGCGCACACCCTGGTCACCTCGACCGACACGAACACGGTGCGGGCCGCGCTGGCCCCGGTGCTGCGCCGGGTCCGCGAGCAGGGCACGCCCGCGGTGGTGGAGCTGCGCACCCACCGGGTCGGGCCGCACAGCAAGGGCGACGACACCCGCCGCCCGGAGGAGATCGGGTACGCCCGCGAGCAGGACTGGTACGTCCGCTACGCGCGGGCGTACCCGGAGCAGTTCGCCGCGCACGACGCGCGGCAGCGGCGGCACGTCGCCGAGGTGGTCCGGGAGGTCGCCGGGCGGCCGGCGAGCCGGTGGGAGGAGGCCGGGCGTGGCTGAGCGGGTGGTGGAGAACCTCAACCAGGCGCTGCACGCGCTGCTGGCCGACGACCCCGGGCTGTACCTGCTCGGCGAGGACCTGGTCGACCCGTACGGCGGGGCGTTCAAGGTGACCCGAGGGCTGTCCAGCCGCTGGCCGGACCGGGTGCTGTCCACCCCGCTGAGCGAGGGCGGCATCGTCGGGGTGGCCGGCGGGCTGGCGCTGGCCGGGCAACGCGCCATCGTCGAGATCATGTTCAGCGACTTCGTGGCGCTGGCCTTCGACCAGATCCTCAACTTCGCCAGCAAGTCCACCGCCATGTACGGCCGTCCGGTGCCGATGCGGCTGGTGGTGCGCTGCCCCACCGGCGGCAACCGCGGCTACGGGCCGACGCACAGCCAGAGCCTGCAGAAACACTTCGTCGGCATCCCCGGGCTCACCCTGTGCGAGGTGTCGCCGTTCCACGACAACCGGGCGGTGCTCGCCAGGCTGCTCGACTCCGGGCGGCCGGGGCTGCTCTTCGAGGACAAGGTCCTCTACACCAACCGGATGTACGCCGACGGCGTGGTCGACGAGCTGTTCCGCTACGACCTGGTCGGCGCCGACGGCGACGTGGCCCGGGTCTGGGTGGACGACCCCGAGCAGTGCGACTGCGTCCTGGTGGTGCCCGGCGGGCTGGCCGTACGGGCCGTCGCGGTGGCCCGGGAGCTGCTGCTGCGCGACGACATCGTCTGCCAGGTGCTGGTGCCGTCCCGGCTCTGGCCGCTGGACGTCGACGGGCTGCTGCCGGCGGTCACCCGGGCCGGCCGGGTGGTGGTGGCCGAGGAGAGCACGGCCGGCGGCACCTGGGGCGCCGAGCTGGCCCAGGCCGTGCACGCCCGGCGGTGGGGGGCGCTGCGGGCGCCGGTGCGGCTGGTGCACTCCGCCGACCAGGTCATTCCGACCGCCGCGCACCTGGAACGCACCGTGCTGGTGCAGGACGCGGACATCCGCCGGGCCGTGAAGGAGGTGGTCACCGGTGCGTGACCTGACCGTGCCGAAACTCAACAACAACGACACGTCGTACGTGCTCACCGACTGGCTGGTCGACGACGGCGGGAAGGTCGCCGCCGGTGACCCGGTCGCCGAGGTGGAGACCTCCAAGGCCGCCGAGGAGCTGGCCTGCGACCACACCGGGGTACTGCACCGGCTGGTCGCGGTCCAGCAGGAGTGCGCCCCCGGGCAGGTCATCGGGCACGTCTTCGACGACGAGGAGGCCCGGCAGCGCTGGCTGGCCCGGGCCACCCCCGCCGCGCCGGCCGCCGCCGACGGCGACGAGGGGTCCGGACCGGTGCTCACCGACTCGGCCCGGGACCTCGCGGCCGCGCACGGCGTCACCGAAGCGGAGCTGCGGACGCTGGGCCGGGCCGTGGTGCGCCGGACCGACGTGGAGCGGCTGCTGGCCGACCGGGCGACCACCCCGGAGCCGGCCGTGGTGGTGGCCGCGGCGGCGCTCGCCGCCGGCGACGCGCCGCAGCCGGACGACCCCCGGCCGGTGCTCCCGCTGCCCCGCTCGCAGCGGGCGGTCGCCGCGGTGGTCACCGAGTCGCACCGCGAGGTGCCGGCCGCGCTCGCCGTGATCAAGGTGCGGGTGGACGCCGCGCTGGCGGTGGCCCGCCGGCTCACCCGCGCCACCCGCACCCTGGTCGGCCTGCCGGAGCTGCTGGTCAAGGCGGTCGGCGGGCTGCGCGAGGAGCACCCGTTGCTGTTCGCCTCCCCCGGCGACGGCAACACGGTACGGCTGGCCGAGGCGGCCCACGTCGGGGTGACCATCGACGTCGGCACCGGGCTGTTCATCCCGGTGATCCGCGACGTCGAGGAGCTGACCTGCGCGGAGCTCGCCGAGACGCTGATGGACTTCCGCACCCGGGCCGGCGCGGAGGGCTTCCGGGCCGGCGAGCTGACCGGCGGCGCCATCGTGGTCTCGCTGCACACCGACCCGGACGTGGTGCTCGCCGGGCCGATCGTCTTTCCCGGCCAGACCTGCGTGGTGGCGCTCGGCGGCACCCAGGACGAGCTGGCTCTCGACCCGGCCGGCCAGCTGATCACCCGCCGGTACGTCAACATCAGCGCCGGCTACGACCACCGGGTGGTCAACGGCCGGGAGGCGGTCGCCTTCCTCCAGGCGGTGAAGGCGGCCCTGGAGGCGCCGGACCGGCTCGCCGAGGAGTGAGCGCCGGGGTTACCGCTGCCGGCGTCCGCGGCGGACGATGCGGACGCCGGCGGCGACCACCCCGATGATGAGTACGGCGCTGAGCAACTGGAGGCCCGGCGAGTCGTCGGCCTCCCCGTAGACGAAGCCGGCGGCGCCGAGCGCCACGGCGAGCAGGCCGACGGCGGCGAGGACGTACGTCATGGGGTCTCCTTCTCGGGGTGGTGCGCGTCGTCGACCCACTCGAGCAGGTCACCGGGCTGGCAGTCGAGCACCCGGCACATGGCCTCCAGGGTGCTGAACCGGACGGCCTTGGCCCGACCGTTCTTGAGCACCGCGACGTTGGCGGGGGTGAGCCCGACCCGCTCGGCGAACTCGCCGACGCTCATCTTGCGCTTGGCCAGCTCGACGTCGATGCGGACGACGATGGGCATCAGATCACCGCCTCCATGTCGGTGCGCAGCGTGGTGGCCTGGCGCAGCAGCGCCCGCATCACCACCATCAGCAGGCCCAGCACGGCGACCCCGACGACCAGCAGGAACAGCAGCAGCGGCAGCCCCGGGTCGTGGGCGTGGAACCCGACGTAGAGGAAGACGCCCACCAGCACCACCCACGCGGCGGCGACGGCCCAGACGATCGCGTCGACCCAGACCAGGGCGGCGTCGCTGAAGATCCGGTCGTTCTTGACCATGGTGAGCAGCCGCCAGGTGGCCACGATCACCACCTGAACGCAGAGCACCCAGAACACCGACACGGCGGTCGCCGGCCAGCGCAGGTAGGCCATGTCCGGGTCCTCCTTCGCCATGTGCGCGAACTGGCCGGGCAGCGAGAGGGTCTGGAACACGACCAGGACCCCGAACAGCAGGACGAGGAAGATTCTGAGCGGGGCTACCGCTCGACGCTCGATGAACACCTACCGAGTGTCGCTAGTTTCCTATCGATTGTCAATCGGTAAGGCGGAAGCTGCCAGGACCACGTCGGCGCGCGTTGCAACCCTGGGTCCGGTGATCTTCGATGCGCTACGGCGGGCCCTCACCGCCCCCGACCCACCGCTGCGGCCCCTGCCCGACCATGTCGTCGACCTGCTGGTGGCGCTGCACGCGCCACCCCGGCTCGCCGCCCACCTGCGGGCGGTGCACGACGTGGCGGCGCAGGTCGTCGACGCGGCGGCGGAGCGCCTCCCGCAGCTCGCGGTCGACCCGGCGGCCGTGCTGTTCGGCGCGGCCACTCACGACATCGGCAAGGTGGAACACCCGGCGGAGCTGTCGGGCTCGGGGTCAGCACATGAAGCTGCGGGCCGCGAACTCCTGCTGCGACACGGCATCCCGGCCCCGTTGGCCCGGTTCGCGGCACAGACGATCACGCGGTGGCCGCCCCGCGTCCACCTGGTTCATCAGCAAGATCTCGGACGGCGGCTGCCGTACCAGCCGGAGTCATGTACGAGTTCGAGCCGTGCCAGTACTACCTGATTGACGAGCATCCGACCCGGCAGAGTGGACCAACGAGCGATCGCCGAAATTTGACGGTCCGGCGATCGACCAGCGGGCCGCCCGGCCGACAGGATGGGAAGCGTGGCCGACAAGTTGCGGAGGGCGGTGGCCCCGATCAGCCGCACGCTGGCTCTGACGGCGATCGTCGCGGGCGTCGCGATCGGGATCCTGCGCCGGTCCGAGCGCCGGAAACAAGCAGAAGACGCGGCTCTCGACACATCGGTGCAGACAGTTGTCCAAGCCGCGCGGGACCAGCCGGTAACCGCCACCGCAGCGGCCGCATCGCCCGAACAGCCCGCCCCGGCGCCGTCGTACGTGAGCACGCTGGCGTCGGTGCCCACGTCTTCCCCACTTGCCCGAGTCGTGGCGTTCATGCGCCCGGGCGTCACCCCGACGGTCGTGGTGCTCGCGATTCTAGGCGCCGTCACGGCCGCGGCCGGGTTCTGGCTCCTGCCCGACACGACGGTGCCGCAGCCCGTCACATCGTCCGTCGAGTTGCACTTCGACCCGGAGCATCCCGCGACATCGCCCATCATCGTCGAACTGTGGCTATCACTCGGCGAGTCGAGCGGCCCCAACCGGCACAGCGAGACGGTGTTGCACGTGGACCTCAAGGGCCCAGACCTAGCCCATGCCGGATGGAGCCTATTCGCGATCGCCCCGAAAGGCTTTCACGTCTTATTCGATTCCTCATCACGGGTGGACCGGTACGACGCCAGTAGCGACAGCGTCTTAATCACACCCGGAGCCGTGCGCGGCGGGGCGTACTCAGCAGCACTGACCTGGGACAACCTCGAGGCCGGTGCCCTACAGGTTCGCAACGCGAACCTCGCCGCGGCGTTCCCCTCGTTCCAGGTTCAAAATTACAGCTCGGGCGACGGCCGCGAGCCCCCTCAACCGCAGGTCAGCGTCAGCCGGCACTTACGGCTCACCGGAGACTACGCCTTCGTCAGTGGTCTGCCACCGGATGAGATAGGCATATTCCTCTGGTCGTGGCGGCCCGTGACTGGTCAAGTCAACCAGCCATTAACGGCGGCCGACGCCATGACAGTCGTCGCCCGCAGCGCCACGGAGGACCAACGCTCGCACACCGCAGAGTTCCGAAGCGGGCTCGCCTTCGGTATCGCCGCGGCGGCGCTGCTCTCCGCGGTGCAGGAGTTTCTAACTTTGACCACGCCGGCACGTCGACGTGGCGTCGGGCCATGACAGCATCCTGAGCGGTGCCGCTCCCGGCACCCACCGTGATCTGCACGATCACGATGAGAAGCGGCTCAAGGATCAGCGGCCTCCGTCGCGCTCGGCGATCAGACCCTTCGGCGCCTGGTGACGCCATGCCTTCTCGACCAGGCTCCTGATGCGGTCCTCGGAGACATTACCGAGCTGAACCTGCAGTCCGAGGAAACTTCTCCTCGCGTCCTGACGTCGGACAGCGTCGTAGGTGGCGGGGTCGGCCGCCGCCGCGTCGTTCGCCTCCTGCTCGCTGACGCAGAACACGGCCGTTGTCTCGCCTTTTCCCATGCCGAGGAAGGTCCGGTCCCGAACTTTCCAGACGGGGACGTGGAACCGGAAGTGGCTGGTCTCTTCGACCTCAGGCAATGCCGTGGCCCAACGCCGGATGTCGCCGGTGGTAGTCACGCATGCACCATACGCCCACGTGCTGACCTGGAGCTTCGCCCTCATCGGTCTCCGCAACCCGCACCCCGCCGCGACCAGCATGATCACGATGAAAATGGCTCACTCAGCCGTTGCTGGGACTGGAGATCCCTCGTTTCGCGAAGGACGCTGCCACCTCATCGAAGACCGTGACGGCAAGCTCCAGCTGCGCGACGGCGTCCGGCAGCGGCAGCCCCAGCTGGGGGTCGTATCCAGGTAGGCCCGTGACCACCTGGACGGCATCGCCGAGTTGATACATCGCCGTGACGACCGCCCGAGCATCTTCACCTCGGTACCAGTAGGGAACCGTGATCCCAGCCTCTTCTGCGTAGTAGCTGAGTTGGATGCCAGTCGGCTCGTGTGTCAGTTCGTAGTTGTGGACCCCTTCGAAGACGGAAACCTCGCCGAGCACCTGTCGCGCCGCCGCCACCAGTCGGGTCCAGGCATCCCCGCTCGGGCGCTCGTCGCTGTCGGCCTCCTCTGCCGCGTCCAACGCGTCATCCCAGGACTGGCCGTCGCTTCGGGGCACGAAGATCAGGTCGTAGCTCATGGCGATGGACCGTACAGTCCCGGACCGTCAGTCTGGAAGGTGCCTGGCAGCGACCGAGGGGATGGGTATGACTCCTGCGCGAAACCCGCCCCGCGCTCCCCGCTTGGCGGGAGAGCTGGTAACTCTCCGGGATGTACCCAGCGGCGTGCTCCCACCTGCCAAGATCCGTCGGCCTTGTCTCACCGGCGGAGTTCGACTCCTTCGTCCCAAAGGAACCATTACCGTCGATGAGTTGCGCCAGCAGCAGGACTGAGATGCCCGAATGGTCCACCGCGGTCCACGGGGCTGCTCGGCCTCTGGAGCTGCGGCCGCTCTGGGCAGCGGCGATACTGGGCATGGCGCCATGGTGCTGTCCAGCCGTCTGCTCGTCCCGCTCGACGTGGTGCCCACGTCCGCGCTAGTTCGCCGCGGCTCACGGGCTCGGCCGCTCGCTCAGCTGCTCGACCTCCGGCCAACTCCCGGTCAGGCACCCGTGTCGAACGGTCCACGCTCGCGCTGGTCGAGGCCACCGGCCCGGGTCTTCTGCCCACGGCTAACCTGACTGTCCGTTCCGCAGCGCGACGCCGAGACTGACCGCATGGACCAGGACCGGCCACTCGACTATTCACGGCTCCTCAACCGGCTCTACGCGGCCTTCAACCGGCGGGACCTGACGACGCTGCTGTCGGCGCTGGCCCCCGACGTGTTGTGGCCCAACGGCTGGGAGGGCGGCACGGTACGTGGACATCAGCAGGTACGCGACTACTGGACGCGCCAATGGGCCGAGATCGACCCCACCGTGCGACCGGTGGCCTTCGATGTCGAGGACGACGGCCGGATCAGCGTCACAGTGCATCAAGTGGTCCGGGACCAGGCGGGCGGGGTCATCGCTGAAGGCACGGTCCGGCACGTCTACCGTTTCGTCGGCGACCTGGTGGTCGACATGGAAATCCAGGGCTGACGGCGTCAGCTTTTGCCGTTGAAGCGGGACTCCGCGACGTCGCAGTCGGGCTCGCTACCCATGACGGATCACGCGGTAGATCGTCTCGCGATCCGGAGCCGGGCGCGGTTCGTTGTGCCAGCCGATCTCCTGGCCCTTGGCCGAGATGGCGGCCCGCACGGCCGCGACGTCCACATCGTCCTCGAAGAAGGCGACCGACAGGCCGTTCCCCGTGTCCGGGTCTACCAGGTGGTAGGAACTGAGGACCCCCGGCACGGACTTCGCAGCGTCGATGACCCACTGGCGATCGTCCTGCGGCATCGGATTCCACACGGCCACACGAGCGAACATGGCAACCTCCAGGACTGCGGCTCCTTGCGGTTGATGTTCCTCGGGGTCACCGGCCGGGTCCAGCGTGATGCCGTGGCAAGACAGCCGAACGCATGGATCTCCGCGCGACTGGACGCGATCCAACAGATCAGGGATGAACGGCAAGCCCGGCGATGGCCAGCAGATCCTCCTCGGACATGTCCAGCGCCTCGGCGAGTTCCGCGACCAGAATCCGGTGTGGATTCCAACTGCCGCTGCGCACCATGTTGATCGTCGACATCGACCGGCCGCACCGTACGGCCATCTCCCTGACCGAGATCCCGCGCAGGTCCATCAGCGTGCCGAGCACCGAACCGAAAGGGTGCCGCTCCGGCACGCCCGCCGCGGCGGATCCCGGCCCGATGACGACGTCGCCCACCTTCGCCTGGAACCGGATCAGCAGGTCATCGCTGAACCGGACCCGCGCGGACAACGGCAACGTGTCCCCGGCGTGGCGGCTGACCGTGCCAGGCACGGTCACCTCGGTGAACCTCGAAACGGCACGCGGTTCGTCCCGGGCGATCTCACACGGATGGGCGGGCTCGACCCGGGTCACCCGCCAAGCGCGGTCCCACCAGGGCCACTCGTCAAGCAGCTCGTTGAACCACGTCGGCAGGACCCCGAGATCCACCGGCGTCGGCGCCACCGGGTGAACAATTCCCGGCCAGTACGTCAACGCCTCGATCACTGCGGGACTTAGCGGACGGTCTGCCAAACTCACGGTCGGAGCGTAGCCATCGGTGGACCTGCGGAGCCACAGCCGAGGCCCAACAGCCGGGTCTGCCACAACTCCATATAGCGCCCAGTTTGCGGCTACTTGTTTCATTGACCCGCGACCGTGGCCCGGCCAGGCTTCGGTCGAGGCGTCCGGGCTGTCGCTCTCATTGCGGCTGCCCACGCTGGTCGTGTGGCTCTCATCTGGCCTGCGCGGCCCGGGCGTCGCCCGAGGGCGGGGAGAGGCTCAAGAGGGGTTTGCTCGGCTCGAAGTAGCGTTGCCCTCCCGGCTCGACAACTCAGTGGATCGAGCAACGGGAGGACGCGTTGAGTGGCACGTCAGATCGTGTGGTCATCGGGATGGACCCGCACAAGCGTTCCGCCACGATCGAGGTCATGGCCCGCGATGAGAGCGTTGTCGGCGGCGGCCGGTTCGACACCGACCGCGACGGCTACACGGCGATGAGGAAGTACGC
>NZ_JBITLH010000017.1:0-118813 GCF_044465125.1 Micromonospora sp. NPDC049836
CCGGCCCCGCCCCCCCCCCCGGCCGCCCCCCCCCCCCCCCCGCGGGCCCCCCCCCGGCCCCCCCCCCCCCCCCCCCCGGGCCGGGCGCGGGCGCGCCCCCCCCCGGGGGGGGGGCCGCGGGGGGGGGCCCCCGACCCGGGGCTCAGCGGTAGAGACGCAGGTAGTCGAACTCGGCGGTGACCGGCGGCTCCGCGCCGCCGTGTGCGACCAGCCCGATCCGGGGCGTGGTGTCGGCCGGGAAGGTCCAGACCGCGCCCCACGTCCAGTGCTTCCCGTCCCGGCTGGAGCCGGCCCGGAACTCATGCTCACCGCTGGCCGGGTCGACGTGGTGGGCCAGCCGCAGCCAGGTCGTGGTGGCCGGGGTGCCGACGATGCTGCCGCCGTACACCGGCTGGCCGGCGAAGGGCTGTTCGTAGCCGTACTCGACCTGCCGGGTGTTCCAGATGGCCACCTGGGCCAGCCGCGCGAACCGGTCGTCGTCGACGTACGCGACCAGGCCGGCCTGCTGGTAGTTGCGGACGGTGTCCTCGCCGAGGTCGAGGGCCACCTTGGTCTCCGCCACGTAGTCGCCGGTCGGCGCGTCGCGCAGCAGCACCCCGGCGGTGTTGCCGGTGCCGACCAGATCCGTCGACTCCACCGGCCAGCGCAGCGCGCCGCCGGACACGGTGGCCGTCGGGTTGCGCCGGACCCACCGCCAGGCCGGATCGAGCCCGTCGGTGAACTCGTCGGACCAGCCGGGCAGCAGCCGGCCCACGGCTGGCGGGGCGACGGTGTGCCGGACCGGCCGGTACAGCCGGGCCACGCTGACGTTGTCGAACCGGGCCGGGCCGCCGTCGGCGAGCAGGGCGAGCGGGCCGGTCGCCGGACGGGCCAGCCGCAGGGTCACCACGGCGAGCTGGTCGCCGAGGCGGGCCGGGCTCAGCTCGGCGACGAGGTCCCGGCCGCGTACCTCGACCGCCAGGTTGTGCGGGTCGGCGAGGTCGAGGCCGGCGGGCAGCGCGGCGTGCGCGCTCGCGCCGCCGGCCTGCCGGACGGTCAGCCGGCCGGTGCCGACCCGGACGTCCACCCGGCCGAGGCGCAGCCCGGCGGCGGTCGCCCCGGACAGCCGCAGGTCGGCCTCCGCCCGCACGTCCCCACCGGAGACGGTACGGCTGGTCAGGGCGCCGGTGCCGGTGACCTGTCCGGCGTCCACCCGCCAGCTGCCGGCGGCCCGCCAGCCGGCGAGGTCGGCCGTGTCGAAGCGGGCGTCGAGCGTCCCGGTGGTGGTCAGGGCGGGCCGGGCACCCTCGGACGGGCCGGCGCCGGCGTTCACGGTCGGCCAGCCGTCCACCCAGTCCAGGCGGTCCAGCAGCATCGGCCGCTCGTTGATGCCGAACGGCTCGTCCAGGTACGGGTCGGCCCGGTCGATCGCGTGGTAGACGATCCAGTCCTGCCCGGACAGGTCGGTCAGCACCCCGTTGTGGCCGGTGCCGATCCACCGGTTGCCGTTCTGGGTGAGCACCGGGGTGCCGCCGGCCCGGGAGACGTCCAGCCGCTGCCCGTCCCGGTCCACGAACGGCCCGCGCGGCTCGCGTGCCCGTCCCACCTGGACGGAGTAGCCGGTGGCCGGGCCGGCGCAGCAGTTCGCGGTGGACGCGAAGAGGTAGTACCAGCCGTCGTGGCGGACCACGTAGCCGCCCTCGAACTTGTTGTCGATCGCCACCAGCGTCGGTGTGCCGACCGCGCGCAGCCCGTCCGGGGAGAGTTCGGTGACCGAGATGCCCCCGTAGTAGCTGCCGTAGTAGAGCCAGTGCCGGCCCGCCGGGTCGGTGACCTGGCTGGGGTCGATGGTCCAGAGGTAGCCGCCGCCCCCGCCGGGTCGCGGGGCCACCACCGGCTCGTCGGCGAAGGTCCACGGGCCGGCCGGGGTGGGCGCGGTGGCCGCACCGACCGCGGTGTCGAAGGTGTCGCCGGAGACGGTGGTGTCGGTGACCGTCACGTACATGACCCAGCGGCCGGCGACCCGGCGCACGTCGGGCGCCCAGAACGCCGCCCCCGGCGCGGCCCAGGACGGGCGCTGCTCGGGGGCGAAGGCGTCCCCGACGTACGTCCAGTCGGCCAGGTCGGCCGAGCGGGCGATCGGCACCCGGTGGGCCTGCCGTTCGCCCTCGCGGAGGGGGTCGGAGGTGCCGAAGGCGTACCAGAGGCCGTCGTCGCCGCGCACGACCACCGGGTCGGCGAAGGTGTCGGCGAACCCGGCGGAGATCGGGTTGCGGTAGCGGTCGGGGGCGGTGCCGGCGGCCGGCGCGGCGGCCGTGCCGCTCAGGGCGAGCGCGAGGACGGCGGCGAGCACGCCGGCGCGGTGGAGGTGTCGTCCCATCAGACCTGCCTCGGGTATGGACGGACGTCGGTCTGCCGCTTCTACAACGTTGGATACAACGATGTAAAGGCCGCCGCACCTGTCGACCGGGACCGAACCGTGGCCGTGCCAGCATGGAGGGCATGACCACGACCGGTACCGACGGCCGCGCGCTGGCCGGCCTCGCCGCGCTGCTCGCCGATTCCACCCGGGCCAGCTTCTGCCTGGCCCTGCTCGACGGGCGGGCCTGGACGGCCGGCGAGCTGGCCCGGACCGCCGGGGTGGCCCCGTCCACCGCCAGCGACCACCTCACCCGGCTGGTGCAGGGCGGGCTGCTGGTCGAGGAACGGCAGGGCCGGCACCGGTACGTGCGCCTCGCCGGCCCGGCGGTGGCCCAGCTCGTCGAGGACCTGGCCGGCCACGCGCCCATCCCACCCGCCCCGCCCCGCGGCCTGCGCGCCGTGTCGGCCGGCGTCGCCCTCGCGTACGCCCGGACCTGCTACGACCATCTCGCCGGCCGGCTCGGCGTGGTGCTGCACGACGCCCTGCTCGACCGGGGCGTGCTGGACCGCGCCGGCGGCCTGGCGCTCACCCCGGCGGGCGTCGGATGGCTGACCGAGCTGGGCGTACCGGTCGAGCCGCTGCGCGCCGGCCGCCGGCCGCTGGTCCGCGACTGCCTGGACTGGACCGAGCGCCGCCCGCACCTGGCCGGCGCGCTCGGGGCGGCGCTGTGCCGCCGCTTCCTCGACCTCGGCTGGACCGCCCGGGGCACCGGCCGGGCGGTCCGCCTCACCCCGGCCGGCCGGCCCGCCCTGGCCACCGCCCTCGGGGTCGCCCCCGACGACCTGGCCGCACCCGCCTCCCGCGACACCGCACCCGCCCGCGCCTGACCCGCCCCACCGCCCGACCCGCCCCCAGCGCTTCCCCCTCCGCCCCAACGCTTTCCGCGCCCGACCCGCGCCGACGCTCTCCGGGCCCGACCCGCGCGGACGCTTCCCGCGCCCCACCCGCGCCGACGCTCTCCGGGCCCGACCCCCGCGCAGCCACACCGCCAGGTCGACCCCGAGCCCGAGAGATCTTGGTAGGAAATGGCCCCCAGGGGGGCCGATTCTTACCAAGATCTCTTGTCTTTGCGTCTACGCCGCTCCCCGGCTCGGGATGGCGGTTCCCGTGTCGGCTTTCTGCGTGTTGCCGCTTTTCGGTATCCCGGTGAAGGTGGATCACGCGGGACGGCCGGTACTGAGGTGTGCGGAGGAACGGGGCGTGGGACCGGGCGGGAAGCCAGATCGCGATCCGTCAGGCCGTCGCGCACCGCCGGACACGCCGCTGGGTGGAGCGCCATGGGTGTCTCCGGGGTGCGGACACACCCATGGCGTTCCACCGGCCGGACGGGGCCCGTGGTCCGGTGGCAGGTGGGGAACCGTTCGGTCCGGACCGAACGGTGGGGCACCTACGGTCGGAGCATGAGCTGGTCGATCATCGCCCCCGCCCCTGGTACGCCACCCTGCGGACCGCCCACTCCCGGCGCCGACGGGTGGACCGTCACCCGGCATGCCGACGTGCTCGCCGTGCTGACCGACCCCCGGTGCGTCGTGCCCGCGGCCGCCCCCGGTGCGCCGGACGGCACCCTGGCCTGGCTGCGCGGCGCCGTCAGCCGGTTCAGCCCGCCCGAGCAGCATCCCGCCCGCCGGGCGGTCGGGGTCGCGGCGCTGGCCGACCTCGACCCGGACGAGCTGCGCACGACCGCCGCCCGGGCCACCGCCGTGCTGCTCGACGTGGTGGCCGCCCCAGCCGCCCCGGCCGGCCGCACCACCGCCGCGCCCACCGCCGTGCCGCCGCACCAGGCGACCCTGCCGGGCCCGGCGGACGCCGACCGGTCCGCCACCGTGCCGCCGCACCAGGCGACCCTGCCGGGCCCGGCGGACGCCGACCGGTCCGCCGCCGTGCCGCCGCACCAGGCGATCCTGCCGGGCCCGGCGGACGCCGACCGGTCCGCCGCCGTGCCGCCGCACCCCGTGATGCTGTCCGGCCCGGCGGACACCGACGGGTCCGGTGCAGGTGCGCCGACGGCACGGGCCGGTATGTCGCCGGCCGCCGGCGGGGCGGGTGACCACCCTGGTGCAGGGCGGGCCGACGTGATGGCGCTGCTGGCCCGGCGCGTACCGGTGGAGGTGCTGGCGGCCGGGCTCGGCCTGGCCGATCCGGTGGCAGCCGCGCCGGCGGTGGCGGCGGTGGCGGCCGCGTACCACCCGGGTGCGGACCCGGCGGCGGTGGCCGCCGCCGACCGGGCGGTGGCCGCGCTGCTGGCGCTGTCGCCGCCGGCCGCGCCGGAGGTGGCCGCGAACCGGATCGGGCTGCTGGTGCAGGCCTGCGACGCGACCGCCGGGCTGATCGGCGCGGCCGTCCGGTGGGGGCTCGCGGCGCCGGCCGCCGTCCCCACCGCCGACCTGCTGGCCGAGGTGCTGCGCCTGGAGCCGCCGGTGCGGGCCACCCGCCGGGTCACCACCGTGGCGCTGCGCCTCGGCGGCCGGACGATCGGCCCGGACACCCCGCTGCTGCTGCGCTTCGACGCGGCCAACCGGGACCCGGCGGCGCATCCGGAACCGGACCGGTTCCGGCCCGGCCGCGGGTCACTGACCTTCGGCGCCGGGCCGCGCGGCTGCCCGGGGGAGCGGCACGCGCTGGCCCTGGCCGAGGGGGTGGTCGACGAGGTGCGCCGCCGGTGCGCCGCCACCGGCGGCCCGGTGACCCACGAGACGCACCCCACCCTGCACGTCCCGACCCAGATCGAGGTGAGCGTCCGATGAACGCCCGTACCGCCTTCCGTGACCTGCACCGGCCCGGCCAGCCGCTGCTGCTGCCGAACGCCTGGGACCACGCCTCCGCGGCGGCCCTCGCGGCCCGCGGCCACCCGGCCGTCGGCACCACCAGCCTGGGCATCGCCGCGGCCGCCGGCAAGCCGGACGCGGCCGGCGCCATCCGGGCCGAGAGCGTCGCGCTGGCCCGGCGGCTGCGGGACCTGCCGGCGCTGCTCAGCGTGGACATCGAGGGCGGGGGCAGCGACGACCCGGCAGCCGTGGCCGAGCACGTCGCGGAACTGGCCGCGCTCGGCGTGGCCGGGGTGAACCTGGAGGACGGCCGCCCGGACGGCACCCTGGCGCCCGCCGACCTGATGGCCGCCAAGATCGCCGCCGTCCGGGCCGCCGCGCCGGAGGTGTTCGTCAACGCCCGCACCGACGCCTGGTGGCTGGGCGTGCCCGAGCCGCTGCCCGAGGCGCTGGACCGGGCCCGGGTGTACCGGGAGGCCGGGGCCGACGGCTTCTTCGCGCCGGCCGTGCCGGAGGACCTCGTGCCCCGGCTGGCGGCGCACGTAGGGCTACCGCTGAACGTGCTGTACCGGCCCGGCGGGCCGGGCATGGCCGCCCTCGGCCGGCTCGGCGTGGCCCGGGTCAGCACCGGGTCCCTGCTGTTCCGGGCCGCCCTGGGCGCGGCGTTGCACCTGGCGGACGCGGCCCGGGGGGACCGGGAGGCCGACCTGCCGGACGTGCCGGCCTATGACTGGGTCGCTGAGCTGTCCGTGCCGAATTCAGCCACTCGTCGCCCTTAAGGGGGGATAGGAGGATTGTTCGGGGATCGCCCTCTCGCTGCGATTACGGTGTGTTTCAGGTTCGACCACGCCGCGTGATGCCCGGAGAGGGGACCCGACCATGCGAGTGCCCAGCCGAAGCCCCGGGCAGCAGCCCGGGCCCGCCGTCGCGCCCGCCGCTCCCGCCCGCCGCCTGCCGCCCGCCACCGGCCGCCGCCCCGCCCCGGGGCGGCGGCCGGACCTGGCCGCGTACCGGGCCGCGGTGGCCGAGCTGCTGGTCGAGGTGGGCGCCCTCGCCGACGCCCCGTCGACCGCCGCCCGGCAGGTGCTGCTGGACCAGCGGCTGCGGGAGCCGGCCATCGCCGCCGTCCTCGACGCCACCCCGCAGGGATTCGTCGGCGCCCGGGAGACCCTGCTGCTGGAGATGGCCCGCTACCAGCCCAACGCCCGCAGCTCCGCGCAGGACCTCACCGCCCTGGTCCGGATCTACCTGCTGTCCCGCATCGACGTGATGTGGTGGCGGGACACCCCGACCCTGCTCACCGACAGCCAGGTCGACAGCAGCACCGACCTGGTCGACCTGGAGTGGCTGCGCCGGCGCGGGCTGCTCGCCTTCCGCTATCAGGAGCAGCCCGTCGGCGTGTTCGGCCGGGGGCTGCGGGCGGTCGGCCGACGGCTGCGGCCCGACGCCACCCCCCGCACCGCCGGGCTGCGGTTCCGCCGGGCCCGGCGCGAGATCGTGGCCCTGCTCAACGACATCGGCCGGCAGTTCGCCCTGGCCTGCCCGCCCGGCACGCCACCGCTCTGGGCCACCAGCCTGGCCCGCAGCGCCGAACACCAGTACCGGCTGCGCCGCCTCGGGTACGCCGCGATGGTGCCCAGCGGGCACTGCCTCGGCTGGGCCGCCGACGTGGAGGTGGCGTGGTACCAGCGGTTCGGCGTCCGGGACACGCTGACCGAGCTGCTGCTGGCCCGGCAGGAGGTCGGGGAGATCAACGTGATCGACGAGGGCCAGGCCTGGCACATCTGTCTCGCGCCCGACGCGCGGCGCCGGTTCCGCCGGGCGTACGAGGCCGAGATGGGGGTGTGAGGCGATGTGCGGCATCGCGCTCAGCCTCGGCCCCGAGGCCGATCCGGCGACCTTCCGCCGGATGCTCGCCGTCCTCGCGCCGCGCGGCGAGGTGACCGAGACCCGGCAGGAGAACGGTCTGCTGGCCGGCGTACGCCGGCTGCGGGTGGTGGATCCGGACCGGGCGGGCCAGCCGTGGCTCTCGCCCGACGAGCGGCACCTGCTCTGCTACAACGGCGAGATCTTCAACCACCACCAGCTGCGCGGGGAGCTGACGCGGCTCGGGTACCCGTTCCGCAGTGCCAGCGACACCGAGGTGGTGCTGGCCGCCTTTCGGCAGTGGGGCGAGGCGGCGGTGCACCGGCTGCGCGGGGAGTACGCCTTCGTGGTGGTCGAGCGGGCCGGCGGGCGGGCCTACCTGGCCCGCGACCCGCTCGGGGTCAAGCCCCTCTACTGGTCCCGCGGCCCGGGCTGCGTGCACCTCGCCTCGGAGGTGAAGGCGCTGGTCGGGCACGGCGCGCCGATCAGTGAGGTGCCGCCCGGACACCACGGCTGGGCCGAGCCCGACGGCCGGCTCCGGTTGCGCCCCCACGTGGACCTGCTCGCCCTCGGCGCGGGGCGGCCGGTGATCGACGACCCGGACGAGGCCGCCCTGCTCGTCCGGGCCGCGCTCACCGACAGCATCCGGGTGCGGCTGGACACCGACCGCACCGTCGGGGTGATCCTCTCCGGCGGCCTGGACAGCTCGCTGGCGCTGCTGCACACCCGGCAGTCGCACCCGGACTGCGTGGCGGTCACCGTCGGCGTGCCGAACAGCCCCGACGTGGCGTACGCGCGGCGGCTCGCCGCCGACCTCGGCGTGCCGCACGAGGTGGTCGAGCTGCGCCCGCGCGACATCCGGCTGGCCGACGTCCGGGAGGCGATCCGGATCTCCGAGCTGACCGAGTACGGCGACATCATCAACGCGGTCGTCTCGGTGCCCCTCTTCCGCCGGCTGCGCGAGCTGGGCGTCAAGGTGGTGCTCACCGGGGACGGCTCGGACGAGCTGTTCGGCGGCTACCCGATGTATCACCGCGCCGGCCCGGAGCGGTCCCGCCGGCTCTTCCTGCACAAGATCCGCAACCTGTGCCGCACCGAGTTGCAGCGGGTCGACCGGGTGAGCATGGCGCACCGGGTGGAGGCGCGGGTCCCCTTCCTCGACCTGAGCCTGGTGGAGCTGGCCATGCGGCTGCCGCTCGACCTCAAGGTGCGCGACGGGCAGGAGAAGTGGATCGTCCGGCGGGCCTTCGCCGACGTGCTGCCGGACTACGTCCGGCGGCGCCCGAAGAACCCGATGTCGTACTCGTCCGGGCTGCACGAGCGGGCCCGCCTGTACAAGCCGCTCTTCGCCCGGCTGTACCGCTCCTTCGGCTACGACCTGCTCGAACCGGTCCGCCGCGACTTCGACAGCGTGCTCACCCGCTGCGGCAACGACCTGGACCGGGCGATCGCCGACGGGCTGGCCCGCCCCGACTACACGGTGCTGGAGCACGCCCGGGACCTGGTCGGCGCGGCGAAGTGGAACGCCGTGCCGATGGTCCGCCGGCTGGTCGGCCCGCGCCGGACCCGGGGCGGCGACGGGGCGCCGCTACCGGGCTGAGCGGGTCGCCCGGACCGCACCCGGGTCGTCGGGTCGAAGGCTCCGGGTTCACCGGACCCGCTTCTCGTAACGCCGGCAGGCGACGAGGACGGGGGCGGTGCCGGCTTCGGCGGGGTAGTCCAGGGCCGCCGCGTCGCGCCAGCCGTGGCGGGTGTAGAACCGGCGGGCCCGGGTGTTGCCGACCGCGACCGCGAGCCAGGCCGAGTCGAACCGGGCGGCGACGGCGTGCTCGGCGGCGGCGAGCAGCGTGCCCGCCACCCCGGTGCCACGGGCCGGCCCGACGACGTACACCTGCTCGACCTCGTCCTCGCGGACGGTGACGAACCCGACGAGCCGGCCGTCCCGCGTGCCGACCGTGGTGGCGGACAGGCGGGGCGGTACCCGGTCGCGGAAGTCGGCGAGCCGCCGGTGCCGGTGCAGCTCGGCGGGGACGTGCCCGGCGTGCCCGTCCCGCCAGCCGGCATGCCAGAGCACGGCAATCGCCTCGACGTCGTCGGGTTGTGCGGGACGAAGGACGAGTCCGGCGTCGTGTGCCATCACGTGCTCCTCTCCGGCAGAGACTTGCATTCCTAAGTTAGGGCCCTAAGATAGCCCGCATGAACCATCCGAACAACCTCGGGCTGGAGCTGCACACGCTGGTGTCCCGCCTGGAGCGGGCCGGCGATGGCATCCTGCGCGCCGGCCACGGCCTGTCGTACCGCCGGTTCATGGTCCTGGTCACGGTCGGCCAACTGGGCGCCTGCACCCAGCGGGCGCTGGCCGACAGCCTGGCGGTGACCGAGCCCTCGGTCAGCCGGATGGTCGCCGCCCTCGCCGGCACCGGGCTGCTCACCGTGACCCCGGACCCGGCCGGCGGCAACCGACGCCGGATCGCCCTCACCGACGTCGGCCGGCAGCTGGTCGAGCGGGCGGGCACCGAACTGATCGGACGGCTCACCGAGCTGGTCGAGTCCAGCGGCGTGCCGTTCGACACCTACCTCGCGTACACCCGACGGTTGAACGCCGCCCTGGGCGGCGGCTGAGACACCGACGGACGCGCCCCCCACCCGGATCACCGTGAGGAGCTCCCATGCTGACGACCTCAACCGTGCGGACCGTCCGCTCCGCCGACGGCACCACCATCGCGTACCACACCACGGGCGGCGGCCCCGACCTGCTGATCGTGCCCGGCGCGCTCAGCGACGCCGCCGACTTCGCCGGGCTGGCCGAGGCGCTCGCCAGCACCTTCACCGTGCACACCGTGCAGCGGCGCGGCCGCCGGGGCAGCGGCCCGCTCGGACCCGGGTACGGCATCGAGGCCGAGTGCGCCGACCTGGCGGCGGTCCGGGCAGCCACCGGCGCGCGGTACGTCTTCGGGCACAGCTTCGGCGGCCTGGTGGCGCTCGAGGCGGCCCGCCGGGACCGGCACATCACGAAACTGGCCGTCTACGAGCCCGGCGTCAGCGTCGACGGCCTCATCCCGACCGACTGGATCCCGTCGGCCCGCCGGTTCCTGGCGCAGGGTCGGCCGATCGACGCGTTCGCGACGTTCTCCATCGCCACCGGCCCGCGGGCGGCGCGCCGCAACCCCCGCTGGCTGATGGCCACCATCCTGCGGCTGGTCTTCCGGGGCGAGAAGCGGGCGAAGATCGTCGAGCTGCTCGAACCGGCCCTGCACGAGCACGCCGAGGTCGGCCGGCTCGACGACAGCTACCCGCACTACCGCGCGGTCTCCGCCGACGTGCTGCTGATGACCGGCGGCCGGAGCGACCTGGCGCACGTCGGCCCGTCCACGACCCGGCTCGCCGAGGTGCTTCCCTCGTCGCGGGTGCAGGCCTTCCCGAAACTGGACCACTTCGGACCGCACCACCGGGGCGAGGCCGAGGTTGCCGCGGCACTGACCACGTTCCTGCGCGAGACCTGACGATCACCACGGGCGGGGCCGGCGCCGAGGCCGGGCCCCCGGACGCACCGCGACGTCCGATCACCGCCAGCCGCCGGCGCCGCCGCGCGCCAGGCTGGGGACATGACGACGACCCGGACCCGGTACCTGATCCGACCGCTGCCCGCCACGGTGCTCGCGCAGGTGCGACGCACCGGTCTCGACGCCGCCGGCCAGCCGGTCGAGCGCCGCCGCGCCGAGGGCGGCGAGCCGCTGCGCTGCTGCCTGCGCGACGCCACGCCGGGGGAGCCGCTGCTGCTCTTCGGCTACGCGCCGCCGATCCCGGCCGGCCCGTACCGGGAACTCGGGCCGATCTTCGCCCACGACGCCGACTGCCCCGGCCCGGCGGCGCCGGGCGGCTACCCGGCCGACTGGCAGGGCCGGCCCCAGGTGCTGCGGGCGTACGACGGGGCGGGGCGGATCGTCGGCGGCCGGCGGCACGACGGCGACGACCCGGCGGCGGTGATCGCCGAGCTGCTCGCCGACCCGGCGGTGTCGCAGCTGCACAGCCGCAACGTGGTGTACGGCTGCTTCATGTTCACCGTGGTGCGGGGCTGAGCCGGGCGTGACCGGCGGCGGCCGGGGTATCACCCGGCATGGCCGGACTGGACGCGATCGTGGTCGGGCAGGTGGCGCGGGACCTGGTGCTGCTGGTGGACGAGGTGCCCGGCCCGTCCGGGGCGGTGCCGGTGCGCCGCCGCCGGGAGCTGCTCGGCGGCAAGGGCGCCAACCAGGCCGTCGGGCTCGCCCAGCTCGGCGCCCGGGTCGGGCTGCTCGGGGTGGTCGGTGAGGACGAGGTCGCCGACCGGCTGCTGGGCCAGGCCCGCAGCGACGGCATCGACGTGGCCCCGGTGCTGCGCCGGGCCGGCACGCCCAGCGCGCTGATCGTCGACGTGGTCGACGCCGGGGCGCGCTGGCGTTACCTGGAGGACATTCCGGAGGAGACCCTGCTCTCCGAGGCGGACGTGGTCGGGGCCGCGGCGATGCTGCGGGCCGCCCGCGCCGTGGTGGTCCAGTTGCAGCAGCCGCTGCCCGCGGCGCTCGCGGCGGCCCGCTGCGCCCGCGACGCCGGCCGGCTGGTGGTCCTCGACGGCGCGCCGGCCGACCCGGCCGACGGGGCGGAGCTGTTCGCCCTGGCCGACGTGCTGCGGGCCGACGCCCGGGAGGCGGGGCGGATGGTGGGCGTCCCGCCGGCCGACGCCGAGGCGGGCCTGCGGGCGGGCCGGGAGCTGCGGGCCCGGGGCCCGGCGCTGGTGGTGGTCGAGGTGGCGGGGCAGGGCAACGCGGTCGTCTGGCCGGACGGCGCGGTCTTCCTGCCGCTGACCGACACGGCCACGGTGGACAGCACGGGCGCCGGGGACGCGTTCGTCGCCGCGCTCACCGCCGGCCTGCTGCGCGGCGAGTCGTACCCACAGGCCGCCCGCTACGCGGTCGCCGCGGCCGGCGCGACGGTGGGCCACCCCGGGGGCCGGCCGGCCCTCACGCCGGCGGCGATCGACGCCCAGCTGGCCCGCCTCCCCGGCTGAGCCGGCGGCATCGTGCGCGCCGGCCGGGCCGCGACTGCCGGGGGCGCGCCGGCCCCGGGGCGCGCGGCGGTACGGCGGCGCGGCCGGGGTGGACGCCGGCTCCCGGCGGCCCGGAACGTGGCCCGGGCCCGGCCCCGTGGTGGCGGCCGGGCCCGGACCGGGCGGTCACCAGCTCAGGTAGCCCGCCTGGGTCTGCACGTTCAGCTCCTGCACCCGGGTGAGCTTCGCCGTCCAGGTCCGCGGGTCCTTCAACTCCAGCACGTCCAGCCCCTTCTGGATGTCGCTGGAGTAGATGTGGCCGTTGTACCAGTACGCGGACCAGGAGCCGCCCAGGGTGAGGGTGGCGTCCGAGAGCGGGCCGCGCTCCCAGTAACCGATCTCCACGGGGTGCCGCGAGTCGGTGAAGTCCCAGACCGAGACGCCGCCCTGGTACCAGGCCTGGACCATGATGTCGCGGCCGAGCACCGGGATCAGCGAGCCGTTGTGCGCCACGCAGTTCTCGGTGTCGGCGTTGGCCCGGGGGATCTTGTAGTAGCTGCCGAAGGTCAGCGTGCGGGCGTCGCCCCGGCCGGTGATGTCGTAGATGGCGTCCGCGCCGCGCTGCGGGCCGGTGGCCTCGTTGCAGGTCGCCGCGCCGCCGCCGCCCAGCTCGTCGGTGAAGACCACCTTGGTCCCGGCGTTGTTGAACGTCGCCGAGTGCCAGAAGGCGAAGTTGACGGTGTCCCGGACGCGGTTGATCACCCGGGGCGCCTCCCGGTTGGCGATGTCCATCAGCACGCCGTCACCCATGCAGGCGCCGGCGGCCAGGTCGCGCGCCGGGTAGGCGGTGATGTCGTGGCAACCGGTGGTGGCCGAGCCGCCGGGCCGGCCCTCGTACCCGCCGTCGGGGAAGAGGTTCGGCGTGGCCACCACGGCGGCCGTGGTCGGCTTGTTCAGCGGCACCTTCACGATCGAGATGGAGTCGTGCGGCGGCTGGCAGTCCGGGAACTCGGCCCGCGGGCTGTACGACGAGACGTACAGGTAGACGGTCCGGCGGTCCTTGCCCGGCACCAGGGTGTGGGTGTGCGAGCCGCAGGCGGTCTCCACCGACTTGATGTAGCGCGGGTTCCGCTTGTTGGAGATGTCGAAGATCTTGATGCCCTCCCAGGACTCCTTGACCGACGCGGGCTGCCCGACGCTGGCGCAGGAGTCGTCGCTGCGCGAGGAGTCGGTGGAGAGGAAGAGCAGGTTGCCGTGGACCGAGATGTCGTTCTGCGACCCGGGGCAGAGCACCTGGGACAGGATCGACGGCGCGCTCGGCCGGGCGATGTCGTAGATGACGAAGCCGTTGTAGTTGCCGACGAAGGCGTACCGGCCCTGGAAGGCCATGTCCGTGCCGTACGCCGACTCGGTGTCGAACGGCGCCTGCTTCGGCAGGCTGGCGATCTGGCGGAGGTTCGGGCTGCTGGAGATCTCGTCGACGCCGAGGCCGGCGTCCACGGTGGTCGGCTCGGCGCTGAGCCGGGAGGTCTCCTGGGCGCTGCTGGGTGGGGCGGCGGCCACGCCGGCGACGAGCAGGGCGGCGGCGGCCAGGCTGACGATCCGGATGCGGGACGTGGGGGATCGGTGCATCGGCGACACCCTTCGAAAGGGGATGACGAGTGCCCACACCTTACCGTCTGCTGACCGACATCAATGTGTTCTGCGTCACATTCGGGAACGGTCATCTATGGATAGGATCGCTGCGACCTCGACCGGAGGGAGTGGCGTATGACCACTCGGCAGGCGCGGACGTGGGCCGGCGTCACACTGGCAGCCGTACTCCTGCTCGTGCTGGGCATCGCGCTGGCCCGGCGGGGCGGGCCGGCGACGCCGGTGGCCCGACCGGTCACCGCCACCGCCAGCCCTACCCCCAGCCCCACCGCCACGGGCGGTGCCGCGCCGCCGGTGATCGTGCCGGGCCGGCCGGGAGAACCGGCCAGCGTGCGCGCCGGGCAGGAGGTCCGCGACGCGGCACCGCCCCGCTACAACAGCCTCGACGTCTGGTTCGTCCGGATGATGATCCCGCACCACCAGCAGGCCCTGGAGATGGCCGCGCTCGCCCCCGACCGGGCCGCCGACCCCCGGGTACGCGCCGTCGCCGACCGGATCCGGGCCGCCCAACAGCCCGAGATCGGCGTCATGCGGGCCTGGCTCACCACCCGTGGCCTGCCCGCCGAGGTCCCCGACCACGACCACGGCACGATGCGCGGCATGCAGTCCGCCGAGGCGATGCGGCAGCTCGCCGCCGCCCGGGGCGCCGAGTTCGACCGGCGCTTCGTGCGGATGATGACCGACCACCACCAGGGCGCCGTCGCCATGGCCACCGACCTGCTCAAGGTCGGCGTGGACCAGACCATGCAGGAGTTCGCCAACTCGGTCGCCGCCGAGCAGACCGTGGAGATCGGCCGGCTCGGCGAGCTGCTCCCGTCCTCCTGACCCCGGGTGTCCGGGCCGGCGGCGACGGACCCGGCACCCCGTACGCTGGGTGACCGTGGAGCGCATGATCTTCGGCCGCCCGCTGCGCAGCGTCGCCTTCGACGTCGCCGTCGCGGGGCTGGTGGCGCTCTTCGCCGTCGCCGGGGTGGTGGCCCAGCCCGGCGGCTGGCCGGCCACCGTCGTCGGGCTGGCGATGGGGCTGACCCTGCTCTTCCGGCGCACCCACCCGTCGGCCGTCGCCGCCGCGGTGGCCGCGCTCGCCCTGACGCAGGTGCTCGCCGGGTGGGGTCCGCTCGGCTACGACATCGCCGTGCTGATCGCCCTCTACAGCGTGGTCAAGTACGCCGACCGGCTGCGGGACGGGGTGATCGCCGGCGGCGTCGCCGGGGTCGGGGTGGTGCTGGCCGCGTTCCAGGTGCCCGGACCGGCCACCTGGTGGGCCAGCGCGATCTGGTTCGGCACCGTCACCGGCGCGGTCTGGCTGGTCGGGCTGAACGTGCGGACCCGCCGGCTTTACGTGCTCAGCCTGGAGGAGCGGGCCGCCACCCTGGAACGCGAGCGGGAGGCCGAGGCCCGGGCCGCGGTCGCCGAGGAGCGCACCCGCATCGCCCGCGAGCTGCACGACGTGGTGGCGCACAGCATGGCCGTGATGATCGTGCAGGCCGACGGGGTGCGGTTCACCATCGACCGGGACCCGGCGACCGCCCGCGAGGCGGCGAAGGTGGTGGCGGACACCGGGCGGCAGGCGTTGGAGGAGATGCGCCGGCTGGTGGGCGTACTGCGCGAGCCGAGCCGGCCGGAGCCGGCGGCCGGGCCCGACGACGGGCTCTCCGCCGAGCCGGCGCACCGGCGGCCCGCGCTGGTCGAGCTGCCCGAACTGCTGGACCGGTTCCGCGCGGCCGGCCTCACCGTCGGCTGTGCCACGACCGGCCGGCCGCCGGCCCTGCCACCCGGGCTGGAGCTGACCCTCTACCGGGTGGTGCAGGAGTCGCTGACCAACGTGCTCAAGCACGCCGGGGTGGGCGCGTCGGTCGAACTGGACCTGCGCTGGACCCCGGACGCCGTCGTGGTCCGGGCCGCCGACGACGGGCGCGGCCGCCCCGCGGTCCGGCCCGCGCCGTCCGGCGGGCACGGCCTGGTCGGCATGCGCGAACGCGTCGGGGTGTACGACGGCAGCCTCACCGCCGGCCCTGGCCTCGGTGGTGGCTGGCGGGTCGAGGTGCGGCTGCCGCTGCCGTCGGCGCCGGAGACGGAGGAGGAGGTCGCATGACCGTCCGTGTGGTGATCGTCGACGACCAGGCGCTGGTCCGCGCCGGGTTCCGGATGGTGCTCGACTCGCAGCCCGACCTGGAGGTGGTCGGCGAGGCGGTCGACGGCGCCGACGCGCTCCGGGTGCTGGACCGGGTGGCGGCCGACGTGGTCGTGATGGACCTGCGCATGCCGACCATGGACGGGGTCGAGGCGACCCGCCGCATCGTCGGCCGCCCGGCCGACCGGCGGCCCCGGGTGCTGGTCCTCACCACCTTCGACACCGAGGCCGACGCGTTCGCCGCGCTGCGCGTCGGCGCCAGCGGCTTCCTGCTCAAGAACGTGCCGCCGGAGGACCTGCTCGCCGCGATCCGGGTGGTCGCCGAGGGCGAATCGGTGGTGGCCCCGTCGATCACCCGGCGGCTGCTGGACCGGTTCGCCGGCCAGCTCGGTCCCGGCCCCGCCGAGGATCCCCGGCTGGCGCAGCTCACCGAGCGGGAGCGGGAGGTGCTGCTGCTGGTCGCGCAGGGCCTGTCCAACGCCGAGATCGCCGCCCGGGTGCACGTGGCCGAGGCGACGGTGAAGACACACGTCGGCCGGATCCTGGCCAAGCTCCAGCTCCGCGACCGGGTGCAGGCGGTGGTGCTGGCGTACGAGAGCGGGCTGGTCACCCCCGGCGGCTGACCGGCGCGTACGACCTGGGTCGTACGGGTCCACCCGGTCCGGGGCGACCCGGGGCGTACTCGGGTCGAGCGCCCAGGTGGAGATCGACACGCCGGTGCCGCGCATAGCGTCGGAAAGGTCCGTTGACCAGCCCGACAGGAGCACCACCGTGTCCGCAACCCCGACCGCCGGCGTCGCCGTCAGCGCCCGCGAACTGCGCAAGGAGTACGGCGCCGGGCCCCAGCCGGTCGTCGCCCTCGCCGGCGTCGACCTGGACCTGGCCGCCGGCCGGTTCACCGCCGTGATGGGCCCGTCCGGGTCCGGCAAGTCCACCCTGCTGCACTGCCTGGCCGGCCTGGACCGGCCCTGCGCCGGCACGGTCCGGATCGGCGCGGCCGAGCTGGCCCGGCTCGACGACCGCCGGCTGACCCTGCTCCGGCGGGACCGGGTCGGCTTCGTCTTCCAGCGGTTCAACCTGCTGCCCACCCTCACCGCCGAGGAGAACATCGTGCTGCCGCTGGCCATCGCCGGCCGGCGGCCCGACCCGGACTGGCTGCGGCAGGTGGTGGCCGCGGTCGGCCTCACCGACCGGCTCGGCCACCGGCCGGCCGAGCTCTCCGGCGGCCAGCAGCAGCGGGTGGCGGTGGCCCGGGCCCTGATCACCCGGCCCTGGGTGGTCTTCGCCGACGAGCCGACCGGCAACCTCGACTCCCGCTCCGGCGCCGAGGTGCTGCGCCTGCTCCGGGAGGCCGTGGACGACCTCGGCCAGACGGTCGTCATGGTGACCCACGATCCGGTGGCCGCCGCGCACGCCGACCGGGTGATCTTCATGGCCGACGGCCGGCTGGTCGACGAGCTGCGTACGCCGACCGCCGGGCAGGTCCTCGACACGCTCGCCCGGCTCGAGCCGGCGCCGGCGGCGGGGCGGTGACCGGGATGCTGCGCCTCACCCTGCGCCAGGTCCGCTCGGACGGGCTGCGCCTGCTCCTCTCCACCCTGGCCGTCGTCCTCGGGGTCGCCTTCGTGGCCGGCACCCTGATCTTCACCGACGGCATCCGGGCCGGCGCGGAGGAGCGGGCCGGGGCCTTCGACCGGCACACCGACCTGGCCGCGTACGCCGGGTCGACGCCGTTGCCGCCCGCGCTGGTCGACCGGGTCCGCGCGGTCGACGGGGTGGCCGCCGCCGAGGGGGAGTTGATCGGCACCGCCGGGGTGGTCGGCGCCGACGGGCGGCCGGTGCTCGGCTACGCGGTGCTGGCCGCCGTCCCCACCGACCCGGCCCTGCGGTCGTACGACGTGGTCGCCGGGCGGCTGCCGGCGCGCCCCGGCGAACTGGTGCTCGACGCGCCCACCGCCGCCGCGCAGGGCTTCGGCCTGGGCGACCCGGTCCGGGTCGGCGGCGCCACGGCGGCGGCGCGGCCGTACACCCTGGTCGGCACCGTCGACGTGGCCGGCTCGACCCGGGACGTCGGCGGGCCGTACCTCGGGCTGGTCGGCGCGGACGCGCTGCGGGTCGCCGGCGTGGCCGGGTACGACCGGATCATGGTGGCGGCCGGCCCGGGGGTGGACCGGCAGGCGCTGGCCGAGCGGGTCCGCGCCGTGGTCGGCCCGGGTGTGCCGGTCAAGGACCGGCGGGTGATCCTGGACGAGGCGGTCGAGGACGCGGTCCGCGACGGCCGGCAGTTCGGGCTGTTCCTGTTGACCTTCGCCGCGGTGGCCGTGGTGGTGGCCGGCTTCGTCATCGCCAACACCTTCGCCATCGTGCTCGCCCAGCGGGCCCGGCGGACCGCGCTGCTGCGGCTGGTCGGCGCGACCCGTGGCCAGGTCTTCCGGGCCGCCCTCGGGGAGGCGGCGCTGACCGGGCTGCTCGCCTCGGCGGTGGGCGTGCTGGCCGGGGTCGGGCTGGCCGCCGGCCTCGGCGCGCTGCTGCCCGCCCTGGACGTGCCGGTCGCCGGCACGCTCACCGTGACCGCCGGCACGGTGCTGCTCTGCCTCGGTCTCGGCACCGCGCTGACCGTGCTCGCCGCCGCGCTGCCCGCCTGGCAGGGCAGCCGGATCGCGCCGGTCGCCGCGCTCACCGACGCCGCCGTGCGGCCCGCCCGCCCGGCCGGGCGGCTCCGGCTGGCGGCCGGCGCCCTGGTCCTCGCCGGCGGGGTGGCGGCGCTGGCCGGCGCCGGCGCCGCCGCTCAGGTGCCCCTGGTCGCGCTGGGCGGGGTGCTGGCCTTCCTGGGCGTCGTGCTGTTCGGTCCGGTGCTGGTGCCGGCGCTGGTCCGGCTGTTCGGCCGGCCGGCGCGGCGGCTGTTCGGCGTGACCGCCGCGCTGGCGGTGGCCAACGCGGTGCGAAACCCGCGCCGGGTCGCGGCGACCGCCACCGCCATGGTGATCGGGATCGGCCTGGTCTCCGCCTTCGTGGTGGGCGCCGGCAGCGCCAAGGCCGGCATCGAGGCCGCGGTGGACCGGGAACTCGGGGTGGACTTCCTGGTCACCGGGATCGGCGTCGACCTGCCCGCGCCGCTGGTGGACGAGCTGGCCGCCCGCCCCGAGTTGGGCGTGGTGCACGAGCAGCGCAGCCGGGTGGTCGATGGGATCGAGCTGCGCGCCGCCCATCCGGCCCTGGTCCGCCGGACGCTCACCGCGGTCGACGCAGGCGACCCGGCCGGGCTGGCGCCGGGATCGGTGCTGGTGCACCGGGAACTGGCCGCCGCCCGGGGCTGGCGGGTCGGCAGCACGGTCACCCTGGCCGGTCACCCGTTCCGGGTGGCGGCGGTGGTCGCCGCGCAGGAGCCGGCCCTGGCCGCCGGCCCGGTGCCGGCCGGGCACGAGGTGGACCTGGTCGACGCCGACTTCGGGCGGCTCTTCCCGGCCGAGCGGGGTCACCTGGCCGAGGTGGAGCCCGCCGAGGGCGTCTCCCCGGCGGCGGCCCGTACGGTCCTCGAGGCGGTGCTCGCCGACTATCCGACGGCCAACCTGCTGGACCAGGCCGCGTACAAGCGGATGCTCACCGGCACGGTGGACCTCGTGCTGGCCTTCGTCACCGCGTTGCTCGGCCTGGCGGTGGTGATCTCGCTGGTCGGCGTGGCCAACACGCTGAGCCTGTCGGTGGTGGAGCGCACCCGGGAGAACGCGGTGCTGCGGGCCGTCGGCCTGACCCGGGGCGGGATGCGGGCCGTGCTCGCGGTCGAGGCGCTGCTCACCGCGCTGGTCGGCACGGTGCTCGGCGTCGCGCTGGGCATCGGGGTCGCGGCCGCGGCGATGGCGGTGCTGGCCCGGATCGGTGGCGATTTCACCCTGGTGCTGCCGTGGGGCCGGCTCGGCCTGGTCGTCGCGGTGGCGGTCGGGGCGGCGCTGGCCGCCTCGGTGCTGCCCGCCCGGCGGGCGCTGTCCCGCCCGGTGGTGGCCGCCCTCGGCGGGGAGTGACCGCGGCGCCGTCGCGGGTCCGGTCCGTGCGGTCAGTCGCGGAGCCGGGCCGGCTGCGCCCCGTCGCCGCCGCCACCGCCGACCGGCACCTCGGTGGTGGGCGTGTCGGTGGGCGGGGTTGTGGCCTGCGTCGGCTCGGGCGAATCAGGCGGGGTGGTGGCCGGTGCGCTCGGGCTGCTGGACGGCTCCGCCGGCGAGGTCGTCTGCGCGGGCGCGCTCGGCGACGGGGTGGCCGTCTCGGACGTCGTCCCGGACGGCCGCGCCGGACCCGCCGGCCGGCTGGGCCGGCCGCCGGAGTCGGTGGGCGGCGCCAGGGTCTCGGCGGTGCCGGCGACCGAGCCGCTGGGGGCCGCCGCCGGGGGCGTCGTGGCGATGGTGGTCGCCGGCTCGCCCGCGCTCTTCGCCGCGCCGAGCGCCGCCCCGAGCGCGGCCAGCGCCACCAGGACGGCGGCGAGCGCGCCGACCAGGGTCCCCCGCCGGCGGCGCCGGCCGGCCGAGCGGCTGAGCGCCGCCGCCGGGCTGAGGTCGTCCCGGGTGCCGGTCGTGGCCGGGCCGGCCGCGCCGCGCAGCGCCACCGGCACCATGGCGGTGGTCGACTCGGCGACCGCCGCCCGGGCGGCGTGGGCCATCGCCCCGCCGGTCGGGAAACGGTCGGCCGGGTCCTTGGCCAGCGCCCGGGCCACCAGCTGGCGGACCGCGGGCGGGATCTCCGCCGGCAGCTCCGGCGGCTCGTCGTCGAGATGCCGCACGGCCACCTGCAACGGGCTGTCACCGGTGAACGGCGGCGTGCCGGTGAGGCAGCAGTAGGCCACCGCGCCGAGCGCGTAGATGTCGGTGGCGCCCGAGACGGGACGGCCGGCGGCCTGCTCGGGTGCCATGTAGAGGGCGGTGCCCGGCACCGCGTTCGTGCTGGTGATGCTGGTGACGTTCGTCGACCGGGCCACCCCGAAGTCGACGAGCACCACGGTGCCGTCCGCCTGCACCAGCAGGTTGCTCGGCTTGACGTCGCGGTGCACGATGCCCCGGGCGTGCGCGGCGTGCAGCGCCTGCGCCACCTGGGCGACGATCGACATCGTCTCGGCGACCTCGAGCCGGCCGGCTGCCTCGATCCGCTTCGACAGCGGCTCGCCGTCGACGAACTCCATCACCAGGTAGTCGGCCCGGCTCCCGTCGGCGAGCTGGTCCTCGCCGCAGTCGAAGACCTGGACGATGCCCGGACTGCGCAGCGACGCCATGATCCGCGCCTCGGAGCGGAAGCGGGCGATGAAGTCGGGGTCGGAGACGAGCGCGGGAAGGAGGACCTTCACCGCGACCTGACGCCCCAGCACCAGGTCGGTGGCGCGCCAGACGTCCCCCATGCCGCCGGTGGCGACACGGTCATCCAGGCGGTACCGACCGCTGAGCACGACCTCCGAAGACAACACGCCAATACCGTACCCAGAGCAGGCGCGAAGTATTTCCCGCGATATCGCCCGCCGGGGCCGGCGTGCGGCTCGCTCCGCTCCGCTGAACGGTCAGCGGCCCCGTTGCTGATCGGCCGACGGTGACGGGCCCGGTACGATCGGCCAACAACGTGCGCCCCAGGGTTCGTATGTCCGGATTCCGGACGGCGGTTTCGGCGCCCGACCGGCCGAAGCGTCGCGACAGTGTTCTCCGTTACACGGACTCGCCGCGCTCGTCGCTAGACAATCGTCACTTTTTTCCGTCCGGGCGGCGGCTTGCCCGGCTGATCGGCCGCTCCTAGCGTTGGCCCGGCTCCGGGGGGCCCTATGACGCCGGTACGGTAGGTCCCGCCGACGGCCGTGCCCGGCGGCACGTGTGCACAGGGGCGCGCCCGCTCCGGCGTCCGGCGCAGGGAACAGGGGCAGTGGGGGGCTGATGGTGCGGGTGAGGTACCGGCCAGCCGGCCCGACGAACGCCAGCCGGGGCACCGGCGCAGGCCGCGCGGGAAGACCGCGGGAACGGCACACCCATGACCGGTGAGCTGAGCGAGGCGGTGGTCGCCGCGCAGGCGGGCGACGAGGCGGCCTTCCGGTTCCTCTACCGCAGCCTGCAACCCGGGCTGCTGCGCTACCTCACCGCGCTGGTGGGGGCCGACGCCGAGGACGTGGCCTCCGAGACCTGGTTGCAGATCTCCCGCGACCTGCCCAACTTCACCGGGGGTGAGTTCCGCGCCTGGACCGTCACCATCGCCCGCAACCGCGCCATGGACCACCTCCGCCGGCAGCGCCGGCGGCCCTCCCTGCCGGTTCCCGTGCAGGCGCTCAGCGAACTGGCCGGTGACGCGGACACCGCCGAACGGGCCGGCGAGACGATCGCCACCGAGAGCGCGTTGGCGCTGATCGCCACCCTGCCGCCGCGGGAGGCCGAGGCGGTGCTGCTGCGGGCCGTGATCGGGTTGGACGCCGAGACCGCCGGCCGGGTGCTCGGCCGCCGGGCCGGTGCCGTCCGGACCGCCGCGCACCGTGGGCTGCGTCGCCTGGCCGCGCTGCTGGAACGCTCCGAGGCGGGGCAGCCGGCGGCCCGGGAGACGCCGGCTCCTCGCCCGCGCGGCGGCCGGGAACGGCCGGCCCCGGGCACGCCGACGGCCGAACCGGCGGACGGATGACATGGGGGGAATCTGGATGAGCTTCCACCGCGGGGAGGGACCGGCCGACCGGGCGGAGTCCGACCGCCTGCTCGACGCGGCCCGCGCCGGCGGTCCGCCGGGCCCCGACGCCGATCCGCTGGCCCGCCTGCTCGCCGCGGCGGCCGCCCCGGCCGAGCCCGGTGAACTCGGCGGCGAAGAACAGGCGCTCGCCGCCTTCCGGGCGGCCCGCGCCGAGCCGGCGCCCGCCCCCGTGCGGGCGTCCCGGCGCCGGCTGCGTCTCGGCGCGGCGGCCTGGGCGGCCGGGCTCGCCGCCACCGCCACCGCCGGGGTCGCCTTCGCCGCCGTACGCCTCGACCGCGCGCCGGCCCCGGCGCCGGCGCCGAGCACGGCCTCGACCGGCGGCCCGGTCGGGCCCACCCGGTCCGGCAGCGCGGACCCGACCGCCGGCAGCCCGGCACCGACCCCGGCCAGCGCCGCGCCGACCGCCACCGGTCTGCCCGGCCAGTCGGCGAGGACCCCGCAGCTCACCGGCCTGTGCCGGGCGTACCTGGCCAAGCCGGCGGGGCAGCGGGCCGCGGCGCTGGAGACACCGGCCTTCGGCACGTTGGTGGTCGCCGCGGGCGGGGCCGACCAGGTGACGGCGTACTGCACCCGGCTGGTTCCGGAGCCGGACCCGAAGGCCTCACCCAAGCCGGACCCGAAGGCCTCACCCAAGCCGGACCCGAAGGCCTCGCCGAAGTCCGACCCGAAGGCCTCGCCGGGCGCCCGTGGCCGCCAGTCGACCGAGCCCGGTGGCCGGCCGGCGGCCGACGCGACGACCACCGTGCCGGTCGCCGGCCGCTGACACCGGCCGGCCGGCGACCGGGATTCCGGACAAAAGTTCATCTCTCCCGGGGGTGCGGATTCCGTCTGCTAGACAGAGGATGGTGCGACCGGGGTGCGTCCGCCCGGCGGACGCCGGGGACGGGCGTGCTCGGCCGCCGGCGGGGGAGAGGAGCCGTCTCTTGGTGATGTCACCGGAGCTGGACCGGACCAGCGTCCTTCGGGACGAGGCCGGGGCCGCCCGGCACATCGGCAGGATCTGCTTCAAGACCGGTCCGCCCACCCTCACCGGCGTCGAACTGGAATGGACCGTGCACGACGCCGGAGACCCGACCCGCCCGGTCGACCGCGAACGGCTGCGCCGGGCCCTGGGGCGGCACAGCCCCGTCACCATCGATCCGACGAGCCCCGCCGACGGGCTCCGGCACGGCGGCGCCGTGACCGTGGAGCCGGGCGGGCAGGTGGAGATCTCCGCCGCCCCGCAACCCTCGGTCGCCGCCCTGATCCGGGCCACCGAAGCCGAGATCGCCCAGCTCACCGCCCTGCTCGAGGCGGCCGGCCTGGTCCTCGGCCGGTGCGGCATCGACCCGTGGCGGGCGCCCCGTCCGGTCGTGGAAACCCCGCGCTACCAGGCCATGCGCCGCGTCTTCGACCGGCACGGCCCGGCCGGTCGCACCATGATGGACAGCACCGCCGGCCTCCAGGTCTGCCTGGACGCCGGAGAGCCGCCCCGGCAGGCGGAGCGGTGGGCCGCCGCCCACGCGGTCGGACCGCCGCTGCTCGCCGCGTTCGCCACCGCGCGGCGACACGCCGGCCGGCGTACCGGATGGGCCTCCGCCCGGATGGTGGCCTGGCTCGCCATCGACCCGGCGCGGACCCGGCCGGCCTGGTCCCCGGACCGGCCCGACCGCGATCCGGTCGCCGCCTGGACCGGGTACGCGCTCGCCGCGCCGCTGCTCTGCGTGCGCAACGACGGGCCGGACTGGACGCCGCCGCCCGGGGTCACCTTCGCCGACTGGCTGGCCGGCGCGCTGCCCCGCCCGCCCACCACCGACGACCTGGAGTACCACCTCAGCACCCTCTTCCCGCCGGTACGCCCGCGCGGCTACCTGGAGCTGCGCTACCTGGACGCGCAGCCGGGCCGGGACTGGACGGTGCCGCTCGTGGTGCTCGCCGCGCTCTTCGCCGACCCGGCCACCACCGCCGACGCGCTCGCGGTCGCGGCGCCGGTCGCCGACCGGTGGACCGTCGCCGCCCGGCACGGGCTGGCCGACCGGCGGCTGGCCACCACCGCCAGCGCCCTGTTCGACCTGGCTCTGGCCGCCCTGCCCCGGCTGGACCTGCCGCCCGGGACGCAGACCGAGACGAGCCGAGAGATCCGGCGGCGCCGCGCCGCCGCGGAGAGGAGTCACCGGTGACCACGATCGAGCGGCCGGGGACCGGGAGCGAGCGGCTGCGCAGCCTGATCGCGGCGGAGCTGGAACGCACCCGGGCCCGGACGGCGCAGCTGACCGACGCGGTGGACGACGACGACCTGATGCGCCAGCACTCCACCCTGATGTCCCCGCTGGTCTGGGACCTCGCGCACGTGGGCAACCAGGAGGAGCTCTGGCTGGTCCGCGACGTCGGCGGCCGCGAGCCGGTGCGCCGGGACATCGACGACCTGTACGACGCGTTCAAGCAGCCCCGCAAGGACCGCCCCGCGCTGCCCCTGCTGCGCCCGGCCGAGGCCCGCGCCTACCTGAGCACGGTCCGCGACAAGGTGTACGACCTGCTCGACGGCATCCGGTTCGCCGATCGCCCGCTGGTCGAGGACGGCTTCGCGTTCGGGATGATCGTCCAGCACGAGCAGCAGCACGACGAGACCATGCTCGCCACCCACCAGCTGCGCGCCGGGGCCCCGGCGCTGGCCGCGCCCGCGCCGCCCGAGCCGCGCGTCCGGGTCGGCGGCGAGGTGCTGGTGCCGGCCGGACCGTTCACCATGGGCACCTCCACCGACCCGTGGGCGCTGGACAACGAGCGTCCCGCGCACACCGTGGAGCTGCCGGCGTACGCCATCGACGCGGCCCCGGTCACCAACGGCCGGTACCGGGCCTTCATCGCCGACGGCGGGTACGACGAGCCGCGCTGGTGGAGCCCGGCGGGCTGGCGGCACCGGGTCGAGGCCGGGCTGAGCGCCCCGATGCACTGGCGCCGTGACGGCGACGGCTGGGCGTACCGGCGGTTCGGCCGCTGGTCGCCGGTGCGCGACGACGAGCCGGTCGTGCACGTCTGCTGGTACGAGGCGGAGGCGTACGCGGCGTGGGCGGGCCGGCGGCTGCCCACCGAGGCGGAGTGGGAGAAGGCGGCCCGCTGGGATCCGGGGTCCGGCCGGTCCCGCCGCTATCCGTGGGGCGACGGGGACCCGACCGCCGAGCACGCCAACCTCGGGCAGCGGCACCTGTGGCCGGCGCCGGTGGGGGCGTACCCGGCGGGCGCCTCGCCGCTGGGCGTGCACCAGCTCATCGGCGACGTCTGGGAATGGACGTCGAGCACGTTCCGCGGCCACCCCGGCTTTGTGGCGTTCCCCTACCGGGAGTACTCGGAGGTCTTCTTCGGCGCCGACTACCGGGTGCTGCGCGGCGGTTCGTTCGGCACCGACCGGGCCGCCTGCCGGGGCACCTTCCGCAACTGGGACTACCCGATCCGGCGGCAGATCTTCAGCGGCTTCCGCTGCGCCCGCGACGCCGACCCCGAGGAGGCGGCGGCGTGACCGGTCGGTCCGCGACCTCCGGTGTGCCGGGCGGCCCGGCCTGATGTGTCGTCATCTGGCCTACCTGGGGCCACCGGTCAGCCTGCGCAGCCTGCTCTACGACCCGCCGTACGGGCTGCTGCGCCAGTCCTGGGCGCCGCGCGACATGCGCGGTGGCGGCACGATCAACGCCGACGGCTTCGGCGTCGGCTGGTACCCGGCGGCCGGCGAGCCGGTCCGCTACCGCCGGGCGCAGCCGATGTGGAGCGACACCACGCTGCCCGAGCTGGCCGCGGTCACCACGGCCGGCGCGGTGCTGGCGGCGGTCCGCTCCGCCACGGTGGGCATGCCGCTGCACGAGACCGCCGCCGCCCCGTTCGCCGAGGGGCGCTGGCTGTTCAGTCACAACGGCGTGGTGCGCGGCTGGCCCGACGCGCTGGTGCCGCTGGCCGCCGGGCTGCCGGTCCGCGACCTGATCACCCTGGACGTGCCGACCGACTCGGCGGTGCTCTGGGCGCTGGTGCGGGACCGGCTGCGGGCCGGGGCGGAGCCGGCCGACGCGGTCGCCGGCACGGTCGCCGGGGTGCTCGCCGCGGCGCCCGGCTCGCGGCTGAACCTGCTGCTCACCGACGGGGCCACGGTGGTGGCGAGCGTGGCCGGCCACGCCCTGTCGGTGCGCCGTGACCGGGACTCGGTGCTGCTGGCCTCCGAGCCCTTCGACGACGACCCCGGCTGGCAGGCGGTGCCGGACGGGCAGCTGGTGGTGGCCACCGCGTCCGGGCTGCGCACCCGGGCGCTGGCGGTCGCCTGACATCGACGTCCGGGCAGGTGGGACAGGAAGGGGCGGGACATGGGCGCGGAGCCGTTGGAGATCTATCTGGAGGAGCGGGACGTCCGGCGCAGCCTGTGCGAGGACGTCCGGTTCGGGCTGACCGCCACGCCGAAGTGGCTGCCGCCGAAGTGGTTCTACGACAGCCGGGGCAGCGAGCTGTTCGAGGAGATCACCCGCCTTCCGGAGTACTACCCGACCCGGGCGGAACGGGCCGTGCTGGCCGCGCACGCCGCCGACATCGCGGCGGTGACCGGCGCGAAGACGCTGATCGAGCTCGGCTCCGGCTCGTCGGAGAAGACCCGGCTGCTGCTGGACGCCTTCGCCCGCCACGGCGACCTGGGCACCTTCGCGCCGCTGGACGTCTCGGCCAGCGCCCTGCGCCGGTCCACCCGGCAGATCGCCGCCGAGTATCCGGCGCTGCGGGTGCGCGGCATCGTCGGCGACTTCACCCGGCAGCTCGACCGGTTGCCCACCGGCGGCCGGCGGCTGGTGGTGTTCCTCGGCGGCACGATCGGCAACCTGCTCCCGGTGGAGCGGGCCGAGTTCCTCACCGCGATGCGCGCCGCCCTGGAGTCCGGCGACTGGCTGCTGATCGGCACCGACCTGGTCAAGGATCCCGGGGTGATCGTGCCGGCGTACGACGACGCGGCCGGGGTGACCGCCGACTTCAACCGCAACGTGCTCCGGGTGATCAACCGGGAGCTGGGGGCGGACTTCGATCCGGACGCGTTCGCCCACGTGGCGGTCTGGGACCCGGAGCACGAGTGGATCGAGATGCGGCTGCGCGCCGAGCGGCCGCTCCGGGTGCACGTCCTGGACCTGGACGTCGAGTTCGCCGCCGGTGAGGAGCTGCGCACCGAGGTCTCCGCGAAGTTCCGGCCCGACGGGATCGCGGCGGAGCTGGCCGACGCCGGGTTCGTCCGGGAGGCGTTCTGGACCGACCCGGACGGGCTCTTCGGGGTCACCCTCGCCCGGGCCGACTGAGCCGGCCGGGGGCGGTGGCGGTGAGGTGCTTCACCCGGGGAGGGGCCGCGCCGAGTTGATCGGTTAGGCTGGGCGGCGCGAAGGGGAGTAGCCCCCAATGTCGTGGTCGACATGCTGACGCGTTCCGCGTCCGGCCACGCGGCCCCGGTCCTGCCGGGGCGGGCGAGACCTTCGACTCAGGCTGTCGCAGCCGGGTCGAGGGCGTCCCCATACCTCCTCCCGGCTTGATCGGGAAGGTTCACATGGACGGTTTCCTCGTCGCGCTGGTGATCAGCTTCGGCGTCATCTTCGTCGCCGAGCTGGGCGACAAGTCCCAGCTCATGGCGCTGACGTTCGCCACCCGGTTCCGGCCGCTGCCGGTGTTGATCGGCATCACCGTGGCCACCGCGATCGTGCACCTGGCGTCCGTGGCGATCGGGTACGGCCTCAATGCGGCGCTGCCCACCGGATGGATCTCGCTCGTCGCCGGCCTGGCGTTCCTGGGCTTCGGCGCGTGGACCCTGCGGGGCGACAAGCTGACCGAGGAGGAGAAGCGCAAGGCGGAGAAGAGCGGCCGCAGCGCCGTGCTGGCGGTCGGTGTCGCGTTCTTCCTGGCCGAGCTGGGCGACAAGACGATGCTCGCCACCATCACCCTGGCCACCAAGTACGGCTGGTTCGGCACCTGGCTGGGCTCGACGCTCGGCATGGTCGCCGCCGACGCGCTCGCCATCATGGTCGGCCGGATGCTCGGCCGGCACCTGCCGGAGAAGGCCATCCGGTACGGCGCGGCCGTGCTCTTCGCCATCTGCGGCCTCTGGCTGATCTTCGAAGCGCTCACCGAGCTGACCTGAGCCGGGCGGCCGGTCCCGCCCCCGTGCCGAACGGGCCCGGCGGCGGGACCGGCCGGGATGATCGAGGGGCCGGTTCTCGGGGTATGAACATCCGGGCGGCGCTGCGGCGGCTGCCCGGCAGCGCCTAGCGTGAGCCACCAGAGGAACCCGTCAGACCGGAGGTCCAGCGCATGAGCAGGCACGACGAGCCCAACGAGTACGGCTTCGCCGGGGGCGCCACCGCTCCGGAGCCGCCGGCCGGCGGCCGCGCCGACGAGCAGGACCGGGCCGAGCAGGTCGCGGTGCCGGGCGACGACCTCACCGAGCCGGTCGCCGACGCGCTGGAGGAGGAGACCGACGGCACCGAGGAGGAGCGCGCCGAGCGGCTGCGCTGACGGCGCCGTCCACGCGCGCTGCTCCTGAGCGCGCCGAACGGCTGCGCTGACGGTCGCGGCGGTGGTGGTCAGGCGGTCTCCTGCTGGTAGACGTCGGGCACCCCGTCGCCGTCGCTGTCCCGGTTCTCCCGTTCGGAGATCCGCCGGTAGACCCGGTTGCGCCGGGCCAGCACGGCGGTGGCGAGACCGGCCGCGACCAGCGAGCCGATCAGGACGGCCGCCTTGACCCGCTCGTTCTCGGCGCTGCCGGCCCCGAAGGCCAACTCGCCGATGAGCAGCGAGACGGTGAACCCGATGCCGGCCAGCAGGGCCAGGCCGAACAGGTCCGACCAGGTGATCTCCTCGTCCAGTTCGGCCCGGGTGAAGCGGGCCAGCAGGTAGGTCGAGCCGAGCACCCCGACCGTCTTGCCGACCACGAGGCCGGCGGCCACCGCGATCACCACCGGGTCGGTGAGCAGGCCGGCCAGGTCCGCGTCGACCAGCGAGACGCCGGCGGCGAAGAACGCGAAGACCGGGACCGCCAGGCCGGCGGAGATGGGACGCCAGCGGTGCTCCAGCCGTTCGGCCAGTCCGGCGGCGCCGGTGCGCGAGGGCAGCACCGGCACGGTGAAGCCGAGCAGCACCCCGGCGACGGTGGCGTGCACGCCGGAGGCGTGCACCAGCGCCCAGGCCGTCCCGGCGAGCGGGAGCAGCGCCCACCACCAGGTCCGCCGCCGCTGCACCAGCAGGGCGAACGCGGCGACCGCGACGAGCGCGCCGAGCAATGGCAGCGGGTGGAAGTCGGCGGTGTAGAAGACCGCGATGATGAGGATGGCGAACAGGTCGTCCACCACCGCGAGGGTGAGCAGGAAGGCGCGCAGGCCCTGCGGCAGGTGGGAGCTGACCACGGCGAGCACGGCCAGCGCGAAGGCGATGTCGGTGGCCGTGGGGATGGCCCAGCCCCGTAGGCCGGTGCCGCCGGCCGCCAGGGTCACGGTCAGGTAGCACAGCGCCGGCAGCACCATCCCGCCCAGGGCGGCCACCACGGGCAGCGCGGCCCGGCGCGGGTCGCGCAGGTCCCCGGCGACGAACTCGCGCTTGAGTTCCAGCCCCACCACGAAGAAGAAGATCGCCAGCAGGCCGTCGGCGGCCCAGGTCGCCAGGTCCAGGTCGAGGTGCAGGGCGTGCCCGCCGGACCACGGCACCCAGTCGCCGAGGTCGGCGTAGGCCGACCGCCAGGGCGAGTTGGCCCAGGCCAGCGCGATCACCGCGCCGAGCAGCAGCAGGCCGCCGCCGACGGTCTCGGTGCGCAGCACGTCGGCCAGGAAGCGGGCCTCCGGCCAGGAGCGGCGGGAGAGCAGGCGGTACGGCGGCGGGGTGCGCGGGGCAGGGTCGGTCATGCGGTGTCCACCTCGGGGTCCGGGGTCGGCGAAGACGTCGCCGACCAGACTTCCCGGCACACCGCGAGCAACCCTATCCCGCGCCGTACCCGGCGACGACGTCGCCGGGCCTGCCACCAGGCCCGGCGTTCCTCCGTACGGCCGGTTCCCCGGTCAAAGGGACCGAACCTCGCATCACACCGGGCGGTCGGGCGTTATCCGAGACGGGAGGGTGCGGGCGGTTCGGCACCCAGCTAGCGGTTTGTGCCTTCGGCGAAGTGCAAATCGTCTACAGTCACTAAGTCATTTTCGAGTGACTTATGACTGTTTGATACACGAATCAGGCTTTGATCGCTCCTAGGGGGTTTACGTGCAGTTCGATCGGCCAACGGGCCCGACGCGACGGAGGTCCTGATGGACGTTCTCGGCTACCTGCGCCTCGTCCGGCGCCACTGGTGGATCGTGCTGGTGACGCTGATGGCGGCGCTCGGCACCGCCGCCGTGATCACGGTCCGGACCGCGCCCCGCTACGAGGCCTCGGTGACCTTCTTCGTCACCACGCCGAGCCAGGGCGTCACCGACGCCTACCAGGGCGGGCTCTTCCTCCAACAGCGGGTCAAGTCCTACGCCGACCTGCTCAGCAGCGACCGGCTGGCGCAGAGCGTGGTGGCGGAGAACCCGCTCGGGCTCACCGCGGACCAGGTGCAGCGCCGGATCAGCACCACCACCGAGGCCGGTACGGTGCTGCTGCGGGCCACCTTCACCGACACCGACCAGACCCGGGCGCTGAAGACCACCGAGACGCTCTCGGCCAAGTTCGTCGAGCTGGTGCAGAAGGTGGAGACGCCGCCGGACGGCAAGGCGCCCCCGATCAAGCTCGAACTGGTCAGCGGGCCTCGGGTCAGTTCCAGCCCGGTCTCCCCGCAGCCGGTCCGGAACCTGATCATCGGGGCGCTGCTGGGTCTGCTGCTCGGCGCCGGGCTGGCCGTGCTGCGCGGGCTGGCGGACGTGCGGATGCGCGACGCGGCCGCGTTGCAACGGGTCACCGGCAGCCCGCTGCTCGGCGAGATCCCGTTCGAGGCCGGTGCGAAGTCGGCCCCGCTGATCGTCGGCGAGGCGGCCAACTCGCCCCGCGCCGAGGCGGTCCGCAAGCTCCGGACCAACCTGCGCTTCGTCGACGTGCACGAGCCGGCCCGGGTCATCGCGGTCACCAGCGCCCTGCAGGGCGAGGGGAAGACCACGATGGCCTGCAACACCGCCATCGCGCTGGCCGAGGCCGGCTGGCGGGTGCTGCTCATCGACGCCGACCTGCGCCGGCCGAAGGTGGCCGACTACCTGGGCCTGGACGGCGGGGTTGGCCTCACCGACGTGCTGGTCGGCGACGTCCAGGTCGGCGACGTGGTGCAGCGCTGGGGCGACAAGTCGCTGCTGGTGCTGCCGAGCGGGTCCACCCCGCCCAACCCCAGCGAGCTGCTCGGCTCGAAGGCGATGGCCGACCTGCTGGTGGCGCTGCGCGAGTCGGCGGACATCGTGGTCATCGACACCGCCCCGCTGCTCGCGGTCACCGACGGCGTGGTGGTGGCCGTGCAGGCCGACGGCGCGCTGCTGGTCACCCAGCAGGGGCGTACCTCCCGCAGCCAGGTGGCGGCGGCGGCCCGCGCCCTGCACTCGGTCTCGGTGCGGCTGCTCGGCTGCGTGCTCAACATGGCCAAGGTGGCCAAGGCGGACGCCTACCAGTACGAGGCGTACAAGGTGGTCGTGCCGGCGGCGCCGGCGGTGCCGACCGACCGGGCCGGTGTCGCGCGTCGCGGCGGGCACGCCGCCGAGGGCGTCGGCGACCGTACCCAGGAACTCACCCGGCTGTCCCGATGAGGGCCAGCACGGGCCGGATCGACCGCTCGATCTCCTCGGCGCAGCGCCGGAAGTCGGCGGGCGAGCCACCGATCGGGTCGCGCAGGTCGTCCGCGTCCGGGGCGGCGGGTTGCAGCCCCGCCCGGGCGCGGGCGGCCGCCTCGACCGCGGCCCGCAGCGGGGACCCGGCGCCGGTCGGCGCGGGCTCGGCGGCGGCGGCCAGCCGGGCGAACTGGCGAAGCGTGAAGGTGCGGTGCAGCGCGGCCGGGGCCAGCGCGGTGCAGACGGAGCGCTGCCGCCGGGTCGCGGTCAGCACCAGGCTGGCCCCGGCCAGGTGCTCGGCGCGCAGCCGGCGGGTGCGGAACGCCGCCGCGTCCGCGCCGGTCCCGGCGGCCACCTCGACCGCGTACGGGTGCATGGGCGCCCCGTCGAGGGCGTCCGTGCCCGCGCTGGCCACGGTGACGGGACAGTCGGCGAGCAACCGGCGCGCGATGAACTCCGCCATCGGCGACCGGCACATGTTGGCGTGGCAGACGAAGAGCACCTCGTCGACCATCTGCACCCCTCTCGTCGGGATCGCGGCGCGGTGCGCCGGGAGAACGCTCGTCCGGCCGGTGTGGGCGGACGTGGAGGGGATGCCGGCATCGTACGGGGTGGCCATGGTCGCCGGGCGCGATGCCGCGCCGGGAGCGCGCGCATGAAGATCGGAATCCTGTCGTACCACTTCCCGCCGGAGCCGGCGTTCATCCCCGGCAGCCTGGCCGAGGAACTGGCCGCCCGGGGCCACGAGGTGCGGGTGCTCACCGGCTTCCCGGACTATCCGGGCGGGCAGGTCTATCCGGGCTGGCGGCAGCGCTGGCGGCACCAGACGCACAGCGACCGGCTGACCGTCCGGCGGGTGCCCCGGTACGCCGGCGGCGACCGGTCCGCGGGCGCGCGGATGGCGAGCTGGCTCTCCTTCGCCGGCAGTGCGGCGCTGACCGGCCGCCGGTTCCTCGGCGACGTCGACGCCCTCTACGTCTTCCAGCTCCCGGCGGTCACCTTCGCCGCCGCCGGCCTGCTGCGGTTGCTCGGCCGGGTGCCCACCGTGCTGCACGTGCAGGACGTGTGGGCCGAGGCGGACCGGGCCGGCGAGGCCCGGCGCTGGTCCGGGCGGCTCGACGCCACCACGCGCCGGATCTACCGGGAGGCCGGGGCCGTCGCGGTCGCCGCCCCGTCGATGCGCGACCTGGTGGTCGCGGGCGGCGCCGATCCGCGGCGGGTGCGGGTGGTGCTCAACTGGACCGACGAGCGGATCTTCCGGCCCACCGAGCCGAGCCCGGCCGCGCAGCGGCTGATCCGCCGGGACGGCCGGTGCGTGGTGATGCACGCCGGCACCATCGGGGTCCGCCAGGGGCTGGAGACCGCGGTGCGCGCGGCGGCCGCGCTGGACAACCGGATGGACCTGGTCCTGGTGGGCTCGGGGGCCGAGGAGCGGCGGGTGCGGGGGCTCGCCGCCGAGCTGCGGGCGGAGAACGTCCGGTTCGTCGACCGGCGCTCACCGCTGGACATGCCCGAGCTGTACGCCGCGGCGGACTACCAGTTGGTGATGCTGCGGAACCTGCCGGAGCTGCGCGGGACCGTGCCCGGCAAGCTCCAGGCCGCGCTCTCCTGCGCGGCACCGGTGATCGCCGCCGCGGGTGGGGACACGACGGAGCTGGTCGAGCGGGCCCGGGCGGGGCTGTCCTGCCCGCCGGAGGACTGGGCGGCGCTCTCCGACCGCTTCTGGTTGGCCTCGGCGATCCCGCCGCCGGCACGGCTGGAGATGGGCCGCCGCGGGCGGGACGCCTACCTGCGCGAGATGTCGCAGCGTGCCGGCGTGGACCGGATCGAACAGCTGCTCGTCGAGGTGACGCGGGGTGCCGCCGGACCGCCCCGGCGAACCGGGCTCGCCGAAAGGCCAACGGGCGCGTAATACGTCATAGCCGCCACCTCTTCGTCTGTTTCGTGCTAGAAAGCGATCAATAGGTTTAGTGTCCGATTCAGCCTGGGGGAGAGTGGCGTGACGGAGAGCGGCGTTTCCCGCCGGCGGCGTGGTTCCCGACGGCAGCGTCGAGCCCGCGTACGGCGGATGCTCCTGACCGCGCTGGTGGTCGTCTCGCTGCTGCTGACCACCGGCGGCTGGGTCGCCTTCCGTGGTTGGCAGGCGCGGACGCACCTGCTCAACGCGGCCGGCCTGGCCAAGGAACTCAGCACCGAGGTGGTCGGCGGGGACGCCGACCGGGCCCGTCGTACGCTCGCCGCCCTCCAGGAGCAGGCCGGGGCCGCCCGGAGCGCGACCGACGATCCCGGCTGGTCGGTCGGCCGCCGGACCCCGTACGTCGGTGACGACCTCACCGCGGTGCGGCAGATCGCGGTGGCCGTGGACGACCTGGCCCGGCTCGCCTTCCCGACCCTGCTCCGGATCGACCTGGCCTCGCTGGTGCCCCGGGAGGGGCGGCTGGACCTGGCCCGACTGCGGTCGGTCTCCGGCGAGGTCGCCACCGCCGACCGCTCGGTCCGGGAGACGACCACCCGGTTGGCCGCGGTGCCGACCGGGGACCTCGTCGGTCAGGTCCGTACGGCGCTGGTGGGGTTGCGGGCGGAACTGGATCGGCTCGGCGAGTTGACGTCCGCCGCCGACCGGGGGGCCCGGCTGCTCCCGCCGCTGCTGGGTGCCGACGGCGCCCGCAGCTATCTGCTCGTCTCGCAGAATCCGGCCGAACTGCGCGCCACCGGGGGCATGGTCGGCGCGTACGCGGTGCTGCGCGCCGAGGGGGGCCGGGTCAAGATGACGGCCCAGGGAGCGAGTTCCAGCCTGGGCCGGTTCGACCCACCGCTGCGGCTCAGTCCGGAACTGCGCCGGCTCTGGCACGACCTGCCCGGGATCTACCCGGCGGACGTGAACCTGAGCCCGGACTTCCCGACCGCGGCGACGCTCTACCGGGAGATGGTGCGGCGGCGCACCGGGACGACCGTGGACGGCGTCCTCGCCGTCGACCCGGTGGTGCTGTCGTACCTGCTCGGGGTCATCGGCCCGGTCTCCGTGCCCGGCCAGCCCGCGTTGGCGGGCAGCACCGCGGTCCGCACGCTGCTCAGCGACTCCTACCGGGAGCTGAACGGCCGGGGCCAGGACGAGTTCTTCGCGGCGGCCGCCTCGGCGGTCTTCGACGCGCTCTTCACCAGGAGTGTGAACCCGCGGAGCGTTTTATCCGTTTTAAACCGTTCCATAGCCGAACGTCGGATATTGTTCTGGAGTGCCCATCCCGAGGAGCAGCGTGTTCTGGCCGACAGCCGGTTGGCCGGGCAGCTCCCCGAGAAGGACACCGTGCCGACGGTCGGCGTGTTCCTCAACGACGGCAGCGGCGCGAAGCTCGGCTACTACCTCAGGTTCTCGGCCACCGTGACGGTCGGCGACTGCCAGCCGGAGGGGCGCCGCGAGCTGCGGCTGCGGCTGGTGGTGCACTCCACCGCGCCGCGGTCCGGCCTGAGCGATTCGGTCACCGGCCTGGCCCTCTCCGGGGATCCGTACACCGCCCGCACCTTCGTGTCGGTGTACAGCCCCGCCGGAGGGTCGGTGCTCGGCGGCCGGCTGGACGGAAAGGCCACGGCGATGGGCAGCGGGATGGACCGTCGCCGCCAGGTCACCGTGGCGACCGTGGAGGTCCGGCCCGGCAGGACCCGGACCCTCGACGTCACGCTGCTCACCCAGACGACCAGCGCCGGTACGGCCGAGCTGGTAACCACCCCCACCGTCACCCCATGGACCACCCAAGTTGTTTCCGCACCAAGCTGTGAACAGTAGGAGGGAATCCACTATGCGGCTATCCCGCATGATCATGGCGCTCACGGTCGGTGTGGCCGTGGCGGCCGTGCCGACGGCGGCGGGGGCGGCGCAGCCGCAGCCAGCACCGTCGGCCAGCACACCGCAGCCACCGTACGTGCCGCAGACCGCGCAGCTGACGGTCGACCCGACCAGCATCCGGCTGGGGGAGACCGTGACCCTGCGCGGCCGCGGCTTCGGCCCGGGCGAGACCGTGCGCATCACGGTCGCCATCCGGGCGCTGCCGCAGGCGGCACCCGCGCGGCTCAGCGACGGCACCTCCGTCGATCTGACCACCGTCTCGTACGCGCAGGCCCCCCAGCCCGCGCCCCGGGACTTCACCGTGGTCGCCGACGGCGCCGGAAACTTCACCGTGGACTACCGGCCCACCCGGGTCGGCGTGCACACCTTCACGGCCACCGGGCAGACGACGGGGCGCACCGACGACGCGGTGCTCACGGTGCGGCCGCCGCGGGTAGGCCCGCCGCCGCACGGGGGCGGCCACCTGCCGGTCACCGGCAGCAGCCTCAGCACGCCGATGAAGGTCGGCGGCGGTCTGGCGGGCGCGGGCGCGGTGCTCGTGCTGCTCTCCCTGGCCTGGCGGCGTCGCGACCGGTTCGGGCTGGGTTCGCGCTGACCGTAGCCACGCCGGGCAGGGCCCGGATGTCGGAGTGGGTGCCCGCCGGACGAACCGTCCGGCGGGCACCCTCGCGTCCGGGCCTGTGCTCGCATCCGGGCCGTCCTTTCGCGGCCGGGCGTGGGCGGGCGGCCGACGTGCGCCGCGACCGGCCGGCACCGCACAATGGCGGGGTGGGCGTGGCGGCGGGTTGGGCCGAGCGGACCGGTCTCGTGGTGCTGCCCGGCGGTGCCCTGGTGCGCGGCCGGCGGATCGGCGTGCCGCCGCCCGCACCCGCCGACTTCGCCCTCCTGCTGGCACCCGGCCCGGTTCCGGCCTGGCCGTACCGCCGGCTCCGCTGGCCCGACTTCTGGGTGCCGCGAGATCCGGCGGACGCGCTGGACGCCCTGCGTGAGGCGTGGCGGCGGGCCTACGCCGGGCAGCGGGTGGAGGTGGCCTGCCGCGGCGGCGTCGGCCGGACCGGCACCGCGCTGGCCGCGCTGGCCATCCTCGACGGCCTGACGCCGGAGCGGGCGGTGGCCTGGGTGCGCGCCCACCACCATCCGGGCGCGGTGGAGACCCCCTGGCAGCGGCGCTGGCTGCGCCGGGTGCCGGGCGGGCCCGACCAGCGACGCCGGTAGAACCCGACCGGCCGGTTGCCGGCCAACGGGGGTGCGCGCGCCGCCGGCGTCCCGGCCCCGAACCGGTCGTCCCAGGCCTCGCATTCCCCGCCGCGGGGCTCCGGTCGCGGCCCGGTGGCAGCGGGTTTCGCGGCGTCCCACCGCACGGTGCGCGGTCGGCCGGTGGACGCGGCGTGGCGGGGGCCGGCCGCTGCCACCCGTCGGCGATCTTGCGGGTTAGTCTGCGTGGTCATGAGAGTTCGGGCCCTGGCCGTCGCCGCCGCCGTCCTCCTGAGCACCGCCACCGTCCCCGCCGGTCACGCGGCCGCCCGGGGCCGGGCGGCGGCACCGGCCGCCGCGCCGGTGCCCTGCCCGCGGGCGCCGGCGCCGAAGGTGTCCCGGCCGCCCCGCCCGGTGCCGCCGCCCGCCGTGCCGGCCGACCGGGTCGTCGGCGGCGAGCGGCTGGACACCACGGGACTGGTGACGCCCGCGGGTGCGCCCGCGCCACCGGCGGTCACCGCAACCACGTGGCTGGTCGCCGACCTGGACTCCGGCGCCGTGCTGGGGGCCTGCGGCCCGCACGAGTACGGCACCCCGGCCAGCACCCAGAAGCTGCTGCTGGCGGCGACCATGCTGCCCAGGATCGACCCGAAGCAGGTGGTCACGGTGACCCGCGGCGACCTCGACATCGTCCCCGGCAGCTCCGCGGTCGGCCTGCTCGTCGGCGGCCGGTACCCGGTGGAGACGGTCTGGTTGGGGCTGCTGCTCAACTCCGGCAACGAGGCGGCCAACGTGCTGGCCCGGCTCGGCGGCGGCCCGGACGGCGTGGCCGGCGGCGTGCGGGCGATGAACGACGAGGCCCGCCGCCTCGGCGCCCGGCAGACCCACGCGGTGACGCCCTCCGGGCTGGACGGCAAGGGGCAGTTCACCAGCGCGTACGATCTGGCGCTGATCGCCCGCGCCTGCTTCGGCAACCCGCTGTTCCGCCGCTACACCCGCACCGAGCGCACCCAGATCCCCGCCCAGCCGAAGCTGAAGGCCGGCGGTTTCCAGATCCAGAACGAGAACCAGCTCATCTACCGCTACCCGGGCGCGCTCGGCGGCAAGACCGGCTTCACCGAGCTGGCCCGGCACAGCTACGTCGGCGCGGCCCAGCGGGGCGGGCGGCGCCTGGTGGTGACCCTGCTCGGTGCCGAGGCCCGCCCGGTACGCGGCTGGCAGCAGGGCGCGCAACTGCTCGACTGGGGCTTCGCCCTGCCCCGGGACGCCTCGGTGGGCCGGTTGGTCGAGCCCGGCGAGCTGGACGCCGCGCAGGCGGCCGCGAGCGGGTCACCGAGCCCACCGGCCCCGGCCCCGCCCCCGCAGTGGCAGGGCCCGGCCGGCGTCGCGCTGCGCCGGATGGCCGACGGTGACTGGACGGTGATCCTGCCGGTCTCCGGGCTGCTCGCGCTGGCCGTCGGAGGGCTCGTCACGATCCTGGTCGCCCGCCGCAACCGCACCCGCCGGGTGGGTCGACGGCGGGCCTGACCGCGCCGACGGCGTGGATCCCGCGACCCTGGGTAACCGCTGCGGCATGGAGTCCCGGGTACGCGTCGGGGTGGACACCGGGCCCGCCGGCGCCCGTCACCACTCGGCCGGGTCCGCCGGCGCCGGTCATTACGAGGCCGGGCGCGCCGGTACCGGTCACCACGAGGCCGGGCGCGCGGGCGCCGGCCATCACGAGGCGGCCGCCGGGCCGATCCGGCGGCCGGAGGCGGGTGGCGTGTGCGGCCGGTCGGGGCGGGGGAGGCCGCTGTCACGACCGCTGCGGCGGGCGTTCCGCGCGACGTGCCGGCGGTCCCGGTGCCGGCTGGGGCGTCTGCTCCGCGCGCTGTCCGGCCGGGCCCGGCTGTCCGGTTCGGCACTGGCTACCCTGCTGCGTCCGGTCGGTGACCGGATGCGCCGGTCGGGCCGCCGGTGGGCGCGGTCGGTGGTGGGCGGCGGGCCGTCGCCCGGTGCGCGCCGGGTGCTGGTCGACTCGCTCGGTGACGCCGTGGCCGTGGTCGCCGCGCTGCTCCAAGCGTCCCAGGGCGTCCGGTGAGCGCTGCCCGCCCGGCGGTGTGCGGACCGCGCCGGCGGGCGGGGTCACGCCGGGGCCGGTCGTCGGTGACCGGCCCCGGCGTCGGTTCAGGGCCGCGGCTCGCCGTCCTCGCCGGCCGCCCGGGCGCGGTCCGCCTCAGCATCGGCGGCGCCCACGGGCGTCCCGTCCGTGTCGCGGTCGGCCTCGGTCAGGTCGGTCTCCGCGCCGGCGCGCGCCGCGTCGGCCCGGGCGTCGTCCGCGCCCACGATCGGGCCGTCGCCGTGCTCTCCGGAGTCCTCGACGAGGTCGGCACCGGCGACGAGGCCGAGCGGGGCGTATCGGGGGTCGGTCATGACTTCCTCCTTCGACACTGTGCCTGCGGGCTACCCTGCGCGCCGCGCGCTGACACCTGATCGCCCCGGGTCGATGTGTCCCGATACTTTCCGGAAGGTGTTGCCGGGTATCGAAGGGCTGCCGGACGCTGGATGGCGGCGACATTCACGGTGATCAATGAGTGTGGGTCGCTTCCGTTGTCCACCGGAAAGGAGAGCCCTGGTGATCATCAACGCGGGCCGGGCCAGGGTCCGTTCCACCCTCGTCGTACTGGCGGCAGCGGCGCTCACGGTCACCGCGGCGGTGACGGTCGTGGCGGGGCCGCCGAACGCCGTGGCCGGCAGCCTGGTGGCCGCCGCCCCCGTGGAGGACGAGGGCCTCGACTGCCCGGTGTCCGAACCCGGCCCGCTCACGGCCAACGCGAAGCTGCCGGATCCGTTCCGCAAGCTCGACGGCGCGCGCATCGCCACCCGGTCGGAGTGGCGGTGCCGGCGAGCGGAGATCAGGAAGCTGGCCGAGCGGTACGTCTACGGCACCAAGCCCGGCAGGCCGGCGACCGTCACCGGCACGGTGTCGAGCACCGGCATCACCGTGAGCGCGACCGACAACGGCCGGACGGCCGGCTTCTCCGCGGGCGTCCAACTGCCCAGCGGCCCGGGTCCCTTCCCGGCGGTGGTCGTGGTGGGCGGGCTCGGCGCCGACACCGCCACCATCAGGGCCGCCGGGGTGGCCGTCATCAGCTACGACCCGCTCGCCGTCGGCAAGGAGGGCACCGCCCGGACCAGCAAGCAGGGGGCGTTCTACAGCATCTACGGCGCGTCGAGTGGCACCGGTCTGCTGGCCGCCTGGGCCTGGGGGGTCAGCCGGATCATCGACGTCGTCGAGCGGTCGGGCGGCAGCCTGCTCAAGGCCGACGCGATGGGCGTGACAGGGTGTTCCCGCTACGGCAAGGGCGCCTTCGCGATCGGCGCGTTCGACCAGCGCATCGCGCTGACCATGCCGATCGAGTCGGGCAGCGGCGGGTTGCCCATCTTCCGCGGGATACCGGGGGAGAGCGGCGCCCAGCCGCTCAGCAGCGCGTACGCAGAGCAGCCGTGGTTGGGCGACGCCTTCGGTTCGTTCACCGGGAACCCCGCCACGCTGCCGGTGGACACGCACGAACTGGCGGCGATGGTGGCGCCGCGCGGCCTGTTCGTCATGGAGAACCCGCACATCGCCTGGCTGGCGGCCCGATCCGGGAGCGTGGCCGCGCTGGCCGGCGCGGAGGTCTACCAGGCGCTCGGCGTGCGGGAGAACATCACCTACTGGTCCGATGTCCAGGACGGCACGCACTGCGCGGTCCGGCCGGAATGGCGGGACCCGCTGCAGCAGAACCTCAAGAAGTTCCTGCTGCGCACCGGGAACGACCCGGGCACGATCCGGATCTCGAGCAAGGCGCTGGGCAACCTGGCGGAGTGGCGGGACTGGTCGACGCCGACGCTCCCCGACGGCCCGACCCCGCCCCCGACGACCCCGCCGCCGACGACCGCGCCGCCCACCACCGCGCCGCCGACGACCGCGCCGCCCACCACCGTGCCCCCGACGACGACGCCGCCGACCACCGCGCCACCCACGACCGATCCGCCGACCGGCCCGTGCACGGCGACCTACCGCACGGTCAACGCGTGGTCCGGCGGCTTCCAGGGGGAGATGACCGTGCGGGCCGGCGCTGCGGCGATCACCAGCTGGACGGTGTCCTGGACCCTCGGCGGCGGCCAGTCCGTCACCCAGGTCTGGAACGGCACGCTGAGCACCAGCGGCAGCGCGGCGACCGTGCACAACGCCTCGTGGAACGGCCTGCTCGCGCCGAACGCCGTCACCACGTTCGGCTTCCTCGCCAACGGCACGCCGTCGGCGCCCTCGGCCACCTGCGCCAGCCCCTGAGCGGTGGCACCGCTCGGGCGGCCGGGACACCGACCGCCCGAGCGGCGCGGCGCGGACCGACGGCGGACCGGGGGCCGAGCCGCGGGACGCGGCCCGACGCCGGAGGCTCCGGCGCCGGGCCGCGGCCGGTCAGCCGGCGGTGCAGGTGGCGGTGCCGGACGGCCCGGTGCCGACACCCTGGAAGCCGAACTCGGTGGTCGCGCCGGCGCCGACCTGGCTGTTGTAGTCGACGTTGCGGAACGTCACGGCACCGCTGGTGGCGCTCGGCTGGGCGCTCCAGGTGTTGGTGATCGTGGCGCCCGAGGGCAGCGTGAGCGTGACGCTCCAGCCGTTCAACGGGGTCGCGCCGGCGGTGACCCGCACGCTCGTGACGAAGCCACCCTGCCACTGGTTGAGCGTCAGCGACGCGGTGCAGCCGTTGCCCGAGGGCGGCGGCGTGGTCGGCGGCGCGGTGGTCGGGGGAGCCGTGGTCGGCGGAGCGGTGGTCGGGGGAGCGGTGGTCGGCGGCGGCGTGGTGCCGCCGGCGTTGAGGGCGTCGAGCACCGCCGTGTACGCCTGCTTCTTGTTGCCGTTGCCGTCGAAGAGCAGCGGCGTGCCGCTGGCCCGCCACGAGTCGCTGTCCCGGATGCCCCAGACGGTGATGCCGTTGCAGCGGGACACGGCCAGGCAGTCCTTCACCACGTTGCCGTAGGTGGCGGCCTGGGTGCTGCCGGAGCCCTCGATGTCCAGCTCGGTGATCTGCACGTCGACGCCGAGGGCGGCGAAGTTCTGCAGCGTGGTGCGGTAGTTGCCCGGGTACGGCGAGCCGCTGTTGAAGTGCGACTGCAGGCCGACGCAGTCGATCGGCACGCCCCGCGCCTTGAAGTCCTTGACCATGTTGTACACGCCCTGGGTCTTCTCCCAGGTCCAGTTGTCGATGTTGTAGTCGTTGTAGCAGAGCTTGGCGTCCGGGTCGGCGGCGCGGGCGGTGCGGAACGCCACCTCGATCCAGTCGTTGCCGGTGCGCTGGAGGTTGGAGTCGCGGCGGCCGCCGCCGCTGTCGGCGTAGGCCTCGTTCACCACGTCCCAGGCGTAGATCTTGCCCCGGTAGTAGGTGGCGACCTGGGTGATGTGGTTGATCATCGCCTGCCGCAGCGCCGTGCCGGAGAGGTTCTGCGCCCAGCTGGGCTGCTGCTGGTGCCACGCCAGGGCGTGCCCGCGTACCCGCATGCCGTTCGACCGGGCGTGGTTGACGATCCGGTCGGCGTTGCTGAAGGAGAACTGGCCCTGGGACGGCTCGGTGGCGTCCCACTTCATCTCGTTCTCGGGGGTGACCATGTTGAACTCGCGGTTCAGGATGCCGACGTAGGTGGCGTCCGAGAGCTTGTAGGCGGCCACCGCCGTGCCGAAGTAGCGCCCCTGCTCCGCCGCCGCCGAACCCAGCGTGGTGCCGGCGCTGGCGCTGGAGGCCACCACCACCGAGGCGGCGATCATCGCCGCTCCGGCCGCCGCCGCCAGCAGCGCGGCCCGGGGCCGGCGCCGGCTCGTCGAACTCCCGCTGCCGCGGGCGAGCACGTTGTCCATCAAGGAGCCTTTCGATAGCTGTACCGATGAGGAGGTCCGCTTCGACGACTGCCCGCCACGGTGGTCGGCTCGGCTCGCGACGCGGCCGCCCGGGGGCCGCGCGGATCGGGATGGTCTCCCGCCCCACCGTGAGTAATCGAAGCTAATCTCTCGAAAACTAACGGAACAATTCCGAAATATCAATGCCCCGGCCCCGGACATGGTGAGCGGGGCCGGTGGATCGACCGGCCCCGCTCACCATCCACCCGCGCCTAGCGGCGGGGCCGCTGCGGGATGCGCGGCAGCACGTACGGCGGGCCGCTGTAGATCAGGTCGGCCTTCAACGCCTGGTACGCCCGCTTGGGCTGGTAGTTCTCGTCGTAGATGGTGGCCATGCCCTCCGGCGGGTCGGTGAACCAGCCGGGCACCCAGGAGTGCTTGTCGGTGAAGCCCCAGACGGTGAACGACAGGCAGTGCCGCTCCGCCAGGCAGGCCTGCAGCAGCACGTCGAAGTTCGCCGCCGCCGCCTGCAGCCGCGGGTTGATCTCGGCCTCGTCACCGGCCTGCACGCCCTCGGTCAGCTGGCTGCGCACGTCGACCTCGGTGAACGCGGTGGCCAGGCCCAGGCCGGCGAACTTCCGCAGCGCCTCGACGACCTGGAAGGTGTCGAAGTTGCCGTACTGCGTGCCGAGGTGGCCCTGGCTGCCGATGCCGTCGATCGGTACGCCCTGGGCCCGCAGTTGCTTGGCCATGTCGTACACGAACTGGGTCTTGTCGTTGGCCGGGTCCCGCGAGCCGAACGCCTCGATGTTGTAGTCGTTGTAGAACAGCAGCGCGTGCGGGTCGGCGGCGCGGGCCCAGCGGAACGCGTCGGCGATGTAGCCCGGGCCGAGGTGCTCGGCCCAGAATCCCTTGTAGTGCAGGGTCGACGGGGTGTCCCACGGGTCGCTGACCGCCTCGTTCACCACGTCCCACTGCCAGATCCGGCCCTTGAAGTGGGTGACCACGTTGGTGATGTGTCGGCGCAGGATGTCGCGCAGCTCGGCGGTGCTGATCGAGCCGTCGGCCACGCCGCTGGTCAGCCAGCCGGGCAGCTGGTTGTGCCAGACCAGGACGTGCCCGCGGACCCGCTGGTCGTGCTGCCGGGCGAAGGTGACCAGCTCGTCGGCCGGCCCCCAGTTGTACGTGCCGCGGGTCGGCTCCAGGCTCTCCCACTTCATCGCGTTCTCGGCGGTGACCGTGGAGAACTCCGAGGCGGCCAGCTCGCGGTAGCGCGGGTCGGCGGGGTCGTTGAGGGCCGCCAGGTCCACGGCCGTGCCGACCGCCAGGCCGTGGCGCAGCGCCAGGTTGCGCAGGCTCTGGTCGGTGGGATCGTAGGGGCGGCCGGCGGTGGCCGGCGAGGTGAGCACGGCGGCGGTCGCCACGGCGACCGCGCCGGCGGCTATCCATCGTCGCAGTTTCATGAGCGTTCCTCCGGGTGGTGCGAACGGGCGGACCAGGAGTTGATGCGGGTCGCGGCCGGTGCGGCAGGAGCGGCGCCGATCAGCGGGGACGGTGCGGGAGCCGATACTTCCGGGCAAACTTCCGGTAGCTGAGCCGGAACAATACGATCGTCAATCCCCCTCGTCAACACCGCCGTCGCTCCGGTCGGCGGCGGCGGCGAAGCGGCCGACCAGGTACGGCAGGGCCTTGACCCGGAACGTGAGGGGTCATACGGTGCCCTTCAAAGCGATCGAAAGTATCGGTGTCCGGCCGGGTGCCCGTGGGCGCAGGGCGGCTGCCGGCCGGGGTTTGTCGTCGGTCGCTCGAGCCAGGACGAAAGGGCGACCGGTGACGTCGGACGATTCCCGGAAAGTCACCATCGCGGCGATCGCGCAGCTGGCCGGCGTCTCGGTGCCCACGGTGTCGCGGGTCATCAACGGCCGCTCCGACGTCGCGCCGCAGACCCGGGAACGGGTCGAGGAACTGCTGACGCGGCACGGTTACCGCCGCCGCCGGCCGAGCATGCGGGCCAGCTCCGGCCTGATCGACCTGGTCTTCAACGACCTGGACAGCCCGTGGGCGGTCGAGATCATCCGTGGGGTCGAGGACGTGGCGCACGCCGCCGGCATCGGCACCGTGGTCTCCGCGATCCACCGGCGCAGCTCGTCCGCCCGGCAGTGGCTGGACAACCTGCGCACCCGCTCCACCGAGGGGGTCATCTTCGTGACCTCGACCCTCGAGCCGCCGCTGCAGGCGGAGCTGCGCCGGCTCAACATCCCGGTCGTCATCGTCGATCCCACGGGGGTGCCGCCGCAGGAGTCACCGACCATCGGCGCGACCAACTGGGTGGGCAGCCTGCGCGCGACGGAATACCTGATCGCGCTCGGCCACCGGCGGATCGGCTTCATCTCCGGGCCGCCGCAGCTGATGTGCAGCCGGGCCCGCCTGGACGGTTACCGGGCGGCGCTGGACAGCGCCGGCCTCAGCGTCGACGACGAGCTGATCCACCCGGGCAACTTCTATCACGAGGCCGGGTTCGCCGCCGGCGCCCAACTGCTGCGCCTGGCCGACCCGCCCACCGCGATCTTCGCCGCCAGCGACCAGATGGCCCTCGGCGTCTACGAGGCCGTCCGGCGGCGCGGCCTGCGGGTGCCCGACGACATCAGCGTGATCGGCTTCGACGACCTGCCGGAGGTGCGGTGGTGCTCCCCGCCGCTGACCACGGTCCGGCAGCCCCTGGCCAAGATGGGTCTGCTCGCCGCCCGGACGATCCTGCGCCTGGCGCAGGGGGAGCGGATCGAGAGTCCGCGGGTGGAGCTGGCCACCGAGCTCGTGGTGCGCGACAGTGCGGCCCCGCTGGCCGGCTGACCCCCGCCGGGTCGCGCGGGAGGTGGCTACGGGCGCGGCCCGGGCCGCGGCGTCACGGGTGGGCCCGGCACGAGGCCCGCACGACCAGCTCGGTGGGGAGCCGGATGTGGGTGTCCCGTTCGACGCCGGCGATCAGGTCGATGAGCAGGCGCAGCGATTCGGCGCCCATCCGTTGCAGCGGCTGCATGATCGTCGTCAGCGGCGGGTTCACCAGTGCCGACTCCGGGATGTTGTCGAAGCCGATCACGGACAGGTCGTCGGGCACGGTGAGCCCCATGTTCCGGGCGACGTCCATGGTGGAGATCGCGGAGAGGTCGTTGCCGGCGAAGATCGCCGTCGGCCGGTCGGGGAGTGTGAGCAGCTCGGCGGCCGTGCCGGCGGCGCTCTCGGTGCGGAAGCCGCCGATGCGCACGATCCGCTCGTCCACCGCCACCCCGGCGTCGGACATGGCCTTGCGGAAGCCCGCCTCGCGCAGGCGCGCGGACTCCAGGTCGGGGCGCCCGCTGATGTGCCCGATGCGGCGGTGGCCGAGCGCCAGCAGGTAGTTGGTGGCGAGCACGGCGCCGGCGAAGTTGTCCGAGTCGACGGTGGGCAGGCCGGACGGGCCGGTGTGGGGGTCGACGGCCACGACGTGGAAGCCGTGCTTGGTTTCGATCACCGTCGGGGTGACGATCACGGCGCCGTCGATGAGGGTCCCGGACAGCCGGGCCAGCGAGCGCCGCTCCCAGCCTATGGCGGCGCCCTCGCCGTCGCCGCTGGAGTAGGCCAGCAACTGGTACCCGCTGCCGGCGACCTCCCGGGACGCTCCCTTGAGCAGCTCGGTCGAGAACGGCTCGAACTCGGCGACCAGGATGCCGAGCACGTTCGTACGGTGGCTGCGCAGGCTCTGCGCCCCCAGGCTGGCCTCGTAGCCGAGCTCGCGGATCACCTGCTGGACGCGCTCCACGGTCGCCTGAGCCACGCCGTACCTTCCATTGACAACCTTCGATACGGTTGCCACCGAGACGCCGGCAGTTCGTGCCACATCCGACATCTTGACGCGCTCCGGGAACACCACGCCGACGATGATAGAGCCGCTGCTTAGCCCGTGTCCCGAGTGATTCGAAAACGTTATCGATACCGATTGACAGTGACGTACCCGACTGAAAAACTCCCCCGCAGGCCGAGTACCACCACTGCCTACGGAGGAGACGTCGATGGCGATAAAGCGCCGTGCGGGTGCCGCCCTGGCACTGCTTATGACAAGCGCTCTCGTCGTCGCTGGTTGCAACAGCGGCGGCGACGATGAGAAGTCCAACGAGAGTGAGCTGTACAAGAACCCGGTGACCCTCACCTGGTGGCACAACGCCAACCAGGACGGGCCCGGCAAGACCTACTGGGAGAAGGTCGCCAAGGACTTCTCCACGGCGCACCCGACCGTCAAGATCGAGATCGAGGCGATCGAGACCAACCAGCTCCAGCGCACCCGGATCCCCGCCGCGCTGCTGAGCAACGACCCGCCGGACATCTTCATGACCTGGGGTGGTGGCGAGCTGCGCGATCAGGTCGAGGCCGACTACCTCAAGGACATCACCGACCAGGTCAAGACCGAGGTTGCCAACATCGGCAGCGCGGCCGAGATCTGGCAGGTGGACGGCAAGCAGTACGGCCTGCCGTTCCGGATGGGCATCGAGGGCATCTGGTACAACAAGGACATGTTCGCCCAGGCGGGCATCACCGCGCCGCCGGCCACCTTCGACGAGCTCAACGCCGCCGTCACCAAGCTCAAGGCCATCAACGTCACCCCGATCGCCGTCGGTGCCGGCGACAAGTGGCCCGCCGCGCACTGGTGGTACAACTTCGCGCTGCGCGACTGCTCGGTCGACACCCTGAAGAAGGCGTCCCTCGACAAGAAGTTCGACGACCCGTGCTTCGTGAAGGCCGGCCAGGACCTGAAGGCCTTCATCGACACCAAGCCGTTCCAGAACAACTTCATCGCCACCCCCGGCCAGAACGACCCGACCAGCGCCAACGGTCTGCTCGCCAACGGCAAGGCCGCGATGGAGCTGATGGGCGACTGGAACCGCGGCACCCTGGACACCGTCGCCACGGACAAGGCCAAGCTCGCCAAGTTCCTCGGCTGGTTCCCGGTGCCGGCGATCTCCGGTTCCGCCGGTGACCCCAAGGCCGCCCTCGGCGGCGGTGACGGGTTCGCCTGTGCCAAGAACGCCCCGGCCGAGTGCGTCGAGTTCCTCAAGTACATCGCCAGCCCCGAGGTGCAGAAGGGCTACGCCGAGACCGGCACCGGTCTGCCCGTGGCGAAGGGCGCGGAGGCCGGCATCAAGGACCCCGCCCTGAAGTCCATCCTGGAGGCCACGTCCCAGGCCAGCTACGTGCAGCTCTGGCTGGACACCGCCTACGGCAGCACCGTCGGCACCGCGATGAACGACGGGATCGTCGGCATCTTCTCGGGCAAGGGCACGCCCGAGCAGGTCGTCGAGCGGATGAAGGCAGCCGCGAGCAAGTGACCTCCACCGACCAGACCCGGTTCCCCGCCGGCGGCGTCTCGACGCCGCCGGCGGGTCACCGGCCCGCCGGGCGCGCATCCTCCCGGCGGGCCGAGACCCGCCGCAAGTGGTACGAGATCGTCGGGCTCACCACGCCGGCGATCGTCGTGTACGTGATGTTCGTGCTGGTGCCCATGGGCTTCGCGGTCTACTACAGCCTCTATCGCTGGCGCGGCGTCGGACCGCCCACCGACTACGTCGGCCTGCGGAACTACACCCTGGCCTTCCAGGACCCGATCTTCCTCGACGCGCTGCGCAACAACGCGATCATCGTGTTCGGGTCGCTGTTGATCCAGGGTCCGGTCGCCCTCGGCATCGCCCTGCTGCTCAACCGCCGCTTCCGCGGACGCGCCGTGTTCCGGCTGCTGGTGTTCGTGCCCTACGTGCTCGCCGAGGTCACCGTCGGCATCATGTGGAAGCTGATCCTGGTGGAGAACGGCTCGCTCGACGCGCTGCTGAGATCGCTCGGACTCGGCGGCCTGGTCCATGCGTGGCTCGCCGACCTCGACGTCGTCATCTGGACGCTGCTGTTCGTCCTCACCTGGAAGTACGTCGGCTTCGCCATCATCCTCCTGCTCGCCGGCCTGTCCAACGTGCCGCACGAGCTGACCGAGGCCGCCGCCATCGACGGCGCGAGCTGGTGGCAGACCCAGCGGCACGTCACCCTCCCGCTGCTCGGGCCGACCATCCGGATCTGGGCGTTCCTGTCGATGATCGGCTCGCTGCAGGTCTTCGACGTGATCTGGGTGACCTCGGTGCCCGCGGTGCGGTCGCTCGGTGCGTCGGGCACGATGGCGACGTACATGGTGGACAACGGGTTCTTCGCCCGGCTGTGGGGCTACGGCAACGCGGTGGCCGTCATCCTCTTCGTCATCTCGTTCGTCGCGGCGCTGCTGTTCCAGCGCTTCATCCTGCGCCGGGACATCGAGGGCGCCATCACCCGGAGGGCGAACTGATCGTGGCCACCAACCCCGTCCTCTCCCCGTCCGGGCAGCGCCGGCCGCTGTCCTGGGGCACCCCGCTCACCTACGCGCTGGCGCTCGCCATCGCGGCCGTCTCGATCGCCCCGATCCTTTACGTGGTCATCGGCGGCTTCCGGACCACTCCCCAGATCGTCGCGGACCCCGCCGGCCTGCCCGACCCGTGGGTCTGGGAGAACTACTCCCGGGTGCTGAGCCGGAGCAACTTCTGGCAGCAGGCGTTCAACAGCGGAGTGATCGCCCTCGGTACCACCCTCGGCGTCGTGGTGCTCGGGATGGCCGCCGCGTTCGTGCTGGCCCGCTACACCTTCCGGGGGCGTGAGGCGCTCTACACCTTCTTCACCCTCGGCCTGCTCTTCCCGGCCGGCGCGGCGATCCTGCCGCTCTACCTGATGCTGCGCGACCTGAACCTGATCAATTCCTACTACGCCGTGATCCTCCCGCAGGTCGCCTTCCAGCTACCGCTGACGATCGTGATCCTGCGGCCGTTCCTGTCCGCCATCCCTCGCGAGTTGGAGGACGCGGCCGCGATCGACGGCGCGAACCGGCTGGGCTTCCTCTGGCGCATCGCGCTGCCACTGTCGCGGCCCGCGCTGGTCACCGTCGGCGTGCTCGCGTTCGTGGCCAGCTGGAACGCGTTCCTGCTGCCGCTGCTCGTCCTCGGCGACGTCAACCTGCACACGCTGCCGCTCGGGGTGCAGAGCTTCTCGAGCCAGTACTCCACCGACACCGCGGGCGTGCTCGCCTTCACCTCACTGGCGATGCTGCCGGCACTGCTCTTCTTCACGATGGCCGAGAAGCAGATCGTCGGTGGCCTCCAGGGTGCGGTCAAGGGCTGAGCGACAGCGGTAGCAGCACAATCAAGGAAAGGCACAACATGACTGAGGTCCACGCGGCTGTGGGCGGGCCGGTACCGGCTCAGGCAGCTCCCGACCACGACCGGCCCGATGGACACGCCGGCGAGGCCCGCGTACGCGAGCTGCTCGGCCGGATGACGATCGAGGAGAAGGTCGCCCAGCTCGTCGGCTTCTGGGAGAAGGAGGACGGCGAGGCGGTCGCGCCCCTGCAGGGCGAGTTCGGCGATTCCACCAAACTCGAGGACTTCGCCCGGCACGGGCTCGGCCACCTCACCCGCGCCTACGGCACCCGCCCCGTCGACGCGGTGACCCGCGCGGCCTGGCTGTGGAAGTTCCAGCGGGAGCTGGTGACCGGGACCCGGCTCGGGATCCCGGCGATCGTCCACGAGGAGTGCCTCACCGGGCTCTCGGCGTGGCAGGCCGCCACCTTTCCCACCCCGCTGGGCTGGGGGGCCGCGTTCGACCCGGAACTCGTCACCGAGATGGCCGAGGCGATCGGGGCCTCCATGCGGGCGCTCGGCATCCACCAGGGCCTCGCCCCGGTGCTCGACGTGATCCGGGACCCGCGCTGGGGCCGGGTCGACGAGTGCATCGCCGAGGACCCCTACCTGGTCGGCACCATCGGCACGTCGTACGTGCGCGGCCTCCAGTCGCAGGGCGTACTGGCCACGCTGAAGCACTTCGCCGGCTACTCCGCCTCCCGCGCCGGGCGTAACTTCGCCCCGGTGCACGCCGGGCCGCGGGAGCTCGCCGACGTGCTCTTCCCGCCGTTCGAGATGGCGATCCTCGACGGCAACGCCCGCAGCATCATGCACTCGTACACGGAGATCGACGGCGTGCCGGTGGCCGCCGACCCGACGATGCTGACCGGCGTGCTGCGCGACAGGTGGGGTTTCGACGGCACCGTGGTGGCCGACTACTACGGCGTCGCGTTCCTGAACCTGCTGCACCAGGTCGCGGCCGACCACGCGGAGGCGGCCGCGCAGGCGCTCGCGGCGGGTGTCGACATCGAGCTGCCGACCGGCGACGCCTACCTGACCCTGCGGGAGCAGGTGCGGGCCGGCACGGTCGACGAGGCGCTCGTCGACCGGGCGGTGCTGCGGGTCCTGCGCCAGAAGCTGGAACTCGGGCTGCTCGACGCCACGTTCACCGACGAGCCGCCCCGCGCGGTCGACCTGGACTCACCGCAGCACCGGTCGATCGCCCGCCGCCTCGCCGAGGAGTCGCTCGTCCTGGTCGCCAACCAGGGCGTGCTGCCGCTGCCCGCCGGCCGGCGGGTGGCGGTCATCGGCCCGAACGCGGACCGCCAGGCCGCCCTCTTCGGGTGCTACTCCTTCCTCAACCACGTGCTCGTCCAGCACCCCGGGGTGGAGACCGGCATCGAGGTGCCGACGGTGCTCGAGGCGCTCCGGGCCGAGTTCGGCGCCGACCTCGTCACCGCGGCGAACGGCTGCGACGTGGACAGCGACGACCGGTCCGGCTTCGACGAGGCGGTCGCCGCGGCCAGCGCCGCCGACGTCGCCGTCCTGGCCGTCGGGGATCACGCCGGCCTCTTCGGGCGCGGCACGGTCGGCGAGGGCTGCGACCGGGAGGACCTGGAGCTGCCCGGCGTCCAGCGCGAACTCGTCGAGGCGGTCCTGGCGACCGGTACCCCGGTCGTGCTCGTGCTGCTCACCGGCCGGCCGTACGCGATCGGCTGGGCGCTGTCCCGCTGCGCGGCCGTGGTGCAGGCGTTCTTCCCCGGTGAGGAGGGGGCCGGGGCGATCGCGGGCGTGCTCTCCGGACGGGTGAACCCGTCGGGCCGGCTCCCGGTCAGCCTGCCGGGCTCGGCGGGGGCGCAGCCGTACTCGTACCTGCACCCCACCCTCGGCGAGGGCAACGAGGTGACCAACCTGGCGGCGACGGCGGCGGCCCCGTTCGGGCACGGCCTGTCGTACACGACGTTCGCGCACACCGGCCTGACCGTGCCCGCCACGGTGCCGACCGACGGGGCGCTGCGGGTGGCCGTCCAGGTGACGAACTCCGGCACGGTCGCCGGCGACGACGTGGTCCAGCTCTACGGCCGCGACGTGGTGGCCTCGGTGACCCGGCCGGTGGCCCAGCTGCTCGGCTACCAGCGGGTGCACCTGGAGCCGGGCCAGACGGTCACCGTGGAGCTGACGGTGCCCACCACCCGCCTGGCCTTCACCGACCGCACCCTCACCCGGGTGGTGGAGCCCGGTGACGTCGACCTCTGGGTCGGCACCAGCGCGCAGCGGGACACGGAGGCGCGCACCACCCTGGTGGGCGCCACCGTGCCGGTCACCAACGACTCACCGCGCTGGACGACCGCCGAGATCAGGTGAGGCCGGTCCGCCGGGCGCCCCCGTGGGCGTCCGGCGGGCCAGCCCGGTCAGTGGATCCGCCGGCCCCGCGCGTCCGGCACCCCGGACTTGCGGAAGAAGTAGGCGTTGACCTGGTCCCGCCACTCCTGCGCGCAGCGCACCTGCTCGTCGAGGCGCTCCCGGACCCGGTCGTGCAGCGCCCGGTCGACCAGGCCGGACAGCGCATCCCACCGGCGCCGCATCGCGTGGACCTGCTCGACGCCGGCGAAGTGGGTGTCGTAGATGTGCTGGATCACGGTCGAGCCGCTGCGCAGCACGTGCCCGTACGGCACGTGGTGGAAGAAGAGCAGCAGCTCGTCCGGGCACCGCTCGACCGACTCGTAGATTTCCGACCAGGGCGGCGGGTACTGGCCGGTGAACCCGGTGCCCGAGGCGCGGGTGCGGTCCACGCCCACCCCGTCCCGGTCGGCGAAGTGGTAGGTGCCCCACCGGCTGTACTCGTACCCGTCCACGTCGGGGCCGTAGTGGAGCCCGGGGCGGACCATGAAGCCGACGCCGAGCGGCGCGGTGTACCGCTCGTAGGTGCGCCAGGAGTCGTCCATCAGCTCGTGCAGGGTCCGCCGCACCAGGTCGGGGTCGCCGTCCGGAGCCGGCGGGAAGGTCAGGTCGATCCACTCGTCGAGCACGGCGGCCGGATCCAGCCGGGGATCCCAGGCCAGCCGGCCGAACGCGTACAGGTTGGCCTGGGCGAGCGGATGCCCGGTCCAGAACGGGTCGTCGCCGACGTTCGAGACGGCGACCAGCCCACCGCCGTCCCCCCGCTCGCCGGCGGCCACACCGGCGACGGTACGGTCGTCGCCCCACGGCGCGAACCGGAGCACCTCGCTCCACCACGGGCCCAGGTAGCACACGTGCCGCTGCTGGCCGGTGTATTCCTGGGTCACCTGGAACTCCACCGCCAACCGGGTGGCCGGCATGGCCGCCAGCACCGGGGAGACCGGCTCCCGGACCTGGAAGTCGATCGGGCCGTGCTTCACCTGGACGACCACGTTGGGCCGGAACCGCCCGTCGAGCGGCGCGAAGTGGTCGAAGGCGGCCCGGGCCCGGTCGGTCGACCGGTCCCGCCAGTCCTGCCGGTGGTTGTAGACGAAGGCCCGCCAGTGCACCACCCCGTCGAACGGCGCCAGCGCGTCGGCGAGCAGGTTCGCGCCGTCGGCGTGGTCCCGCCCGTAGCTGAACGGGCCGGGCTGCCCCTCGGAGTCGGCCTTCACCAGGTAGCCGCCGAAGTCCGGGATGCGGTCGTACACCTGGCGGGTGGTCGCGGCCCACCACGCCCGTACCCGCCCGTCCAGCGGGTCGGCGGTCGGCAGGCCGCCGAGCACGACCGGCGCGGCGAAGGTGACCGACAGGTGCACCCGGATCCCGTACGGCCGCAGCAGGTCCGCGATCGCGGCCACGTCGCCGAGCCGGTCGGTCAGCAGCCGCGCCTCCGTGCCGTGCACGTTGACGTTGTTCACCGAGACCGCGTTGACCCCGGCCGCCGCCAGCAGCCGGCCGTAGGCCCGGATCCGGCCCAGGTCACCGCGCGGGGCGCCGTCCCGCCAGAAGATCGACCCGCCCGCGTAGCCGCGCTCGACCTGCCCCATCACCGGATGCACGTCCACGTTGTCCCAGTGGTCGAGCATGCGCCGCCGCATCGCGGGCCGGTGCGCCTGCGGCGGGCGGCCGGCGCCGAACGCCGACTCGCCGAGGCGGACCACGTGGAACAGGCCGTACAGCAGTCCCGCCGGTTCCTCGGCCAGCACCACCGTGACGCCGGCCCGCCGGGCCAGCAGGAAGCCCTCGGCGCCGAGCGCCTCCCGGCCGCGCCGGTGCTCGGCGGCGACCTCCTCGGCGCCGGCGGGCAGCGGCCCGGCCGTGGCCAGCGCGAACACCAGGTCGGCCGGGCCGTCGTCGGGGCGCCCGTCCGCCGGGCCCGCCGTGGCCGGCCCCCGCCGCCGTACGTTGCCGCCGTACCGGGCGCAGGCCGCGGTCACCTCCCGCAGCACCGTCTCCACCAGCGGGCCGGCACCGCAGACCAGGGTGCGACGGGCGCCGAGGGCGCGGAACGCCTCCGGCGGCAACCAGGCGGGGTGCACGTCGACGGGTCGGTCGGTGGTCATGAATCCTCCCGGAGCACCAGGACACCGCGCGCCGCGAGCGTGACCGGTCCGCCGGCCTCGACCCGGTCCCCGGTCAGCAGGTCGACCGCGCCGGCGCGGGCGGTCACCTCGACCGGCTCGGCGCGGTGGTTGAGCAGGAACTGCAGGCGCGTGCCGTCCCCGGCGACCCGGACGGCCGTCTCGAGGTCCGGCACGTCCGGGTACGGCCCGATCAGGTGGTGCCGGTCGAGCACCCGCCGGACCACCCAGGAGACGCCCGCCTGGTCCAGCCCGGTCGCGACGTACCAGCCGTCGCCGGCGCCGTAGGCGTTCCGGGTGACGGCCGGGGTGCCGGCGTAGAAGTCTGCCTGGTAGGTGCCGACCGTCTCCGCCCCCTCGGGGATCACCAGCTCGAAGACCAGCCGGCCGGCCACCTCGACCCGGTCGGCGCCGCTGCCCAGGAGCACCGGGTTGACGAACTCCGGTCCGCGGGCGTCCCACTCGTCGACGCGTACGCCCATCAGCTCGGCCAGCGGGCCGGGCACGTCCATGAGGAAGGCGTTGTCGTTCTCGTCGACCCGCCCGGACAGGAACGTGGTCAGCACCGAGCCGCCCCGGCCGGCCACCTCCGCCAGCCGCCCCGCGACGTCGCCCTTGAGCAGGTGCAGCGCCGGCGCGACGACCACGTCGTACCGGGACAGCTCCGCGGTGACCGCCACGACGTCGACGTCCACGCCGGCGTCCCAGAGCGCCCGGTGGTAGGCCAGCACCAGCTGCTGGTAGCGGACCAGCCGGGACGGGCCGTCGGAGAGTTCCAACGCCCACCAGCTGTCCCAGTCGAACAGCAGCGCGACCCGGGCCGGGGTACGCGCGCCCAGCGTCGCCGCGCCGAGCCGCTCGAACTCGGCCCCCAACTGCGCGACCTCCCGGAACACCCGGGTGTCCGACCGCCCGGCGTGGCCGATGACCGCGCCGTGGTACTTCTCGCTGGCACCCCGGGAGGCCCGCAGCTGGAAGAAGAGCACCGCGTCGGCGCCGTGCGCCACCGCCTGCCAGCTCCACAGCCGCAGCACCCCCGGCCGCTTCAGCGGGTTCACGTCCCGGCAGGCGGTGTGGCTCGGGGTCTGCTCCATCAACCAGAACGGCTGGCCGTCCTTCAGCCCGCGCATGAGGTCGTGCGTCAGCGCCATCCAGGACGGCGAGCTGTCGTCCGGCGGGTAGTTGTCCCACGAGGCGAAGTCGAGATGGGGCGCCCAGCGGTGGTAGTCGATCGGCCGGTACATGCCCATGAAGTTGGTGGTGACCGGGACGTCCGGGCTGGACTCGCGGATCGCCGCCTTCTCGTCGAGGAAGGTGGCCAGCATGGCGTCGGACATGAACCGGAGATAGTCCAGGGTGATCCCCTGGAACGCGGTGTGGTCCGGTCCGCGCCAGTGCTCGGTCAGCGCCGACGGCGGTTCGATCTGGTCCCAGCCGGTGAAGGTGTGCGACCAGAAGGTCGTGTACCAGGCCTCGTTGAGCGCGTCCAGGGTGCCGTACCGGAGGCGCAGCCAGTCCCGGAAGCCGGCGGCGCACCGGTCGCAGTAGCAGGCCCCGCCGTACTCGTTGCCGACGTGCCAGGCCACGATCGACGGGTTTCCGGCGTACCGCGCGGCGACCCGGCGGGCCAGTTCGGTGGCGAGCCGCCGGAAGACCGGGGAGCTGGGGCAGGAGTTGTGCCGCTGCCCGAACCGGTGTCGGCGTCCCTCGAAGTCGGTGCGGGTCACCTCGGGGTGGGCGCGGGCCAGCCACGCCGGGTGGGCGGCCGTGCCGGTGGCCAGGCAGATCATCCGGCCCTCCGCGGTCGCCCGGTCGACGATCCGGTCCAGCAGCGTGAAGTCGTAGACGTCCGGGGCGGGCTGGGTCTGCGCCCAGGCGAAGACGCCCAGGGTGACCAGGTCGATCCGGGCCCGGTCGAAGAGCCGGTAGTCCTGCTGCCACACCGGTTCGGGCCACTGCTCGGGGTTGTAGTCCCCACCGAAGGGCACCTTGCCGGTGCGGGGCAGCCTCACGCCGTGAAGTCCTTCCGGATCAGGGCGATCATCGGCTCGCTGCCGCGCAGCAGCGCGAAGACCAGCACCGCGCCCAGGGCGGCGAGCACCGCCTCGGAGGTCACCAGCACCAGGGCGGTCGCCGCGGCCAGCAGGCCCGCCGTGCCCAGCGTGCCGACCGGGGTGCGCACGACGAAGAACCGGGCCAGCCGCAGCACGTCGCGGAGGCGGAAGCTGAACAACGAGGTGATCACCAGCGCGTTCACCCCGATCAGGGTGACCCCCGCGCCGACCAGGACCAACGGCACCGCCCACCAGCCGGACAGGCCCGTGGCCGACAGGTGGGCGAGGTTTATCGCGATGACGGTCAGCCAGACCAGCAACGGCACCCAGACCAGCAGGGCGTCGCGCAGGTTGGTCCGGTAGCCGCGCCAGAAGACCCGCGCCGGGTGCAGGTCGGTCAGGTCGGGGCGCTGGTGGTGCAGCGCGTAGCAGGCGGCGGAGAACGCCGGGCCGAGCGGGATCGCACACGCCGCGGCCAACGGAAGGTTGCTGATGTCCCGGTCCAGCAGGGTGAGCGCGACGAGGCCGGGCGCGGCGGCGACCAGCAGCAGCAGCTCGACCACGAGCAGGGTGTAGATCAGCGCCGCGGCGCGGGACAGCGGCCCCTCGCCGAACTGGCGGTGGACGCCGGCGTCGCTCATGCGGGTTCCTCTCCGGTGGGCTGGCCGAGCAGCCGCTCGTCGTGCCACCACGGCGGGGTCTCGTCGGCGACCGCGGTGAGCTCGACCAGGGTGACCTCGTGCCGGGACAGGTGCAAGTCGAGCGCGACGCGGCCGGCCACGACGGGCAGGCTGGTGTGCCGCCGGACCGGCTCGGCGGCCTCCCGCAGGGCGTCCAGCTGGCGGGCGTGCGGGGAGGCGGGCCGGCCCATCTCGCCCCACGCCCGCCACGCGTTGCCCGCCTCCTCGCTGACCGACGAGCGCAGCAGGAAGGCGGTGCTCGCCCCGGGCGACGCCAGGGGCAGGGACAGCTGCACGGTGTGCCGGTCGGGGACCGGCTCGCGACCGGTGACGTCCACCGGCGCCCAGGCCAGCACGGTGATCCGGCCGGTGCCGTCCCGGGTGACCAGGTGGTCCGCGCCGCGGGCGAGGACCTGGTCACCGAGGCGGGCCAGGAAGGCGTACAGATGGTAGGTCGGCTTCTTGATCTGGCGGTGGGTGAGCAGGCCGAAGCCGCCGTGGAACAGCGTGGTGGGCACCCCCTCCTCCTCGAACATGTCGCTGAAGGTCCAGTAGGAGAAGGAGTCGACCAGGTCGCCGCCGCCGGCCACCACGGGAGCCAGGTACGCGGCGTGGAAGGCGGTGTCGTGGATCGGGTTGTCGGGCCGGTAGGACGAGTTGAACTCGGTGATGTGCACCGGCAGCCCGGCCAGGGCGGTGTCCCGCAGCAGTGCGGCCGGGGTGGCGAACTGCGCCAGCAGCCCGGCCGCCGGGGTCAGCGTCTGGTGTACGCCGAACGGCACGTGCTGGGCCGGCCCGGAGGAGTAGGCGTGCTTGCTGACGAAGTCGACCGGCACCGACCGGGCGGCGACGAAGTCGGCGAAGCGGGGCAGCCAGTCGTCGGCGCCGGGGGAGAGGGCCGGGCCGCCGACCTGCAACCCGGCGTCGACCTCCTTCACGGCGTGCGCGGTGACCTCGTAGAGCCGGTGGTAGGCGGCCTCGTCCGCGCCCTGCCAGAAGTTGGTGAGGTTCGGTTCGTTCCACACCTCGATCGGCCAGCCGCGCACCTCGTCTAGGCCGTACCGGTCGACGAGGTGGGCGACGGTGGCCCGGACCAGGTCGGCCCATTCGGTCCAGGACGCGGGCGGGGTGACGTTGCCGCGCCACCAGAACACCGTCTGGTCGCCGGAGGCGAGGGCCGCGGGCATGAAGCCCAGCTCCACGAACGGGCGGATGCCGAGGTCGAGGTAGGCGTCGATCACCTGGTCGACGTAGGTGAAGGCGTGCCGGACGTGGCGCGAGCCCCGGTACTCGTAGGGCCGGTGCACGCCGACGCCGTCGCTGAGCAGCCCGTGCCCGCGGATGTGCCGGAAGCCGATCTCCCGCTGGATCAGGGCCAGCGAGTCCTGGTAGTCGCGTCGCAGCGCCAGTTCGAACCGGCCGGTGCCGACGCAGGCGCGCCACGCCTCGGTCAGCCGGCCGGTGGCCTGCTCCGGTACGACGACCCGCATGTCAGTCCTCTCCTCTGCCCTACGCCTGGCGGCCCGCAGCGGCGCCGCCGGACGGAGGGCCGCCCGAGGGCGTGCCGGCCGGGCGCCGCGTGCGGGCCCGGCCGGCGGCCTCCGGTCAGCCGTGGTTCTTCTGGTACCGGTCGTAGGCCTTGTTGATGACGTCCAGGTAGGAGCTCATGTGCTTGCCGTTGAGCTCGTTCACGTAGGCGTCCCACTCGCTGAGGTTGCGCTGGCCCAGGATGAACTTCAGCGTGTTCCCGTAGACGAAGTCCTTCAGCGGCGTCTCCCAGAGGGTCACCTGCTCGCGCTCGGCGTCGCTGAGCGGGTGCGGCGGCGCGACCGGGACGGGCGGCCGGGCGTTGAGCACCTTCTGGAACTCCACCTCCTCCGGCGAGAAGAACGCCTGCACCAGCTCCGGCTTGCCGCCGTAGGCGAAGATGCCGTTGTAGAAGCCGAAGTCCTTCTGCAGATGCTTCGTGCCCTTCGGGTTCAGCCCGAGGACGTCGACGTCGGGGGCGAGGGTGTGCTTGCCGGACGAGTCCTTGGTGTAGGTGACCCCCTCGACACCCCACTTGGCGAACTCCTTGCCGGCCTCCGAGTACCAGAGCCAGTCGATGAACTGCATCATCGCCACGAAGTTCTTGCTGTCCCGAGCCTTCGTGGAGATCATGACGCCGTTCTCGAGCCGGGGCGCCGGGTTCATCGGTCCGGCCGGCCCGATCGGGAAGGGGATCTTCGCCATCCGCGCGTTCGGCAACGTCTTCGCCATGTCGGGCCGGTAGTCGTTGACCAGGCTCTGCGCATTGGCGCTGATCACGAAGGACTTGCCGCTGGCGAGCTTCTGGCGGGCCTGGTCGTCGGTCTGGGTGAAGGTCTCCGGGTCGAGCAGCCCCTCGGCGACCAGCTTGTGCAGGTACTCCAGGATCGCCTTGTACTGCTCCGACGAGCCGTTGTAGATGAACTTCTTGGCGTTCGCGTCCCAGCTGGTGTGCTGGAAGTTCCAGCCGGCCCCCGACAGCCCGTACGACACGGCCAGCATGTTCAGCAGGTTGCCGGCCGGGTTGGGCTTGCCGAACCGGTCGGAGAGCGGGTAGACGTTCGGGTACTTCGCCTTCATTGCCTTGAGCATGGTGTACACGTCGTCCCAGGTCTGCGGGACCGGGATCTTGAGCTCCTCGAGGATGTCCATCCGGACCGCGAGGGTGTAGTCCTGCCAGGGCTTCTCGTGCAGGCCGGGCAGCAGGTAGAACTTGCCGTCCTCCTGCCGGAGCGCGTCGATCTCCGCCTGCAGGTTCCACTTCTCGATGCTGTCCTTGAAGTTCGGCATCAGGTCGAGGTAGTCGCTGACCGGGAGAATGGCGCCCGAGGAGACGTACGCCTCCTCCTGCGGGTGGTAGGTCTTGGGAATGATGAACGGGGCGTCACCGGCGCCGATCAGGACGCTGCGCTTCTGCTCGTAGTCGCTCAGCGGCACGGCGACCGGCTCGATCTTGACACCGGTCCGCTTGGTCAGCTCCGACCAGAACAGCCAGTCGTTCTTCAGCGGATAGTTCGGGTGGTTGTTGTAGAGCATCGAGAACGACACCGACGTGGTGGCCTTGAACTGGTCGCCGACGCCGTACTTGTCCATGGCGCCGACCCGGTTGTCGGCGAGGTCCTTCTTGTCGGCCGCGTCGTCGCCGCAGCCGGCCACCGACACGACGGCGGCCGCGCCGGCGGCGAACAGCAGATGGCGCCGGGATAGCTGAACCATGGGGATTCCTCTCGGGTGGGGGTGGTGTGCGGGTGGTTGCGCTTGCGGCTATCCCTTGACCGCCCCGAGCATGACGCCGGAGACGAAGTACCGCTGGATGAAGGGGTAGACCGTCAGGATGGGCAGGACCGTGAGCACGATGGTCACGGCCTGGATGGTGGCGGCGGACTGCACGACGTCGGTGGCGCTGCCGAGACCCCCGCCGGTCGAGGTCGCGTCGGTCGCGCCGGCGATGAGATTGCGCAGGTACACCGTCACCGGGAGCAGGTCCATCTGATCCATGTAGAGGAACGCGGAGAACCAGGAGTTCCAGAAGGAGACGGTGTAGAAGAGCAACATCGTGGCGACCACCGCCTTCGACAGCGGCAGCACGATGCGCAGCAGGGTTCCGTACGTGTTCAGCCCGTCGACGGCGGCGGCCTCCTCCAACTCGACCGGCAGGCTCTCGAAGAACGCCTTCATGACGAGGAGGTTGAACACGCTGATCGCGTTGGGCAGCGCGATGGCCCACACGGTGTTCTTCAACCCGAGGCTGGTGACCAGGACGTAGTTGGGGATCAGCCCGCCGCTGAAGAACATGGTGAACACGGCGATCCCGACCAGCGCGTTGCGGCCCTTGAGGTGCTTCTTGGACAGCACGTAGGCGTAGCAGGTGGTCAGCACCAACGAGACAGCCGTGGCGACCGCCGTGTAGAAGATCGTGTTGCGATAGTTCGTCCAGAACAGCGGATCGGACATCACCGCCTTGTACGCGGCGATGTTGAATCCGCGCGGGACCAGGTTCACCTGCCCGGCAACGATGTACGCGTTGTCGCTGAGCGACCGCGCCACGATGTTGACGAAGGGGTACAACGTCACCACCACGATGCCGGTCAGGACGATCGCGTTGACCACCTGGAAGACCCGGAAGCCCCGGCTCGGCCGGATGCCGGTCCGGCCGCTGGCCGCCCGGCGGGACGTGGTCCGGTCGACGATCACCACAGGCTCGCTCCCACCGCTCGCCGGGAGATCGCGTTGGCCGACAGCACCAGCGTCAACCCGATCGCGGACTCGAACAGGCCGATCGCGGCCGCGTAGCTGAAGTTGTTGGAGACGATGCCGACCCGGAACAGGTAGGTGGAGATTACGTCGGCGGTCGGATAGGTCAACGGGTTGTACAACAACAGGATCTTCTCGAACCCGACCGCCATGAAGGTGCCGATGTTGAGGATCAGCAGGGTCACCATCGTCGGCCGGATCCCGGGCAGGGTCACGTGCCAGGTCTGCCGCCACCGGTTGGCCCCGTCGATCCGGGCCGCCTCGTACAGGTCCTCGTCGATGGTGGTCAGCGCGGCCAGGTAGAGGATCGTGCCCCAGCCGACGGTCTGCCAGACCTCCGAGGAGACGTAGATGCTCCGGAACCACCCGGCCTGCTGCAGGAACGGCACCGCCTCGCCGCCGACCGCCCGGACCAGCTGGTTCACCGCCCCGTCGACGGACAACAGCTGCATGACCATGGCCGCCACGATCACGATCGACAGGAAGTGCGGCAGGTACGACACGGACTGGACGAACCGCTTGAGCCGGGTGCTGCGCAGCTCGTTGAGGAGCAGCGCCAGCACGATCGGCAGGGGAAAGCAGAACAGCAGGGTCAGCGCGCCCAGCACCAGGGTGTTGGTGAAGACGTCCCAGAACGTCGGGTCGCTCAGGAACATCCGGATGTACCGCAGGCCCACCCACTGCTCGCCGAAGATGCTGCCGCCCGGCCGGAACCGGCGGAAGGCGATCACGTTGCCGAGCATCGGCAGGTACCGGAAGACCAGGAAGAACAGCAGCGGCAGGACGGCCAGCGAGTAGAGCTGCCAGTCCCGGCGCAGCGCCCGCCGCCAGGTGCGCCGGCGCTTGCGCCGCACCGGCGTGGCACCGGACGGCACCGGCGGCGGGCTCGCTGTCGGTGGTGGGCGCAGGGCTCCGGGGCTGCTCATCGCTACCTCTCCTCGGCGGTGTGCGGCAGGGTGGCGGCCGGCTCGACGCGCACCGACGGCTCGAGCCGCCGGTGTGGGCCGGTGTCCCGTTCGGCGCCCACCAGGCGCAGCGGCAGGGCGGCCACCAGCTCGGCGCTCGACCGGCCGAACCGCAGCTCCACGTCGCCGGGCTCGACGATCCGCCGGCCGTGCCGGCCCGGGAACGACGCGAGGTCGGCGGGGACCGTGAAGCTGACCCGGGCGGCCTCGCCGGCCGCCAGCGGCACCCGGGCGTAACCGATCAGGCGCACCGTCGGGCGGGTGGTCTGCGCGACGGGATCGTGCAGGTAGAGCTGGACGACCTCGGCACCGGCGCGCGACCCGGTGTTGTGGACCGTGATCTCGACGGTCACCTCGCCGTCGACCGCCCAGGGCGCCGGCGCGTCGGGTCGGGCCGCCGCCCCGGACACGGCGGCCGCGCTCCACTCGAACGTGGTGTAGCTGAGCCCGTGGCCGAACGGGAAGGCCGGCGTCGGGTCGACCGAGGACACCTTCGATCGGTGCGTCAGCGTCGGGCCGAGGTAGGTGCCGGGCAGGCCGCCGGCGTCGCGGGGGACGCTGACCGGCAGCCGGCCGGACGGATTCACCAGGCCGGCGAGCACCTCGGCCAGCGCCCGGGACCCGCGCTGGCCGGGGAAGAAGGCCTGCACGACGGCGGCGGCCCGGTCGTATTCCGCCCCGAGGGCGTACGGCCGGCCGGTCAGCAGCACGAGGACGACCGGGGTGCCGGTGTCCAGGACGGCCCGGACCAGGTCGGCCTGCACGCCGGGCAGCCGCAGGTCGACCGCGTCGCAGCCCTCGCCGGAGGTGCCCCGCCCGAACAGCCCGGCCCGGTCGCCGACGGCCAGCACGCAGACGTCCGCGGCCGCCGCGGCCGACACGGCGGCGGCGAAGCCGCTGGTGTCGTCGCCGGTCACCGCGCAGCCCGGCGCGTAGCTGAGCTTCGGGAACAGCCGGTCGAGGGCGGCGCGCAGGGAGGCGATCTCCACCCCGGTCTCGTGGTCGGGGTGGTGGACGCCGACGTGCAGCGGGAACGAGTAGCAGCCGAGCATCGCCATCGGGTCATCGGCGACCGGACCCACCAGGGCGATCCGCTGGTGCACGGTCAGCGGTAGCAGCTCCGCCCGGTTGCGCAGCAGGACGACGCACTCCCGGGCCAGCCGCAGGGCGACGTCCCGGCTGCGCTCGTCGTCGAGGCGTACCTGCTCGACCTGTGGGGGCAGCGGCTGCCAGCCGTCGTCGAGCAGGCCGAGTTCGATCTTCTGGATGAGTACCCGGCGCAGCGCCCGGTCGACCAGCGCCTCGTCGACCGCGCCGGCGCGGACCGCCGCCACCAGTTCGGGGCCGAAGGTGTCCACGGTGGGCAGTTCGACGTCGATGCCGGCGGTCAGGGCGAGCCGGGCCGCGTCCGGCGCCCCGGCGGCGACGCCGTGCAGGGTCTCCAGGAAGCGCACCGCGAAGTAGTCCGCGACGACGGTCCCGGTGAAGCCCCACTCGTCCCGCAACAGTCCGGTCAGCAGGCTCTCGTCGGCGGCCACCGGCACGCCGTCGATCTCGGCGTAGGAGTTCATCACCGAGCGCGCCCCGCCGAGGCGCAGGGCCATCTCGAACGGCGGCAGGATGACCTCGGCCAGCTCCCGGCGCCCCACCTGGGCGGGGGCGAGGTTGCGGCCGCCGCGCGAGGTCGAGTAGCCGGCGAAGTGCTTCAGGGTGGCGACCACGCCGGCCCGTTCCAGACCCCGGACGTACGCGGCGCCGACCGTGCCGACCAGGAAGGGGTCCTCGCCGATCGTCTCCTCGGTGCGGCCCCAGCGGTAGTCCCGGGTCACGTCCAGCACCGGCGCCAGGCCCTGGTGGACGCCGGCGGCCCGCATGGACCGGCCGATCCGTCCGGCCATCTCCTGCACCAGGTCCGGGTCGAAGGTGGCGCCCCAGCTCAGCGGCGCCGGATAGACCGTGGCCCGCCAGGCGGCGAACCCGGTGAGGCACTCCTCGTGCACCTGGGCCGGGATGCCGAACCGGCTCGCCGCCGCGATCTCCGCCTGGGACGCGGCCAGCGACCGGGCGCCGTGCACCGGGTCGACCGGCGCGGTCCCGAACGGGCGGGTCAGCTGGCCGAGGCCGTGCCGGATCACCTCGCCCCACTCGGGCGGGTCGGCCGCCAGGTCGGACTGGTGCGGGGCGACGCCGGCTCCGGACGCGTCGGCGCCGACCCAGACGCCGACGAGCTGGGCGATCTTCTCCTCCAGCGACATCAGCGGGAGCAACGCGTCCGCGCGCCGGTCCGGCGGCAGCGCGGCGTCCCGCCACGGCTGGGCATCGATCACCGGGCCGGGCTGGGCCGTCGGGCCGGGCTGGATTGCCGGGCCGGGCTGGGCCGCCGGTGGCTGGGCCGCCGGGTGGGTGACGGGCAACTGGTCGGTCATGCGCACCTCTCGAATCCGACCAGCAGTCCTCCCGGGGCCGAGCATCGGGAAGCCGCGGTCTCCTCCGAAATTTTCGGCGGCCACGTGGTACTTGTTGCGGGAACTTAGGGGGCCGGCCGGACCATGTCAAGAGGTGGGGGAAAGCGCTGTCCACGCTGGAGGGTATCGACGACGATGAGCCGTGCAGCCGGTTGCCCAGCCCCGACGGGTCATCGTCGACCGGCGACGCCTGTGATAATGTCCGCCGAAATTTTCGGACGCTTGGATGAGGCCCATGACGACGTCCCGCCCCGCCACCCCGCCCGGCGCCGCCACCATCGCGACCATCGCCAACGAGGTCGGCGTCTCCGTGGCCACCGTCTCGAAGGTGCTCAACGGCCGCGCCGACGTCGCCGCCGACACCCGGGCCCGGGTCGAGGCCAGCCTCGAACGGCACGGGTACCGCCGCCGGTCACGCCGCCGGTCGGCCGACGCCGGGCAGGTCCACCTGGTCTTCCACGAGTTCGACAACGAGTGGGCCATGGAGATCATCCGGGGGGTGGAGTCGGTGACCGCGCCGGCCGGGGTCAACGTGGTGCTCTCCCAGCTGGGCGGCGCGCACCGCCCCCCGCAGCAGTGGCTCGACGAGCTGCTCGCCCACCCGCCGCGCGGCGTGCTGTTCGTGCTGTGCCAGCTCGGCGAGGCGCAACAGCGCCAGCTCCAGCGCCGCAAGATCCCCTTCGTGGTGCTGGACACCGACAGCGCGACCTCGGCCTCGGTGCCCACCGTCGGCTCGAACAACTTCAACGGCGGCCTGCTCGCCGCCCGCCACCTGCTCGGCCTCGGCCACCGCCGGATCGGGATCATCTCCGGGCCGCAGGACGTGCTCTGCAGCCGGGCCCGGGCGGCCGGCTTCCGCTCCGCCCACGAGGAGGCGGGCGTCGCGGTGGAACCGGAGCTGGTGCGCTTCGGCAGCTTCTACGTCGACGCCGGCTACACGCACGGGATGGAGCTGCTGACCACGACGCAGCGTCCCACGGCGATCTTCGCGGGCTCCGACATGCAGGCCATGGGCGTGCTCCGGGCGGCGCGCCAGCTCGGCCTGGACGTCCCCGGCGACCTGTCGGTGGTCGGCTACGACAACCTGCCGGTGGCCGCCTGGATCGGCCCCGCCCTGACCACCGTCAACCAGCCGCTGCGCGACATGGCCGGCACGGCCACCCAGATGCTGCTCGACCTGGCCCGCGGGGTGGACCTGCCGGCCAGCCGGGTCGACCTGGTGACCGAGTTGATCGTGCGCGAGACCTCCGCCCCGCCCGCCCGGACCCGCTGAGTCCCGTCCCCACCCGCGAGGAGCCATGGCCCTGTTCGACCTCCCCCTCGACCACCTGCGCCGGTACGCGCCCACGGTGCCGGAGCCGGCCGACTTCGACGCCTTCTGGCGCGCGACACTGGCCGCCGAGGCGCCCCGGCCGGTGCTGCTCGACGTCCGGCCGGAGCCGACCGACCTGCGCCTGGTGCAGACCTGGGACGTGACCTTCGCCGGCTTCGGCGGCGACCCGGTCAGGGCCTGGTACACCCGACCGGCCGGAGTGGACGCACCGCTGCCCGCCGTCGTGGAGTACGTCGGCTACGGGCGCGGGCGCGGCCTGCCGCACGAGCGGTTGACCTGGCCGGTCGCCGGATACGCCCACCTGCTGATGGACGCCCGGGGGTCGGGTCAGTACGGCAGCGGGGACACCGACGACCCGCACGCCGGCCGCGCGGGCGGCCCCTGGCCGGTGACCTGGGGCATCCTCGACCCGGAGCGCTACTACTACCGCCGGCTTATCACCGACGCGGTGCGCGCCGTGCAGGCCGTGCGGGCGCTGCCCGGCGTCGACGCCGCCCGCGTGGTCGCCGCCGGGAACAGCCAGGGCGGCGGTCTCGCCCTCGCCGTGGCGGGACTCGTCCCCGACCTCGCGGCGCTGCTCACCACGGCCCCGTTCCTCTGCCACATCCAGCGGGCCATCGAGATCACCGACGCCGCGCCGTACGGCGAGATCGCGCAGTACGTCGCGGTCAACCGGGAGGCGGAGGCGCGGGTACGGGCCACCCTGTCCTACGTCGACGGCGTCGCCTTCGCCCGCCGGGCCGCCGCGCCCGCGCACTTCGGTGTCGGCCTGCGGGACCGGGTCTGCCCGCCGAGCACCGCGTTCGCCGCCTACAACCAGTACGGCGCCGACCACGGCCGGCTCGACCCCACCGACCGGGAGATCCACGTCTACCCGTTCAACCAGCACGAGGGCGGCGAGGCCGTGCAGGTGCGGCGGCAGCTGCGCTGGCTGGCGCAGCGCGTACCCCTGCCGGGGCCCGCCCCCGCCGGCGGGTGACGAGGGGCGGGGACCTTACCGCCCGGGCGCGCCCGCCGGACGCGAATGGCCGAGCAGGCAACCCGATCGTGGCGGTGTGGCTAGCGTCCGGGGACATGAGAGGCCTGCCCGCGGCGCTCGCCGTCGCCCTGCTCGTACCGGCGCTCAGCCTGCCCGGAGCGGTCCCGGCGAACGCCCGGGCCGGCGGCTCGGCCCGCGGCGGACGCCTGCCGGCCGGCCCGCCGCCCTGCCCGAACGTGCCGGCCCCGGCGACCCGGCCACCGCAGCCACCGCCGCCGGCGGACCCCGCGGCCCGGGCGATCGGCGGGGCCGCGCTGGCGACCGCCGGTCTCGTGGTGCCCGCCTCGTCGCCGGCCCCGCCACCGGTCACCGCGACCTCCTGGCTGGTCGCCGACCTGGACAGCGGCGCCGTGCTGGGTGGCTGCGGCCCGCACGAGTACGGCGTGCCGGCGAGCGTGCAGAAGCTGCTGCTGGCCGCCACCATGCTGCCCAAGCTGGACCCGGAGCGCGAGGTCACGGTGACCGCCGGGGATGTGGCCATCGAGCCGGGCAGCTCGGCGGTGGGACTGGTCGAGGACGGCCGGTACCGGATCGAGACGATCTGGCTGGGCCTGCTGCTCAAGTCCGGCAACGAGGCGGCCAACGCCCTCGCCCGCCTCGGCGGCGGCCCGGACGGGCTGGCCGGGGGCGTCCGGGCGATGAACGAGCAGGCGCGCTGGCTGGGGGCGCGGCAGACGCACGCGGTGACCTCGTCGGGCCTCGACGGACCCGGCCAGTTCACCAGCGCGTACGACCTCGCGTTGATCGCCCGGGCCTGCTTCGCCCAGCCCGCCTTCCGCCGGTACACCGCGACCCGTACCGCGGTGGTGCCCGGCCAGCCGGCGCTGCGGGTGAAGCCGTTCGAGATCCAGAACGACAACCAGTTGCTGGCGCAGTATCCGGGTGCCCTGGGCGGCAAGACGGGCTTCACCGACCTGGCCCGGCACACCTACGTCGGGGCCGCCGAGCGCGGCGGACGCCGGCTCGTGGTCACCCTGCTCGGCGCCGAGATCCCGACCCAGCGCGGCTGGCAGCAGGGCGCGGCCCTGCTCGACTGGGGGTTCGCGCTGCCCCGGGACGCGGCGGTGGGACGGCTGGTCGGGCCCGGCGAACTCAGCTCGGCCAGCCCGTCCCCGTCGGCCGGCGGGTCGGCCCTCGCCGCCGGCCGGGCCGTGGGCGCTCCCGCCGCCACGCACGCCGGCGGTTGGCCGGGCACCCGGTCGTCGGTGGCCGTCGGGGCGCTGCTGGTGGCCGGCGGCGCGGTGCTGCTGCGCCGCCGGCGCCGGCACCCGGCCGCCCTCGTCGCGCCGGCCGGGTCACCGCGCCCGCCGGACGACGGCGACCGTGGCTAGCGGGACAGGTCCGCCGGGACCCGCTCGGCGTCGTACCGGACCGAACTGTCCCGCACGACCAGCTCGGTGGCCAGCTCGACCCGCGGCGACTCGATCTCCTCGCCCTGGGACAGGCGCAGCACCGTGCGCGCGGCGAGCCGCCCCATCTCGACCAGCGGCTGCCGGACCGTGGTCAGCGGCGGCGACGCCCAGCGTGCCTCGGGCAGGTCGTCGAAGCCGACCACGCTGACGTCGTCGCCGACCCGCAGCCCGCGGCGGCGCACCGCCTCGTAGACCCCGAAGGCCATCTGGTCGCTGGCCGCGAAGACCGCGGTGGGCGGGTCGTCGAGCTCCAGCAGGGCCGTCCCCGCCGCGAAGCCGGAGGCGTGGTAGAAGTCGCCGGGCTGCACGAGCCGGTCGTCCAGCGGTATGCCGGCCCGCTCCAGGGCGGCCCGGTAGCCGTCGAGCCGGGCCCGGCTGCACAGCAGGTGCGGCGGGCCGGCGACCAGACCGATCCGGCGGTGCCCCAGCGCGAGCAGGTGCTCGGTCGCGGCGAGCCCGCCGGACCAGTTGGTGGCGCCGATAGTGGGCACGTCGGTGGCGGGCGCCCCGGCCGGGTCGACGACCACGACCGGCACGTTGAGCCGGCGCAGCTGCGCGTGCACCGGCGAGGTGAGGTGCGAGGTCACCAGGATGACGCCGTCCGAGGCGCGGGCGCGCAGGTTCTGCAGCCACTGCCGGGTCGAGGTGGACTCGCGGTGGATCGCCGAGACCACGGTGCCCACCCCGGCGGCGTGCCCGACGTCCTCCACACCGCGGATGATCTCCAGGGCCCACGGGCTGTCCAGGTCGGGGAAGAGCAGGTCGAGCAGACCCGCCCGGTGCGCGGCGCGGGTGCCGCGCCGCCGGTAGCCGTGGTGACGCAGCAGCTCCTCGACCCGTTCCCGGGTCTCCGGCGCAACGTCCGAACGCCCGTTGAGCACGCGGGAGACGGTGGGCACGGAGACCCCGGCCTCCCGCGCGATCACGGTGATGGTCACCCTGCGCTCGCCGTCCGTGCTCACCCGCGTCTCCTTCACCCGGCCGGAACACCGACGGCAACGGTGCCGACGGCGCTCGGAACGGCCTGCCGCCCCCGATCATCTTGCCGTACGGCCCGGGGGTTGACGACAACCCGGGGTCGCCCTAGCGTTCCGGGAGATCATCGCCAGGTTTCGGAAATTTCCCGGTCGGCCAGCGGAGGAGCGGCTCTTGTACACCGACCTGCCCGAGGCGGACCTGCGCGGCTACCGCAGCGCGCTCCGCGAGCCGGACGACTTCGACGCCTTCTGGGCCGAGACCCTCGCCGAGGCGCGCGAGTGCGGCGGCGACCTCGAGGTGACCCCGGTGAGCACGCCGCTGACCAGCCTCGACGTCTTCGACGTGACCTTCCCCGGCTTCGCCGGCCAGCCGGTCCGGGCGTGGCTGCGGGTGCCGCGCGGCGCCACCGGACCGCTGCCCACCGTGGTGCAGTACGTCGGCTACGGCGGCGGCCGGGGGCACGCGCTGGAGAACCTGCTCTGGGCCGCGGCCGGCTACGCGCACCTGCAGATGGACACCCGGGGCCAGGGTTCCGGGTGGAGCCGGGGCGACACCCCCGACCTGGCCGGCGCCGGCCCGCAGGCGCCCGGCGTCACCACCCGAGGCATCGAGGACCCACGCCGCTACTACTACCGGCGTTTCCTCACCGACGCGGTCCGGGCCGTCGACGCCGCCCGCCGGCTGCCGGCCGTCGACCCGGACCGGGTGGCGGTGCTCGGGCACAGCCAGGGCGGCGCCGCCGCGCTGGCCACCGCCGCGCTGGTGCCCGACCTGCGCGCGGCCGTGTCGTACGTGCCGTTCCTCTGCGACATCCCGCGCGCGGTGACCATCACCGACGCCCACCCCTACCGGGAGATCCGGGACTACCTGGCGGTGCACCGGGACCGGGAGGACGCCGCACTGCACACCCTCGGCTACGTCGACGGGGTCGCCTTCGCCCGGCGGGCCACCGTGCCGGCCCGCTTCTCGGTCGCCCTGATGGACGAGATCGTGCCGCCGTCCACGGTGTTCGCCGCGGTGCACGCCTACCGGGGGCCGGCCGAGCTGGCCGTCTGGCGGTACAACGGCCACGAGGCGGGCGGCATCGACGACGACGCCGCCGCGCTCGACTTCCTCCGGTCCGCCCTCGACGGCTGACGGCGCGCCCCCGGCGCCCACGGTTGCCGGCCCGGCGGGCCCCTGATGCTGGTAGACACGGCGGGGTGAGGACCGGTGTGCGCGTGGCGACCGCGGTGGCCGTGCTGGCCGCGGCGCTGACCGCCGCCTGCCAGCGGCCGGTGCCCGCCCCGCCGCCGACACCGCCCACCGCGCCCACCCCGTCGGCCAGCCCGCCCACCCCGTCGGCCACCCCGACCGGGCCGCGCGCCCCGGCCGACATCGTCGACCTCGCCGCCGTCGACCCCAGCGTGCGCACCGACATCCGGTACGCCGGGGCGTACCGGGGAGAGTCACAGGGGCGTATATTGCCTGGTTGAAAGGCATCAGGGCAGCTAGGGAGGAACCACAGATGAGAGTACTTGCAGCGCTACGGCTGAGCCGACAGAGAGACGAAAGCACTTCTTTCCCTAGGCAAAAAGAAGACATCAACAAAGTCTTGCCTGACTTCTCCGGAACGATTGTCGACACGGCAGAAGACATGGACGTATCAGCCGGAACGGTTGACCCCTTCTCACGTCCTGGTCTTGGACCGTATCTAACCGACCCTGAGTTAATCAGTACCTATGACGCTATTGCCTGGGCAAAGCTTGATAGGGCAATCCGAAACATGATGGACCTAAACCGACTGGCAATGTTTGCAGTCGAGAATAAGAAGGTTCTAATCTTTGCTGCTGGTCCGGGCGGTTCTCTGAAACTGGACTTCCGTAAGCGTGACCCTATCTCTAATCTCATCCTGCAATTCCTAGCTTTTGCTGCTGAGTTGGAATGGTTGGCTATCTCAGACCGGAACAAGGGTAGTTCTGATTACCTTCGGTCTGTTGGCCGATACAAGGGTGGTCCCATCCCGTACGGCTATATGAAGGCTAAGAATCCGAACGGTCCTGGCTTCATCCTGGTGCATGACCCTATTTCCGCTCCTGTAATTCAGGAGGCTGTAAGAAGAGCTATCGATGGTGAGACGTCAGAAGCTATCTGCCGAGACTTCACCGCTAGGGGAATCCACACCCCTAAGCAGCATTCAGCCATGCGGAACGGCAAGCCTGTACCGAAGGTTGGTAGCAACGGCAAGCCTATTGCTTGGGGCGCTTCTGCTCTAACGAATGACATTCTGCGTAGCAGGAACCTTCTAGGCGAGACTGAATACTTTGCCAAGGATGAAGACGGTAAGCACGTAAAGGATGAGAACGGCAAGCGGGTTAGAAGAGTCGTCAGGGACGACAAGGGGATGCCTGTACTCAGAGGAGAACCCCTAATCACCCATGAAGACTTTGACCGCTTGCAAGCTGCCCTAGACCGTAGGGGCGTAGCTACGGCACCTAGGAGGCATGACGCTAATCCCTTGCTAGGAGTTGCTAAGTGCATTAAATGCTCTGCAAACCTCTACCGGCGAGAGTGGAAAGACGACAACGGCAAGGTCTTTGCCTATTACTACTGCTCTACCAAGACCGGTAAAGACAAGTGCACACCTGGGATCAACTCAGAACTTCTAGAGGAAAGAATCTTGCAGGGCATCGTTTCTACCTTCGGTCACCTAGAGGTGATGGAGAAGCGTTACGTACCTGGGGAAGACTTCAGCCAAGAGCTAGGGCAGATTGAGCGCGCTATCTCTGGTGTACGCAGAGAGCGTGATTTGGGTTTCTATGAAGGTGACGAGAAGGGCTATGAAGAGCGCCTAGGCAACTTGATTGCCAGAAGAAAGACCTTGCTTGCTAAGCCTTCTCGTCCGGCAGGATGGGACTACGTTTCTACCGGCAAGACCTACAAGGAACTCTTTACCAACTCTTCTCTCCAAGAAAGAAGGCAACTTCTTATTAAGGCTGAAGTTATCGCTTATGTCGGTAAGCCTAAGGATGATGCAGAGAAGTTCGCCATGCTTTCTAGCGTCAAGATGATCCGTCCGGCATCTAGAGGGATTACCGATATTGCCGGGCCGCTAGCCCTTCATATGTTCTTTGATGAAGAGATTGAAAAGCGTATCCAGCAGCGCTAGATAGCTCTGTCATGCAACCGTCATAGAAGGCTGATAGTTTGCACTGTGTAAGGAGGTTAGGTACATGGCTACGGTGCATGAAGTCAGAGTTAACCGCCCAATGCTGGAAGGATTGCAGAAGCTTCTACGGTCTAAGTTCTGTCCACTCTGCAAGCAGAAGCTAGAACTTCACTCGTCCCTAACACTCACCAAAACGGCAAGGGTTGTGGATTGCTCTAACAACATCGATTGAAGGATCTTCCTAGAGACTGGCCCGGCATAGTCCGGGCCTTCTCTGTGTCTGGATAGCCTCACAGCCTCTCAGCCCATCCAGGGGTACACCTACCCAGGGTCGGCTACTGATCTTGGCTCAGATTGGCTCTCAGAGCCTCTAGCGGCTGTGCCGCCTGGTGAAGCCTCTCCCCTGCCCTGTGTCCTACACCTAACCGTAATTAGGACACTATCTCTTAGGTGAAGGTCCAAAAGATGGAAAGGAGGTGAGAACCCATGAACCACTCTTGTAGCGGTTGCGACAACCTATGGTCTGGTCTAGCTAGAGCACACTGCTCTAAGTGTCATGAGACTTTCGATACCGTAGCCCTGTTCGATAGCCACCGTAAGAACGGCAGATGCCTGAAGCCAGGAAACCTACGCATGACTTGGGACAGCGTATGGAAGGCAGGAGCGTTTCTAGAAGCTTGAAGCGTACGCATCAGAGAGCCTGAGAGCCGTTCTAAGCCACCTAGCTAGTCCTGGGGCTACTTGGGTATGGGTAGGCAGCTTCTAGGGGCTCTGACGTTATAGGGCAGCTAACCCAGGGAAAGTTTTAGCCCACAACCACATTTGAATAAGCACCGCCGGCCACGAGTCTAGGAATCATTCCTTGGCTCTTTTTTTGCGCGATTTTTAAGGAGAAACGATCATGGATGAAAAGATTATCGAATCAGCAAAGCAGAGACTTGCAGAGCTAAAAGCATCACGGAACAAGTCTTCTAGCGTCTTCAAGCCCGCTAGTTATTGGGCTTCCCTAGATGATGAGAACCCTAAGCGGTCAAAGAATCCAATCAGGGAATCAGTAAAGAAGAACCCTTGTCCCGTGTGCTTAGCCGAGCCTGGTAAACCATGCACCGGTTCTAGGGGTCAGGAAAGAAAGTCAAACCATAGAGCACGGTACGGGGGCTGAGTGAAATGAACTACGTAGTTGCTGAATGGAGGTTCCCTAAGTATTTCGATACCGGGGTTAGAACCAACACTTATCCAGAAGCAGAAAAAGAAACGGCAAGACTTCACAGAGAGAACGGCATTAACTCACGCTTCCTCCCCTTCTCGGTAGATAGAGCCAATGGGTTAGGCATTATCGGCAGGGGAAGATGATTTATGGGAAAGAAAGAAACGTATTGGGAGTCAGGAGAACAATTTACGATGCTTGGCACTGATCTTTGTCTAGAGATTGGTACGGACACCAGCATTAAGCCGTTGCATGTAAGGCTGATGTTCATTGCGTTTGCTCGGGTTAACTCAGTCAACCATGCAGAGTTTGCGCCAGGAGAGCTAGAGAGAGCGTTAGGGGACGTTGGTCCGGAGGGTGAGGTTATCCCTGCTAGCCGTTCCAGCGTCACTACGGCAATCAGAAAGCTAGCAGACATGGGGATTGTTCTTCCCAGCGTGGCTGATGAGTACGGGGTTATGAAGAGTGGTGAGCGTTGTCTGATCCTTCATCCGAAGATTAAGCACGGGAAGACCACCGACTTCTGTACTTGGCACAAGCTGAACACCGACAAGCGCCGTAAGCGTCAGAGCCTAGAACCCCATAACCCTGCTGCTGTCTGGTCTGTACGTACAAATTGCTGATTTTGTACGGTCTGCACGTACAACTGATGTACGGAAGTACGGGGAAATTGGACAACCCAACTCTCTGACCTGCAACATTGCCTCTTGCTCTGGATCTACTCTCTTAGGGCACACCTAAAGGTGTGCAGGGTACGGCAAGAAGAATTAGGAGGGGTTTTGATTGTTTAAGAAACCCCGACCAACCCTCGCCTTAAGGGCGAGATATTCGGTATGAAAATTAGTTGATAGTTATTTGATGATAATTGCGCCGCGGAGCGCCTAGATAATTCTTTTAGTTAGAAGATTATTTCCCCTCGCAAGCTCGGATAACCGCTGTCTTGCGACCGCCGGCCGCAACCATTTTTAAGGAGAAATGAATCATGAAGTTATGTGGATTCCATGAATGTACTAAAGAACCAACGGCCGTACGTTACGGCCTAGATGTATGTGATGAACATACTTCCAATATCTACAACCGATTAAAAGACACCTTCTTTAACCGCAAATTAGCAACCATGTTTGAAAAGGGAGAGTTAACCTCTCACTCCGTAGGAGTGACCTACCTAGTAGAGCTACCTAACGGCAATGTCAAAATCGGCTATAGCCGGGACCATGAAACCCTAGCTATCAGGCTTACAAGCCTCTCTAGCCAGTTCTCAGGCAAGGTGCATCTTCTAGCTACCGTAGCTGCCGGTGAAACCTATGAAGCCGTTCTTCACGCAAGGTTCTCTGACTATAGACACTGGAACGCTCCTTTAGAGCAGTTCTATGGGGTTGATGAGCTTTACGACTATGCGGAAGAGATCGGTCTAGAGGCTAACGGCATTCTTGCCAAGAAGGCTTTTGAAGGCGATATCTACCCTAGGTTCCTGGCAACTCCTAATGCCGAACTACCCACCTGGGTTAGCTGCCCTACGTGCAGCGCTTCTAAGGGTGCTGAATGCACTTGGAGAGTTAGAGCTACCGGCAGGTTTCATAAGAACAGGGTTAGGTCTTGTAAGTCTCTCTTCCCTAGCTATCAGACTGATTAGGAATCTTTCTGAGGCTCCGTATCCTGATTCCCTATCAAGGCTGCTATTAGATATATGAGAGACAGAAAAATCCCACCACTTCCCCTAACACAGACTCCCAGCAGGGTTGAGTAGAAATAGATTGTCTTGGGGAAGCGATCAGCCTTTACTCCCCTGCTGGGTTTATTCCCCAAGCGGGCTGAAAGCCCTTATGACGTATGTCAGGAGATTCCCCATGAACGAAAAGCGTTGGAACATCTATGAACTAGTTTGCCTATTCCGCATTGCTTTTGCCGAACTAGAGCACGCTTTAGATGATGCCATTAAGACAACCCACCACACTTAAACCCAGGAGGTGACCATGCCAGCAGGAAGACCAAGAGCCTATGTTCCTGAGCCTGGTCAGATGTTCGGCATGTCCAAGTTCATTTCTGAAGAGCTTCAGCCGTACAACGATACGACCAACCCAGGTCACGCAAACGTCCGTTACGCCGTGCTGGAATGCTTCTGTGGTAATACCTACAGGGCTCAGATTAGACGGCTGTATCGGGGTTTAAGTACCGACTGCGGTTGCGTCCGTAGGACCGAAAGAGCTAAGCGCCTTAAGTCTCAGCTAGACGCAATCAAGGAACAGGGTGTACTACCCGACTCCATCTAGCGCTTTGCTCTCTTAGGGCTTTTAGCCCGTCTAGGTTCCTCTCCCTTGCCGGTAGAGGTTTGCTGATTCATTTCTCCTACGAACATGGCACATGGGAGGTGGGGCTATTAGTGGCTAGTCCTACCTCCCCCACAGTCCCCTAGCTCTGGTAGCTGGGTTTTTGGATTAGTTGGTTCCTCCATCTTGCTAGCTAATTCCTTCCTCTGGTTTCACCTCGTAATGGGGTCGGTTGCTCATGCTTCCGGCCCCCACAAGTTTCCCTAGCAAGCGCTAGCGGGTTTGTCTTCTGGCTATTAGCACCAGTCAGAAGTTATGTCATTAGTTGGCATATACCTTTCAAAGAAGTTGGTATCGGGGATTGGGGTTAGGTTACCTTGAGGACGTATGTCCTCAGATTCACTCATTGCCTAGCCCCTTTTCCTAACAAACTCCCGACTCCCCTAAGGAGAAATTATGAATAGCCGTAAGAAGAGCTTTGATCTAGCAAGACTTCCCGGTGAAGGAAACTGGAATTACCTCTTTTTTGTGGACCTAGGTAATGCCACTACCGAAATCACCCACAATAACAATCCCCGAGCGCTGTATCACCGCTACCTGACTACCGAAGAAAGCTGTGCAGGTATTTGGTCGTCTAGACCTTTCGGTAGGGGGGTTCAGAAGGGAAACACCGATTCTCCGTTCATCGGATATGAGGCAGAGGATTGGGAAATGAGCTATCACTCTTGTCTTGAGTTCGCCAACCGTACTGCCGTAGGCAAGCTATCCGAAATCCGTTTCCAGGTCTTACCAATCAAGGTAATGATTGCCTGGGGAATCTACATCGGGCTTGGTCCCGGTATTCACAACATCTTTTAAGGAGGTGACCCTATGGGTACCCCGAACTATCCAAGAGACTTAGCTAGTGAATGGCAAAAGCTCAGACGAGACGTTAAAGGCGCTTACACCTCTGCCAACATGAGAACCGGTATGGCAAAGATTGGCGCGAGGGTTATCGAGATTACTGGTGAGCTTATTCTGAATGCCGGTGCGAAGCTTGCTGCGAAGTACGAAAACGGAGTCGAAGCGTTTACCGTTAGAAAGGCTTATCTAGGTGAAGAGCCGGTAGGCGAAGTAGTCATCAGACGCTACGACGGTACGGCAGCTCTAGAGGTGTTTGGTGGACCTAATGAACCTGGCTATTTCGCAATCAACGACCAGTCAGGGAACATCATTCTTTCCGATGATGGAGCTACCAGGCAGGGTCTAGCTAGGCCGTATCTTTCTTATACGTTCGCTCGTACTTCCATCCTTACCGTCCCGCAGGATCTAACGACTTCATCTAGCTTCGTTCCTCACGCAACCATCATGAACATCATGCAGCACCCCAAGCTAAGAGTGATGGTTTATGTGACTACGAACGGTTCTGATGTTGCTCAGGTGAGAATCAAGGCTGGAAGTGGTGTTGTAGCTACTAGCGGAAACGTCACTAATGGTTGGTTGGAGCTGACCGGTAGTCATATGAACTACAACTTTGGAGACACCTTCCAATACGACGTTGAAATCCGCAGGGTGTCAGGATCTAGTGCACAGGGGGTTGGGTTCACTCCGGTGTATGCAATGGGAGTCCAGTCATAACCCCTCCTGGTGCTGTTGCTAGTCCTGTAGCTAACCCACCAACCCACCATGCAAGCCTCTCAGAGCCTTTCTAACGGCATAGGGGTTAGGGCTGGTACCTCTGCCTACCCTCGCTACTCCCAGGACGGCAGTGGTTATGGGACAGGAGATCACGCAAGAAGATCACACAAGAACCATCATGCTCTAACAATCATGCAGTCTTTATCTGCTGATGATTATTGTTGATAGTTCTTAGCTTCTGTCTTCTCTCATGTATCTTGGTTGCTTTGGTTGGTAGTTATAAGAAGCAATCATCATTCTTTGAATGCATGTATGTGTAGCTGAATATATGTGTGTGTTCTATCTGCCATTCATTTATGTGCATGGGCATAGGGGAGGGACCTCTTCTCGCTTTGGGGTCGCCCGGTGAAGGGGCTGCGGATAACCTTGCGAACGAATTTCCCGTACCCCCAGTTCCCATCCATTCCAAGCCTTATAGGAGGTGAAATATGAGGATTGAAGACCGATTCAAAAGACCAGACGATAAGAAGCTTTACGTTCCTGCCAGAAAGCCTGGTGATCCCCTACCGGGGCCGGAAATCCCAGCAAACGTCAACCTCCACCCTGAGGCTGTGATTTGGTACCAGGCTGTCAGAGAAGAGCCAGTAGCCCAGGCTTTCAGCAAGACTGATTGGATTCAGGTAATCGACATTGCCAAGCTCCGTACGGAAGTAGAGAGCCCTGATCTACCTCACAGAGAGAAGGCTCAGAAGCAGGCTGAGATTAGACAGAGAGAAGACCGGCTGTTCCTGTCACTCTCAACCAGAACCAAGAACGTTGCTGTAGTCGATCCTGCGGAGAATCCGCTACCTAGAACTTCTCCGGTAAACATGTCTGGTGTCGATTACGGGGCATGGTTTAAAGATGCAGAAGAGCCGCCGGCCGGTGATTCCTGATGAAGTATGTAGCCTTCAGGGATGCCGATTCGGGCTATCTCGTTTCCATGGTTCTGATCGATGATGGGAACACCACAGATACGACTCCGGATGGAGTCGGCTACGTAGACATTCTCCAGACTCAGCTAAGACGAGCTAGAGCAGCAGGACTCTTAGACGGAGTTTCCTCAGTACAGGTTGCTGAGGTTGAAGACGTTCTAGCCGACCCTGACGAGTTGGAATGGACTAACCTCTTTTCTTCTTAGACTTCCCGCAATCAAGCGGGTTTTTATGGGTGGCTTGAAGCCGCCCCTTTTTTATGACCTTTTAGCGTCGGGTCTTTTCGGATCAGTCAACCCGCCTCGCTATTTCTGGTCAAACACATGTGCTCAGAGATTGAATCTCGCATGAGCAAATCCCTGGTGGATTCGATGCGCCGTGCGCATTTAGCCGTATGGCGTGTTCTTCATTAATCGAATCTAACTAAGGAACTAATAATGCCTACTTACAATGATATTCTTAGCCGTTCTGATAACGGCGCAATTGAAGTACCGGAGCAGGTTGCACAGCAGATTATCTCAGCCGCTAATGGTGAGTCTGTTGTTCTACAGCTTGCCCGTAAGGTACGTATGCCTAGCAAGTCTTACCGTCAGCCTGTTCTGTCGGTGCTCCCTAATGCTTATTGGGTTAACGGAGATACCGGACTAAAGCAGACTACTAAGGCTCAGTGGGATGACGCGGTTATTACTGCGGAGCCTCTTGCAGCACTGGTAGTTATTCCTGACGACTTCATCGATGACGCAACCGTTCCGATCTGGTCAGAGCTACAGCCGCTTATGTCTCAGGCAATGGGCCGTGCGATCGACAATGCCGCTCTTTGGGGCGTAAACAAGCCTGCCTCTTGGAGTGAGTCTGTTTACCAGCAGGCAGCAGGAGCCGGTAACTTTGTCGAGCTGGGTCAGGGTGGAGCCGGTAAGACTGATATCGAGTTCGACATTGCCCAGATGGGTCTACAGCTTGCCGGTGACGGCTTCCAGCTTCGCCAGATTGCTACTGAGCCTGGTTTCCGTTGGAAGCTTGCTTCTCAGCGTACTTCTGCCGGTGAGCCTGTTTACACCAATCTTGCCGCTTCGACTGGTCTAGAGTTTGTCGAAAGCACTAACGGTGCATGGAACAGCGAAGTAAAGGCGATCGGTGGAGACTGGAACAATGCTGTTGTTGGTATCCGTACCGACATGACCTTTACTCTTCACACCGACGCAGTTATTACCGATGATGCCGGTAACGTTGTATTCAACGCAATGCAGCAGGATGCCAAGATCGGACGTTTCGTAATGCGTGTTGGATTTGTTGTAGCTAACCCGGCTACCCACAACAACACCGTTGCTGCCGCTCGTTCTCCGTTCTCTCTGCTGGTTGACAACGACACTGTTGGTAGCTAAGGGCTATGCCCTTCTAAGGATCTCCGATCCTGCTTAAAGGCTTCTGACTTCTCCTAGATACGACTTCATCGAAGATGAGTCGGCTGGTCAGGAACATTGCAGTACCCAATATAGAAAAAACCCCTCTAGGGTTCCTTGATTCCTAATAGCTAGGTTTCTTGGATTTCCCTAGAGGGGTTTTTTTGTCTAGATCAGTCCCAGCATTCAACCGGCCTCTTTAGGGATGCTCCGAAAACCTCTAGCCAGAACGATTGGAAGTGATCCCAGGAGGACTGAACTACTTCCCTACCGTCATACCGAACGGCAATAACGTTGTCACCGATGATCATTGCATATCCGATAGGTACGTCATCAACAGTCATGACAAGCGCTTTGGGCGCGCTGCTGACAAGGATTGTGTCTAGCTCTTCCACCTCAGTACGAATCATCAGCCGTAGCTCCGTTCGTTGATTGGGTTTCCGTCTTTCCGTAGGTATCTGGTGGCCGGACCGATGTAGAGGGTTGGTTGGTTCTTCTGTCTGCGGACCAGGGCCAGGAGGTTTCGGAGGGCTTTCAAGATCAATCCTTCCTCGCAAGGGTTTACCTCTTGTCTACCCTACTTGCCTACCCCACAAGGGCTACGTCACTTGATAACTAAGACATGCCCACCTAAACCACTCCTAGCCTGTGATCTATGGCTAGAGGGGTTGAGCTTTACGGAGCGGCTGAGATTCAGGAGCGGCTAGGCATCAGCCGACAACGTGCCTACGTCTTGATCAGCCGTCGTGACTTCCCTGCCCCGATTGCCAGCCTGAAGATGGGCAACGTGTGGCTGAAGGATGATGTTGAGCGCTGGATAGCCGAGAAGCGGCCACACCTTCTAGCGCAAGAAGACCTGTGAGATAACCAGGGAAGCCCTAACAGCCTCTCTCCCATATCCCAGGTACCCCAGGGATTTCTAGCCGCTTAGAACGGCTCTCAGCAGGCTAGGGGCTAGGTGATCTTCTGGCACCAACGATCAAGGTGGTTGATGGCTCTCTATCTCGCCTGGTCAGAGCCTTCTAGCTTCACCTGTAAGTCTCAGTTGTGCGGCGGGGCGCACAACTTCGTCGGCCGGCCGATCGCCGGCTACGCCGAGCCGCGCTGCCTGCTCACCCGCCCGGCGGCCGAGGCGCTGCACCGGGTGCAGACCGCCGCACTCGCCCAGGGGCGCAGCCTCAAGGTGTACGACTGCTACCGCCCGCAGCGGGCCGTGGACGACTTCGTCGCCTGGGCGAAGCGCCCCGGCGAGCAGCAGATGAAGGGCGAGTTCTATCCCGCCGAGCCGAAGGACCGGCTCTTCGCCGACGGCTACGTCGGCGCGCCGACCGCGCACAGCCGGGGCAGCACGGTCGACCTCACGCTCGTCCCGGTGCCCACCCCCGACCAGCCCGGGTACGCGCCCGGGCAGCCGCTGGTGGCCTGCACCGCGCCCGCCGGCCGGCGCTTCGCCGACAACTCCGTCGACATGGGCACCGGCTACGACTGCTTCGACCCGCGCGCGCACACCGCCGACGCCCGGATCACCGGGACCGCCCGGGACAACCGGCAGTTGCTCAAGCGGCTGATGACCGCGCAGGGCTTCGAGAACTACCCCCGCGAGTGGTGGCACTACCGCTACCTCGACGAGCCGTACCCGAAGACGTACTTCGACTTTCCGGTGGCCCGGTCGTCGCTGCGGTGAGCGGCGGGGCTGCGGCTAGCGCCGTGACCACAAACGCTCGCCGGGTTGGGTGCCGTCGAGCCGGACGACACCTCCCCGGTGCCGGCCAGTCCCGACGTGACCCCCTCCGCCCACACCGGGCGGCGCGAGGATCAGTTGGCCCGCGGAGGCCCGCCCCCACCAGTCGGTGGCAAGTCGCTCGCCCAGAAGGCGAGGATCCACAACCCCCACCGGACACCCGGTGAACGTTCGTGGGCACCGCACTAGGCTCTCCGGTCGGAACACGGGACGGGCCGGCCGTCGGCCGGTCGGAGGGGAGCGTCGTGGAGACCGAACGGATCGGGCCGCCGCTGGTGGCCGGGGAGCGGGAGATGCTGCGCGCCTTCCTCGACTTCCACCGGGCCACCCTGGCCCTCAAGTGCGAGGGGCTGACCGACGAGCAGTTGCGCCAGCAGTCCTCGCCGCCGTCCACCCTGTCGTTGCTCGGCCTGGTCCGGCACATGGCCGAGGTGGAACGCCAGTGGTTCCGCCGGGTGATCAACGGGGAGGACCTCCCGCTGGTCTGGTCGGACAGCGGCGACTACCAGGAGGCGTACGACGCCAGCACGGCCGACCGGTCGGCGGCGTTCGAGGCGTGGCGGCGCGAGGTCGAGCACGCCCGCCGCATCGAGCGGGAGGCCGAGTCGCTCGACGTCACCGCGTACAACGCCCGCTGGGCGGAGGACGTCTCGTTGCGCCTGGTGATGCTGCACATGATGCACGAGTACGCCCGGCACAACGGCCACGCCGACTTCCTCCGGGAGGCCCTCGACGGAGCCGTCGGCGTCTGACCGGTCCCCGCCGGTACGCCCGCCCCGTCGCCCGCCCGCCGCGCCGCCCGGCCCCCGGCGGCCCCGTCCGGCGTCCGCCCGCGCGGCCGGCCCGTCGCCCGGGGCGGAGGTCCCTCCGGCCGGTCCGTTCGGCCCTGCCCGCCGCCCCGCTGGCGGGGAAGCGTGGCAGGGAGAAACGGCGTGAGGAGGAGCCATGAAGGCACTCGTGTACGGCGGGCCGGGCGACAAGTCCTGGTCCGACATTCCGGACCCCACCATCGCCGGCCCCCGGGACGCGATCGTCCGGGTCGACGCGGTCACCATCTGCGGGACCGACCTGCACATCCTCGGCGGTGACGTGCCCGAGGTGCCGGCCGGCCACGTGCTCGGCCACGAGGCGGTCGGCACCGTCGTCGCGGTCGGCGACGGCGTCGGCAACCTCAAGGAGGGCGACCGGGTCCTCGCCTCCTGCATCTCCGCGTGCGGCGTGTGCCGCTACTGCCGCGAGGGCGCCTACGGGCAGTGCCTCGGCGGTGGCGGCTGGGTCCTCGGCCACACGGTCGACGGCGTGCAGGCCGAGTACGCCCGCATCCCGTTCGCCGACCTGTCCACCTACCACCTGCCCGAGCAGGTCTCCGACGAGGCGGCCGTGCTGCTGGCCGACATCCTGCCCACCTCCTACGAGGTCGGCGTGCTCAACGGACAGGTAAGCCCCGGCGACACCGTGGCGGTGGTGGGCACCGGACCGATCGGGCTGGCCGCCATCCAGACCGCGAAGCTCTACTCGCCGACCCACATCGTGGCCGTCGACAAGGCGCAGAGCCGGCTCGACGCGGCCAAGCGGTTCGGCGCGGACCTGACCGTGCTCGCCGACGACGACCCGCTCGAGGCGGTCCGTTCGGTGACCGGTGGGCTCGGCGCGGACGTGGTGATCGAGGCGGTCGGCACCCCGGCCACCTTCGAGCTCTGCACCACCCTGGTCCGGGCCGGCGGCCGGATCGCCAACATCGGCGTGCACGGCAGTCCGGCGACCCTGCACCTGGAGCGACTGTGGATCCGGAACGTCACCATCACCACCGGCCTGGTCGACACGCGGACCACCCCGACGCTGTTGCGGATGCTGGTCGCCGGCCAGCTCGACACGGCGGACATGGTGACTCACCGGTTCGCGCTGGACCAGATCGTCGAGGCGTACGACGTCTTCTCCCGGCCGGCGGAGACCGGCGCGCTCAAGGTCGTGCTGACCCGCCGCTGACCCGGCGCCCCGCCGCATCCCCGACCCCGGGCCGGGGGTGCGGCCGTCACCGGTCGCGCAGCGGCAGCCAGGCCAGCACGTCCTGGATCTTCGCGTCCCAGTACGCCCAGTCGTGGTCGCCGGGGGAGAAGTCCACGGTCAGCGGCACGTTGCGCCGGCGGGCGGTCTCGACGAAGCGGACGTTGTCCGCGTAGAGGAAGTCCTCGGTGCCGCACCCGACGTAGAGCGCCGGCAGGTCGTCGCCGGCGCGTTCCAGCAGCGCCACCGTGTCGTCGTCGGTGCCGGCCACCGCGCGGTCACCCCAGACGGTGTGCCAGACCGCCGGATCCAGCGGGCGGGTCGGATGGTCGCGCCGGCGGGCGACGTCGAGCACGCCGGAGAGGCTGGCCGCCGCCGCGAACCGGCCCGGCTGCCGCAGCGCCCACTTCAACGCCCCGTAGCCGCCCATCGACAGGCCGGCCACGAAGGTGTCCGCCGGCCGGTCGGAGAGCCGGAAGAAGGACCGGCAGACCACCGGCAGTTCCTCGCTGAGGAAGGTCCAGTACCGGTTGCCGTGCGCCTCGTCGGTGTAGAAACTGCGCTGGACCTGCGGCATCACCACGGCCAGCCCGAGCGGTGCGACGTACCGCTCGATGGCGGTGCGCCGGGTCCAGATCGTGTCGTCGTCGGTCAGCCCGTGCAGCAGGTAGAGCACCGGCGGATCCGCGGTGGCCCCGCTGCCCGTCATCCCGATCTGCGTCGCGGCGCGCTCGGGCAGCAGCACGGTCATCGAGGTGCTCATGCCGAGTGTCTCGGAGAAGAAGTCGCACCGGATCCGGGCCATGGGGCGGGATCGTACCGCCGGTGGTGCCGGCCCGCCACGACGGAGGTCGAACGGACAGTTCCTATTGCCGGAAGGCGGCCGGGAGGGACAGGATGGCGATGCGCGCCGGAAACATTCCCGTAACCCGTGCGCTGCTGGTCTCTGTCACGAGGAAGTGGGAGTCAGGCATGAGCGACGTGTCGTCGGCGCTGGGTGTGCGCCTCTACCCGGACCTGGTCGAACGGGGTGGCCTCGCGGCCGCGCTCGCCGACACCGCCGCCCGGCACCGGCTCGACATCGGGGAGGTCACCGCCCCCGACCACGGGCGGGCCCGGTTCACCTGCGCCGAGCTGGCCTCGGCGCACGGCGTGGTCTGCGTCGGCCTCGGCTCCCAGGCCCGCTACTTCATGATCGACCTTCGGGTGTCCGACGAGGTCCAGGCCCGGGGCGACGCCACCGACCTGCTCCAGGTCGCCCAGGTGGCCGCCGCGTGGCGGGCCGGGACGACGCTGCCCGAGCTGACCGCCGCGTTCCCGTTCATGGAGGAGATGAAGCGGCGCCCGGTCGCGCAGGTCCGGTAGCGAACCCCGGCCCGGCCCCGCCGGGCACGCCCCGCGAGCGGCTGCTCGCGGTCCACCGACGTCCGTACCCCGGCCCACTCCGGCCGGGGTACCCGTCGTGCTCCCCCGATGTCCCGCCCCGCCCCCGTTGCCCGGCGCGGGTGCGCCGCCGCCCGGTCACCCGTGCGGGTTAACCGGTTGCCGCGCCCACCGGCCCGCTGCTGCAATGCCCGTACGACGTCCACCGAGTGAAGGAGCACCACGATGCGAGCCGCGTCCATGTCCCACCAGAAGGGAACGACCGCCTACCCGGAGGACATGACGCTTCGTGGCAACCCTCAACCTCGGCATCCTCGCCCATGTCGACGCCGGTAAGACCAGCCTGACCGAACGGCTGCTGCACAGCGCCGGCGTCATCGACGTGCCCGGCAGCGTGGACGACGGCAGCACCCGTACCGACACCATGGCGCTGGAGCGGCAGCGCGGGATCACCATCCGCTCCGCCGTGGTCTCCTTCACCGTCGCCGGTGTGACGGTCAACCTCATCGACACCCCGGGCCACCCCGACTTCATCGCCGAGGTGGAGCGGGCGCTCGGCGTGCTCGACGGCGCGGTGCTCGTCGTCTCCGCCGTCGAGGGCGTCCAGGCCCAGACCCGGGTGCTCGCCCGCACCCTGCACCGGCTCGGCATCCCCACCCTCATCTTCGTGAACAAGGTGGACCGGGCCGGCGCCGACCCGGACCGGGTGCTGCGCCAGATCACCGACCGGCTCACCCCGTCCGCGGTCGCCCTCGGCCGGGTCGAGGCCGCCGGCACCCCGGCGGCCCGCTGGCGCCCGTACCCGATCGACGACCCCGACCACACCACCCGGCTGGTCGACCTGCTCACCGCGCACGACGACGCGCTGCTCGACGCGTACCTCGCCGACGAGCGTGCGGTGACCGGCGCCCGGCTGCGGGCGGCGCTCGCCGCGCAGACCGCCCGGGCCCGGGTGCACCCCGTGCACGCCGGCTCCGCGATCACCGGCGCCGGGGTCGACGACCTGATCGGCGCCATCGCCGAGCTGCTGCCGGCCGGCGAGGGCGACGACGGGGCGCCGCTGTCCGGCACGGTGTTCAAGGTCGAACGCGGCCCGGCCGGCGAGAAGGTCGCGTACGCCCGGATCTTCGCCGGCACCCTGCGGGTCCGCGACCGGATCCGGTACCGCGGCGACCAGGAGGCCAAGGTGACCGCCCTGGCCGTCTTCGACGGCGGCGACGCGGCACCGGCCGGCTCGGTCGGCGCCGGCCGGATCGCCCGCCTGCACGGCCTCACCGACGTCCGCGTCGGCGACCCGCTCGGCGTCGCACCCGAACGCCCCGGCGGCCGGCACCACTTCTCCCCGCCCACCCTGGAGACCGTCGTCGAGCCCGCGCGGGCCACCGACCGGCCCGCGCTGCACGCCGCGCTCGCCCAGCTCGCCGAGCAGGACCCGCTGATCAATCTGCGCCAGGACGACCTGCGCCGGGAGATCGCCGTCTCCCTCTACGGCGAGGTGCAGAAGGAGGTCATCCAGGCCACCCTCGCCGACGAGTACGGCGTCCCGGTCACCTTCCGGGAGACCACCACCGTCTGCGTCGAACGGCCCATCGGCGCCGGTGCCGCGGTGGAACGGATCGGCCGGGACCCGAACCCGTTCCTCGGCACGGTCGGGCTCCGGATCGAGCCCGGGCCGGTCGACAGCGGGGTGGCCTTCCGGCTCGGCATCGAACTCGGCTCGATGCCGCCGGCCTTCCTCAAGGCCATCGAGGACACCGTGCGGGAGACCCTGCACCAGGGGCTGCACGGCTGGTCGGTGCTCGACTGCGTGGTCACCCTCACCCACGGCGGCTACTGGGCCCGGCAGAGCCACGCGCACGCCGTGTTCGACAAGAGCATGTCCAGCACCGCCGGCGACTTCCGCAACCTCACTCCGCTGGTGCTGATGGCCGCGCTGCGCCAGGCCGGCACCCGCGTCCACGAGCCGGTGCACCGGTTCCGTCTGGAGGTGCCGGCCGACCTGTTCGGCGCGGTCCTGCCGGTGCTCGCCGGCCTGGACGCGGTGCCCCGCAGCTCGCTGCTGCGCGGCGGCGCGTACCTGGTGGAGGGGGAGGTGCCGGCCGGCCGGGTGCACGCGCTGGAGCAGCGGCTGCCGTCGCTCACCCGGGGCGAGGGCAGCCTGGAGGCCGAGTTCGACCACTACCGGCCGGTGCGCGGCCCGGCACCGAGCCGACCCCGCTGGGACCACGACCCGCTCAACCGCAAGGAGTACCTGCTCGCCGTCGCCCGCCGGGTCACCGCCCGGTCCGAGCGGTGACCGGCCGGGTCCACCGGGCCCGCACCGCGTCCACGCAGGTGTCCCGGGAGGTGGGGCCGCCGAACCGGAGCCGGTCGTAGCCGGTGAACGCCGGCTCCAGCGCGTCCAGCTCGTCGACCAGCGCGTGCAGCCGGTCGAGCCAGTCCGCCGATCCGGCGTCCGGCTCGTCCGGCGCCGCCCGGATCGCCGTGGTCAGCGCGTCCTTGCGGTGGATCGTCTCCGGGCTGACCTCGTGCAGGCAGACGTAGTGCCCGCTGAGGTAGGCGTCCCACTCGGCCGCGCCCTGCGCCGGGTCCGCCCACTGCGCGACGAACCACGCCGGCAGTCGATCCACGCCGCCGGCCCGCTCGGCCAGGGCGAACAGGTCGGCCGGGACCATCTCCGCTCCGTCCGAGCGCAGATAGCCCGGCAGCGGCAGCCGCCGGTCCAGCATCAGGCGGCGTACGTCGTCCGGGTCCCGCCCGGTCGCCGCGCACAGCTCGTCGAGGACGACGAACTGCCCGCTGACGTACGCGTCGTCCGCCGCCGTCATCGGGTGCACCCCGTTGACCTCCCGGAACCGCTCGGCCACCCGCTGCCGCACACTCATCCCCGACCTCCTCGCCCGCGTCCGGTCGACAGATTAGGGGCGGGACGCTTCGGCGCCCGCCGAAACGTCCTCCAGCGGCCGCCTGGCCTGCACGTAGTGCAGGGACGGCCAGCGGTCACCGGAACCCGTCGGCGCGAATCCCGCTCGCCCGACCAGGTCGGCCAGGTCCGCCATCGGGTGGTGCTGGCGCGCGTGTCGGGTCATGCCGCCGAACAGGTTGACCAGGCGCAGGTGGCGCGGCCGGGCGCTGAAGTCGGCCACCAGCAGCCGGCCGCCCGGCCGCAGCACCCGGCGCATCTCGCGGAGCGCGGTGACCCGGTCGTCGGCGGGCAGGTGGTGGATGGCGAGGCTGGAGACCACCGCGTCGAAGGCGGCGTCCGCGTGCGGCAACGCCTGCGCGCCGGCCACCTGGAAGGTGCAGTTCGCCGGCGCCCGGGTCGCGGCGTACCCGATGACCGAGGGCGACGGGTCGATGCCGACGACCGTTCCGCCCGGGCCGACGGCCCGCGCCACCCGGCGGGTGAGGTATCCGGTGCCGCAGCCGATGTCGAGCACCCGGTCGCCGGGGCGGACCCCGCTGAGGGCGACCAGGCCGTCGTACACCTGCCGGCGGCGCCCCAGCATGCCGACCGCCGCGCTCCACTCGTAGCGGCGGGCGCCGCGGACCAGCACCCCGCCCTCGTCGCCGCCGTGCTCGTGCGGCTCGGGTGTCTGCTTCCCGTGTCTCATCGAGTCTCCCTCCGAATTTGCGATACACACTGTCTACCCCAATACGATGCGTCGCGCCAGAGGCGACCTGTATGATGAATGCCGTGCCGAAGCTGTGGAACGAGACGATCGAGGCGCACCGGCGCGCGGTGCACGACGCGATCATGGACGCGACCGTCGAGTTGGCCGGGAAGCATGGCCTGCTGACCGTGACCATGTCGCAGATCGCCGAACAAGCCGGCATCGGTCGCGCCACCCTCTACAAGTACTTCCCGGACGTTCGAGCGATCCTGCTCGCCTGGCACGACCGGCAGGTCGCCGCCCACCTCGCGCAGCTCACCCGGGCCCGCGACGGCAGCGGCGACGCCGGCGCCCGACTCGAGGCGGTGCTCGACACGTACGCCCGGATCCAACGTGAGCGGACCCGGCACCAGCAGCACGCCCGCTTCGGCGCGGAACTCGCCACCCTCCTGCACCGCGACGGGCCCGTCTCCGACGCGCATCGACAGGTCACCGCCCTGCTGACCGACCTGCTGGCCGACGCCGCCCGCGGCGGACAGGTCCGCGCCGACGTACCCCCCGCCGAACTGGCCGCGTACTGTCTGCACGCCCTGCACGCGGCCGCCGCGCTGCCGTCCGCCGCCGCGGCCCGCCGGCTCGTCGCCGTCACCCTGGCCGGGCTGCGCGCCGCCTGATCCAACCCGGCCGAATATCCATTGCGGTATCCCCGGCCGTCCGCCTACCGTTGTCGAAGCATCATCAACCGGCTTCACCACCAGGGAGCACACCGTGTCGCAGCAGAACCGCACCCAGGCCGAGCGGCCCGCGCCGCGCGGCGGTGCCCTGCTGCCGGAAGGCAACCTGGGCCCCTGCCGACGGCAGCGGTGGCAACCGGGGTGGTGGCGCGTCTAGCGCCGGCGCGACATCCGCGCAGCCGCCCGCCCCGCGACCTGGGACCGGGCGGCTTTTTCGTGGCCACCGGCGCCTGCGGGGCTCCGCGCAACGGACGAGACCCGATGCCAGACCCGACGGTTGCGGGTTCGATGCCTGCCGCCCCTGCTCCTCCTGTCCCGGCCCTCCGCCGGCGACGTCGCTCCTTCTCAACTCCACAGTGGACGGCATGAGCACGATCCCGGCCGGCGCCGCGCGCGCCGGGCCGGGCATCCGGGACGAGGGAGCTGGCTGACCCGCTCGCCTTGGGCGCGAGAGACACGCGGTTCGATTCCGCGGTCCCGGACTCCGCGTGGACGGCGCAGCGCCGTCCCGCACGGGCCGTTGGAGCAACAGGAAGCTCACCCGGTTCTCACCCGGGAGGCTGCGGGTTCGAGCCCCGCACGGCCTACGCCGGTCCCAGCCCGGGACCAGCCTCGCGGTTGTAGCGCAGTCAGGCAGCGCGTCACCTCGCCATGGTGAAGATCGCCGGTTCGAATCCGGCCAGCCGCTCGCAGATCCCTCAGGCAAGGAGACGACGATGGGTTTCACCCCGCTGGCCGGTACCCGGGCGCCGGTCCGGGTCTGGACCGACCCGTACACGATCGAGGCGCAGGCGGCCCGGCAGCTGCGCAACATCGGCGCGCTGCCGTGGGTGCAGGGCGTCGCGGTCATGCCCGACGTGCACTTCGGCAAGGGCGCCACCGTCGGCTCGGTCATCGCCATGCGGCAGGCCGTGTCGCCGGCCGCCGTCGGCGTCGACATCGGCTGCGGGATGTCCGCGGTCCGCACCTCGCTCACCGCCGCCGACCTCCCCGACGACCTCGCGGCGCTGCGCGACGCGATCGAGGCGGCCATCCCGGTCGGCTTCGCCAAGCACGACGACCCACTCGACCCGCGCCGGATCCGCGGCCTGGAGCAGGGCGGCTGGGCCGACTTCTGGCGGCGCTTCGGCACCCTCGACCGGAAGGTGGCGCAGCTGGAGACCCGGGCCCAGCGGCAGCTCGGCACCCTCGGCGGCGGCAACCACTTCATCGAGGTCTGCCTCGAGCAGGGCGGGCCCGACGACGGCCGGGTCTGGCTGATGCTGCACTCCGGCTCGCGCAACATCGGCAAGGAACTGGCCGAGCGGCACATGGCGGTGGCCCGGCGGCTGCCGCACAACGTCGACCTGCCCGACCGGGACCTCGCGGTGTTCCTCACCGGCACGCCGGAGATGGACGCCTACCGCCGGGACCTCTGGTGGGCGCAGGAGTACGCGGCGAAACCGGGTCGTCATGCTGGCCCTGCTTTACGGCGTAGTTCGCGAGACAATACCTCAGGTGACCTACGACAAGCCCATCTCGTGCTTCTCCGGGGAGACGCTGGTGATGACCGTTGATGGATCTCGGCCGATTCGGGACCTCGCCGGTGGATTGCACACTCTGTTGACTGCGGGTGGTCGGTGGGTGAAGGCGCCTGTCAAGTCCTTTGGTCAACAGCGTCTCTACGAGGTCATTATTGGCCGTTATGGTGAGCAGAAGACTATCCGGGCCACTGCGGAGCATCGGTGGCTCCTCCGACCAAAGGTTGCTCACAACCGCACCGATGCGGTCACCACTGAACTTCGGATAGGCGACCGCCTTGCCTATGCGTACCCTGCCGCAGTCGCAGACCTGGTCCCGTCAGCCAATGGCATCGCACGTGGCTTCGTTTTTGGCGATGGTTCCATCAGTGGGCAAAGCCTCGCTCACGCCAACTTCTATTGCAAGAAGGACGAGTCCCTGCTTCCCTATTTCGCCGAGAGCGGGAGGTTGCGGACGTACTACTACGTGTGCGAGCCGGGTCGGCAGGACCGCAAGCGCTATCTGCAGTTGTCCTCAATCACGGCTGAGTCGTTGGCCAGCGGGAAGGTCAAGAGCCACAAGCGGTTGGGCGGGCTCCCCCGTGAGTGGAAGCGAGACTATCCATCTCTGGACGGTCCTCAGAGCGACCTGTACGGATGGTTGGCTGGCTACTTCGCGGCAGACGGTGATGTCGGTAAGACCGGGCGTCCGTCCCTTTGGTCCGCTGAACCCCGTCATCTCCAGTTTGTTAAGGAAGCCTGCGAGGTGTTGGGGATCTGGACGCTGCCCATCCGAGAGGCGTGCCGGAAGGGGTTCGGTGAAGTTGCGTCGCTGATTTACGTCATGGGGATCTCACGAGCGGATCTGACCCCGGAATTCTTCATCCATGATGAGCACCGCGCTCGCTGGAGCCGCAACCGCAATGCAGTGGAGCGGCGAGGTTGGACCGTACGAGGTGTCCGTGAGACCGACGTGGTGGAAGAGGTTTTCTGCGCGGTAGTCGAGGAGACGCACTCCTTTGCTTTGGACGGGAACATCCTGACCGGGAACTGCCACCACAACTACGTGGCGGAGGAGACGTACGACGGGGTGGACGTGCTGGTGACCCGCAAGGGGGCGATCCGGGCCGGCAAGGGGGACCTGGGCATCATCCCCGGCTCGATGGGCACCGGCTCGTACATCGTGCGCGGCAAGGGCAACCTCGACGCGTACTGCTCGGCCTCGCACGGGGCCGGGCGGCGGATGTCGCGGGGTCAGGCGAAGCGGACGTACAGCACCGCCGACCTGGCCGCGCAGACGGCCGGCGTGGAGTGCCGCAAGGACGCCGGGGTGGTCGACGAGATCCCCGGCGCGTACAAGGACATCGCCCGGGTGATGGCCCAGCAGGAGGACCTGGTCGAGGTGGTCGCCCACCTCAAGCAGGTGGTCTGCGTGAAGGGCTGACACCCTGCGACCGGCGCCCCGGGAGGGGGTGGGGCGCCGGTCGGTACGCCCCGGTGGCGCAGCGGACAGCGCGCCGGCCTACGAAGCCGGATGCCCAGGTTCGAATCCTGGTCGGGGCACGGTCCGCGGTACGCGGATCCCATGCGAGCTGGTGCAACAGGCAGCACGTCCCTCTCTGGAAGGGAAGGTTCGAGGTTCGAGTCCTCGGCTCGCAGCTCACGCCCTCGTAGCCCAACGGCAGAGGCAGCGGTCTGAGGGGCCGCACAGTGCGCGTTCGAATCGCGCCGAGGGCACGTGATCAAGCCCGGGTAGCCCAACGGCAGAGGCACCGTCGTCAGGTGGCGGCCAGTGTGCGTTCGAATCGCACCCCGGGTACGGACGGCGGGACGCTTCCCGCCGCGCATGCCCCCGTGGCGCAGCGGAGAGCGCGTCGGATTCCGGATCCGAAGGTCGCTGGTTCGATTCCAGCCGGGGGCACCGCCGCATCCCGACCAGATGCCCGAGTGGTGAGGGAACGGTCCGCAAAACCGTGTACGCGGGTTCGATCCCCGCTCTGGTCTCCACCTGCCGTCCGCTGTGGGGGCAGCTCGACCGCCGGGTCGGGCGGTTACCGCACGGCATGTCAGGTCGAGGTGACCGCGGCCGTCACCTCGACCTCCAGCACCGCACCGTCGAGGAAGAGCCGGCTCACCTCCACCGTGGTGCTGGCCGGCCGGGTGCGCGGGAAGTACCGGCCGCGGACCGCCGCGTAGCCGGCCAGGTCGCCGAGGTCGGTCAGGAACGTCCGGACGTGCAGGACGTCGTCGAAGGTGGCCCCGTGCGCGGCGAGCAGGCCGCCGATCAGCGCGAAGATCCGCTCCGACTGGGCCCGCACATCGCCGGGCTCGACGACCACGCCGTGCTCGTCCACGCCCACCTGACCGGAGAGGACGAGCAGCGCGCCGCCCGGCAGGTCGAGCCGGGCGACGTGGGCGAACCGGTCGCCGAAGGGCGCGGGGACGGTCGCCGGGTTGTCCAGGGTGATGCTCATGCGTGCTCCTTGCCGGGATCGCGGGTGAGGGTGGCGAGGTCGAGGTCGGGATGGGGTGCGGCCGCGAGGACCGTCGCGGCGGCGCGCAGCACGGGCGCGGGCGCGCCGTCCAGGGCGTCCAGGGCGAGCCGGGCGTCCTTGGCGGCGAGGCGCACGGCGAACGCGGCGTCCGTGCTGGTCGCCCGGGCGACCGCGGCGCCGAGCGGTCCGCCGGCGAGGGCGTCGAGCGCGGTACGCCGGTCCAGCCCGACCGCCTCGGCGACCGCCAGCGCGTCGGCGACCGCCGCGACGGCGGTGACCAGGGCGGTGTTGAGCACCAGCTTCCGGGCGGCGCCGCGACCGGGACCGCCGCAACGGCGGACGGTGCCGAGCCGCTCCAGCACCGGGGCGACCCGGTCGAGCGCGGCCTGGTCGCCGCCGGCCAGCACGGTGAGCCGGCCGGCCTCGGCGGCCGGGGCGCTGCCCGCGACGGGCGCGTCGACCAGGTGCACGCCCGGCGGCAGCAGCGCGGCCAGTTCCGGCAGCGCCGCCGGGCCGACGGTGGACATCTCGACCACGTGGGCGCCGGGTCGCAGCGCGGGCCCGGCGGCGCGCAGCACGTCGCGTACGGCGGTGGCGTCGGTGAGCATGGTGATCACCACGTCGGCGTCCCGGACGGCCTCGACCGGGGTGGCGGCGGCGCGGGCGCCCGCCGCGACGAGCGGCGCGGTCCGGGCGGGGGTGCGGTTCCAGACGGTGGGTCGGTGGCCGGCGGCCAGCAGGCGACGGCCGATGGCGGTGCCCATCGTGCCGGTGCCGAGCAGTGCGAGGTCCATGTGCGGCAACGCTAGGAGCCGCGCGACGATGCCACCAGCGAATGTCTGGCATCCCTGCCATGCGTCAGCAGCATGGCAGGATGGTCGGGTGCAGCCCGACGCCCTCCACACCTTCCGTACCGTCGCCGCGCACCGCTCCATCACGGCGGCCGCCCGGAGCCTGCGCTACACCCAGTCCGCGGTGTCCCGGCAGATCGCCGCCCTGGAGGCCGAGGTCGGCGCGCCGCTGTTCGACCGGCTGCCGCGCGGTGTCGCGCTGACCGAGGAGGGCCGCTGCCTGCTCGGCCACGCCGAGGCCGTGCTCGACCGGCTGGACACCGCCCGCCGGGACCTCGCCGCGCTGCGGGACCTGACCGCCGGCCGGCTGAGGGTCGGTGCGTTCCCGACGGCGGTGGCCGCACTGGTGCCCCGCGCCCTGGCCGCGTTCCGGTCGGCCCACCCAGCGGTGGCGTTGCACCTGGTCGAAGGGCTGACGCCGCGGCTGATGGACCGCCTGCTCACCGGGGACGCCGACGTGGCCGTGGTGAGCGCGCCGCCCGACCAGCCGCTCGACGGCGAGCGGTTCGACCTGCACCACCTCGTCGACGAGGTGCTGCTGGTGGCGGTGCCCCGCACGCACCGGCTCGCCCACCGCCGCACCGTCCGGCTGCCCGAACTGGCCGACGACGCGTTCATCGCCGGCTCCGCCACCGCCGAGGAGACCCTGCTGCGGGCCACCCTGCCCGCCGGGTTCCGGCCCCGCGTCGACATCGTGGCCGCCGAGTGGACCGGCAAGCTCGGCTGCGTGGCGGCCGGGCTCGGCGTCGCGCTGGTGCCCGCGCTCGCCGTCCGGGCCACCCCGCCCGATCTGGCCCTGCTCCGGCTGCACCCCGACGACGCCTCGGTCCGGCGGGTCTTCGCGGCCACCGTCGCCGGGCGCAGCCGGCCGCCAGCGGTGCGGCGGTTCCTCACCCACCTGGACGAGGCGGCGGCCGGCCTGACCCACCGCGACGACGAGGCGGCGGGCGGCCTGACCCACCGGGACGCGCCGGCGCCCGGCCCGGGCTGACCGGAGCCCGCCAACGCCGCCCGCGCGAGCGCCCGCTTCGTTACGGTCAGAACGTGGCAATCGTGAAGCTGCGCCTGCGCGGCGGGCCGTACGACGGGGTGCCGGTGAACTGGGACGTGCCGGACGCGGAGCATCCACCGCCGACGTACCAGCTCAAACTGCACGGCGCGCACGAGGAGACCGGCGTCGTCGAGTACCGGCGGGCGGAACGGGCGCCGGAGGGCGCGGCGGAGGCGTGGATCTACGAGGCGTCCGACGCCGACGCCCGGTAGGCGCGGTCAGCCGCTGGCGGCCAGCACGACCGGCACGGCCACCGAGTTGATCCGCGATCCGTCCTGCGCCGACACCTCGTACACCTCGATGGTGCCCGGGCCCGGCGCGGCCCGCCGGTAGCGCACGGCGACCCGGTAGTCGCCGCGGCAGCCGGAGCCGCAGGTGGCGAGCGTGAACGCGGTGCCGATCTCCCGGCCGGCGCCGTCGAGCACCCGCACGCTCACCGTGGCCTCGAAGACGTTCGCGGTGCCGGTGACGGTGATCGGGCTGCCGACCCGGTCGCCGACGGCCGGGCCGGTGACCACGATCGGCGGGAGCAGGTCGGCGTAGTCGTCGCGGTCGGCCGGCGCGCTGTCGGTCGCGGCGAAGGCGACCCGCCGCACGGTGGGGAACTGGGTCAGCGTCCAGACCACCTGGGCGCGGCGCAGCCGGGCGGCGCTCGCGCCGCCGCCGTCGAAGCCGGCCGGCGGGACCAGCGTGGCGACCCGGTCGGCGATCCGAGTGACCTGCACGCCGGGTGGGACCAGCGAGGTCATCCCGGCGGCCGTCTCGGCCAGGGTGGGCCCGGCGGCGAGTTCGGTGAGGGCCAGCCGGGAGGTGGCCGGGGTGGCGGGCAGGGTGCGCCGGGTCGGCACCAGCCGGCCGGCGCGGGTGAACCAGAGCTGCACGGTGACGGTGCCCCCGGGCCCCGGCGCGGCGGTGCTGGCCGGCGCGGCCGGCGGCGTCGGGGTGGGCCGGCCGGGCGAGGCGGCGGGGGAGGGGGTGCGGGATGCCGCCGTGGCGGCCGGCGGCGTGCGGGTGGTCGGGGCGATCGGGGCGGGGCCGAGCGTGCCGGAACGGGCCGGCGCGCAGCTGGCGGTGAGCAGCAGCAGCGCCGCGACCGGCGCGATCAGACGTCGCACGGCGCACCTCCGGTGGTGGGCAGGTCGAGGCGGAAGCGGGTGCCCCGGCCGGGTTCGCTGTCGACGGTCAGCCGGCCGCCGAGCAGCCGGGCGTTCTCCTGGGCGATGGCCAGACCGAGGCCGCTGCCGGCGCCGGTGCGGGCCGGGTCGACCTTGTAGAAGCGGTCGAACAGGTGCGGCAGGTGCTCGGCGGGGATGCCCGGTCCCCGATCGGTGACGTCGACGACCAGCGCGCTCCCGGTGTGCCGCACCTCGGCCCGGACCGCGCCGCCGCCGTGCTCGACGGCGTTGGACAGCAGGTTGGCCAGCACCCGTTCCAGCCGGCGCGGGTCGGTGTCCACCGGCGGGGCGGCGCCGGTCACGCTGATCCGGTCGGCCCAGCCGCGCGCCGTGGCGATGCCGCCCAGCAGCGCGACCACGTCGACCGGCCGGACCGTCACCGCCTCCCGCCCGGCGTCCAGGCGGGAGATCTCCATCAGCTCCTCGACCAGCCGGCGCAGCCGGACCACGTCGGTGACCAGGAGTTCGGCGGCCCGGCGGCCGTCGGCGGGGAGGGCGTCGAGCTGGTCGGCCAGCAGCGACGCCGCCGCCACCAGGGCGGTGACCGGGGTACGCAGCTCGTGCGCCACGTCGGCGGTGAAGCGCCGCTCGCGGGCCTGGGCCCGGGACAGCGCCTCGATCTTCGTCTCCAGCGCCTCCGCCATCTCGTTGAAGGAGGCCGCCCAGACGCTGAACTCGTCGCGGCCGTCCACCGGCAGCCGGGTGTCGAGCAGCCCTTCGGCGACCGCCCGGGCGGCCCGGCTGGCCCGGCCGACCGGTTCCAGGGTGCGCCGGGCGAGGGTGTGCCCGACCGCGGCGGCGACCAGCACCACCGCGATCCAGCCGACCGCCAGCGCGGTCCGCAGCTGGTCCAGGTCGTCGACGAGGCCGTCCTCGACGGTCACCACGTACAGCTCCGCGGTGGAGCCGGGAATCCGGCCGCCGACCACCAGCAGGTGCGATCCGGCGGCGCCGGCCGAGCGCTGGAAGCCGAGCTGGCCGGCAGTGACCGCGTCGCGCAGGGCCGGCCCGGGCGCCGGCGCGTAGCGGGGGTCGGACGCCTGGACGTCGCCGGTGACCAGCAGCACCGGCCGCCCGTTCTGCGCGAAGCTGGCCAGCAGGTCCGCCCGGCGGGTGTCGGTCAGCGGCACGAACTGCCCGGCCAGCACGAGCTGGTAGCGGGCGTCGGCGGCGGCGCGTTGCAGGGAACCGTCGAAGCGGGCCTGCCGCAGCATCAGGTACGAGCCGCCGGCGAGCGCCCCGGCGGACACCCCGGCGACCAGGACGAAGGCGACGACGAGCCGCCGCCGCAGCCGCCCGGGGCTGACCCGGCCCGTCGCCACGGCCCTCACCCCGGGGCGAGCTTGTAGCCCGCGCCGCGCACGGTGCGGATCAGCGTGGGCGCCCCCGGGTCGTCCTCCACCTTGGCCCGCAGGCGCTGCACCGCCACGTCGACCAGCCGGGAGTCGCCGAGGTAGTTATGCCCCCACACCCGGTCCAGCAGCAGCTCCCGGGTGAACACCTGCCCGGGGCGGCGGGCCAGCTCCAGCAGCAGCCGGAACTCGGTGGCGGTGAGGGTCAGCTCCCGGCCCGCCTTGCGGGCGACGAACCGGGCCGGGTCGATCTCCAGCGGGCCGGCGGTGACCGTGTGCTGCTCCGGCGGGGCCACCGTCCGGCGCAGCACCGCGCGCACCCGGGCGACGAGTTCCGGCAGGTCGAACGGCTTGCGCAGGTAGTCGTCCGCGCCGCACTCCAGGCCCACGACCACGTCGATGGTGTCGGTGCGGGCGGTGAGCATCAGGATCGGCAGCTGGCTGGTGCGCCGGATCTCCCGGCAGACCTGGAAGCCGTCGAGGCCGGGCAGCATCACGTCCAGCACGATCAGGTCGACGGGGCGGGCCCGCCAGGCCGCCAGCGCGGTCGGTCCGTCCGCCGCGGTGTCCACCCGGAACCCGGCGCGCCGCAGGCCCAGGGCGGTGACCTCCCGAATGGAGGCATCGTCCTCGACGACCAGCACACGGCCCTCCATGACCCGCTCAGGGTAGCCCGGCGCGACGGTGCGCGGACCTGGCGTAACGGCCGGTGCGGGAAGCCGGTCGGCTCCCCGCACCACCGCCGCGGCGGTCACTCCTGCCACTGGTGGGCCACGTCGAGGACGATCCGGCTGTGCGTACCCGGACCGCTGAGCACGAAGACCCGGTACGGCAGTTGGGCGCGGACGCCGACGGCGAAGGTGGTGTAGCCCTCGTAGCTGCCGCCGAACACCACGTCCCGCAGGGTCCGGTAGCCGAGCACGGTGGCGGCGTGCTCACCGGCCCGGTACGGCAGGGTGCCGACGTGGGCCTCGTCGTAGGCGGGCGCGCGCAGCGACACCCGCAGCAGCGCGCCCCCCGCGGTGTACGGGGACAGCGCCAGCCCCTGCCCCTCGGTGTACGTCTCGCCGTAGGCCACCGCGTACCCGTCGGCGGACCCGTCGAACTCGAAGACCACCCGGTCCCAGCAGTCGTGCCGCCCGGTGCGGACCTCGATCAGCGGGGCCGCGCTCAGCGCGCCCCCCGACTTGGCCGTGCTGCCCCAGGTGATCCCGCAGTACGGGGTGGCCGCCGTGGCGCCGCCCGCGCCGGCGACCAGTCCGCCGAGCACGACCACCAGCGCCAGCATCGCTCTGCGCAGTCTCATCGCTGTTCTCCCGTCGAGGTTGCGGACCACCGGACCGGCTCCGGTGCCTCCTTGCCTCGACGGTCGGCCCGGCGTGCCACAGTGGCTTCGCAGCCGGGTAACCGCCGGGTAACAGCCGGGGCGGGGCGGCGGCGGTCAGCGCTCGAGCGCCGGCGGCGCGGCCGGGTCGGCCAGGGTCCGCAGCGGCGAGCGGAACACCGGCAGCCAGGTCAGCGCGACGCCGGCCGCGCCGATCCAGAGCGAGGTCCGTGGGCCGGCGTACTGGCCGAGCAGGCCGGCCAGCCCGGCGCCCACCGCGATCGCGCCGGTGAGCAGGAACCGGAAGGTGGCGTTCATCCGGCCGAGCAGCGCGTCCGGGGTCACCTGTTGGCGCAGGCTGACGCCGATCACGTTGCCGATCCCGGTGCGCCAGGCCAGCGCCAGCCAGCCCAGCCCGGCCAGCCACAGCCATCCGCCCCGGTCGACCAGCGCGACCAGCGCGCCGGCCGGCGCCACCACCGCCCCGGGCAGCCAGAGCATCGGGCCGTGCCCGATCCGCGCGGCCAGCGGCCGGGCCGTCACCGCGCCGAGCAGCGCGCCGGCGCCGCCGGCGGCGAGGAAGAGTCCGAGGACGCCGGCGCCGAGCCCGAGTTCGCGCAGGAAGACCACCGGCAGCATGGTGGTCATCAGGTTGACCGTGAGGTTGATGCCGGCCAGCGACACGGCGAGCGGGCGCAGCAGCGGGTTGCCCAGCACATGCCGGACCCCTTCGCTGAGTTGTCGACCGAAACCGCCGGGTCGGGCGGCGCCGCGGGCCGCACCGCCGGTGGCGGGGGGTACCCGGGTGAGGGCGAGCGCGGAGAGCAGGTGGGTGACCGCGTTCAGGGCGAGCGCGACCGGCGCGCCCAGCCCCTGCACGAGCAGCCCGCCGAGACCGCGCCCGCCGATCTGCACGGTGGCGTTGCTGGTCATCAGCAGGGAGTTCGCCGCCACCAGCCGGTCCCGGCCGACCAGTTCCGGCAGGAAGCTCTGCGCCGCCACGTCGCCGAAGACCGTGGCGACCCCGGCGAGCAGCACCACCGCGTACAACTGCCCGATGGTGAGGCCGCCGGCCCACCAGGCCAGCGGGACGGAGGCGTACAGCGCGCCGCGGACCAGGTCGGCGGCGATCAGCACCGTGCGGCGGGGCGAGCGGTCCACCCACACCCCGGCGGGGAGGCCGACCAGCAGGAACGCGGCGGTGCTCAGCACCGCGAGCAGGCCCACCTGCCCGGGGGTGGCGCCGAGCACGGACACCGCGAGCACGGGTAGCGCCAGGTAGCCCACCTGGTAGCCGATGCTGTCGGCCAGGTTGGCCGCGTAGACGTACCGGAACGGTCGGGGCCAGCGGGCCGGTGGGCGCGCGATGGTGGTCATGGCAGCACCCTGGCCGCCGGACCCGGCCGGGTCGATAAGTTTGAGCTGCGTCGAATCCAATGGAGGTGCCATGCTCAGCGTCGCGCTGGGGGCCCACGACCTCGCCAACATCCGGTTCGCGGTCTCGCCGCTGTGGGAGGCGGTGGCGAGCCTGCGGGTGGTCAAGAGCCCGGAGTTCTTCCCCGCCCACCAGCCGTGGCTGCGGCAGGTCCGGCCGCGGCTGTCCACCCTCGACTGGCGGCTCTTCGCGGACCTGGTGCCCGTGCCGACGACGGTCATCCCGTCCTTCGTCTGCCCACCGCCGTTGACCTCCCAGCCCACGCTGGAGCTGGAACTGGCCGCCCTGGTGGCCACCCCGCCGGAGGTGGTCCGGGTCGGACTGGACGAGCTGCCCGGCCCCCGGCCGGCCCGGCTGGCCGCCCTCTACGACGACCCCGCCGCCGGCCTGGCCCGGCTCGCCGACGTGATCGCCGGGTACGCCGACGCGGCGCTGGCGCCGTACTGGCCGCGGATGCGGACCCTGCTGGAGCGGGAGGTGCTGGTCGGCGCCGGCGTGATGGCCGCCCAGGGCGTGCGCGGCCTGCTCAACCGGATCGACACGTACGTCTCCTGGGAGGACGGCGTGCTGCGCGTCGAGCACCTGACCCGGGCCGGCACGACCGACCTGGCCGGCCGCGGGTTGCTGCTGGTGCCGTCGGTCTTCGCCGGCTCGCGGGTCTGGTCGAACCTGACCGAGCCGGCCACCCAGCCGGTCCTGCGCTACGCCGCCCGGGGCGTCGGCACGCTCTGGGAACGCAGCACCGTCCCGGCCAGCGAGGCGCTCGCCCGGGTGCTGGGACGCACCCGGGCGATCCTGCTGCACGAGCTGGCGGTACCGGCCGCGACCACCGAGTTGGCCCAGCGGTGCGGCCTGAGCGCCGGCACGGTCTCGCACCACCTGACCGCGCTGCGCGACGCCGGCCTGGTCGGCACCCACCGGGTCGGGCGGTTCCTGCGCTACGCCCGGACCAGCTCGGCGGAGGCGTTGCTCGCCGGGGCCGGCCCGGCGTGATCCACCGCCACCCTCAGCCCCGGTGGCTCAGCGCCGGTCGCGGGTGTTCCGGCCGGTACGACAGCGGCGGCGCCTGCCCCGGCCCGACCTCGGTCGACCAGGCCGGCCGGGGTCGCGGAACGCGGCGCGCGTCGGCCGCCGTCGGCCGGTCGGCGGCCGGCGGCGCGGTGCCGGTGAGGGCCGGCGGCGTGGCGGCGAGCGGCTCGTCCGGGGCGGACCGGCCGGCCGGGGTGATGCCCAGCTCGCGCATCCGGTCGGCGTACGCGCGGTAGCGCCGCTCCGCCTCGCCGTGCCGGCCCGCGCCGCGGAGCACCTGCACCAGCTCCAGGTGGGCGTCCTCGTCGTACGGGTCGCGGTGCACCAGCCGCATCAGGTAGACCAGCTTCTGGTCGGTGTCCCCGGCGTGCTGGGCGAGCGCCCGCAGCACGCTGGTGTGCGCGGCCTGCGCCTCCTCGCGCAGCGGCTGCGCCCAGTCGTCGTACGGGTCGTCGGCGAGGAAGTCACCGCCGTACAGCTCGTCGGCGCGGGCCAGCAGCCGGGGCGCGTCGGCGTGCCCGGCCCGCTGCGCGGCCTGCGCCTCCTCGGCGGCGATGAGGAACGCCTCGACGTCCACGTCGACCACGTTCAGGTCGATCGCCACCGAGCTGCGGTCGGCCAGCACCGGGCCGCGCCCGCCGCCCTGCCCGGTGCCGAGCACCCGGCGCAGCGTGGACAGCAGCACGGAGAGCCGGTTGGCGGTGCGCGACGGGGTCTCGTCCGGCCAGAGCAGCTCCATCAGCCGGCTGCGCGGCACCGCCCGGCCCCGGTGCGCGACCAGGATCTTCAGCAGGTCCCGGGCCTTCTTCGACTGCCACTCCCGGTACGGCACGACGGTGCCGGAGCGGAACACCCGGAAGTCGCCGAGGGTGTGCACCGCCACGGCCGGCACCCGCAGCGTGATCGCGGTGAGCCCGTCGGCGACGCCCGGGTCCAGGCGTACCCCGCAGCGACGGAGCTGCTGCTCGGCGCCCTCCGCGCCGCGGCGGGCCCGGCGGCCGCGCAGCCGGGCGGCGATGAGCCGGACGGCCGCCTCCTCGGCCCGGTCGCCCAGTTCCTGGCAGAGGGTCGCGGCGTCGTCCAGCAGTCCGGTGGCGGCCCGCGGGTCGGCCGAGGCCAGCACGGTGAGCTGGAGGGCCTGGACCAGGGTGGCGCGCCGCCGGTCGAGGGTGGCGCCGGTGCGTGCGTCGGCCGCGTCGTGGTGGGCCCGACCGGTGTCGCCGGCCAGCAGCGCCACCCAGCCCCGGGCCAGCAGGGCGGAGGACCGCTCGGCGTCGCCGGCCAGGGTGACCGCCCCCTCGGCCAGGTCCCGGGCGGCGCGCAGGTCGTCGGCGGCGCGGACCCGGGCCAGCTCGGTGAGGACCCAGACCCGCAGGGCGGGCCGGCGCGCGCCGGAGTCGAGGGCGGCGAGGGCCTGCTCCAGGGCCTGCCGGGCCTGTCGCGGCTCCCGCCGACGGCGGTGCACCATGCCGAGCACGGCCAGCCCGAACGCCTCCTCGGTGGAGACGCCGGCCAGCTCCCGCAGCCGCTGCCCGGCGGCGCCGTCGGCGAGCGCGTCCTCCAGCCGGCCCAGCTGGCACTTGGCGGCGGCGGCGAGGCTGAGCGCGTACGGTTCGTGGCCGCTGCCGCCGGTCGCCTCGGCCAGCCGGATCGCCGCCTCGGCGTGCCGCAGCGCCGGGCCGGCGTCGCCGGTGCGCAGTGCCTGGTGGGCCACCTCGAGGTGGAGCATCAACCGGAACAGCCCGAGATCCGCCCGGGGCAGCCCGGCGGCCAGGTCCGGGCCGCCCCGGGTGGGCGCCTCGTCACCGCCGGCGGCGGCCAGCAGCACGCCGAGCCGGGCCACCGCCTGCGCGGCCGCGGGCAGCCGGCAGCCGGCGGCGGCGCGGGCGGCCTCCTCGGCCGCGTACCCGGCGCGTTCCGGCTCGCCGGCGGCCAGGTGGTACGCGGCGGCGAAGCAGTGCACCTGCACGGCGTCGGCGGCGATGCCGCTGATCGGCACGTCGGCCAGCCGGGCGGCCGCCTCGTCGGGGGCGCCGGCGAGGTGCCGGCGCAGCGCGTCCCGCCAGGTGTCGCCGAGCGGGGTGCGGCGTGCCACCGGGCCGAACAGCATCGGCTGGGCCACCAGGCACAGGTGCGCGGCGGTGCGGTCACCGGCGTCGGCGAGCCGGCGCAGCGCGCCGCCCAGCTCCGCGTCACCGGGCAGCCGGGCGTCCGGTGCGCGCGGCGTCCGATGCTCGTCCTTCCTTCCGTTCCGGGCCGGCGTGGAACGCCAGCCCGGCCTGATCTGGTCTCCGGACATCCACCGCTCCTGGGTCTCTTGTGGAGGATCGGGCGTGCGGAGAGCAACCGTGGCGATGCGTGTTCCTCGCCCGGTGTGGCTTCCCCCCGGCCCGATCATCGTCGGCATCGAGCGTTGTCGCCATAACCAAAAGAGTCGGTGTACTTACTGACTGCTATGCGCTATTGGCTTATGCCGACGCTCAGACTTCCGTCAGGGTGGCCGAACGGCACCCGCAGTAGCCGTACAAGCAACCAGCACCCGCGCCGCGCAGAATCCCCGACGTCGCATGTCGCCTGCCGATCGGGGATGAGATCCGATGACCGAACAGCCGCAGGTCCGCGCGTTGCCGGAGCCGCCCGAGCTGCCGTACCCGCCGGCCCCGGCCGGCCCCGGCGTGGCCGTCGTGGCGCTGCCGGCCGGGCCGGACGAGTCACTGGTCGTCGCGCTGACCGGGCTGCTCGCCCTGCTGCGCCGCCGCACCGGCCGGCGGGAGCTGCTGGTCGAGGTGCCGGCCGGGGACGGCTGGCGTCCGCTGCCGCTGCGGCTGTCCGCCGACCCGACCTGGCGCGAGCTGCGCGACCAGGTCCGCGCCGCGACCGCCGACGCCACGAGTGCCGCCGCCCCCACCGGGGACGCCCGCACCGCCGACGCCGCGAGTGTCGACGCCGCGACCGCCGACGCCGCGACCGGGGACGGTCCGGCGCCGGAGCCGGCCGCCGGGGCGTACCGGCCGGTGGTGTCGATCGGGCCCGACCCGCTGCCCGCCGGGGCCCGGGGCGAGCTGCGGCTCACCGTGGCCGCCGACGGGACGCTGACCGTGCGTCACCGGCACGCCGAACCGGTCGCCGCGGAGCTGACCCTGCTCCTGGCCGGCGTCCGGGACCAGCCCGACGGGCGGCTCTCCGACCTGGCCCTGCTGGACGACGAGACCCACCGGCGCAGCGTGCTCGCGGTCAACGCCACCGACACCGGGTACCCGCGGGACCGGTCGGTGCCGGAGCTGTTCGCCGAGTGGGCCGCCCGCCGCCCGGACGCCCCGGCGCTGCGCGACGGCGACCGGGTGCTCAGCTACCGCGAGCTGGACCGGCGCTCGAACCGGCTGGCCGGGCGGCTGCGCGCCCTCGGCGTCGGCGCGGAGTCCCTGGTCGGGCTCTGCTTCGCCGACACCGCCGGCTGGGTGGTGGCCGCCCTGGCCACGCTCAAGGCCGGGGCGGCGTACCTGCCGCTGGACCCGGGCTACCCGGTCGAGCGGCTGGCGTTGATGTGCGCCGACGCCCGCCCGGCGGTGCTGCTGCACCCGGCCGCGCTGGCCGACCGGCTGCCCGCCGACGGCACCCCCCGGCTGGCCGTGGACGGTGCCACCGACGACGGCCCGGACGCGCCGCCTGCGGTCACCGTCCACCCCGACCAGCTCGCCTACGTGATGTACACCTCCGGCTCGACCGGCCGGCCCAAGGGCACCGGGGTCAGCCACCGCAACATCGTCCGGCTGGTCCGCGACACCGACTACGTGGCCGTACGCCCCGACGACGTGATGGGGCAGGCGGCCACGATGTCCTTCGACGCGGCCACCCTGGAGGTGTGGGGCGCGCTGCTCAACGGCGCCTGCCTGGCCGACCTGGACATCGACGACGTCATCGTGCCGGACCGGCTGCGCCGGCGGCTGCGCGAGCAGGGCGTGACGATGATGTTCCTGGCCACCTCGGTGGCACGGCAGCTGGCCACCGAGGCGCCCGACGCGCTGGCCGCCCTGCGCTACCTCACCTTCGGCGGGGAGCAGGCCGACGGCACCGCCGTGCGCCGGCTGCGCGCCGCCTGCCCGGACACCACCCTGGTCAACGGGTACGGCCCGACCGAGGGCACCACCTACACCACCACGTACGACTGCGCCCGGCTCGCCGACGACGACCCGGTGGTGCCGATCGGCGGCCCGGTCGCCAACACCCGGGTGTACGTGCTGGACCACCTGCTCCAGCCGGTCCCGCCGGGGGTGCTCGGCGAACTGTTCATCGGCGGCGACGGGGTCGCCCGCGGCTACCTCGGCCGGCCCGGGCAGACGGCGGAGACGTTCCTGCCCGACCCGTTCGGCCCGCGTCCCGGCGGCCGGCTGTACCGCACCGGCGACCTGGTGCGGCAACGCCCGGACGGGCTGATCGAGTTCGTCGGCCGGGTCGACCACCAGGTGAAGATCCGCGGGTACCGGGTCGAGCCGGGCGAGGTGACCGGGGCGCTGCGCGGCGGCGGGCTGGTCGACGACGCGTACGTCCGGGCCGACCGGGACGCCGCCGGCGACGCCCGGCTGGTCGCGTACGTGGTGCCCGCCGCCGGGGCGGACCTGCCGGCGATCCGCGCCCGGGCCCGCGAGCAGCTCCCCGACCACCTGGTGCCGGCCGTGTTCGTGGCGCTGCCGGCGCTGCCGCTCAACCGCAACGGCAAGGTCGACGCGGCCGCGCTGCCCGACCCCGGGGCGGCCACCGAGCCCGCGTCGTCCGGCCCCGAGGCGTCCGCCGAGCCCGCGCCGGACCTGCCGCTGACCCCGACCGAGCAGGCGGTCGCCGAGATCTGGCAGGACGTGCTCGGGGTGCCGGTCCGCGGCCGCGACGACGACTTCTTCGACCTCGGTGGACGGTCGCTCAAGGCGACCCGGGTCCGGTCCCGGCTGTCGGCCGCGATCGGGGCGGAGGTGCCGCTGCGGCTGGTCTTCGACCACCCGACGGTCGCCGCGCTGGCCGCCGCGGCCGACGAGATCGCCGCCGCGGCGGGCCGGCCGGTCAGCGCGGCCGGGCCGGCCGATCCGCTGCCCGGCGGGCCGCCCGCGGCCGACCTGGCCGGCCTGCTCGACCAGCTCGAACACGGCGCGGGCGCCCGGTGAGCGGCCCGCTGGGCCCGGACGAGCTGCGCCGCCGGGTCGACGCGCTGCCGCCCGAGCGGCGCCGGGCGTTCCTGGCCGCGGTGCGCGCCGACGGCGACCGCTACGGCGTGCACCCGCTCACCGCCGCCCAGGAGTGGATGCTGCTGCTGGCCCAGCTGCGCCCGGACAGCCCCGCCTACCACGTGCCGTACCGGGTGGACCTGCGCGGTGAGCTGGACGTGGCCGCGCTGCGCGCCGCCCTGGACCTGGTGGTGGCCCGGCACGAGGCGCTGCGTACCGTCTTCGTGCCGCTGGACGGGCAGCCGCACCAGCTGGTGCTGCCGCCGGCCGGGCTGCCGGTGCCGGTGGTCGACCTCGCCCCGGACGAGCTCGACGGGTACGCCACCGCCGAGGCGGTCCGCCCGTTCGACCTGGCCCGGGGCCCGCTGGTGCGGGCCACCCTGTGCCGCACCGGCCCGACCGACTGGACGCTGCTGCTCTCCCTGCACCACGTGGTCTGCGACGGCTGGAGCATGGGGCTGCTCTTCGACGAGCTGTCCACCGCCTACGCGGCGCTGCGCGCCGGGCAGGCCCCCGCGCTGCCGCCGGTGCCCCGGGACGTGCCGGCGGCCCTGCGCCAGGACCGGCTGCTCGACCCGGCCGAGCTGGCCCGGCGGCTGGGCTGGTGGCGGGACGCGCTGGCCGGCGCGCCGCCCGGGCTGGACCTGCCCACCGACCGGCCCCGCCCGGCCGAGCTGGAGGACGCCGGCCACGAGATCGAGTTCTGCTGGCCGCCCGCCCTCGCCGACCTGGTCGCCGAGGCCGGCCGGCGCACCGGCGCCACCCCGTACATGATCTTCGCGGCCGGCTGGGCGGCGCTGCTGCACCGGCGCAGCCAGCAGGCCGACCTGCTCATCGCCACCCCGGTGGCGAACCGGCAGACCCTGGACAGCGAGACCGCCGTCGGCTTCTTCGTGAACACCCTGGTGCTGCGCAGCCGGCTCGACGCCGGGCTCACCTTCGCCGGCCTGCTCGACCAGCTCCGGGACCGGGCGCTCAGCGCGCTCACCGACCCGGTGCCGTTCGACGCCCTGGTCCAGGAGCTGCGACCCGAGCGCGACCCCGGCCGGCACCCGCTCGCCCAGGTGATGTTCGCCGTGGAGGACGGCTGGGAGGACCGGCTCGCCCTGCCCGGGCTCACCGTGCTGGCCAGCGGCGAGACGCACACCGGCACCTCCATGTTCGACCTCACGCTGACGGTCATCCCGCACGACGGGCGCATCGACGGCCGGGTCGAGTACCGCACCCGGCTCTTCGACGAGGGCACCGCCCGCGCCCTCGCCGACCAGCTCGACACCCTGCTCACCGCCGCGCTCACCGACCCGGACACCCCGGTCGACCGGCTGCCGCTGCTCGGCCCGGCCGCCGGCCGGTCACTGGTGGACCGCTGGGCCGCCACCGCGCCCCCGGTCGACGACCGGCTCACCCTGCCCGACCTGGTCGCCCGCCGGGCCGCCGGCGCCCCCGACGCGGTCGCCGTGGCGTACCTGGACCGGACGCTGAGCTACGCCGAGCTGGACGCGGCGGCCACCCGGCTGGCCCGCACCCTGCGCGCCCGCGGCGTACGCGACGAGCACACCGTCGGGGTCTGCCTGCCGGCCGGCCCGGAGTGGGTGGTGGCGTTCCTCGCCGTGCTCCGGGCCGGCGGGGTCTACCTGCCGCTGGATCCGCAGCTACCGGCGGCCCGGCTGGCCCACCTGCTCGCCGACGCCGACGCGCGGCTGGTGGTCACCGCCGCCGGGGCCGTCGAGGCGCTGCCCGCCACCGACGCCCCGCTGCTGCGCCTGGACGAGCCGGCCGGGCAGGTCGTCCCGCGCGAAGGACCGGTCGTGGGCGAGCCGGCTCCGGGCACCGCCGCGCTGCCCAGCCCGCATCCGGACGCCGCCGCCTACCTGATCTACACCTCCGGCTCCACCGGCCGTCCGAAGGCCGTCGTCGGCACCCACCGGGGGCTGCGCAACCTGGCCGAGGCGCAGGCGCGGCTGGTCGGCGTCCGCCCCGACGACCGGGTGCTGCAGTTCCACTCGGTCAGCTTCGACGTGTCCCTGTCCGACCTGGTCACCGCGCTCACCGCGGGCGCCACCCTGCGCCTGCTCGGCCCGGACGAGCGCGCCCCCGGTCCCGACCTGGCCGCCGCCCTGGTGCGGCACCGGATCACCGTCGCCGACCTGCCGCCGGTGGTCCTCGACGCGCTCGACCCGGCCGCCGTGCCAGGGCTGCGGGTGCTCACCGTCGGCGGCGAACCCTGCGCCCCGGACGTCGCCGCCGCCTGGTCGCGCGGCCGGCTGCTGATCAACGGGTACGGCCCGACCGAGGCCACCGTAACCGCCACCGCCGCCCGCGGCGGTCCGGACGACGGGGAGCTGCCGATCGGCCGGCCGCTGGCCGGGGTGCGCGCCTACGTGCTCGACGCCGAGCTGCGCCCGGTGCCGCCCGGCGTGCCCGGGGAGCTACACCTGGCCGGCGCGGGGGTGGCCCGCGGCTACCTCGGCGACCCGGCGCTGACCGCGCAGCGGTTCCGGCCCGACCCGTACGTCCCCGGCGAGCGGATGTACGCCACCGGTGACCTGGTCCGCTGGCGGGCCGACGGGCAGCTGGTCTTCCTCGGCCGGGCCGACGACCAGGTCAAGATCAACGGTTACCGGATCGAGCTGGGCGAGGTGGAGGCCCGGCTGCGCGAGTGCGCCGGGGTGCGCCGGGCCGCCGCCGTGGTCCGCACCGACAGCCCCGGCGGCCGCCGGCTGGTCGGCTACCTCGTCGGCGACGGGCTGGACGTGGAGGAGATCCGCCGGGAACTGCTCCGCCAACTGCCCCGCTACCTGGTGCCGGCGGCGCTCGTACCGGTGCCCGACCTGCCGATGACGGCCAGCGGCAAGCTCGATGCCGCCCGGTTGCCGGCGCCCGCCCCGACCCGCCCGGCCGGCGCGTACGTCGCCCCGACCGGGGAGCTGGAACGGGCCGTCGCGGAGATCTGGCGGGAGGTGCTCGGGCTGGCCGAGGTGGGCGCGCACGACAACTTCTTCGACCTCGGCGGCACTTCGCTGCTGCTGGCCCGGGTGCAGACCCGGCTGATCGAACGGCTGGGCCGGCCGGTGCCCGCCGTCGAGCTGTTCCGGCACCCGACCGTCGCGCTGCTGGCCCGCCACCTCGGCGGCGCGGACGCGGCACCGGCGGCCGTACCGGCCGGGGACCCGGACGCCGGCCGGCGCCGGGACGAACGCAAGCAGGCGCTGGCCGACCGGGCCCGGCGGGCCCGGCGGGTGCCGGTGGGGGAGGGACGGCCATGACCGAGCAGGAGACCGGGCTGGAGATCGCCGTCGTCGGGCTGGCCGGGCGTTTCCCGGGCGGCGGCGACGTCGACGAGCTGTGGCGGACCGTGCTGGCGGGCCGGGAGGCGATCACCCGGTTCACCCCGGCGGAGTTGGCCGCCGCCGGGCTCACCGAGGCTGACCGCGCCCACCCCGACCACGTGCCCGCGCACGGCGCGCTGCCCGAGGTGGACCGCTTCGACGCCGCGTTCTTCGGCTACTCGCCCCGCGACGCCCGGCTCATCGACCCGCAGCAGCGGCTCTTCCTGGAGTGCGCCTGGGCGGCGCTGGAACGGTCCGGCCACCTCGCCGCCGACCCGGACCGGCTGGTCGGCGTCTACGCCGCCTGCGCGGCCAGCGGCTACCTGCTGCACCACCTGTTCCGCAACCCGGCGCTGGACACGGTCTCCGAGTACGAGCTGATGCTCGCCAACGACAAGGACTCGCTGCCCACCCGGGTGGCGTACCACCTGGACCTGCGGGGTCCGGCGGTGGCGGTGCAGACCGCCTGCTCCTCCTCGCTGGTCGCGGTGCACCTGGCGGTGCAGGGGCTGCTGGCCCGCGAGTGCGACGTGGCGCTGGCCGGCGGGGCACACGTCCGGCTGCCCGGCGGCACCGGCTACCGGTACGAGCCGGGCGGCGTCATGTCCCGAGACGGGCACTGCCGCCCGTTCGACGCCCGCGCCACCGGTACCGTCGGCGGCGACGGCGCCGCCGTGGTCGTGCTGCGCCGGCTCGCCGACGCCCGCCGCGACGGCGACCCGATCCACGCGGTGATCCGCGGCTCGGCGGTCAACAACGACGGCCGGATGAAGGTGGGCTTCACCGCGCCGGGCGTGGACGGGCAGGTCGCGGTGATCCGCGCCGCCCAGCAGGTCGCCGAGGTGGACCCGGCGACCATCGGGTACGTCGAGGCGCACGGCACCGGCACCGACCTGGGTGACCAGATCGAGCTGCGGGCGCTCGGCGAGGCGTTCCACGGCGTCGCGCCCGGCCGCTGCGCGCTCGGCTCGGTCAAGTCGCTGGTCGGCCACCTCGACGTGGCCGCCGGGGTCACCGGGCTGATCAAGGCGGTGCTGGCGCTGCAGCACCGGGTGGTGCCGCCCAGCCCGTACTGCACCGAACCGCACCCGGGCCTGGCCGACGGGCCGTTCCGGGTCAACATCGCGCCGCTGCCCTGGCCGGACCTCGGCGCGCCGCCACGCGCGGCGGTCAGCTCCTTCGGCATCGGCGGCACCAACGCCCACGTGGTGCTGGAGGCCGCCCCGGCCGTCGCGCCGGCCGCGCCCGCACCGGAGGCGCCGCGGCTGCTCGTCCTCTCCGCCCGGGACGCCGACGCGCTGCACCGGGCCCGGACCCGGCTCGCCGTCCACCTCGCCGAGCAGCCCGACCTGCCGCTCGCCGACGTCGCGTACACCCTGCGCAGCACCCGGCGGGAGTTCCCGCACCGCCTGGTCACCGTCGCCGGCAGCGCCAAGGAGGCCGCCGCCCAGCTCGCCGACCCCGACTGCGCGCTGGTCCGCACCGGCCTGGCCGGTGAACCGGCCGGCGTGGCGCTGCTCTTCCCCGGCCAGGGGGCGCAGTACGCCGGGATGGGCGGCACCCTCTACCGCACCGAGCCGGTCTACCGGGCCGCCCTCGACCGCTGTGCCGAGCTGCTCCGGCCGCACCTCGACCTCGACCTGCGGGCGCTGCTCTGCCCGCCCGGCGACGCACCGCCGGCCACCGGCGAGCTGGACGAGACCCGGCTGACCCAGCCGGCCCTGTTCGCCGTCGAGTACGCCCTCGCCGAGCTGCTGCGGCACCGGGGGCTGCGCCCGGCGGCGCTGGCCGGGCACAGCCTCGGCGAGTACGTGGCCGCCTGCCTGGCCGGCGTCTTCACGCTGCCCGACGCGCTCGCCACGGTCGCCGTACGCGGCCGGCTCATGCAGGCCCAGCCGCCCGGGTCGATGCTCTCCGTCGAGCTGCCCGCCGACGAGGTGGCCGCGCTGCTGCCGCCGCGGGTGTCGGTGGCCGCCGCCAACGCGCCCCGGCTCAGCACCGTCTCCGGCGAGCCGGCGGCGGTCGCCGCGTTCGCCGCCGCGCTGCGCGAGCGCGGGGTCGCCTGCCGGGAGCTGCGCACCTCGCACGCCTTCCACTCGGCCCTGATGGACGGCGCGCTGCCCGCGTTCGCCGCGCATCTGCGTACCGTGCCGCTGCGGGCGCCGGCCCTGCCGGTGGTGTCCAACGTGACCGGCCGCTGGCTCACCGACGCCGAGGCCACCGACCCGGACTACTGGGTGCGGCAGCTGCGCCGGCCGGTGGTCTTCAGCGCCGGGGTGGAACTGCTGCTCGGCCAGCGCTACGCGCTCGCCGAGGTCGGCCCGGGCCGCACCCTGGCCACCCTGGCCCGGCAGCACCCGGCGGCCCGGGGGACCACCGTGGTCACCACCCTCCCGCCCGACCGTTCCCCGGCCGGGGAGGACGTCGCGGTGGCCACCGCGCTGGGCCGGCTCTGGCTGGGCGGCGCGGCGCTGGCCCCGGACGCCGGCGACGGCGGGCGCCGCCGGGTGCCGCTGCCCACGTACCCCTTCGCCCGGCAGCGGCACTGGGTGGACCCGCCGGTGAGCCACCCGCCGACGCCGGTCGCCGCCGCGGAGGCCGAGCCGGACCCGGTGGCCGGGCCGGCGCCGGCCGGCCCGGCGCGCGACGACGCGTACGAGGTGGTCCGCCGGATCTGGGTGGAGCTGCTCGGGGTGGACGACGTCGGCCCGCACGACGACTTCTTCGAACTCGGCGGGCACTCGCTGCTGGGCACCCGGGTGGTGGCCCGGATCCGCGACGCGCTCGGCGTCGACCTGCCCCCGGGCGCGATCTTCGAGTCGCCCACCCCGGCGGGCCTGGCCCGGGCCGTCGCCGCGCTGGCCGCGCCGGCGCCCCGCGAACCCGCCGACGACGCGGACGACCCGCTCACCGACTTGCTCGCGGAGATCCGTGCGCTCTCCCCGGAGCGCCTGGCCCGCGAGCTGCACCTGGCCCGACACGAGGAGAGGAACGGCGATGGCTGACGAGCACCGGGTCCTGGTCAACGACGAGGAGCAGTACGCGCTCTGGCCCCGGCACAAGCAGATCCCGGCCGGCTGGCGGGAGACGGGCTGTGCGGGCAGCCGGGAGGAGTGCCTGGCGTTCGTCGAGCGCACCTGGACCGATCTGCGCCCGCGCAGCGTCCGCGAGCACCTGGCCGGACAGGCGGGCTGACCGGTGGCGGGCGTCGACCACAAGCCCGCGGGTCCCCGGCGACGATTGCCCGCCACGCCGGTCGTGCCGCTCCCGGCGGTGGTCAGTCGTGGCGGTGGCGCACGATGTGGTCGAGGTGGCGGATCGTGTCGTCGCGGTCGTCCTCGCTGATCGATTCCCACAGGTCGGCCAGCCAGTAGAGCGAGCCCGACAGCATCCAGCCCCAGCCGCGCACCCAGGTCGCCTCGTCGAATCCGAGTGCCTCCCGGTAGGCGGCCCGCGCGCGGGCGTCGAACAGGCTCCAGGCCGGCCGCACCTCGACCGCCGGATCGCCGCGGCCCAACGCCCCGAAGTCGATCACGCCGACGAGCCGGCCCCGGTCGACCAGCAGGTTGCCGGCCAGGAGGTCACCGTGCAGCCACACCGGCGGTCCGGGCCACTCGTCGGCCGCCATTGCCTCGTCCCACGCCGCGGTGACCGCGCGCCCGTCGATGCGGTCACCCAGCGCGGCGATCGACCGGCGGGTCAGCTCGTCCCGCCGCGCCAGCGGCACACCGCGCAGGATGCCCTCCTTGACCGGCCCGCCCATCGGCTCGATCGCGATCATCGCGCGCACGAAGCCGGCGAGATCGACGGCGAGGTCCACGTGGTCCTGCCCGGCTTCCGGATTGCGCCCGTCCAGCCACGGGACGACCGTCCACGGCCACGGATAGTCGCCACCTGGTTGGCCGACCGCGACCGGCAGCGGCACCGGCACCGGCAGGTGCGGCGCCAGCCGCGGCAGCCAGGTCGCGTCGGTCGCCACCTGGTCGACCGCCCACGGCGCCCGTGGCAGCCGCGCCGTCAGGGAGGTACCCAGTCGGAACAGCGCGTTGTCGGTGCCGGTCACCGGCTGCGGCACGATCGGCAGGTCCGACCACTCGGGAAACTGCTCATCGATCAGGGCGCGGACTTGCTGGACCGTTACCACGATCTCCCCGGGTCGCATCGCGCGACGGTACGGCCGGCTCGACCAACCTGTCGATCGAATTCGGACCGGGGCCTCTTCACCGAATCGGACTCTCACCGACGAGCAGAAGGCCGAACGCCAGAATCGCGCCGTCGCGCCGGCGGCCGATTACCGCACGGAGCTGCTGATCCCTTGATACGACGCCGCTGGGAGCGGCGGCGGCGGCGATCGGCTCGAGCCCCGCGACCAACTCGTCGAGCTCGTCGGCGGTGAGCACGTCGTAGGCCGGCGCCGCCAGCTCGTCGGTGAGGGTCTCGATCCGCTCCCTGGTCTCCCGGCCGGCGTCGGTGAACCCGCCGGCGGCGCTCACGAGGCCGCGACCGCGCAGCCTTTCGACGACAGCGGTCAGCTGCGCCTTGGGCAGGTGGTGGATCCGGCCGAACTCCTCCGCCCGCATGCCGAGGGAGCCGGAGCGCCTGGCCCGCGAGCTGCCCCTGGCCCGACACGAGGAGAGGAACGGCGATGGCTGACGAGCACCGGGTCCTGGTCAACGACGAGGAGCAGTACGCGCTCTGGCCCCGGCACAAGCAGATCCCGGCCGGCTGGCGGGAGACGGGCTGTGCGGGCAGCCGGGAGGAGTGCCTGGCGTTCGTCGAGCGCACCTGGACCGACCTGCGCCCGCGCAGCGTCCGCGAGCACCTGGCCGGAGACCTCGCCGGCTGAACCGGCGGTGACCGCTTCGGACTCGACCGGGTGGGGTGGTTGACACCTACCGGACGGTGACCCTGGTGCAAAAACGGGCGCGGGCACCGGTTTAGCCGCGGTCTCGACGGCTATGAGGGGAATGACCCGCAGACCCGACGATCGAGGAGAATGCCGGTGGCCAGCGGTGCGATCCCAGCCGACGATCCAACCCGTACCCTCGTCCACGCCCGGCCCGATGACCGCAACCTTCAGCACGTTGCCATCGCCGGCGGCACCTACACCATCCTGGTCACCGGGGAGCAGACGGCAGGCCGGTACTGCCTGATCGAGATGCGGGTGCCGCCGGGCGGTGGACCGCCTCCGCACGGGCACGACTTCGAGGAGATGTTCACCCTGCTCGACGGGGCCGTGGAGGTCACGTTTCGGGGACAGCGGACGACGGTGCGGGCCGGGGAGACGATCAACATCCCGGCGAACGCGCCGCATTTCTTCCGCAACTCCTTCGACCAGCCCGCACGATTGCTGTGTATGTGCACACCGGCCGGGCAGGACGAGTACTTCCTGCGCGTCGGCGACACGGTTGACGATCCCACGGCACCGCCGCCGGCTCTCACCGATGAGGAGAAGGCCGAACGGCAGAATCGCGCCGCCGCGCTGGCGGCCGATTACCGCACGGAGCTGCTGATCCCTTGATACGGCGCCGCGGGGAGCAGCGGCGGCTGCCGGCCCGGCTGCGGGGTCGGACGACGGCCGGTGTGGTGCCGCACGGCGTCGGCGCGGTCGGCAAGACCACCCTGGCCGACGAGCTGATCGCCCGGACCGTCGAGTCGGACAGTCGACGGGCATGATGACCCGGAGGGATCGTCGCCGGCCATGCGTTGCCGCAGGTGCCGGGTGAGCTGGTGTGGTGGCCGTCGCCTGATGCACCCGCTCAGTCGCCGACGGCCTGTACCGCGGCGGCGATCGGCTCGAGCCCCGCGACCAACTCGTCGAGCTCGTCGGCGGTGAGCACGTCGTAGGCCGGCGCCGCCAGCTCGTCGGTGAGGGTCTCGATCCGCTCCCTGATCTCCCGGCCGGCGTCGGTGAACCCGCCGGCGGCGCTCACTAGGCCGCGACCGCGCAGCCTGTCGATGACAGCGGTCAGCTGCGCCTTGGGCAGGTGGTGGATCCGGCCGAACTCCTCCGCCCGCATGCCGAGGGAGAGAGCGAGCAGGACGTGGGCCTCGGTGCCGCCGATGCCGTGGGCCAGGAGGGCCGCGTTGTGGCCGTCCCCGCGGTGCTCCCGCAGCAGCGTCGCCGCGTGCCAAAGCCTGGCCACCGGCTCCGTGGGCACGTCGAGCGCCCGGAGTCCTGCGTACAGTGCGCGGCCCTCGGTCGGCGCGCTGACCGCTGCTCGGGTGGCGAGGTCGGCGACCCGCACCAGATCGGGGGAGTCGGCGAGTTGCCCGATCATCTGCCGCAGCGCGGCGACGCTGCCCCGCTCGCGCACCGCGATCGCCTCCTGCGGGGTGGTCTTCCCCCAGACCCATGGGATGTGGCGCGCCACCTCGCCGTCGGCGAAGTTGTAGAAGACCGCGTGCACCACCTCGGCCGGCGCCAGCCCCAGCGGCGCGGCCCGGCCCGCGAAGTATCCGTCCCAGTAGTTGCGCATGCCGATGGCCAGGAACGCCTCGTTCGGCACCTCGGAGAAGGTGACGGTGGCGATCGGCTCGACGAGCTCGAACATGCGGTGGACCTTGGTCTGAGGGTGCGTCATCGGTGGAACTCCTGTGGTCGTGACAGCGCCTTGGTGGACCGCCTCTCACCGTAGCTACGCACAACGCGGCCCGGATGCGACAACTCCGGTCGACATCAACCCAGCCGAGATCAAGCTCTCTCATGCCGAATGCGGATGCCCGAACGCGGGTCTACGGGGCGTGCACGACAGGCTGGTCACCTCCCCACATCTCCACCACGGTTCCACCGACTCCCTCTTGGACGAGACCCAGGACGACGGAGACAACCTCGGCCGGAGGTATCAGCGGGCGAGATGCGGCACGTTCGTCGGCACTCATGCGCTCCCATTGGGCCTGGGCTCGGCTCAGCCCGATCCAGTCCGGCGCGACGCACATCATCCGGACCCCGTGGCTGCTTTCCAAGCTGGCCAGACTGGCGGTGAAGCGAATCAGACCAGCCTTCGCGGCCCCGTACTCCGGCGAACCGTAGGACTCGAAGCCAATGCCACCGCTGGAGGCGATGTTGATGATCGCGCCACCACCTTGTTCCCGCATGGGGTCCAGAACGAGCTGGCTGAGCAGCATCGGGGCGGTGAGGTTCAGGCTGATCGTCGCGGCCCACTCGGCAGCAGCCGCCTGCGGATACTGTTGCTGCGGGGTCCAGCCGCCGGCATTGTTGACGAGCACGTGAGGACCGCCGAGCTTCTGCGCTGCCGCCACGATGCGGTTCAGGTCGCCCCGGTCTCGTACGTCGGCACCCAACGATTGGGCCGGCATTCCACGGGCCTCGATTGTGTCTGCACACGCCTGTGCGGCTCGCTCATCGAGATCGGCTACGACGATGCCATAACCAGCGTGGGCAAGGCCAAGTGCGATTTCGCGTCCCAGTCCATTGCCGGCACCGGTAACGATCGCGGTGGGAACCATGATCTCGGTCTCCCCTGAAGTCGCCCGTCGTGGTCGGCTCTTCCTACCCGTGGACTTGCCTTCTGACACGCAAGCAGATGCGGCCGACCGCCGGCCTCGGTGGAACCGACCGGTTTGACCAAGCATCCGGATCTGGCTCCCCTCTGTGTCAAGACACCGCCGGGAGGAGGGTTCTATCCTGGGTCTTGGCGGGTCCGGGAAGTGACTTCTCCGAAGAGCCGGCTGGGGGATGAGAGTCGGTCACGCTGGAGTCAGTAGTCGTTCCCCGGTGTCCTCCCGGGCCCGCCGCCGTGGCCACCGCGTCGTCGATCATGCACCGGTAGACGATGTCGGACAGGCGTCGTTTCAGGGCGCGCATCGCTTCCATCGATGTCTTGCCGGCGGTCT